>NZ_JAANMS010000003.1 GCF_011250565.1 Nocardioides sp. IC4_145
CCGGTCACCGGGGAGCTCGGGCCCAGCACGACCCACCACGCGAACCGAGGAGCAGCATGATCCGCACGACCACCCCGACGACCCGCCGCCGTGGCTTCCGCGCCGCCCTGGGCGCCACCCTCGCCGCCGGCCTCCTCGCGCTCTCCGCCTGCGGCGGCTCCGCGACCGGCAACGAGGGCGCGATCGGCGACGACGGCGAGGTCGACCTCTCCCGGGTCACCCTCGTCGTCGGCGACCAGAAGGGCACCAGCGCCAAGGCCCTGCTGGGCGCGGCCGGGCTCGACGACACCGAGTACACGATCGAGTGGAAGGAGTTCACCTCCGGCCCGCCGATCCTCGAGGCGCTGAACTCCGACGCCATCCACGTCGGCATGGTCGGCAACACCCCGCCGATCTTCGCCGCAGCCGCGGGCGGCACCTTCAAGATGGTCGCCACCGCCTCCTACACCGGCAAGGGCGACACGATCCTCGTCCCCCGGGGCTCGAAGGTGCAGAGCGTCGCGGACCTCGAGGGCAAGAAGGTCGCCGTCGCCGAGGGCAGCTCGGCCAACTACAACCTGCTCGCCCAGCTCGAGGAGGCCGGCCTGACCTACGACGACATCGAGGTGCAGAACCTGCAGCCGGCCGACGCGCTCGCCGCGTTCGCCAACGGCCACGTCGACGCGTGGGCGGTGTGGGACCCCTACACCTCGCAGGCGGTCGTCGACGAGGGCGCCCGCGTGCTCGTGGACGGCGACGGGCTGGTCAACGGGCTGAACTTCCAGGTCGCCTCCCAGGCGGCCCTCGACGACGAGGCCACCACCGCGGCGCTCGAGGACTACCTCACCCGGATCACGAAGGCGCAGATCTGGTCTGCGGAGCACCGTGAGGACTGGGCGAAGGTCTGGGCCGAGCAGACCGGGCTCTCCGAGGAGGTCACGCTCGCCGCCGCGGCAAACCGGCCGGTCACCCCGCGCCCCATCGACGACGAGGTGATCGCCTCGGAGCAGGAGATGGCCGACGCCTTCACCGCCAACGGGCTGATCCCCGAGGAGGTCGACGTGACCGGCTTCTTCAGCGACCAGTTCGCCGACGCCACGACCGGCGACGCCGTCCGGTGACCGCGCCGCTCACCCTGCACTGGTTCCTGCCGACCTCCGGCGACAGCCGGGGGTTGGTGGGGGCCGGGCAGGGCGTCCCGAAGAACGTCACCACCGGGCTGGCGGACACGCTGACCACCAGGCCGGGCGGATCCGTCCGCGAGCGCTTCCGCCCGCCCACCATCGACTACCTCGCCGACGTCGCCCGCACCGCCGAGCGGCTCGGCTTCACCGGGGTGCTCACCCCGACCGGCACCTTCTGCGAGGACGCCTGGCTGACCACGGCCGCGCTGGTCCGGGAGACCACGACGCTGAAGTTCCTCGTCGCCTTCCGCCCCGGCGTGGTCAACCCGGTCCTCGCCGCGCAGATGGCCGCGACCTACCAGCGCATCTCCGACGGACGGCTGATGCTGAACGTCGTCACCGGCGGCGAACCCGTCGAGCAGGCCCGCTTCGGCGACACCGCGCCCAAGGACGAGCGCTACGCCCGCACCGACGAGTTCCTCGAGGTCGTGCGCGGGACCTGGCGCCGGGCGCCCTTCGACTTCGCGGGCACCTACTACCGGGCCGAGGGCGCGCTGGTCAGCGGCGGCATCGACCCGCTGCCCCCGATCTACTTCGGCGGCTCGTCCGCGGCGGCCGGTCCGGTGGCGGCGCGGCACAGCGACGTCTACCTGACCTGGGGCGAGCCGCCGGAGCAGGTGGCCGAGAAGGTCGCCTGGATCCGCGGGCTGGCCGCCGAGCAGGGCCGGACCATCCGGTTCGGGCTGAGGGTGCACACCCTCTCGCGGGACACCTCCGAGGAGGCGTGGCGGCACGCGCAGTGGCTGCTCGACGGCGTCGACCCCGCCACGGTCGAGGCCGCCCAGGCCGCGCAGGCCCGCAGCGAGTCGACCGGCCAGCAGCGGATGAACGCGCTGCGCCGGGCCGGCACGGCGTACTCCTCCGCGCGCGAGCTGGAGGTCTCCCCCGGCCTCTGGTCCGGCGTCGGGCTCGTGCGCGGTGGCGCCGGCACCTCGCTGGTCGGCAGCCACGAGGAGGTCGCCGACCTCGTCGAGGCCTACCACCGCGTGGGCATCGACGAGCTGGTGCTGTCCGGCTACCCGCACGTCGAGGAGGCGTCGTGGTTCGCCGAGGGCGTCATGCCGCACCTGCGGCGCCGGGGCCTCCTCGACGCGCCCCTCCCGGCGGCCGCCTCCGCCTGACCCGCCCGGCACCGTGGCAGGCTGGACCCGTGGACGACGCGACCTGGGCCGCCCTCGCACTCACCCTGACCGTGCTCGGGGCGGTGTGGACGTGGCACGCGTTCCGCAAGCGCGGCGTGGCGTCCGGCCTGCGCGGTGCGGGGCTCACCCTGCTGCCGGCGGCGGCGTACCTCACCGACACGCTGCGGATGTTCACCCGCATCGGAACCGCGGTCGGCGACTGGGTCACCGGCCTGGTGCTCAGCCCGTCGGTGTGGGTCGGGATCGTCCTGGCGGGCGTCGCCGTCGTGCTGCTGGTGGTCTCGGGCCTCGTGCGCGACCGCGAGCGGGCCCGTGCGGTCGGCGGCGCAGCGACCGCCGCGCCCGACAAGGCGGTACGCCGTGGCAAGGGGAAGGGCGAGCCGGCGATCGGCAGCGCCCAGGGCGGGGACGACGAGCTCGCCGACATCGAGGCGCTGCTGCGCAAGCGCGGCATCTCCTGAGCATCTCCTGACCCGGCCGCCCCGAGTCTCCTAGAGTCCTGGGGTGACCCACCTCGACGACGTCGCCCGCAACCGGCTCTGGGCCCGGCTGTCGGCCGCCGCCGCAGCCGCTCCGGGCGACCTGCCCACCCCGGTCGCCGTGGTCGACCTCGACGCCTTCGACGCCAACGCCGCCGACCTGGTGCGGCGCGCGGCCGGGAAGCCCGTGCGGGTGGCGTCGAAGTCGATCCGCGTCCCGGCGCTGCTGAGGCGCGCGCTGGCCACCCCCGGGTTCGCCGGCGTCCTCGGCTACACGCTGCGCGAGGCGCTCTGGCTGGAGGAGCAGGGCGTCACCGACGACGTGCTCGTGGCCTACCCGACGGTCGACCGGGCCGCGCTGGCGCGGCTCGTCGCCTCACCGTCGGCGGCCGCGCGCGTCACGATCATGGTCGACGACGTCGCCCACCTCGACGTGGTCGACTCCGTCCGTTCGTCCTCGGCCGTGCCGGTGCGGGTCGCGCTGGAGGTCGACGCCGGCCTGCGGGTCCGCGGCCAGCACGTCGGACCCAAGCGCAGTCCGCTGCACGAGGCCGACCGGGTCGTGCGGCTGGCGCGCGAGGTGCTCGAGCGGCCGGGCTTCCGGCTCGTCGGCGTGATGACCTACGAGGGCCAGGTCGCCGGCGTCCCCGACGCGGTGCCCACGCAGCGCGCCCGCTCCGCGGTCGTCCGCGGCCTCAAGACGGCGTCGCTGACCCAGCTGTTGGAGCGGCGTCGGGCGGTCGCGGACGCGCTGCGCCCCCTGGTCGACCTCGAGCTGTGGAACGGCGGCGGGTCGGGGTCGATCGAGACGACCGTCGCCGACCCCGTCGTCACCGAGGTCGCCGCCGGGTCGGGACTGCTGGTGCCGACGCTGTTCGACCACTACCGATCGTTCGACCCCCGCCCGGCCGCGTTCTTCGGCGTGCCCGTGGTCCGGCGGCCCTCCGCCGACATCGCGACCGTCCACGGCGGCGGGTTCGTCGCCTCGGGTGCGGCCGGCGCCGACCGGCTCCCCACGCCGTGGGCGCCCGCCGGCCTCCGGTTGACCGGGCTCGAGGGCGCGGGCGAGGTGCAGACGCCGCTCACCGGCCCCGTCGCCGGACGCCTCGCGATCGGCGACCTGGTGTGGTTCCGGCACGCGAAGTCCGGCGAGCTCTTCGAGCACACCGACCGCGTGCACCTGCTCCGCGGCGAACGGTTCGTCGAGGAGGTCCCGACCTACCGTGGGCACGGCCTCGTCTCCTGACCCGGCCGCGGTCGCCCTCGATCTCGTCCGCTCCCGGCCGCCCACGCTCGGCTCCGGGCGGCTGGTCTGCGTCGACGGACCGGCCGGCTCGGGGAAGACCACGCTCGCCGGACGGATCGGCGCGCTGGCCGCCGCGCCCGTGCTGCACATGGACGACCTGTACGACGGCTGGGACGGCCTCCCCCGCGTCGGTGAGCAGCTCGACCGCCTGCTGCTGCCGCTGTCCCGCGGCGAGACCGGGACGTACCGGCGCTACGACTGGCACGCGGGGGCGTACGCCGAGACGGTCGCCGTGGCGCCCGCCCCGCTGCTCGTGCTCGAGGGCGTCGGCGCCGGCTTGGCGGCGTACTCCTCGCTGGTGGGGGTGCTCGTCTGGGTCGAGGCGCCGGCCGGCCTGCGGCTGGAGCGGGGCCTGGCCCGCGACGGCGCCGAGGCCGAGCCGCACTGGCGGCGCTGGACGGTCGCCGAGGCCGCGCACTTCGCCGCCGACCGCACGCCCGAGCGGGCCGACCTGCTCGTGGACGGGACCGGACAGCGTCCGCCCCTGCGCCTAGGGTGAGCCGGTGCTACCTCCGAGCGGCGAACAGTTCGAGATCGAGGGCGGCGGCTACCGCGCCGTCGTGACCGAGAGCGGTGCCGCGCTGCGGGCGCTGTCCTTCCGGGGGCGCGACCTCGTCGACGGCTTCGGGGAGGACGAGATGTCCTCCGGCGGCCGTGGGCAGCTGCTGGTTCCGTGGCCGAACCGGGTCCGCGACGGGCAGTACACCTTCGAGGGTCGCGACCTCCAGCTCCCGCTGAGCGAGCCGTCGCGGCACAACTCCTCGCACGGGTTGGCCCGCTGGGTCGCGTGGAGCGTCGAGGAGCACACCGGGCACTCGGTGTCGCTGACCTACCGGCTGATGGCGCAGACCGGCTACCCGTGGACGCTGGACCTGCACGTCGCCTACGACCTCTCCGCGGACGGCCTCACCGTCACCCAGACCGCGACGAACGACTCCGGCCGCCCGGCGCCGTACGCCTCGGGGGCGCACCCGTACCTCCGCGTCGGCGACGGCCCGGTCGACCGCTGGGAGCTCACGCTCCCCGCCGCCACCCGCCTGCTCGTCGACGACGAGCGGCTGCTGCCGGCGGGCCGGGAGGCGGTCGAGGGCACGCCGTACGACTTCCGCGTCGCCCGCCCCCTGCGCGACCTGGCGCTCAATCACTGCTTCACCGACCTCGAGCGCGACCCGGAGGGCAACACCACCGCGGTGCTGCGGGACCCCGCCAGCGGCGACGGCGTCACCCTCTGGGTCGACGGCCACCACCCCTGGCTGCTGCTCTACACCGCCGACGACGTCCCCGCGGCCGCCCGCCGCTCGCTCGCCGTCGAGCCCATGACCGCTCCCCCCGACGCCCTCCGCTCCGGCGAGGACCTCTTCACCCTCGCCCCCGACGAGACCGTCTCCGTCGTCTGGGGGATCCGCGCCCTCGAGGACTGACCCTGCCCGCTCAGTGGCCACTTCCGGTCCGGTAGGTCGACCGGAAGTGGCGACTCGACTCGTCGTTTCCGTCGACTCGGCGGAGGACGGGGTGGGTGAAGCGCAGGAGCGCAGCGTGGGGGCTAGCGGGTGAGCTCGTCGGCCAGGCGGCGGACGTCGCGGACCGCCTGTCGGGAGCGCTCGCCGTCGGAGCCCTGGATGCCCATGGCGGCGACGGTGCGGCCGTCGGAGAGGTCGAGGGTGACCCAGGGGGCGCCGGGCGGGAGGTTGACCGAGATGACCTCGGCCCAGGCGAACTCCCGCTTGCGGTACCCGTTCACGACGGTCAGCCCGTCGCGGGTCGCGGTGACCCGCGACCGGGTGAGCGCGTGCAGCACGACGCCGCCGGCGATCACGAAGAAGAAGATCGTCCCGATCTGGAACGGGGTGAACTTCGCGCGCGTCTCGGCGCCGAGGGAGATCCAGGCCGTGGCGAGGATGACCAGCATCCCGATGCTCAGGACGGTCGCGACGATCCGGGGGCCGAGGGGACGCCAGGTCCGCGGCACGTCCAGGGGGCCGCGGCCGGCCTCAGAGCCGGCAGGCATTGATCTCGGTGAGCAGGATGCCGCGCGCGCCCAGCTCCCACAGCTCGTCCATCAACCGCTGCGCACCCTGGCTCGGGACCATCGCCCGCACCGCGACCCAGCCGTCCTTGTGGAGCGGGGAGACCGTGGGGCTCTCGATGCCGGGCGTCAGCGCGACCGCGGCGGAGACGTGCTGGCTCTCGATGTCGTAGTCCATCATCACGTAGCTGCGGGCCACGAGGACGCCGTCGAGGCGCCGCTTGAACACCTCGAAGCCGGGTGGCGGGTCGCCGGTGGCGCGCTTGATGAGCACGGCCTCGGAGTCGAGGATGGTCTCGCCGAAGACCTCGAGCCCGGCCTGCCGCAGCGTGCTGCCGGTCTCCACCACGTCCGCGACGACGTCGGCGACGCCGAGCTGGATGCTCGTCTCGACCGCGCCGTCGAGCCGCACCACGGTGGCCTCGATGCCTCGCTCGGCGAGGAAGGCGCGGACGACCCCGACGTACGACGTCGCGATGCGCAGCCCCGCGAGCTGGGACAGGTCGGTGTAGCGCCCGGCGGGACCGGCGAACCGGAACCGGCTGCGGCCGAAGCCGAGCGGGCGGACCTCGTCGGCCTGCGCGCCGGAGTCGCGCAGGAGGTCGCGGCCGGTGATGCCGACGTCGAGCGTGCCCTCGCCGACGTACAGCGCGATGTCCCGCGGGCGCAGGTAGAAGAACTCGACGCCGTTCTCGTCGTCGACGAGCGTCAGCTGCTTGCTGTCGTCGCGCTGCCGGTAGCCGGACTCGCGCAGGATCTCCGAGGCGGACGTGGAGAGCGACCCCTTGTTGGGGACGGCGACGCGGAGGAGGGACATGGGGTCCTGTTCGGGTTCAGAGGTGGGCGTAGACGTCGTCGAGCTCGAGGCCGCTGGCGAGCATCAGGCACTGGGCGTGGTAGAGCAGCTGACTGATCTCCTCGGCCGCCCGGTCCTTGCCCTCGTGCTCGGCGGCCATCCAGGACTCGGCAGCCTCCTCGACCAGCTTCTTGCCGATGGCGTGGACGCCGGCGTCGAGCTGGGCCACCGTGCCCGAGCCCGCCGGACGCGTCCGGGCCTTCTCCTGCAGCTCGGCCCACAGCTCGTCGAACGTCTTCACGGGTCACCAGCCTAGGTGACGGCGGTCCGTCGACGCCCCTCGGTGTCCCCCCGGGAGCGGCTCATGAGCCGCTCTGACCTGCTGATACCGTCCCGGGTATGGGCACATCGCTGTCGCTCGAGGCGCAGCGACGTCGCTTCCGCGTCGTGGTGCCCGCGGCGCTCTCCTTCATCACGCTCTACGCGATCCTGCTCAGCCCCGCGCTGCCGGCGGACTTCCGGGAGTCCGCGAGCGGGCTCGGCCTGATGATCTCCGGCACGACGACCGGCGTGGCGCTGGCCCTGCGGGCGCGGTGGTCGACGGGCCAGCGGCGCCGCGCCTGGCAGTGGCTGACAGCCGCGGCGCTGGTCGCGGTCCTCGGCAACCTGTGGACCGCGTTCGTGGGCTACGACCCCGTGACCGAGCCCAGTGCGGTCAGCGACCTGAGCGTCTCGACGGCGCTGGTGCTCTCGATCGTCGGCGTGCTGTCGTTCCCGACCGTGCGCCGCCGCGGCCGCGACCTGGTGGTCCTGGCGCTCGACGGCGTCGTCGGTGGCGCCGCGGTGCTCATCGTCGCCTCGGTGCTGGTCTACGACGAGCTGCTCCAGTCGGTGGGCGAGCTGTGGGGGCCGCAGTTCTTCAGCCTGCTCATCCCGTTCCTCGACGTCGCCCTGGTCACCTTCGGCTTCTTCCTCGTCCTGCGCAGCCGGGGCGAGGGCCGTCCCGCCCTGGCCCTGGTCGCCTTCGGCTTCATGCTGTACGCGATCGCCGACCTGGCCTTCGCACTGCGGGTGAGCCAGGGCACCTTCGTCTGGGGCGACCTGACCGACCTGGGCTGGATCGCGGGCTACGTGCTCATCGGTGTCGCGGCGTGGTACCCGGCCCGCCCGGGCGCCGAGGACGTCGAAGAGAGCCGTGCCGTGGCCGACGCCCGGGACACGATCCTGGTGTTCTCCACCGTGGGCGTGGCCGTCGCGGTGCAGACCGTGCTGAACCCGGGCACCGAGCTGCAGCGCGCCCAGGTGGTGCTGTGGCTGGCGCTCGGCCTCGCCGCCGGCCTCCGACAGGTCCTGCTGACCCTCGACAACACCCAGCTGCGCCGGGGGCTGGAGCTCCGGGTCGAGGAGCAGACCGCCGACCTGCGGCGGATGGCGCGTCGTACCGAGACCCTGCTGACCTCCGTCGGCGACGGCATCTACGGCGTGGACGCGGACGGGCTGATCACCTGGGTCAACCCGTCGGGCGCCCGCGCGCTCGGCCACCCGATCGAGGCGCTGGTGGGGCAACGGGCCCACGACCTCTTCCACGCCCCCGGTGTCGACGGCGCCGCCTTCCCGTACGACGGGTGCTACATCGCCGAGGCCATCGCCTCGGGAACGGTGACCAGCGCCGAGGAGGACGTCTACGTGCGCGCCGACGGCAGCACGTTCCCGGTCGAGATCACGGCCAGCCCGCTGGTGGACGACGACGTGGTCACCGGCGCGGTGGTGGTGTTCCGCGACGTCACGCAGCGTCGTGAGGTCGACCGGATGAAGAACGAGTTCCTCTCGGTCGTCAGCCACGAGCTGCGCACGCCACTCACCTCGATCCGCGGCTCGCTCGGCCTCCTGGCGGGCGGTCAGCTGGGCGAGCTGAGCCCGCGCGCGACCTCGATGGCGCGGATCGCCCTGGAGAGCAGCGAGCGGCTGACCCGGCTGATCAACGACATCCTCGACCTCGAGCGGATCGAGTCCGGGACCCGCCCGATGGAGCTGGCCCCGACCGACCCCCGGACGCTGGTCGAGGCGGCCACCGCCGGGATGGACGCGATGGCGCGGGGCGCCGACGTCCGGCTCGAGATCGGCGAGACGTCCGGGCAGGTGCTCGCCGACGCCGACCGCGTCGTGCAGACGCTGACGAACCTGCTCAACAACGCGATCAAGTTCTCCGCCGCCGGTGGCCGGGTCGTCGTGGACGCCACCCTCCAGCCCAGTGGCAGCGCCGTGCTGTTCCGCGTGCGCGACGAGGGCCGCGGCATCCCCGCGGACCAGATCGCCACGATCTTCAACCGCTTCCACCAGGTCGACTCCTCCGACGCCCGGCAGAAGGGCGGCACCGGCCTCGGCCTCGCCATCAGCCGCGGCATCATCGAGCGGCACGGGGGGCGGATCTGGGCGGAGAGCCTGCCGGGTGAGGGGACGACCGTCCAGTTCACCCTTCCGGTGGCGCACCGGGCCCGCCCGGTCGGGACGGACGCCCCCGTGGACGCCCCCGCGATCCTCGTCTGCGACGACGAGCCCGAGGTGGTCGGGACGCTGTCGAGCATGCTCGTCCGGCACGGCTACCGGCCCATCGGGGTCGGCGACGGCGACGAGGCGATCGCCCGCGCGACGGCCGAGCGGCCCGCCGCCGTCCTGCTCGACCTGCGCATGCCCGGCACCTCGGGCGCCGAGGTCGTTGCCCAGCTGCGCAGCGGCGAACGCACCCGCGCGATCCCGGTGGTCGTCGTGTCCGGGCTCGGGCCGGAGACGGCACCGGAGCTGGACCGGCAGACCGAGGGCTGGCTGGTGAAGCCGGTCACCGAGGAGCAGCTGGTCCAGGCCGTCGACGTCGCCCTCGCCGGTCGGATGCGCGAGAGCGTGGTGCTGCTGGTCGAGGACGACGAGGACCTCGCGGAGGTGATCATCGCCCTGCTCCGCAGCCACGGGCTGCGCGTCGACCACGCTTCGACCGCGGCGGCGGCGATCGCGGCCGGGCGGAGCGTGCGGCCCCACGTGCTCGTCCTCGACCTGCACCTGCCCGACGAGGACGGATCCGCCGTCGTGGCGGCGTTCCAGCAGGACCCGGCGCTCGCGGCGACCCCGCTGGTCGTCTACAGCGCCGCCGACGTCGAGGTCGACCGGCGGGCCGCCCTCGAGCTCGGGCCGACCGTCTTCCTCACCAAGGGACGCAGCGGGCCCGAGGCGCTCGAGGATCGCGTGCTCGGCCTGCTCGACGCCGTCACCGGGCGCCCGGCCGCGTCCTCCGCCGAACTCTCTGCTCGCCCGTCCGTCACCACCACCTCCCAGGAGGAATCTTGACCACCCGCCTCGACATCACCGTCCGCACCGCCACCGGGGTCGGACGCACGAAGCTGGCGGCGTACGACCACGCCCTGCTCAACGCCGGAGTCGGGAACCTCAACCTGATCAAGCTCTCCTCGGTGATCCCGCCGCACAGCACGGTCCGGGTGCTCGAGGACGGCGCCCGCGAGGTGCTCGCCGGTGGGCACGGCGACAAGCTCTACTGCGTGGAGTCGGCGGTCTTCGCCGAGCACAGCGGGGAGACGGTGTGGGCCGGGCTCGGCTGGACGCGGGACGACACGACCGGCGGGCTGTTCGTCGAGCACCACGGCGGCAGCGAGGAGTCGCTGCTGGAGCAGATCACCCTGAGCCTGCACGACATGGACGAGAACCGCGGCGGTGGCTACGGACCCGTCGAGTCGGCGACCGCGTCGGCCCACTGCACGGACCGGCCGGTCTGCGCGCTCGTGGTGGCGGCGTACGCCGTCGAGGACTGGAACCCGAAGGAGCAGCACCGTGGCTGAGGCGGTCGCCCCCACCCTCGACATCACCGTCGAGCGCGAGCTCGACGACGAGACGATCGCGGCGTACTGGGCGCTCTACCGCGAGACGTTCGCCGAGCTGGAGGTCCGCGCGATGGCGCGCCACCTGCTCCACGAGCACGAGTTCGTCGAGGAGATGAAGGACGCCCGGGTGATGAAGTACGTCGCCCGCGACGCCGCCGGCGAGGTCGTCGGTCTCTCCACGCTCACCCGCGACCTGGAGACCGTGCCGTGGATCAGCCCCGGCTGGTGGGCGCACCACTACCCGGAGCACACCGCCCGGAACGCCGTCTACTACCTCGGTTTCACCTTGGTGCGCCACGACCAGCGACAGACCAACGTCATGTGGTCCATGATCTCCACCATCGTGGAGATGCTCGTGGAGGAGCGGGCGGTCTGCGGGTACGACTACTGCAAGTTCAACAACGAGGTGCTGAACCTCGGTCCCGGTACCGAGGCCCTGCTGCACCGGATCGCCGACGTGGAGGTGGACGCCGCGGACACGCAGACCTACTACCGAGCGCTCTTCGCCGGACCGCGGACGAGCTGATGCCGCGCGCCCTCGTCGTGGACGACGACGACTCGATCCGCGAGATCACCCAGCTCGCACTGGAGGTCGTCGCCGGCTGGGAGGTCGTCACCGCCGAGAGCGGGGCACAGGCCATCGACCTGGCCGCCGAGCACCGGCCCGACGTGGTCGTGCTCGACCTGATGATGCCCGGCATGGACGGCCTCACCACCTTCCGGCACCTCCAGGCGCAGGAGTCGACCGCGGGCATCCCCGTCGTGCTGCTCACCGCCAAGGTCCAGGTCGGCGACCGCCAGCTCTGGGACGAGATGGCCGTCGCCGGGGTCATCTCCAAGCCCTTCGACCCCATGGCCCTCGCCGGCGAGATCTCCACGATGCTCGGCTGGACCTGACCGCTCCGCTGGTTGAGCAGCGAGGGCCGCCTGGCGGCCTGAGCATGTCGAAACCCCCGGTGAGGGGCGCAGGGCCGCGACCACGCTTGCTCTGTCCTCGACCCACCGGGCGCTCGCCCGGTCGACCAGCGGGCGGGCCGGAGGTCAGCGGCGGGTGATGCTGCGGAGGGTGCGGGCGGTGAGGAGGGCGGCGGACGTCGCCTCGTAGCCCTTGTCCTCCTTCGACCCGGGCAGGCCGGCGCGGTCGAGCGCCTGCTCGTCGGTGTCGCAGGTGAGCACGCCGAAGCCGACCGGGGTGCGGTGGTCGAGGGCGACGCGGGTCAGGCCGTCGGTGGCGGCGGAGCAGACGTACTCGAAGTGGGGCGTGCCGCCCCGCACCACGACGCCGAGGGCGACCACGGCGTCGTACCCCTCCTCGGCCAGCGCCGCGGCGACGACCGGCAGCTCGAACGTGCCCGGCACGCGGACGACGGCCGACTCCCCCACCTGGTGGTCGTCGAGCGCGCGCTCGGCACCGGCCAGGAGGCCGTCCATGACCTCGGTGTGCCAGCTGGCGGCGACGACGGCGACGCGCAGGTCGCTGCAGTCGACGGGCCGGAGGGTCGGGGCGCCGTGTCCGCTCATGCGTCGATCTCCTGGTCGGTGGTGTCGAGGGGGTCCACGACGGACGTGCTCGGGGCCGGCTCGACGGAGGTCAGGCCGGGCAGGACGTGGCCCATCCGGTCGCGCTTGGTGCGCAGGTAGGCCAGGTTGTGGTCGTTGGGGTGCGGGGTCAACGGGACCCGCTCGGCGACGGGGACGCCGAAGTCCTCGAGGCTGCTGACCTTCTCCGGGTTGTTGGTGAGCAGCCGGACGCTGGTGACGCCGAGGTCCCGCAGCACCTGCGTCGCGGTGCCGTAGTGCCGGGCGTCGGCCGGCAGCCCGAGGTCGAGGTTGGCGTCGACGGTGTCGCGGCCGCCGTCCTGGAGCTGGTAGGCCTGCAGCTTGGCGACCAGGCCGATCCCCCGGCCCTCGTGGCCGCGGAGGTAGACGACCACGCCGCGGCCCTCCTCGACGATCCGCTCGAGCGCCTCGTCGAGCTGCGGGCCGCAGTCGCAGCGGTGGCTGCCGAAGACGTCCCCGGTCAGGCACTCCGAGTGCACGCGGGTCAGCACCGGCTCGTCGCTCCCCCGCAGGGACTCCGGGTCGCCGTGGACCAGCGCGATGTGCTCGGAGCCGTCGACGGTGATGCGGTAGCCGTACGCCGTGAAGTCGCCGTGGCGGGTCGGCAGGCGGGTCTCGGCGACGCGCTCGACGAGGTTCTCGTGGCGTCGGCGGTGCTTGACCAGCTGCTCGATCGAGATCATCGCCAGCCCGTGCTCGTCGGCGAACTCCCGCAGTTCCGGCGCCCGCTTCATCGTCCCGTCGTCGTTGACGACCTCGACCAGGACGCCGGCCGGGGTGAGCCCGGCCAGCCGGGCCAGGTCGACCGCGGCCTCGGTGTGCCCGCGCCGGACGAGCACGCCGCCCTCGCGGTAGCGCAGCGGGAACACGTGCCCGGGCCGGGTGACCTCCCACGGCTCGGTCGCGGAGTCGGCGAGGACCCGGACGGTGTGCGCGCGGTCGGCGGCCGAGATGCCGGTGCTGACGCCGTCGCGGGCGTCGACCGAGATCGTGTACGCCGTGCGCAGCTTGTCCTTGTTGTGCGGCGTCATCAGCGGGATCTCGAGCCGGTCGAGCATGTCGGCCGGCATGGGCACGCAGATCACGCCGCTGCTGTGGCGGATCGTCCAGGCCATCAGCTCCGGCGTCGCCTTGCTGGCGGCGAAGATGATGTCGCCCTCGTTCTCGCGGTCCTCGTCGTCGACGACGATGACGGCCTTGCCGGCGGCGATGTCGGCGATCGCGCGCTCGACGTCGTCGAGGCGGACCTTCTCGTGCTGCCTGGCGGGCTGCTCGGCGAGCTGCTCGGCGAGCTGGTGGGCGGGCGGGCGCGGGGCGCTCATGCGGGGACTCCTTCGTCGACCGGCAGCGGGGCCGCCGCCGGCTGGTGCGAGGCGCGCTCGACGCGCCACCAGGTGATCAGGCCGAGGACGCAGAACGCGCCGTAGAACAGGTACATGCCGGCGGTCGGGTAGTAGCCGGCCCGGATCAACGTCGTCACGCCGACCACGTCGACGGCGATCCACACCAGCCAGAACTCCACCCAGCCGCGGGCCATGCCGTAGGTCGCGATGAGCGAGCCGGCGAGGATCCACGCCTCGGTGGTGGGACCCCACGACCCGATCCGGACGAGCAGCGCGTACGCCGCGGCGTACCCGACCGCGGCCGCACCGAGCAGCGCGAGCCGCTCGCGGCCGGTCGCCCAGCGGGGCTCGACCGCGGCCTCGTCGGGCGTGCGGCGTGCCGAGCGCCAACGCCACCAGCCGTAGACGCCGACCAGGGCGAACATCACCTGCCGGCCGGCCTGGCCCCACAGCGGCTCGGAGGTCGCGCCGCTGAGCTCGCCGCTCACGAAGACGGTGAAGAGCAGGACGTTCCCGACCAGGCCGATCGGCCAGGCCCACACCAGCCGGCGCATGCCGAGCAGCGCGCTGGCCAGGCCGAAGCCGTTGCCGACGACCTCGCGGACCGCGAGCGTGCCGTCGCCCACGGCGATGGTGCCGTGCAGCAGCCAGTCGAGCATCAGCCCTCCTCGGTGGTGCTCGGCGTGGCGGCGGGCAGGTGGCCCGCGAGCAGCTTCTCGACGTGCTTGGCGATGACGTCGGCCTCGAGGTTGACCCGGTCGCCGACCTGCCGGCTGCCGAGGGTCGTGCGCGCCAACGTCTCGGGAATGAGGCTGACGGTGAACGAGGTCTCCCCCGCCTCCACCACGGTCAGGCTGACCCCGTCGACGGTGATCGAGCCCTTGTCGACGAGGTACCGCGCGAGGTCGGCCGGCAGCGAGACCTCGACGACCTCCCAGTGCTCGCTCGGGGTGCGCCGCAGCACCTCGCCGACACCGTCGACGTGGCCCTGGACGATGTGGCCGCCGAGCCGGGTCGCCGCGGTGACGGCGCGCTCGAGGTTGACGGTGTCGCCGGGCCGGACGCCGCGCAGGCTGGTCTTGTCGAGCGTCTCCTGCATGACGTCGGCGGTCCAGGTGTCCTCGTCGCGGGCGGCCACGGTCAGGCAGCAGCCGTTGACGGCGATGGAGTCACCGAGCGCGGCGTCCTCGAGGACGGTGGCTGCGCGGATCGTGAGCCGGATCGCGTCGCCCTGGTCCTCGACGGCCGCGACGGTGCCGAGCTCCTCGACGATCCCTGTGAACATTGCTCAGCGCTCCTCGTCGTGCTGGACCGGTGCCGTGGACGGCGCCGGTGTCGGTGCGGGTGTGGGTGCGGGCGTCATGGTCAGCCGAACGTTCGGCTGCTCGCCGGCCTCGACCGGGTCGAGCACGGCCACGTCGGTGACCGTGGGCCGGAACGCGTCGGCGATGGTGGTGATTCCGAGGTCGGCCACGGCATCCAGACCGGCGCCGAGGAACATCGGCGCGACGTACGCCACCACCTCGTCGACGAGGCCGGCGCGCAGGAACGCCGCGGCCAGGGTGGGGCCGCCCTCGAGGAAGACGTGCTGGCGGTCGCGGGCGCGCAGCGCGGCGAGCGCCTCGTGCGGGTCGCGGGTGCGCAGCAGCACCGTCTCGGCCCGGTCGTCGAGCACGCGGCGGCCGGGGTCGAGGTCGCGCAGGCCCATGACCGCGCGCAGCGGCTGGGAGGGCAGCGGCACGTCGTGCTCGTCGCGGACGGTGAGCGCCGGGTCGTCGACCGCGATCGTGCCGGTGCCGACCAGCATGGTGTCGGCCTGCCCCCGGAGCCGGTGCGTGTCGAGCCGGGCGGCGCGGCTGGAGATCCAGCGGCTGGTGCCGTCGGCCGCGGCGCTCCGGCCGTCGAGGGTGGTCGCGAGCTTCCAGGTGACGAACGGGCGGCCGTGCTCGACGGCGAAGGTCCAGGTCCGGTTGAGCGCGCGCGACTCGTCCGCGAGCAGCCCGGCCTCCACGTCGACGCCGGCCGCGCGGAGCGTCTGCGCGCCGCCGACGGCCGCCGGGTTGGTGTCGGCCGCGGCGTACACCACGCGACGTACCCCGGCCTCGACCAGCGCTCGCGCACACGGCCCGGTGCGGCCGGTGTGGTTGCACGGCTCGAGGGTGACCACGGCGGTCGTCCCCCGGGCCCGCTCCCCCGCCCGCGCCAGCGCGTCCGCCTCGGCGTGGGCGGTGCCGGCGCCGCGGTGGAAGCCCTCGGCCACAGTGGTGCCGTCGTCCGCGAGCAGCACGCACCCCACCCGTGGGTTCGGCCCGAGGGGTACGCCGGGGCTCGCGGCGAGCGCGAGGGCGCGGCGCATCGCGCGCAGCTCCGCGTCGCTGGTGCTCATCGGCTGACCCCTCGTGTCCGGTGTCGTCGCGGACTCCGGGGCCTGACGGCGGCGCGGGCACGTGCGTGGCGTGCCGAGCCGCCTGCGTGCGCTTCCCATCCGGACTTTGACCGTCGGTCCAGGACTCTCACCTGGTCAACCGGTCACTGGCTGTGACCGGGTCGCGGACTTCTGGATCTCTCCAGTCACCGCCGGCTCGGAATTTCACCGACCCCAGAGCACGCGAGCGTGTTGCTCGTCTGGTCGCCGAGTCTGCCACAGCGGTCCCTCGCCGGCGGCGTGAGGCGGCCCACAGGGTGGGACAACCTTCCGGCCCGCTGGGCGTCTCCCAGGCATGCGCCCCCTCCTCGCCACGCTCGCCGGGGTCGTCCTGCTCGCCGGCTGCGGGGGCGGGCCGACCCCGTCCGCCGACCCCGCCACCGGTCCGTCCGCGGGGGACTCCGTGGAGGACGCCGGGGAGCCCACGGCTCGGGTGGACCGGGGTCGTGCGATCGCCGATGCGCCGACCTCGGTGCTGCGCGACGTCCGGGTGCGGCGCACGCCCCGCGGGCTCGACGTGACGACGTGGTGGGGGTGCGTGGACCCGCTGGCCTGCCTGCGCAGCGACCAGGCCGTCGCCGCCAGCGGGGACGACTTCGCGACCGCGACGTACGACCAGGCCCCCCGCGGGCAGGCGCTCCGGCGGCTGGGCGGTGCGGACCGGCGGCGGTCGGCGGGCCACCCGGCGTGCCGGCCACCCGCGGACTGGTGAGCGCGGAGGGCGACTCGCTCGTCGCCGGCGTGCGTGCCGTGGTCGCCGGCGGCGACGGCGCGACGTTCCTGCCGTTCCAGCGGGTCGTCCGCGGAACGGACGGCCGGTGGGAGGTCTTCGACGTGCCGGAGGTCGACGGCGAACGGGGTACGTGAGCGGGGCGGTCGTCCTGCCGGACGGTCGACTGCTCGTGCTGCTGCCGGTCTGGAGCGGCGACCGGGCCGGCCGGCCCAGCGCCGTCCACCACTGCCTGTGGGTCTCCGCAGGCGCCGACTGGTCGTCGTACCGGCCCTGGGCCGGTGACGTGCAGCGGCTGCGCGCCGACCCGCGCGAGGGCGGGGTCCTCTGGTTGCTGCTCGCCGACGACATGGCGCCCCTGCTGGTCTCGACCGACGGCGGCCGCACGTTGCGGGCCGTGCGGGCTCGGTGACCCCTGGGAGTCTTGATCGAACGTTCGATCAAGGGCGAGCCTGTGGATGAACCCCTCGGCGTCGGGCCAGCCCGTGGTGAGGTGGCGACATGCCGCACGTGCTCGACACCCGCACCCGGACCGAGGAGCTGATGCACGCCTCGTGGCGACTCATCGACGAGGGCGGCACGGCCGCGGTGACCCTCCGCCGTCTGGGCGACGAGGTCGGGATCGCACCATCGTCGATCGTCCACCAGCTGACCAACCGGGAGCGGCTGATCCGGGTCCTCGCGGTGATGACCAACGACGAGCACCTCGCCCGGACACAGGTCCGCTCGCTCGCTGAGGGCTGGGCGGGCTTCCTCCCACGGGACGAGGAGGACCTCCTCGTGCTCCGGGCCTGGCTCGCCTGGAGCGAGCTCGGGCGAGCCGACCGTGAGCTCGGCGACGTGCTCGACGTGCGGCACGCCCGCGAGCGCTCCGTGGTGACCGGCCGGCTCCAGCGCCAGCTGGACCACGAGCCGACCGACGCGCTCGTCGAGTCCGTGCTGGCCCTCGTGCGCGGCCTCCAGCTCGCGGTGACCCTCCGGCCGGGCGGGCTGGACCCAGAGCTCGCGCGCACGGCCCTGGTCGAGGGCGTCCCTCAGCTGACGGCAGCGGCCGCGGCCTCCCGCAGCGAGGAGACCATGGCGTCGGGGTCGTCGGCGGAGTAGACGGCCGAGCCCGCGACGAAGACGTCGGCGCCGGCCTCCGCGCAGCGGCCGATGGTCTCGAGCGAGACGCCGCCGTCGACCTGGAGCCAGGTCTCGACACCGTGGGCGTCGAGCAGCGCGCGGGTGCGGCGGATCTTGGGCAGGACCAGGTCGAGGAACTTCTGCCCGCCGAAGCCCGGCTCGACGGTCATCAGCAGCACCATGTCGAGCTCGGGCAGCAGGTCGGCGTAGGGCTCGATCGGCGTCGCGGGTCGCAGCGCCATCGACGCCCGGGCGCCGTGCGCACGGACCTCGCGGGCCAGCCGGACCGGCGCTCGAGCGGCCTCGACGTGGAAGGTGACCGAGCCGCAGCCGGCCTCGACGTACGCCACGGCGTTGCGGTCGGGGTCCTCGATCATCAGGTGGGCGTCGAGCGGGGTGTCCGTGCTGCGCGCCAGCGCCTCGACCATCGTCGGGCCGAAGGTGAGGTTCGGGACGAAGTGGTTGTCCATGACGTCGACGTGGACCCAGTCCGCGCCGGGGATCCGCGCCACCTCCGCCCCGAGGTTCGCGAAGTCGGCGTTGAGGATGCTCGGCGTGATCTGGAGGTGGTCCACGGGCCGTCAGTCTAGGGAGCGCGCTGACCGCGGAGCAGGTCAGGCCAGCTCGAGCAGGTCCTGCTCGTCGAGGACGTCCAGCGACAGCGTGCGGTAGCCGACCGACTCGAACAGCACCGTGACCCGGTCGTCCTCGACGTCGGTGACGACGCCGGGCCCGAACTCGGTGTGCACGACGTCGCTCTGGACGGGGTACGCCGCGTCCTGCTCGACGGCCGGGTCCTCCGCGACGCCGTCGCGGCAGTTGTCGCAGCGGCCGCAGCGCTGCTCCGCCTGCTCCCCGAAGTAGCCCTGGAGGTACGCCGCGCGGCACCGGTCGGTCTCGGCGTAGCCTCGCATCATGTCGACCCGCGAGCGCTCGAGCCGGCGGTGGGACTCGGCCACCTCGACCACCGCGGCGACGGCGTCGTCCGGCGCATTGGCCTCCGGGCGGGTCTCGTGGACCAGCGTCAGCAGGTTGAGGATCCGGCCCGTCTTGCGCGGCCCGAAGCCGGACGCCTCGGCGACGTCCTTCGGCTCGATGCCGACCTCCCCGGCGGCCCGGAGCACGGCGTGGACGTCCTTGGGCTTGGGCACACCGCCGGAGAAGAACCGGCCCAGGGCGAGGTCCTCGGCCCGGTAGACCAGCGTGGCGGTCGCCGGCTCGCCGTCGCGGCCGGCCCGGCCGACCTCCTGGTAGTAGGTGTCGGGCGACTCGGGGATCTGCGCGTGCACCACGAACCGCACGTCGGGCTTGTCGATGCCCATGCCGAAGGCGGAGGTCGCCACCACGACGTCGACCTCGTCGGCCATGAACGCCTCGTGGGTCTCCTCGCGGCGTCGGTGGCCGAGGCCGGCGTGGTAGACCGCCGTGCGCCGGCCCGCCTCGGCCAGCGCGGCGGCGTACTCCTCGGCCTTGGGACGGGTGCGGCAGTAGACGATGCCCGACCCCTCGGCCGCGGCGACCAGCTCGACCACCGCGCGGAGCTGGTCGGTCTCCTCGTTGACGCGGACCACCTCGAGGGCGAGGTTGTCGCGGGCGAACCCGGTCAGGACGGTCCGCGGGTCGCGCAGGTCGAGCCGGTCGACGATGTCCTCCTGCACCGGAGGCGCGGCGGTGGCGGTCATCGCGACCACGCGGGGCGGCGCGCCGTGCTCGTCGACCAGGTCGGCGAGGAGGTCGCCGAGGCGGAAGTAGTCGGGCCGGAAGTCGTGGCCCCACGCCGAGACGCAGTGCGCCTCGTCGACGGCGACCAGCCGGATGCCGGCGGCGCCGATCGCGGCGCGGACCTCGTCGTTGGCCAGCTGCTCGGGCGAGCAGAAGAGGAAGTCCACCTCGCCGGCGCTCGCCCGCTCGACGACCTCGCGCTTCTCCGCCTCCGACTCCGCCGAGCTGAGCCGGCAGGCGCTGAGCCCGCCCGGGGCCGAGCGGATGCTCTCGACCTGGTCCTGCTGGAGCGCCAGCAGCGGCGAGACGACGAGCGTGCAGCCCTCGGTGAGCACCCCGGCGACCTGGTAGACCAGCGACTTGCCCGAGCCGGTCGGCGAGACGAGCAGCACGTCGTGGCCGTCGAGCAGCGCCGTCATCGCCTCGGCCTGGCCGCCGAGCAGGTGCTCGTGGCCGAAGACCTCGCGGGCGGCCTTCTCGACCCTGGTCAGGAGCTGCTGTCGCGAGGTCACCGCGAGCCGTTACCCACCCCGCTCCCCTCGGACCTCACCCCTGCGGGGGACGCTCACTCCTCGTCGGGGTCCGCAGGCGGCTCGGCGCCCTCCGCCTCGTCGCGCTCGGCCCACGCCAGCAGCGGCGCGATGTCCCAGGGGTGGTCGTCGATGTCGGCGTGCAGGTCGCCGAGCTCGGCGAAGCGCTGCGGCACGGTGAAGATCGTGAAGTCGCGCGGGTCCACGTCGGCGACCTCGTCCCAGCGGATCGGGGTGGAGACGCGGGCGTCGGGCAGGCCGCGGACGGAGTACGCCGCCGCGATGGTGTGGTCGCGGGCGTTCTGGTTGTAGTCGACGAAGACCGTCGCGGGGTCCCGGTCCTTGCGCCACCAGGTCAGGTCGACGTCGTCGGGCGCGCGCCGCTCGACCTCGCGGGCGAAGGCCAGCGCGGCACGGCGCACCTCCTTGAACCCGTGGTCGGGCCGGATCCGGACGTAGACGTGGATGCCCTTGCTGCCGCTCGTCTTCGGGTAGCCGGTCACCCCGAGCTCGTCGAGCACCTCGTGGACGACGCCGGCCACGCGACGTACCCGGTCGAAGTCGCAGTCCGGCCCGGGGTCGAGGTCGATGCGCCACTCGTCGGGCTTCTCGGTGTCGGCGCGCCGGCTGTTCCACGGGTGGAACTCGACCGTCGACATCTGCACCGCCCAGATGACGCTCGCCAGCTCGGTGACGCAGAGCTCGTCGGCGGTGCGGTTCCAGCGCGGGAAGTGCAGCCGCACCGTCTCCACCCACGGCGGTGCGCCGTTCGGTAGCCGCTTCTGGTGCACCTTCTCCCCCGCGAGGCCCTTGGGGAAGCGGTGCAGCATGCAGGGCCGCTCCTCCAGCGCGTTGACGATGCCGGGGCCGACGGCGAGGTAGTACTCGACCAGGTCGAGCTTGGTCGCTCCCGACTCGGGGAAGTACACGCGGTCCGGGTTGCTCACCCGCACGACGCGGTCGTCGACCTCGATCTCGACGGACGGGGACTTCGACGCGGCCACGCGTCCACCGTAGTGGCCCGTACGGTGAGGCCCGTGCGCCTCGACCAACCGCCCGTGGTCCGCGTGTCCGTGCCGCGGCAGGGCCGGGCGGAGAAGCTGCCGCTGCGCCGGTGGCCGATGACCGTGCCGGCCGTCGAGCACGTCGTGCGGCGCGGGCTCGACCTCGACCCGGGGGTGACGTTCCTCGTCGGCGAGAACGGTTCGGGCAAGTCGACGATCGTCGAGGCGGTGGCCGAGGCCTACGGGCTGTCCCCCGAGGGCGGCACCCGCAACTCCCACCACTCCACCCGGGTGACCGAGTCGCCGCTGGGCGCGGCACTCACGCTCCAGCGGGGCCTGGGCGCAGGCCGGTGGGGGTTCTTCCTGCGCGCGGAGACCATGCACGGCTGGTACACGCACCAGGAGCAGTACGGCGGCCCCTCGCTGCACGAGATGAGCCACGGGGAGTCGTTCCTTGAGGTGCTCCGGACCCGCTTCGACTCCGCCGGGTTCTACTGCCTCGACGAGCCCGAGGCGGCGCTGTCGTTCTCCTCGACCCTGGGCCTGGTCGCCGCGTTGGACGAGGTCGTGGCGAAGGGCGGGCAGGTGCTGTGCGCGACGCACTCTCCCGTGCTGGCCGCGATGCCGGGCGCGACGATCCTGGAGGCCGGCCCGTGGGGCCTGCGCCCGGCCCGGTGGGAGGAGCTGGACCTGGTGCAGCACTGGCGCGCGTACCTCGCCGACCCCGGGCGCTACCTCCGGCACGTCGTGGGCGGCGCCTGAGCGCTCACTCCTGCTCGGTGCCGCCTCCCCCGTGGGCGCCATGATGTGCTCGGCGGGGCCGGTGCGGTCGGTGCGCCTCGCGAGCAGCCGGTCGCGGTCGTCGGGTGCCAGGTCGGCCCGCTCGGCGGACTCGACCACCAGCCCCAGCTGCTCCTCGGCCCTCTGCCTCTCAGCCGCGGCGCAGCAGCGCCAGGAACATCGCGTCGGTGCCGTGGCGGTGCGGCCACAGCTGCAGGGTGCCAGCCACCGGGCCGGCGCAGTCCGGCACGTGCGGCAGCAGACCGCCGGCGTCCTCGAGACGTACGTCGCCGCGCGACCCCAGCACCGCCTCGACCACCTCCGCGGTCTCGGCCAGCACCGGCGAGCAGGTCGCGTAGAGCACCACACCGCCGGGCCGCACCAGGCCCAGCGCCGAGCCGACCAGGGCACGCTGGAGCTCCACCAGGTCGGCGAGGTCCTGGGGCCGGCGTCGCCAGCGGGCCTCCGGCCGGCGGCGCAGCGCCCCCAGTCCGGTGCACGGCGCGTCGACGAGGACGCGGTCGAAGGTGCCCTCGCGGAACGGCGGGCGAGTGCCGTCCGCGGTCAGGACACCGGCGACCCCGTCGGCACCCCGGAGGTTGCGCGCCACCAGGCGGGCCCGGTGCTGCTGACGCTCGCCGGCGACGAGCCGCGCACCGCGCCCGGCCGCGAGCGCAGCGAGGAGCGCGGACTTCCCGCCCGGGCCGGCGCACAGGTCGAGCCACTGCTCGTCGCGGCCCTCGAGCGGGGCTGCGGCGGCCGCCTCGGCGACGAGCTGCGAGCCCTCGTCCTGCACCCCGGCGCGGCCCTCGGCGACAGCCGGCACCGCGCCGGGGTCACCGGACTCCAGCACCACGCCGTAGGGCGACCACGGGGTCGGCTCGCCCGGGAGCTCCTCGCGGGTGGCCCGGCCCGGGCGGGCGACCAGGGTGACCCGCGGCGGCTCGTTGTCGGCGGCCAGCAGGGCGTCGAGCTCGTCGGGTCCCACCGCGCGGCGCAGCTCGTCGACCACCCAGCGCGGGTGGCTCGCGGCGATCGCGGCGTGGCCCGTCGGGTCGGTCCCGCGGTCCGGCGCGACCCGGTCGACCCAGGCGTCGAGGTCGTGGGCGGTCACCTTGCGCAGCACGGCGTTGGCGAAGCCGGCCGCCCCCGGCCCGACCTTGCTGCGGACCAGGTCGACGGTCGTGCTGATCGCCGCGTGGGCGGGCACGCGCATCGAGAGCAGCTGGTGCGTCCCGAGCCGCAGCGCGTCGAGCACCTTCGCCTCGACCTTCGCCAGCGACCGGTCGACGCACGCGGCCAGCACGGCGTCGTACGTCGCCTGGCGGCGGATCGTGCCCGACACCAGCTCGGTGACGAACGCTGCGTCGCGGCCGGCCAGCCCGTGCTCGGCCAGCACCGAGAGGAGCACGAGGTTGGTGTACGCGTCGTCGACGCGCACCGCCTTGAGCACCTCCCACGCCGCCAGGCGCGGGACGTCGACCTTCGGCCTCGGCTTCGGCTTCTGCTTCGACCGCGGGGCGGGGCGGCGCCGGTCAGCCATCGGAGTCCCCGTCGAGGTGTGCCAGGTGCTCGCGGACCAGCCGCTTCGGAGCCCGGGCGGCCCAGGCCTCGATGATGACCTCGCGCAGCTCCTCGACGTCGAGCTCGCCGAGCCGGGACTGCGAGACCAGCACCGCGCTGCTGCGGCGGAAGTGGTCGATCGTGAAGAACGGCGTCGACGGGTCGGCGACCAGCGCCTCCTTGGCGTCCGTCGTCGGCGTGGTGATCACCAGCAGGTCGTCGTAGGGCTCCCCGGTCGCGGGGTCCACCGCGTGGTGGTCCGGCGCGCGGAAGAGCAGGAAGCCGCGGCCGCGGACCAGGTACGTCGGCCGGTCGCCCCACGACGTACCCAGCTCGACCTCCGGCAGCGACCGGCAGATCGCGTCGACGTCGGCGGGTGTCGCGGGGCGGCCCATGGCTCAGGCACCGAGCCGGGTGCCCGACTCCAGACGTACGCCGCGGGCCCAGTCGGCCGCGCCCATCTGCTTCTTGCCGAAGGCCTTGACCTCGCCGAGCCGGACCGCGTCGGTGCCGGTGCCGACGAGCACGGCGTTCTTGCGGACCTCGAGCACGCCGGGCTCGAGCCGGGTGCCCTCCTCGATCGTCACCGGACCGACCTTGAGCCGCTCGCCCTCGTGGGTCGACCAGGCGCCCGGGCCGGGCGTGCAGGCGCGGATGCGCCGGTCGACGGCGACCGCGGGCTCGGACCAGTCGACCTCGGCGTCCTCGACGAGGATCTTCGGAGCGATGCTGACGCCGTCCTCGGGCTGCTCGCGGGCGACGAGCGAGCCGTCCTCGATGCCGTCCAGGGTGGCGACGAGCAGCCCGGCGCCGCCCTCGGCGAGGCGACCGAGCAGGTCGCCGGCGGTGTCGGTGGGACGGATCCGCTCGGTCATCACGCCGAACGTCGGGCCCGCGTCCATCGCCTTGACGATGCGGAACGTCGTCGCGCCGGTGACCTCGTCGCCGGCCCAGATGGCGTGCTGCACGGGGGCCGCGCCGCGCCACGCGGGCAGGCAGGAGAAGTGCAGGTTGACCCAGCCGTGCGGCGGGATGTCGAGGGCCGACTGCGGCAGGAGGGCGCCGTACGCCACGACCGGGCAGCAGTCCGGGCGCAGCGCCTTCAGCTGCTCCTGGAACTCCGGGTCACGCGGGTGGTCGGGCTTGAGCACCGGCACGCCGAGCTCCTCCGCACGCTGGGCGACCGGGCTGGCGACCAGCTTGCGGCCGCGGCCCGCCGGGGCGTCGGGGCGGGTGACCACACCGACCAGCTCGTGGCCGGAGTCGGCGATGGCGTTCAGGGAGGGCACGGCGACCTCGGGGGTGCCGGCGAAGACGAGGCGCATGGACTAGAAACCGAAACCGTTCGTGGGATGGGGGCTGATCTTGACCTGGGGCTTCTCGAGCCCGAACCACTCGGACTCGCGGATCTCCTTCATCGCCGCCTTGCGCGCGGCCTGGTCGAGCCGGTCGATGAAGAGAACGCCGTCGAGGTGGTCGGTCTCGTGCTGGATGGCGCGTGCGAGCAGCTCCGAGCCGTGGATCGTCAGCGGCTCGCCGTGCATGTCGAACCCCTGCGCCACCACCGACATCGCGCGACGACACTCGTAGGTGAGCTCCGGGAGCGACAAGCAGCCCTCGAGGCCGTCCTGGACCTCCTCGGACAGCTCCAGCGTCGGGTTGACCAGGTGGCCGACCTCGCCGTCGACGTACCAGGTGAAGACCCGCAGCCCGACGCCGATCTGCGGCGCCGCGAGGCCCGCACCCGGTGCGTCGAGCATGGTGTCGGTGAGGTCCGAGACCAGCTGGCGCAGCTCCTTGTCGAAGTCGACGACCTCCACCGCGGGCTTGCGCAGCACCGGGTCCCCGAAGAGTCGGATCGGCTGGATGGCCACGGTTCTCCTGGAGGTCGGTCGTCGTGCGGGGCAGCGGTCCACTCTAGTGGGCCGCCCGGGTAGCCACGGCAGCGCCGGTCGTGTGCCCCAGCACGCGCGCGCTCGCGTCCTCGGGCACACGACCCCCGATCCCGGGCGGCCCCACGGCGGTCGTGTGCCTGGGAACGCACCGGACCGCGTCGCCAGGCACACGACCCGGGCAGCGGGTCCGGGAGCGGGCGTCGGGGCAGGCGCCGGCACGGACTACAACGACGGCGGGTCGACCTGGATCCGGACGGCGTCGAGCTTGCGGGCGGAGCGGACGCGCTGCAGCTCGCCGAGAGCCCGCCCCAGCGCGGGACCGTGCGCCCGGGGGACGCGGACGACGGCGCGGACCTCGGGCTCGTCCTGCTCGCCGAGCGAGGTGGGGACCGGTCCCAGCACCTCGCCGACCTCCGGCAGGCTCAGCAGGGTCAGCGCGTCGTCGACGGCGCCGGGCTCGCCCGTGATCGTCGCCAGCCGGCTCGCCGGCGGCAGGTGGGCCTCCTGGCGCTCGACGGTCTCCCGGGCCGCGAAGCCGCCGGGGTCCCACCGCACGAGAGCCTGCACGGCCGGGTGCGCCGGGTCGCCGACGACGAGCGCCCGACCGCCGGTGCGCACCAGCCCGACCGCGTCGCACCAGCGCCGCAGCGCCTCCTCGTCGGTGCGCAGGTCGGTGCGGCCCAGCAGCAGCCACGCGTCCAGCAGCACGACCGCCGCGTAGCCGCCCTCCGCGACCGGTTCCGCGCCCGGCGTCGCCACGACGACCCCCGGCCGAGCGTCCACCGTGGCCAGCACCCGGTCCCGCGAGCTGGTGAGCACCCGCACGCGCGGCAGCGCCCGGCCGATCTCCTCGGCGGTCCTCGCGTCGCCGATGACCGGCGCGCGCAGCCCGCGGTGGCCGCACTCGCCGCACGCCCACGCCGGCACCTCCGTCCCGCACCAGCGGCAGGCCGGCGGCGTGGTCGGCCCCGTCAGGGCGAGCGGGCCCCGGCACACGTCGCACCGCGCCGGCGTCCGGCAGCGCTCGCAGGCCAGCGCGGCGACGTACCCGAGCCGGGGGTTCTGCACCAGCACCGGTCCGTCTGCCACCGCCTCGCGGATCGCCTCGAGCGCCTGGTGCGGCAGCCGCGCCGCGCGGGCGAGGGGGTCCCGCCGCAGGTCGAGCTCGCTGGCACCCGCGACGACCACGCGCACCCGCTCACGCACGACCGGGCGCGGGGCGGCGAGCTCGTGGGCCCAGCCGGTGCGCAGGAGGTACTCCGCCTCGACGCTGCGCGCGAACCCCGCGACCAGCGCCGCCGCGCCCTCCCGCTCGGCGCGGAGCAGGAGCGTCTCCCGGGTGTGGGGGTACGGCGCCCGCGGCTCGGCGTGCAGGTCGTCACCGTCGTCCCACACGACCACGTGGCCGAGGTCGTGGACGGGCGCGAAGGCGGCGGCCCGCGTCCCGACGACGATCCGCCGGGCCCCGCGGCTGACGGCCAGGAAGTCGCGGTAGCGCCGGGCCGGCCCCGCGTCCGCGGTCAGCGTGACGTGGTGGTCGCCACCGAGCAGGTCGGTCAGCGCCCGGTCGACCCGGTCGACGTCCTTGCCGTCGGGCAGGCAGATGAGCGTCCCGCGCCCCGACCGGCGCGTCGCGGCGGCCGCCTCGGCCAGCCGGCGCGGCCAGTCCTCCCCCGGCGCGACCGACCACACGGCGCGGGGGGCGCCGCCGCCGGCGAGGTGGGAGAGGTACGCCGCCGCGTGCTCGTAGGTGGCCCAGCCGGCGGCCTCGTCCGGGCGGGCCGCGGGAACCGGCGGCTCCGCCGGGGACGGCTCCTTCTCGGTGGTCGCGTGCCGCGGCGGGACCGCCAGCCGGAGCACGTCGGAGCGGCTCCCGGCGTACCGCTCGGCCACCGCGGCGACCAGGCCGGCCACCGCCGGGCTCAGGACCGGCTCGTCGCTCACCACGCGGCGGAGCGGGGCGAGCCGGCCGGTGTGGTCGGAGGTGGCGGCGCGCTCGACGAGGTAGCCGTCGACGTCCTGCCCCGCGAACCGCACCTTGACCCGGACGCCCGGTCGCGCCGCGTCCGCCATCGACGCCGGCACGGCGTAGTCGAAGGGGCGGTCGAGGTGCGCCAGCGCCACGTCGACCAGGACCCGCGCCACCGGGTCGACCTCGGCGACCTCCGCCTCCGCCGCCTTGCGGGCGCGGGTCGCCCGCGCCTTGGCCTGCGACTCCTTCACGCTCGCCCGCACGCTCTGCCACTCATGGGCGGGCAGCAGCTCGGGCTGCTCCTCCGGTCCGCTCACGAGCCGAAGTCTCCCAGCGACCACCGACGGTGGGGTCGGCAGGTTTCGAGACAGGCGCTGCGCGCCTTCCTGCTCGACCAGCAGGACACACCGCCGCGCCCCGCTGGTCGAGCAGGCGAGCGCCAGCGAGCCGTGTCGAGACCCGGTGACCGTGGTTGCGGCCCTGCGTCTCTCACCGGGTTTCGACACGGTCGGCGCTGGGGCGCCTCCCTGCTCAACCAGCGGGACTCAGCGCTGGGGCGCCTCCCTGCTCAACCAGCGGGCGTCGGGCCTGGCGGCCCTCCCTGATCGACCAGCGGGGACGCTCAGACGCCCGCGGCGGCCTTGAGGGCGTCGGCGCGGTCGGTGCGCTCCCAGGTGAACTCGGGGAGCTCGCGGCCGAAGTGGCCGTAGGCGGCGGTCTTGGCGTAGATCGGGCGCAGGAGGTCGAGGTCGCGCAGGATCGCGGCGGGGCGCAGGTCGAAGACCTCCAGGACGGCCTTCTGGATCTCCTCGTCGGAGACGACGCCGGTGCCGAAGGTCTGCACGAAGACGCCGACCGGCTGGGCCTTGCCGATCGCGTAGGCGACCTGGACCTCGCAACGGCGGGCGAGGCCGGCGGCGACGACGTTCTTGGCGACCCAGCGCATGGCGTAGGCGGCGGAGCGGTCGACCTTCGACGGGTCCTTGCCGGAGAAGGCGCCGCCGCCGTGGCGGGCCATGCCGCCGTAGGTGTCGACGATGATCTTGCGGCCGGTCAGGCCGGCGTCGCCCATGGGGCCGCCGACGACGAAGCGACCGGTGGGGTTGACCAGCAGCCGGTAGTCGTCGGAGGGGATGTCGAAGGTCGCGAGGACCGGGTCGATGACGTTCTGCTTGATCTCGATCTCGAGCTTGGCGAGGTCGGTCTCCTCGGAGTGCTGCGTGGACAGCACGACGGTGTCGACGCGGACGGGGCGGTCGTCGGCGTCGTACTCGATGGTGACCTGGGTCTTGCCGTCGGGGCGCAGGTTGTCCATGACGCCGGTCTTGCGGACCTCGGTGAGCCGTTCGGAGAGGCGCTGCGCGATGACGATCGGGAGCGGCATGAGCACCTGGGTGTCGTCGCAGGCGTAGCCGAACATCAGGCCCTGGTCGCCGGCGCCGCGGCGGTCCAGCTCGTCCTCGGAGGTGCCGACGCGCGACTCGTGGCCGTGGTCGACCCCCTGGGCGATGTCCGCGGACTGGCCGCCGATGGCGACCTGCACGCCGCAGGTGGTGCCGTCGAAGCCCTTCTCGGAGGAGTCGTAGCCAATGTCGAGGATCGCCTCGCGGACCAGCTCGGCCACGGGGGCGTAGGCGTTGGTGCGGACCTCGCCGGCCACGACGACGAGGCCGGTGGTCAGGAGGGTCTCCACGGCGACGCGGAGGTTCTCCTTGTCACCGTCGTTGGCCATCAGGTAGTCGAGCACCGTGTCGCTGATGCGGTCGGCGATCTTGTCCGGGTGTCCCTCGGTCACGGACTCGGAGGTGAAGAGTCGTCCGGCCACGGTGCAGCTCCTGTCGTTCGGGGTCGGTGCTCACCCTAGGACGCGTCCCGAGAGGTGGGACGGGCGTCTCAGTGCGAGTCGCTCAATCCTGCAACCTGCGGACGACTTCGTCCCAAATGGCGTGGGCCAGCGCCGACTTCGACCCGCGCGGCACGTCGGTCGCGGTGCCGTCGGCGCCGAGGATGACCGCCTCGTTCTCGGGACTGCCGAAGACCGCTCCCCCGCTGACGTCGTTGACGACGAGCAGGTCGCAGCCCTTGCGCGCGAGCTTGGCGCGCGCCAGGTCGAGCACCGAGCCGGTGTCGTCGCCGGTCTCGGCGGCGAAGCCGACCACGACCGTGTCCGGCCGGGGCCGGGTGGTGCTGATCTCGTGGAGCACGTCGGGGTTCTGCACCAGCTCGATGGCCGGCGCGGAGCCGTCGGCGGCCTTCTTCATCTTCGCGTCGCTGTACGTCGCCGGGCGGAAGTCCGCCGGCGCGGCCGCCATCACCACGGCGTCGGCCGAGGCCGCGGCGGGGACGACGACGTCGCGCAGCTGGGCGATGGTCTCCACCCGCACGACCTTCACCCCGGCCGGGTCGGGCAGGTTGGCGTTCGCGGCGACGAGGGTGACCTCCGCGCCCCGCGCCGCCGCTGCCCGCGCGAGCGCGAAGCCCTGGAGCCCGGACGAGCGGTTGCCCAGGAAGCGGACGGGGTCGAGGTACTCGCGCGTGCCGCCGGCCGAGACCACCACGTGGCGCCCGGCGAGGTCCTGCACACCTGCGCCGCCTCCGGCCGCGCTGCGGGCGAGCACCTGCGTGCACAGCTCGAAGATCTCCGCCGGCTCGGGCAGCCGGCCCTTGCCGGTGTCCTTGCCGGTCAGCCGGCCCTCGGCCGGCTCGATGACCAGCACGCCCCGCTCGCGCAGGGTCGCGACGTTCGCCTGCGTCGCCGGGTGCTCCCACATCTCGGTGTGCATCGCCGGCGCGAGCACCACGGGGCAGCGCGCGGTGAGCAGCGTGTTGGTGAGCAGGTCGTCGGCGAGGCCGTGCGCAGCCCGCGCGATCGTGTCTGCGGTGGCCGGTGCGACGACGACGAGGTCGGCGGACTGGCCCAGCCGCACGTGCGGCACCCGGTGCACGTCGGTCCACACGTCGGTGGCCACCGGCCTGCCCGACAGCGCCGCCCAGGTGGGGGCGCCGACGAACTCCAGCGCGGAATCCGTGGGCACGACGGTCACGTCGTGCCCCGACTCGGTGAGCCGGCGCAGCAGCTCACAGGCCTTGTACGCCGCGATCCCGCCGGTCACCCCGAGGACGACAACGGGCCGCGTCCCCGTCGGGGGCGCGGCCTCGTGGTCGGAGCTGGTGCTCAGTGGGTCACTCGCCGGGGGTGAACGACGCGTCGATGGCGGCGGCCTTGGCGGCGGCCTCCTCGGCGGCGAGCTCGGCGGGGTCGACGTCCTCGCAGGTCAGCAGGTCCTCGTTGATCTCGCGCAGCGCGATCGAGAGGGGCTTCTCCTGGACGTGGGTGTCCACGAGCGGGCCGACGTACTCCAGCAGGCCCTCGCCGAGCTGGGAGTAGTAGGCGTTGATCTGCCGGGCGCGCTTGGCGCTGTAGAGGACCAGCTTGTACTTGCTGTCGGTCTTGGTGAGCAGGTCGTCGATCGAGGGGTTGGTGACACCCTGAGCGTCGATGTTGGGGGCAGACACGCGTGAAGCCTCACTGATCGGTGGAAGGAGTGCCCGACGGGCGCAGCAGGCGCGGAGCGCGCAGCGCGGATCAGTCGAGCGTCATCAAGGCTACCAACTGGTCCGCGGCAGCGTGAACTTCGTGGTTGACGATCGTCCGGTCGAACTCCGACTCCGCCTCGAGCTCGGCGCGGGCGGTGGTGAGGCGGCGCTCGCGCTCCTCCTCGGTCTCCGTGCCGCGGCCGACGAGCCGGCGCACCAGCTCCTCCCACGACGGCGGCTTGAGGAAGACGAAGAGCGCTTCGGGCATCGTCCGACGCACCTGTCGCGCGCCCTGCAGGTCGATCTCGAGCATCGCGGGGCGGCCCGAGGCCAGCGCGAGGTCGACCGGCTGCCGGGGCGTGCCGTACCGCGCGGCCTTGTGGACGACCGCCCACTCCAGCAGGTCGTCTTCGGCGACCATCCGGTCGAACTCCTCGTCGGAGACGAACCAGTAGTGCACGCCGTTGACCTCGCCGGGGCGCGGCGGACGGGTGGTCGCGGAGACCGAGATCCAGACCTCGGGGTGGTGCTCGCGGATGTGCGCGGCGACCGTGCCCTTGCCGACGGCCGTGGGGCCGGCGAGGACGACGAGACGGGAGCGGCGCTCGGGCTCGGTCACGCCTGACCGCGCGAGCCGAACTCCTTCTCGAGCGCGGCGACCTGCTTGGTCCCGAGCCCGCGGACGCGCCTGCTCTCGGCGATGCCGAGGCGCTCCATCACCTGCCGCGCCCGCACCTTGCCCAGGCCGGGCATCGACTGGAGCAGGTCGACGACGCGCATCTTGCCGACGACCTCGTTCTCCTGGCCCTCGCGGAGCACGTCGACGATCGAGGCACCCGAGTTCTTCAGCCGGTTCTTGATCTCGGCCCGCTCCCGGCGGGACGCGGCTGCCTTCTCGAGGGCCGCCTGGCGTTGTTCCGGCGTGAGGGGCGGGAGCGCCACGGGGCATGTCCTTTGGGTCGAGCTACGGAGGGCAGGGTCAATCTAGTCAGAACTCTTTGCCCCCGGCAACGCAGGTCTCCCGCGGGCCGGCGACCGCCACCACCCGGCCGGTCAGAGGGTGAGCGGGGTCCCGCACACGTCGCGCGCCTGCTGCTGGATCCCCGCCAGCGCCGTCACGGTGGCGCCGGAGACCAGCTGGCGGGCGGCGGCGTCGATCCGGGCGTCCTGCTCCTCGCTGACGCCCTCGGGGCGGCGCTCGGCGTCGTACGCCGCGGGGTCGACGTCGGCGTCCTCCAGCGCGTCGCGCAGCTCCCGCACCCGGCCGACCACGAGGTCCCACTCGTCGCGGAGGTCGCGCGGCGCGGCGTCCTCGAGAGCCTCGAGGCTCGGCAGCGCCTCGATCAGGGCCGTCGGCGAGCCGGCGGCGACGGCCTCGGAGAGGTCGGGCCGCTCCTCCTCGACCACCTCGCAGTAGGCGTCGAAGGGGTCCTCCGAGCACCCGGCGGCGAGCGGCAGCAGCAGGAACCCGCCGGCGAGGAGGCGGCGCGCGCGGGTCACGGCCGCAGCGCCGCGAGCTCGTCGTTGGCGGCCCGCACGGCGTCGCGCAGGGCCGCGGCGTCCGGTCCCCGGCGGAGCACGCCGCGCGAGGAGCTGGCCAGGACGTTCGCGGCGGCGGGGCCGAAGATGCGGCGCACGTCGGCGGCGGTGCCGCCCTGGGCGCCGTACCCGGGCGCGAGGATCGGCCCGTGGAACGCGAGGTCCTCCTCGGTCTCGCCGATCGTGGCGCCGACGACCGCGCCGAAGGACCCGAGCGGGTCCGCGCCCGCGTTGAGCCGGCGCAGGTGGTCCAGCACCCGGCCGGCGACGGTGGAGCCGTCCTCCAAGCGGGCGTGCTGGACCTCGGGACCCTCCGCGTTGGAGGTCAGCGCGAGCACGAAGAGCCCACCGCCGTGGCGCCGGGCGGCGTCGACGAACGGGTCGAGCGACCCGAAGCCGAGGAACGGGCTGACCGTCACCGCGTCGGAGCCCAGCGGCGACGCGGGGTCGAGGTAGGCGTCGGCGTACGCCTGCGAGGTCGAGCCGATGTCGCCACGCTTGGCGTCCATCACCACGAGCGTGCCGGCGGCCCGGGCAGCGGCCACGACCCCCTCGAGCACCGCGACCCCGGCGCTGCCGAACCGTTCGTAGAACGCCGACTGCGGCTTGACCGCGGCCGCGTGGGGGGCCACCGCCTCGACGGCCGTCAGCGCGAAGCGGCGCAGTCCCTCGACGTCGTCGCGGAGGCCCCACTCGGCGAGCAGGCCGGCGTGCGGGTCGATGCCGACGCAGAGCGGGCCGCGCTCGTCCATGGCCGCGCGCAGCCGCGCCCCGAAGCTGGTGGTCATGAGGGTCCTCCGGCGAGGTCGGCCGCGATCCGCGCGGCGGTGGTGGGGTCGTGCAGCAGGGCGGTGCCGACCTGGACCGCCACCGCTCCGGCGTCGAGGAACGCCCGGGCGTCGACGGTGGTGCTGATGCCGCCGCAGCCGACGACGGGCACGTCGGGCAGGGCGGCGCGCACCTCGCCCACGCAGCGCAGGGCGAGGGGCAGCACCGCGGGGCCGCTGAGCCCGGCGGGGCGGCCGTCCGGGAGCGCGGCGGCCTGCGGGCCGCCGACGACGACGGCCGAGGCGCCGGCGTCGGTCACGACCCGGGCGGACTCCGCGACGCGGAGCACGTCGGCGCGGACCTTGGCGAGCACCGGCAGGTCCTGCGCCTCGCGGACGACCGCGGCGACGACGTTGGCGGCGTGGAAGGGCTCGCGCACGTCCAGCAAGCCGTGCGCTCGGGCGTCGGGGACGGCCAGGTCGACCTCCAGGGCGCGGACGCCGGGAGCCTGCGCCAGCCGGCGGGCCACCTCGGCGTGCTCGGCGACGGATGCACCCGTCAGCGACACGACGACGCGCAGGCCCTGCTGGACCAGCCAGGGCAGCTCGGTGGCGAGGAAGATCTCCAGCCCCGGCCCGGGCAGCCCGGTGCTGTGCACGAGGCCCGACGGCGTCTCGGCGATCCGGGGGGACGGGCCGCCGGCGCGGGGGTTGAGCGTGAGCGACCGGGTGGTGAACGCACCGATCCCCTCGAGCGCGCCCAGCGCCGCGAGCTCGCGGCCGGTGCCGCCGCAGCCGGCGGCCACGACGACCGGGTTCGGGAGGTCGATCACGCCGGCTCCTCCGGCTGTGCCCCGGCCAGCTCGGCCCAGCGGACGCGGTCGCCACGGACGACGGGCCCCTCGGTGCAGGCCCGGACGACGCGGGCGACGCCGTCCTCACCGACCACCGGCAGCGGGCAGCCGTGGCAGAGCCCGGTGCCGCAGGTCAGCGGCTGCTCGACGGCGGTCTGGCTCCAGGCCCCCGCCTGCTCGGCCACCGCCGCGACCGCGTGCAGCGTCGGCACCGGCCCGGCGGCGTACACCACCTCGGCGGCGGCCTGGGCGAGCACACCGGCCACCACGTCGGCGACCGAGCCGCGGCGACCGACCGAGCCGTCCGCCGTCACGACCGTCACCGCGCGGGCCGAGCGGCGCGCCTCGAGCGCGGACAGCAGGTGCCGCTCGTCGGGCGCAGCGAGCAGCAGGTTGACCTGGCAGCCGCGCTCGCGCAGCCGCTCGGCGAGCGGGAAGAGCGGCGCGGCGGCGTACCCCTCGCCGACCAGCAGGGTGGCGACCGGCTGCTTCGGGAGGGCGAACGCCCGGCCGAGCGGGCCGGTCAGCTCCACCCGGGCGCCGACCGGGCGCTCGGCGAGCCAGCGGGTGCCGGGGCCGACCGGCTCCACGACGAGCTGGAGCGCCGGTCCGTGGCCGCCCACCGCCCGGACGCCGTGGATCCACAGCGCACGTCGCGCCAGACGGGTGCCGTCGACGGAGACCGCGACGAACGTGCCGGGGCGGAACCGCTCGGCGACGCCCGGCGCGACGACGGTCAGGTGCTGGTAGGCGCCGACCCGCTTGCTGGCCAGCACCTCACCGGTGGTGTGGAGCGGAGCCTTCACCCGGACCCCACCGGTGCGACACCGGCGACGATGCGACGGGGCCAGAGCGGCCCCTCGTAGACGAACGCGGAGTAGCCCTGGAGCAGGTCCGCGCCGGCCTCGAGCCGGGCCCGGGCGTCGTCGGGCGTGGTGATGCCGCCGACGCCGATGATCGTCGTGCCCGCACCGAGGCGACCGCGCAGCAGGCGGGTCACCTCGAGCGCCCGCTCGCGGACCGGGCGGCCGGACAGGCCGCCGTTGCCGATCGCCTCGACCTCGGCGTCCGGGCTGACGAGCCCGGCTCGCGAGGTCGTCGTGTTGGTCGCGATGATCCCGTCCAGGCCGATCGCCCGTGCCATGTCGGCCACGGCCAGCACGTCGTCGTCGGCGAGGTCCGGGGCGATCTTGACCAGCAGCGGCACCCGCCGCGAGGTCACGGTGTCCGCGGTGCGGCGGACGTGCTCGAGCAGCGGCTGGAGCTTCTCGACCGCCTGGAGGTTGCGCAGGCCCGGCGTGTTCGGCGAGCTGACGTTGACCACCAGGTAGTCGGCGAACGGCGCCAGCAGCCGGGTGCTCTTGGCGTAGTCCGCCTCCACCGCCGCCTGGTCGTCGTCCGGCACCACCTTGGTCTTGCCGATGTTGACGCCGAGGACCGGCCCGCCCGCACGGCCCCGCACCCGCGCGGCGCGCTCGGCCAGCCGGCGGGCGACCACCTCGGCGCCGTCGTTGTTGAAGCCCATCCGGTTGACCACCGCGCGGTCCGCGGGAAGCCGGAAGAGCCGCGGCCTGGGGTTGCCGGGCTGCCCCTCGCCGGTGACCGTGCCGACCTCGACGTGGCCGAAGCCGAGCGCGGCCAACGCGTCGATGCCGACCGCGTTCTTGTCGAAGCCTGCGGCGACACCGAGCACGTTCGGGAACGTCTGGCCCAGTGCCTGCACCGGCCGCCCCGGCCGCGGCAGCCGCGCGGCCACCGCCGCACCCGCCCGGACCGCGCGGAAGCCCAGGTGGTGGGCCTGCTCCGCGTCGACCCGGGTGGCGACGTGGTCGAAGAGCAGCGAGTACGGCGTCACCGGCTCGCCCACTCCTGCAGCGATCGCACGCCGATGTCGCCGCGCCGCGCGGCCTCGATGCCCTGGACGGCCGCGCCGAGTCCCTGCACGGTGGTGATGCACGGGACGTTCGCGCGGACCGCGGCGGTGCGGATCTCGTAGCCGTCGAGGCGCGCCTGCCCCTCGCCCGCGCCGTAGGGCGTGTTGACGACCATCTGCACCTCGCCGTCGAGGATCAGCTGCACGGTGGTCTTCTCGCCGCCCGCGCCGGGGCCCTCGAAGTGCTTGCGCACGACGGTCGCGGCGACGCCGTTGCGGCGCAGCACCTCGGCGGTGCCGGCGGTCGCGAGGATCTCGAAGCCGAGGTCGGCTAGGACCTTGACCGGGAAGATCATCGAGCGCTTGTCGCGGTTGGCCATCGACACGAAGATCCGGCCCTCGGTGGGCAGCGGGCCGAAGGCCGCGGCCTGCGACTTGGCGAACGCCGTGCCGAAGTCGCGGTCGAAGCCCATGACCTCGCCGGTCGACTTCATCTCCGGGCCGAGGACGGTGTCCACCTGCGCGCCGTCGGGGGTGCGGAACCGGTTGAACGGCATGACCGCCTCCTTGACCGCGATGGGCTGGTCGGCGGGCAGCGTGCCGCCGTCGCCGGTCGCGGGCAGCAGCCCGGCCGCGCGCAGCTCGGCGATGCTCTCCCCCAGCATGATCCGCGCCGCGGCCTTGGCCAGCGGGGTCGCGGTCGCCTTGGAGACGAACGGCACCGTCCGCGACGCGCGCGGGTTGGCCTCGAGCACGTAGAGGATGTCCGAGCCCAGCGCGAACTGGATGTTCAGCAGCCCGAGCACGCCGACGCCGCGGGCGATCGCCTCGGTCGCCTCGCGGATGCGCGCGATCTCGTGGGCGCCCAGGGTGATCGGCGGCAGCGCGCAGGAGGAGTCGCCGGAGTGGATGCCGGCCTCCTCGATGTGCTCCATCACGCCGCCGAGGAAGAGCTCCTCGCCGTCGAAGAGCGCGTCGACGTCGATCTCGACCGCGTCGTCGAGGAACCGGTCGACCAGCACCGGCGCCTCCCGCGAGATCAGCCCGGCCGCGACGTACTTCTCCAGGTAGGCCTCGAGCGCCTCGTCGCCGTAGACGATCTCCATGCCGCGACCGCCGAGGACGTACGACGGCCGCACGAGCACCGGGTAGCCGATCTCGTTCGCGATCCGCTGCGCCTCGGGGTACGACGTCGCCGTGCCGTGCTTGGGAGCGGTCAGCCCCGCCTCGGCCAGGACCCGGCCGAACGCGCCGCGCTCCTCCGCCAGGTCGATCGCGTCCGGGGAGGTGCCGACCACCGGCACGCCCGCGCGGGCCAGCCCCTGGGCCAGCCCGAGCGGGGTCTGGCCGCCCAGCTGGCAGATGACGCCGGCCACCGGGCCGGCGGCCTGCTCGGCGTGGACGACCTCGAGGACGTCCTCGAGGGTGAGCGGCTCGAAGTAGAGCCGGTCGGAGGTGTCGTAGTCGGTCGAGACGGTCTCGGGGTTGCAGTTGACCATCACGGTCTCGTAGCCCGCGCCGCCCTCGCCCTGCCCGAGCGCCAGCGACGCGTGCACGCAGGAGTAGTCGAACTCGATGCCCTGGCCGATCCGGTTCGGGCCGGAGCCGAGGATGATGACCGCCGGCTTCTCGCGCGGCGCGACCTCGGTCTCCTCGTCGTAGGAGGAGTAGTGGTACGGCGTGGCCGCGGCGAACTCCGCGGCGCAGGTGTCGACGGTCTTGTAGACCGGGCGGATGCCCAGCGCGTGCCGGACGCCGCGGACGACGTCGGGCGACATCCCGCGGATCTTGCCGATCTGGACGTCGGAGAAGCCGTGCCGCTTGGCGCGGCGCAGCAGGCCCGGCGTGAGCTCGGCGGCGGCGGTCACCTCGGCGGCGACCTCGTTGACGAGCGCGAGCTGGTCGAGGAACCACGGGTCGATGCCGGTGGCGTCGAAGATCTCCTCCGGCGTCGCGCCGGCGCGGATCGCGTCCATGACCTCGCGCAGCCGACCGTCGTGCGGCGTGCGGATGGACGCCAGGATCGCGTCCTTGTCGAGGTCGACCCACTCCTGGTGCCAGTCGAAGACCGCGTTGGGGCTCTCCAGCGACCGCAGCGCCTTCTGGAGCGCCTCGGTGAAGCTGCGGCCGATCGCCATCGCCTCACCGACCGACTTCATGTGCGTGGTCAACGTCGGGTCCGCGCCGGGGAACTTCTCGAACGCGAACCGCGGCACCTTCACCACGACGTAGTCCAGGGTCGGCTCGAAGCTGGCCGGCGTCGAGTGGCCGTCGGGGCGGGTCGTGATGTCGTTCGGGATCTCGTCGAGGGTGTAGCCGATCGCGACCTTGGCCGCGATCTTGGCGATCGGGAAGCCGGTCGCCTTGGAGGCCAGGGCGCTCGAGCGGCTGACCCGCGGGTTCATCTCGATGACGACGAGGCGACCGTCGGCCGGGTTCACGGCGTACTGGATGTTGCAGCCGCCGGTGTCGACGCCGACGGCGCGGATGATGCCGATCGCGAGGTCGCGCATCTTCTGGTACTCGCGGTCGGTCAACGTCATCGCCGGCGCGACCGTGATCGAGTCGCCGGTGTGGACGCCCATCGGGTCGAGGTTCTCGATCGAGCAGATGATCACCACGTTGTCCGCGGTGTCTCGCATGACCTCGAGCTCGTACTCCTTCCAGCCGAGAATCGACTCCTCCAGGAGCACCTCGGTGGTGGGGCTGGCGTCGAGGCCGGCGCCGGCGATGCGGTGCAGGTCGGTCTCGTCGTAGGCCATGCCCGAGCCGGTGCCGCCCATGGTGAACGACGGGCGCACGACGACCGGGTAGCCGAGCGCCTCGACCGCCGCCAGGCAGTCCTCCATCGAGTGGCAGATCGCCGAGCGGGCGGACTCGCCGCCGAGGTCCTCGACGATCTTCTTGAACACCTGGCGGTTCTCGCCGCGGTCGATCGCCTCGATGTTGGCGCCGATCAGCTCGACGCCGTACTTCTCCAGCACGCCGTCGCGGTCCAGCGCCATCGCGGTGTTGAGCGCGGTCTGCCCGCCCAGGGTCGCCAGCAGCGCGTCGGGACGCTCCTTGGCGATGACCTTCTCGACGAACTCCGGCGTGATCGGCTCGACGTAGGTCGCGTCGGCGAACTCGGGGTCGGTCATGATCGTGGCCGGGTTGGAGTTCACCAGGACGACCCGCAGGCCCTCCTCGCGCAGCACGCGGCAGGCCTGGGTGCCGGAGTAGTCGAACTCCGCGGCCTGCCCGATGATGATCGGTCCCGAGCCGATGACCAGGACGGACGAGATGTCGGTGCGCTTGGGCATGTCAGGCGCCCTTCCGGTCGGTCGAGCGGTCGGACATGAGGTCGACGAAGCGGTCGAAGAGGTACGCCGCGTCGTGCGGGCCGGCGGCGGCCTCGGGGTGGTACTGCACCGAGAAGCTCTTCAGGGACCCGGCCGCGTCCCGCAGCTCGAGGCCCTCGACCACGTCGTCGTTGAGGCAGACGTGGCTGACGCTGGCCTCGCCGTACGGGGTGGTCGTGCTGCCCTCGAGCGGGGCGTCGACGGCGAAGCCGTGGTTGTGCGCGGTGACCTCGACCTTGCCGGTGGTGCGGTCCATGACCGGCTGGTTGATGCCGCGGTGGCCGTACTTGAGCTTGTAGGTGCCGAAGCCCAGCGCGCGACCGAAGAGCTGGTTGCCGAAGCAGATGCCGAAGTACGGCACCTCCTGCGCGAGCGCGCCCCGGAGCACCTCGACCTGCTGGGTCGTCGCGGCCGGGTCGCCGGGGCCGTTGGAGTAGAAGAGCCCGTCCGGCTGGACGGCGAGGACGTCGTCGAGCGTCGCGGTGGCGGGCAGCACGTGCACCTCGATGCCGCGCTCGGCCATGCGGTACGGCGTCATCGACTTGATGCCGAGGTCGAGAGCCGCCACGGTGAACCGCTTCTCGCCCCAGGGACCGGGCTGGGCCGGGACGACGTAGGCCTCCTGCGTGGTGACCTCGTCGGCCAGCTCCAGGCCGGTCATCTCCGACGACGCACGCACGCGCTCCAGCAGGGCCGCGGGGTCGGTCTCGGTGGTGGAGATGCCGACGCGCATCGCGCCGCGCTCGCGCAGGTGGCGGGTGAGCGCACGGGTGTCGACGCCGCTGATGCCGACGACCCCCTGCTCGCGCAGCTCGTCGTCGAGCGTGCGGCGGCTGCGCCAGCTCGAGGGGACTCGGGCGGGGTCCCGGACGACGTACCCGGCCACCCAGATCCGGCGGGACTCGGGGTCCTCGTCGTTGATGCCGGTGTTCCCGACGTGCGGGGCGGTCATGACGACCACCTGGCGGTGGTAGGACGGGTCGGTCAGCGTCTCCTGGTAGCCGGTCATGCCGGTGTTGAAGACCGCTTCTCCGAACGTCTCGCCGGGGGCTCCGAAGGCCTCTCCGGTGAAGCTGCGACCGTCCTCGAGGACCAGGATCGCGGGGGCATGCGTCGGCACGCCGCACCTCCTTCTCCGCCTCACGGGACGGATCGTTAAAGGATGTCGAACGGCGCCGACCCTACCAGCGCGCGGGCCCCCGGCCCGGTGCACGCCTCGCGGTGGACCAGCCCCGCGAGGCGCCCGTCACGTCGAACCGGAACAGACCCCGGATCAGGCCGCCAGGCGCTCCATCGCCTCGGCGGCGAGGGTGACCGAGCGCAGCCGCGCCTCGGTCGTCGGCGCCTGGTGGGCGGTGATCAGCTCGTCGGCGCCGACCCGCTCCGCGAACGCGCGGAGGTAGTCGCCGACCTCGCCGGGCGCACCGACGGCGGAGTAGGTGAGCATCGAGTCGACGTGGGTGCCGGCGCCGCGGCGCAGCAGCACGTCCGCCTCGACGTCGGAGAGCTCCTGGCCGTTGCCGAAGAGACCGATCGCCAGGGTGCGGCGGACGGCGGCGTGGTGCTCGCGGGCCTGCTCGGCCGTGTCGGCGGCGATGACGTTGACGCCGGCGATGACGTACGGCTCCTCCTGCTGGGCGGAGGGGCGGAACTCGCGGCGGTAGGCCTCGACCGCCGCCTCGAGCGCCTGCGGGGCGAAGTGGCTGGCGAAGGCGTACGGCAGCCCGAGCTGTGCGGCGAGGCGGGCGCCGAACATCGAGGAGCCGAGGATGAACAGCGGGACGTTCGAGCCGCGGCCCGGCACGGCCTGCACACCGGGCACGCGCGAGTCGCCGGCCAGGAAGGCCTGCAGCTCGAGCACGTCCTCGGGGAACCGCTCGGAGGAGCGCGGGTCGCGGCGCAAGGCGTACATCGTGTTCTGGTCCGACCCGGGCGCGCGGCCGAGCCCGAGGTCGATGCGGCCGGGGTACATCGCCTCGAGGGTGCCGAACTGCTCGGCGATCGTCAGCGGCGCGTGGTTGGGCAGCATCACGCCGCCGGCGCCGAGGCGGATCGTCGAGGTGTGCGCGCCGACGTGGGAGATGAGCACGCTGGTCGCCGAGGAGGCGATGCGCGGCATGTTGTGGTGCTCGGCGTACCAGACCCGCTCGTAGCCGTGCTGCTCCGCGCGCTGGGCGAGCGCGACGCTGGCAGCGATGCTGCTGGTGACGGTCTCGCCGTCGGCGATGGGTGCGAGGTCGAGGATCGAGAGCGGGACGGTCATGACCGGCGCAACGCTCAGGAGCCCCGGTTCCTTCCCGTCCCCCGGCCCGTCCCCCGGCCCGTCCCGCGCGTCGGCGGAGCGGTCCAGGGGTCCTCGGGCCAGGCGTGCTTGGGGTAGCGGCCGCGCAGCTCGGCGCGCACCTGCGGGTAGGCGTTCTCCCAGAACGACGCCAGGTCGGCCGTCACCGCGACCGGCCGGCGCGCGGGCGAGAGCAGGTGCAGCAGCACCGGCACCCGGCCCTCGGCGACCCGCGGCGTGGCGGCCCAGCCGAACGTCTCCTGCAGCCGCACGGCGAGCACCGGCTGCTCGCCTGCGTAGTCGACGCGCACCGTCGAGCCGCTCGGCACGGCCAGTCGCTCGGGCGCGAGCTCGTCGAGGCGGCCGGCCTCCGGCCACGGCAGCAGGCGGCGCAGCGCGGCGAGGACGTCGACGCGCCCGAGGTCCCGGGTGCCACGCACCCGGGCCAGCTCGGGGCCGAGCCACGTCTCCACGTCAGCGGTGAGCGTCTCGTCGGAGAGCTCGGGCCACGGCTCGCCGAGCACGCGGGAGAGGAACGCGACCCGATCGCGCAGCGACCGCGCCGCATCGGTCCAGGGCAGCACCGCGAGTCCCGCCTGGCGCAGGCCGTCGCGGACGGCGGCAGCGATGCCGGCGACCGGCGGCTCGGCCAGGGGCACCGAGGCCAGCTCGATCGCGCCCAGCCGGGTCACCCGGCGCGCGACCACCCGGCCGTCGGTCCAGCCGACCTCGTCGTCCTCGCTCCACCGGGCGGCGGCGGCCTCGAGCGCGAGCTCCTCGTCGATCGGCGCAGCGGCGCGGATCGTCGCGTCCCGCTCCCCCGGCTTCCGGTCGACGTCGCCGACCGCGAGCCACGGAGTCCCCGCCAGTCCCGAGCCGCGCGGCAGCACCGCGCCGGTCCCGCCGACCATGAGGTACGCCGTGGTGTCGGCCGCGCCGGGCCGGCGCCGCGCGACCCGGTCGGGGTGGGCGAGCGCGACGACGGCGCCGACGGCCAGGTCGTCGGTCATCCGCTCGCTCCCGCCGGCACCCTCGTCCGTGACGTGCGCCTGCAGGTCCGCGACGACCTTCTGCCAGGCCGCGGGCCGCTCGCGTCGCGCCTGACGGAGCGCGGCCACGAGGTCGCCACCGGGCACCCGGGTGTCCTCCGACAGCAGCGCGACGACCTCGGCCGCGCGACGGGCGCCGACCAGGGCCGCACCGTCGAGCAGCGCGCGGGCCAGCCGCGGGTCGGCGGGCACCCGCGCGATCGACCGGCCGCGCTCGGTCACGGCGCCGGCGCCGTCGACGGCGCCGAGGTCGGCCAACGTGCGGCGGGCCGTCGCCAGGGCGGCCGCCGGTGGCGGGTCCAGCAGCGCCAGCCCGGCCCCGTCGGGGCTCCACCACACCGCCAGCTCGAGCGCGAGGCCGGCCAGGTCGGCGACCGCGATCTCCGGCTCGGGGTGGGCGGCGAGGTGGGCGTGCTCGGCCTCCGACCAGCAGCGGTACGCCGCCCCCGGGCCCTCCCGCCCGGCGCGGCCGGCCCGCTGGTCGGCGGCGGCCCGGCTGACCCGCACGGTCACCAGCCCGGCCAGGCCGCGGCGGTGGTCGGTGCGCGGCTGCCGCACCAGTCCGGCGTCGACCACGGTCCGCACGCCCGGGACGGTCAGGGAGGACTCGGCGACCGCCGTGGAGACGACCACCCGGCGGCGCGGGCCCGGGGTGAGCGCCAGGTCCTGCTCCGCGGCGGGCAGCCGGCCGTGCAGCGGACGCAGGTCGGCCCCGAGACCGGGCCCAGCACCGGCCAGCCGCCGCACCACGCCGTCGACCTCGGCCACGCCGGGCAGGAAGGCCAGCACGTCGCCGGGCCGCTCGTCGAGCGCCCGGCGGACCGTCGCGGCCACGTGGTCGAGGAACGCCGGCGTCACCCCGCGGTCGTCGAGCCGGCGCACGGCCGGCGGGAGGGCGGCGTACGTCGTCGTGACGGGGTGCAGCGCACCGGGCACCTCCACCACCGGCACGGGCGGCGAGCCGAGCAGGGCCGCGGTGCGCTCGGCCTCGATCGTCGCCGACATGGCGACCAGCCGCAGGTCCTCGCGCAGGTGGGCGCGGACGTCGACGAGCAGGGCGAGCAGCAGGTCGGCGTCGAGCGCCCGCTCGTGCACCTCGTCGACCACCACCGCGGCGACGCCGGGCAGGTCGGGGTCGCGCTGGAGCCGGCGCAGCAGCACGCCGGTCGTGACCATCTCGACCCGCGTCGCGGGCGACGAGCGGCGCTCGCCGCGCACGGCGTACCCCACCGTCTGTCCGACCGGCTCGCCGAGCAGCCCGGCCAGGCGACGGGCGGCGGCCCGGACGGCGATCCGGCGGGGCTGGGTGACGACGACCCGCCCCGGGCCGAGCTCGGCGACCGTCGGCGGCACGAGCGTGGTCTTGCCGCTGCCCGGCGGCGCCCAGAGGACGGCCGCCGAGCGCTCGCGCAGCGCCCCGGTCAGCGCCGGGAGGCCGGCGCGGACCGGGAGGTCGAGCTCAGACCAGTGCACCGGCCAGCACCGTCGGCCGCCCGCGCAGGAAGGTGGCGACGACGCGGCCGGGCAGCTCCATCCCGCGGTACGGCGTGTTGCGGCTCAGGCTCGCCGACCGCGCCGGGTCGACGGTCCGGCGCACCGAGGGGTCGTAGAGCACGACGTTCGCCGGCGCCCCGACCTCGAGCGGCTGCCCGTGGTCGGCGACGCGGCCGATCCGGGCCGGGGCGTACGACATCCGCTCGGCGACGCCCGCCCAGTCCAGCAGGCCGGCGTCGACCATCGTCTCCTGCACGATCGACAGCGCGGTCTCGAGGCCGAGCATGCCGAAGGCCGCGGCGGCCCACTCGCAGTCCTTGTCCTCGTGGGGGTGCGGGGCGTGGTCGGTGGCGACGATGTCGATCGTGCCGTCGGCGAGACCGGCGCGCAGCGCCTCCACGTCGGCGCGGGTGCGCAGCGGCGGGTTGACCTTGTAGATCGGGTCGTACGTCGCCGCGAGCTCGTCGGTGAGGATCAGGTGGTGCGGGCACGCCTCCGCGGTGACGTCCACCCCGCGCGCCTTGGCCTCGCGGACGATCTGCACCGAGCCGGCCGTCGAGACGTGGCAGACGTGCAGCCGGGAGCCGACGTGCTCGGCGAGCAGGCAGTCGCGGGCGATGACGGCCTCCTCCGCGACCGCCGGCCACCCGGTGAGCCCGAGCCGGCCGGACAGCTCGCCCTCGTTCATCTGGGCGCCCTCGGTCAGCCGCGGCTCCTGGGCGTGCTGGGCCACGACGCCGTCGAACGCCTTGACGTACTCCAGCGCCCGGCGCATCAGCACCGCGTCGCTCACGCACTTCCCGTCGTCGGAGAAGACCCGGACGCGCGCGGCGGAGTCGGCCATCGCGCCGAGCTCTGCGAGCCGCTCGCCCTGCAGGCCGACGGTCACGGCACCAACCGGGTAGACGTCGCAGTGGCCGGCCTCGCGGCCCAGCCGCCAGACCTGCTCGACGACGCCGGCGGTGTCGGCGACCGGCTCGGTGTTGGCCATCGCGTGGACCGCGGTGAAGCCGCCCAGCGCGGCCGCCTGCGTGCCGGACTCGACGGTCTCGGCGTCCTCGCGGCCCGGCTCGCGCAGGTGGGTGTGCAGGTCGACCAGGCCGGGCAGCGCGACCAGGCCGGTCGCGTCGACGACCTCCGCGCCGTCGGCCGCGAGCCCGGTCCCGACCTCGGCGACGACGCCGTCGCGCAGCAGCAGGTCGGTCGGCTCACCGCCGAGGACCGCGGCGTTCTGGACCAGGTACGAACTCGTGCTCACTCTTCTCCTCCGGGCTGGGCTCCCCCGAGGAGGAGGTACAGGACGGCCATCCGCACGGCGACGCCGTTGGTGACCTGCTCGACGATCACGGAGCGGTCGGAGTCGGCGACGTCGGCGCTGATCTCCATGCCGCGGACCATCGGGCCGGGGTGCATGACGATCGTGTGCTCCTGCAGCGTGGCCATCCGGCGGCCGTCGAGGCCGTAGCGGCGGGAGTACTCCCGCGGCGTCGGGAAGAACCCGCCGTTCATCCGCTCGCGTTGGACGCGCAGCATCATCACCGCGTCCGCCTTCGGGATGACCGCGTCGAGGTCGTAGGACGTCTCGACCGGCCAGGTGTCCACGCCGACGGGCAGCAGGGTGGGCGGCGCGACGAGCGTGACCTCGGCGCCGAGCGTGGCCAGCAGCAGCGCGTTGGACCGGGCGACCCGGCTGTGCAGGACGTCGCCGACGATCGCGACCCGGCGGCCGTCGAGGCTGCCGGCCTTCCCCCGGCCCAGGTGGCGGCTGAGCGTGAACGCGTCGAGCAGGGCCTGGGTGGGGTGCTCGTGGGTGCCGTCGCCGGCGTTGACCACGCTGGAGCGGACCCAGCCCGAGTGGGCGAGCCGGTGCGGCGCGCCGCTGGCGCCGTGGCGGACGACGACCGCGTCCGCGCCCATCGCCTCCAGCGTGAGCGCGGTGTCCTTGAGGCTCTCGCCCTTGGACAGGCTCGAGCCCTTCGCGGAGAAGTTGATGACGTCCGCGCTGAGCCGCTTCGCGGCCGCCTCGAAGGAGATCCGGGTGCGGGTGGAGTCCTCGAAGAAGAGGTTGACCACCGTGCGGCCGCGCAGCGCGGGCAGCTTCTTGATCGGCCGGTCGGCGAGCGAGCGGAGCTCGGCGGCGGTCTGCAGGACCAGCTCGGCGTCGTCGCGGCTCAGGTCGGCCGCGCTGAGCAGGTGGCGCTTCACGGGCGCTCCCCCGCCGGCGCACCGGGCTCGCCGTGGATGGTCACCGCGTCGACGTCGTCGATGCCCGCCAGGGTCACCTTGACCCGCTCCACCAGCGACGTCGGGAGGTTCTTGCCGACGAAGTCCGCGCGGATCGGCAGCTCGCGGTGGCCGCGGTCGACCAGCACCGCGAGGCGCACGGCGCGGGGCCGGCCCAGGTCGTTGAGGGCGTCCAACGCGGCGCGGATGGTGCGGCCGGAGAAGAGCACGTCGTCGACGAGGACGACGGTGCGCCCGTCGATGCCCTCCTCGGGGATCTCGGTGTGGAGCAGGGCGCGGGCCGGCTTCAGGCGCAGGTCGTCGCGGTACATCGTGACGTCGAGCGAGCCCGTCGGCACGTCGTACCCCTCGACCGAGGCGATGCGCTCGGCGATCCGCTCCGCCAGCGGCACGCCGCGGCTGGGGATGCCGAGGAGGACGAGGTCGCCGGCGCCCTTGTTGCGCTCGAGGATCTCGTGGGAGATGCGGGTCAGCGCGCGAGCGATGTCGCGGGCGTCGAGGACGACGCGGCCGGGCTCCGGCGTGGCGCCGGGAGGGGCTTCGGGCTGGGCAGGCACGGGTGCCATGACCTCCTTCTCCGCCTCACGGGACGGCTCGTTAAAGGATGTCGAACGGCGGCGACCCTACCAGCGACCGCCGGCTCACTCCTCGGCGATGTCGAGCAGGACCTTGCCGATGGTGCCCTGCTCGACGGCGTCGTGGGCCGCGGCGGTCTCCTCGAGCGGGAGGTGGTGCAGCGGCAGCCCGGCGTCCTCGCCGACCGCGAACGCGCCGTCCTCCAGCGCGGCGGTGACGTCCTCGGCCGCCGCCCGGAGCAGGTCCTCGCCGAGGGTGTAGAGCAGCACGAACTGGTAGCGCAGGTTCTTCGAGAACGTCTCCCGCACCGGGATCGAGAACTCGTCGCCGCCGTTGTTGGCATAGACCGCGATCGTGCCCCGGACGCGGGTGACGGCGCGGTCGAGGTCGTTGTTCTGCGCCGGGGCGACCTCGACGACCAGGTCGACGCCCTCGGGTGCGAGCTTGCGGATCTCGGCGACCGGGTCGCCGACGGTGTAGTTGATGGTCTGGTGGGCGCCCGCGGCGACCGCCAGCGCGCCCTTCTCGTCGCTGCTGACCGTCGTCAGCACGGTCGCCCCGGCCCAGCGGGCCAGCTGGATCGCCGCGTTGCCGACCGCGCCCGCTCCCCCGGCGACCAGCACCGTGCGCCCCTCGAGCGCCCCCGGTGCGAGCCGGTCGACGTCCTCGCCGCTGGTGAGCGCACGGTGCGCGGTGACAGCCGGTACGCCGAGCGCCGCGCCCACGTCGTACGACGCCCCGACCGGCAGGTGCACGACCTGCGTCGCGGGCAGCACGACGTGCTCGGCGGCCGTGCCGTGCGGCCGGCCGTGCTGGGCGAGGAACACCCAGACCCGGTCCTCCTCGGCGAACCCGACGACGTCCGGGCCGACCGCGTCGACCACGCCGGCGCCGTCCATGCCGGGCGTGACCTCGTCGTACCCACTCATCATCCCGGCGCGGAACTTCCAGTCGGTCGGGTTCACCCCCGCGCGGACCAGCCGCACCCGCACCTCGCCGATCCCCGGCTCCGGCACGTCGCGCTCGACCACCTCCAGGACGCTCGACGGACCGGTCCGGCGGTAGACGACTGCGCGCATGCTCTTCCTCAGTGGTGCTCGATGGGTACGGGATGGTCCACACCCGGTAACCCGCGACCAGGAGGATCCATGCCCGAGCTGCCGTTCCCCGACGACGTCCGCGCGCTGCTGCTCAAGCCCAACCCGGCCGTCGTCGCCACCCTGCGCTCCGACGGGACACCGGTCACGGTGCCGACGTGGTACCTCCTCGAGGACGACGACCGCGTCCTGCTCAACATGGACGCCACCCGGGTGCGGCTCCAGCACCTGCGCCGCGATCCCCGCGTCTCGCTGTCGGTGCTCGACGAGGCGAGCTGGTACACCCACGTCTCCCTCATCGGCCGCGTCACCGAGATGCGCAACGACGAGGGACTGGTCGACATCGACCGGTGCAGCACCCACTACGGCGGCCGGCCCTACCCCGACCGCGAGTCGCCCCGTGTCAGTGCCTGGATGACCATCGACCGCTGGCACGGGTGGGGTGCGGCGAAGGACTGAGCTCGGCTGCTCGCTGCTGCTGGTTCATCAAGGTATGCAGGGAAACCGACGCCGGCGGTGGTGTCGGTTCGGCTGCATACCTAGATGAAGCGCCACTCCCCAGGGTGAGTTCACCCAGGGAAGTGAAGGTTCGTCTGCATACCTGGATGAACCGACATCCGCCGCCGCGGCTGCACGACGGGGTCAGCGGCTGGTGGCCCGCAGCGCCCAGACGTGGCCCCAGGGGTCGCACTCGAGGCGGACGCGGTCCTCGGAGCGGGCGATGGCGCACACCAGCCAGACCACGACCCACAGGCCCCCGGTCACCAGCGTGCCGATGGCGTGGGCGAGGTGCGACACCGGTCGCTTGTACGCCAGCACGGTGCCGTGCGGCCCGGCGTGGACGACCGAGGCGCCCTGGTCGAGCACCTGACGCTCGACGGCGAGGTCGAGCACCCGCTGGCGCTGGGACTCGGTGATCCGGCGGGCGAGGTCGAACCGCTCGGGCCGGTGCAGGGCGGCCAGGTCGGCGGAGTAGGCCGCCGACGCCCAGCGCCGCCCGGTCCACCGGCGCCACCGCTTGCCGTCCCAGTGGTAGTCACCGACGACCGGCTTGGTGGTGACGAGATCCGGCTGGCCGGGACGGGCGAGGGTGGCGGTCCGAGACACGCGTGCATCATCGCCCATTCCCGCCCCTCCTGCCTGCGGATCCGGGCAGGGGCGGGCGGGCGGCCGCCAACTTCATCGGCTGCCCGATGGAACTGACGGTCCCCCGATGAGACTTCAGCCGCGGACCGTGAGGTTCATCGGCGGGCCGATGAACCTCACGACCGACCGGCGAACCGGCGAACCGGCGGACCGGAGCGCACGGGTCAGAGCGCGGCGGCCATCCCGGCGCAGGCCTTGAGCCACTGGCGGCGGGTGGCCTCCGACAGCGAGGCATAGGGGACGACCGAGCCGGAGACGAGGGCGGGGTCGTAGGGCACGCGGTAGACCGCACGGGTCCGCTGCTCGTAGACCTGCACCAGGTCGTGCGCGAGCTTGCTGTCGACCTGGGCGGAGGGGTCGGAGAGCACCGTGACGGTCTTGTGCTTGAGGTCCTGGTAGCCCGCGTCCTGCAGCGCGTCGAGCATCCACAGGCCGGAGTAGCCGGTGTCCTCGCGGACGGTGCTGGTCACGACGAGCAGGTCGGCGGCGTCGGCGGCCGCCAGCCAGTTCTCGGCACGCATGTTGTTGCCGGTGTCGACCAGGATCACCCGGTAGAACCGCTCGAGCAGCTTGTGCACCGCCTGGAAGTCCTGCGCCCGGATCATCCCGGTGACGTCGGGCCGCTCGTCGGAGGCCAGCACGTCGAAGTGGGCGTCGCCCTGGGACCGGACGAACGCACCCAGGTCACCGATCCGCGACTGGTAGACGTCGCTGAACCGGTTCAGGTCCTCCAGCAGCTCGCGAGTGGTGTTGCGGTGGGTGCTCCGGGTGCCGCGGATCCCGAGCGTCCCGCGCGTCTCGTTGTTGTCCCACGCGACGACGCCGCCACCGCGGACCGTGCCGAACGTGTAGCCGGCCGCCAGCACGCCGGTCGTCTTCGCGGCGCCGCCCTTGGGGTTGATGAACGCGATCGTGCGGGGGCCCTCGAAGTCCCGCTGGATCGTGCGCCGGTCGTTCTCGTGGTCCATCTCGGCCGGACCCATCCGCGGCGAGATCAGGCCACCGCTCCAGCGCCGGACCTTGCCGCGCCAGCCCCAGGTCGCCGGGCCGTGGTCGATCTCGTCCGCGCGGCGGTCGAGGAAGTCGGTCGCGGTCATGAACCGGCGCGGCTCGGCCTGGTGGTCGCCGGCCTGGTGGTCGCCGGCCTGGCCGGGCGCCTCGACGGGAGGTACGACGGGCGGCGCGGCGGGTGGTGCGGCGGGCAGTGCGGCCGGCGGCGCCGCAGGTGCTGCGGCGGGCGGCGCGGCAGGCGGCGGGCTGGAGGGCCACGGGTTCGCCTGCGGCGGCCCCGCCGGAGGCGCAGACGGGGGCGCGCTGGCGTGCGGAGCGACCTGCGGGACCTCGCGGGTGTTGTGCCGCTGGTCGGCCAGGGGGTCGACCACGCGGTCGGCAGCCGGCGGCGCGAGCGGGTCGGTCAGCGGGTCGGCGAGCGGATCGGTCAGCGGGTCGGCGGCCGCGCGCTGCCCGGCGGCGTACGCCCCCAGCTCCTCCGGCGTGTAGAGCCGGTCGCTGGTGTCGGAGAGGTCGTGCTGGTCGGTCCGCTGGTAGGGGTCCTGCGGCTGGCTCATCCGGGCTTCCTCCGTCGTCGCGACCGCTCGATCACGGTGTCTCGGTCAGTGCTCCGAGGCTCCTTCCCCCGACAGCCGCCGGTCACACGTCCGCGCAGGTCACAGGTCCAGTCGGCGCAGGGCGGTCTCGACGGCGCGCTGGAAGGTCGGGAACGGGAAGTGCATCCCGCGCAGCACCTCCACCGGGACCTCCGCGTGGACGGCGGTCGACAGCAGCCCCATGACCTCGCCGCCGTACGGCGCGACCACCGTGCCGCCGACGAGCACCCCGCGCTCGGCGTCGGCCACGACCTTGACCACGCCCTCGTTGCCCGGGCCGTGCATCCAGCCACGGCTGGAGCGGGGCACGTCGGCGAGCCCCACCCGCACGTCGACCCCGGCGCCGCGGGCCTGCTGCTCGGTGAGGCCGACGGCGCCGACCTCGGGATCGGTGAACGTGACGCGGGTCAGCGCGCGGTAGTCGGCGGGCCGCACCGCGCGGCCGAGCAGGTCCGCGACGACGCCGACGGCCTGGTACTTCGCCACGTGCGTGAACGGCCCCTCCCCGGTCACGTCGCCGACCGCCCAGAGCCGGTCGCCGGCGCGGAGGTGCTCGTCGACCTCGATCCGGCCGGCGTCCGGGTCGAGCCCGACGGTCTCGAGGCCGATCCCGCGCAGGTTCGCCCGCCGCCCGGTGGCCACGAGCAGCTCGTCGACGACCACCTCGCCGCCGGGCAGCGAGAGGCGGAACTCCCCGTCGCCGTGCTCGACGGCCCGCACCTCGGTCCCGGTGCGCACGTCGATCCCCTCGCGGGTGAACGCTGCGGTCACCGCCGCACTGGCCTCCGGCTCCTCGGGACCGAGCAACCGGGGCCCCGCCTCGAGCAGCGTGACCGTCGACCCGAACCGCGCGAACGCCTGCGCCAGCTCCGCCCCGATCGGCCCGCCGCCGAGCACGCCGAGACGCGCGGGAGCGGCGGTCGCGTGGACGACCTCCTTGTTGGTCCAGTGCGGCGTGCCGGCCAGGCCGGGGACCGGTGGGGCGTCCGCCTCGGTGCCGGTCGCGAGCACGACGCCGCGCCGGGCGACGTACACCGCGGTGCCCCTGGTGCTCTCGACGACCACCCGACCGGGCCCGTCGAGGCGGCCGCGGCCGCGGACCAGCCGCACGCCGGCCTCCTGCAGCGGCAGGCTGTGGCCGTCATCGCTCCAGTCGTGGTTGGCCTCGCGGATCCGGCGCGCGGTCGGGGCGAGGTCCGGCTCGACCGTGGCCCGCCCGGCGAGCTCGTCGACGTGCCGGGCCTCGGCCAGGACGTGCGCGCCGCGGATCATCAGCTTCGAGGGGGTGCAGCCCCAGAACGGGCACTCCCCACCCACCAGGTCCTTCTCGACGCCCACGACCTCGAGCCCTTCGCGGGCCAGCTTGATCGCGGCGTGCTCGCCGCCGGCGCCGAGCCCCAGGACGACCACGTCGACGGTCGTCGCGTCGGCTCCGCTCGTGGTCCCGGTCGTGATCATCGCGACAGGTGCCGGGCCTGGGCGAAGGTGAACAGCCCGTAGCAACCGATGCCCACGCCGACGAGCACGAGCAGCACCGGCCCGAACGGCTGCTCGAGCACCTCCTTCAGCGCCTCGTCGAGCCCGCCGGACTTCTTCGCGTCGTGCGTGGCGGCGGCGTAGCAGAAGAGCCCGCCGACGATGCCGAGCGCGATGCCCTTGGCGACGTGGCCGACCCGGCCCAGCCAGACGTACGCCGTGCCGGTGTCACCGCTGCGGCCCTGGGCGCTGAGGTCCTTCTCGAGCTTGTCGGTGCAGGCGCGGACGACCAGCGCGACGCCGTAGCCGATGATCGCCAGGCCGACGAGGAAGACGATCGCCTGCCCGAGCGGCAGGTTCATCAGCGTCGCGGTCAGGGTCTCCTCCGACGACTTCCCACCGCCACCGCCGGAGCCCGTGGCGATGCGGACGGCGCTGGCGCCGATCGCGGCGTACACGACGGCCTTGCCGGCGGAGGTGAGCCGCTTGCGCAGCCGGGCGGCGCCCTCCTCGTCGCGGTGGCCGACGACGGCCTCGAACGCGCGCCACAGCACCAGCAGGAACATGCCGAGGGCGACGAGCCAGACGAGCACCTCGCCGAACGGCTGCTGCGCCAGCTCGCGCACCGCGCCGCTGGTCGACGCCTCGCCCTCGCGGTCACCGAGCGCGAGCTGGACGGCCAGCCAGGCGATGACGACGTAGACCGCCCCGTAGGCGACGAGCCCCACCCGCACCGCCCGGTCGAACCAAGGGCTGGCGTCGGCGCGGCGGGCGTGCTCCTGCAGGTCGGTCACGCGGGTCAGTTACCCAGGTCGGCCAGGGCGGACTCGATCGCGCGGGAGAACGTCGGGTAGGCCCAGATCATCGTCCGCAGCTGCTCGACCGGGACGGCCGCGTGCACGGCGAGAGCGAGGGCGTGCAGCACCTCCCCACCGGCCGGGCCGACCACCGTCGCGCCGACGAGCACGCCGCGACCGGCGTCCTCGACGAGCTTGACCAGGCCGGCCGCGCCCGGACCGTGCACGAACCCGCGCGAGGACGACGCCAGGTCGGTGGAGCCGGTGCGCACCGAGAGGCCGGCGTCGCGTGCCTGCTGCTCGCTCATGCCGACGCCGGCGACCTCGGGGTCGGTGAAGGTGACGTGCGGCACCGCTGCGTACGCCGCCGGCGGCCCGTCCTGGTCGAGCACGTCGCGCAGCGCGATCGCGGACTGGTACATCGACACGTGCGTGTAGGCGCCGTGCCCGGTCACGTCGCCGAGGACCCAGAGACCCTCGGCCGCCCGCAGCCGCTCGTCGACCTCGACGCTCCGCGCGGACGGGTCCAGCCCGACGGTGTCGAGACCGAGCCCGTCGAGGTTCGGGGTGCGGCCGGTGGCGACGAGCAGCCGGCCGCCCGTGACCCGCTCCTCCCCCACGACGACCGTGAAGCCGCCGTCGGCCCACTCGACCAGGCTCGGCTCCGCGCCGGTGACCACCCGCACACCCTCCTCGGCGAGCACCCGCTCGAGGGCGGCCGAAGCCTCGGGCTCGTCGTGGGGCAGCAGCCGCTCGTTGTGCTGGAGCACGGTGACCCGGCTGCCGAACCGCGCGAAGACCTGGGCCAGCTCGCAGCCGATCGGCCCGCCGCCGAGCACCACCAGCGAGGCCGGCACCTCGGTCGCCCGCAGCGCCTCGCGGTTGCTCCAGAACGGCGTGCCCTCCAGGCCCGGCACCGGCGGCGCCGCGGGACGCGTGCCGGGGTTGAGGACCACGCCGCGCCGGGCCGCGTAGGTCCGGGTCGAGCCGTCGCGGAGCTCGACCGCTACGCGGCGTACCCCGGTGAGGCGGGCGGTGCCGTGGTGCACCGTCGCGCCGGCGTCCTCGAGGCGGCGGACCGCGACCGTGTCGTCCCAGTCGTCGGTGGCCTTCTCGCGGATGCGGCGCGCGACCGGCGCCCACGACGGGGTCACCTCGACGTCACCGGCCAGCGTCCCTGCGCGACGGGCCTCGGCGAGGGTGCCGGCGGCGCGGAGCATCATCTTCGACGGGATGCACCCGTAGTAGGGGCACTCACCGCCGACGAGGTGCTTGTCGACCGCGACCACCGACAGGCCGGCCTGCGCCGCGCCGCTGGCGAGGGCCTCGCCGCCCGGCCCGAGGCCGACGACGACGAGGTCCACCTCGCGCGCCTGCTGCTCGTTGCTCATCGCGCCAGCATGGCGCGGCCGTCAAGCGCCGGGGTGCTTCAGCCCAGCGTCGCCTTGTTCCGCGAGAGGTTGCCCAGCACGCCGTTGACGAACTGCGGCGACTCGTCGGTCGACAGGTCGCGCACGAGCGCCATCGCCTCGCTGATCGCGACCGAGTCCGGGACGTCCTCGGCGTAGAGCAGCTCCCACAGGCCCAGGCGCAGCACGTTGCGGTCCACCGCGGGCATCCGCTCGAGGGTCCAGCCCTCGGCGTACTCCCGCAGCAGGGCGTCGATGCGCGCCTGCTGCTCGACCACGCCGCGCACGAGCGTGGCGGTGTAGGGGTTGGTCGGGGCCTCGCCCTCGGCGATCGCCCGGTCGAGCGCCTCGACCGGCGACTCGCCCCGCATGTCGGAGGCGTAGAGGACGTCGAGCGCGCGCTTGCGCGCCTTGGACCGCGCCGTGGAACGAGCCGACATCAGGACTTGACGCGTCCCAGGTAGGAGGAGTCGCGGGTGTCGACCTTGACCTTCTCGCCCTGGTTGATGAAGAGCGGCACCTGGATCTCGTGGCCGGTCTCCAGCGTCGCCGGCTTGGTGCGGCCGGTGGCGGAGTCGCCGGCGAGGCCGGGCTCGGTGAAGGTGATGACGAGCTCGACGGAGGCGGGCATCTCGATGAAGAGCACGCGGCCCTCGTTCGTCGCGACGATGACCTCCTGGTTCTCGAGCAGGAAGTTCTGCGCGTCGCCGACGATCTCCGGCGCGACCTCGAGCTGGTCGTAGGACTGGACGTCCATGAAGACGAACGACGTGCCGTCGTTGTAGAGGTACTGCATGGTGCGACGGTCGACCGTGGCGGTCTCGACCTTGGTGCCGGCGTTGAAGGTCTTGTCGACGTTCTTGCCCGACTCGACGTTGCGGAGCTTGGTCCGCACGAAGGCGGGGCCCTTGCCCGGCTTGACGTGCTGGAACTCCACCACGGACCAGAGCTGCCCGTCGATGTTGAGGACCATGCCGTTCTTGAGGTCGTTCGTCGTTGCCATGCGCGCGTTGTCAGCCTTCGTCGTCGTCCGGTGGGCGGAGGTGCTCGTGGCCGCCTCACCGGCGCCTCCGGGCACGGCGCACGAGTCTACCGGCGCGGCGCTCCTTCCCCCGAATACGGGCCTCGTGCTGCCCAGCGGGCGCCAGGACGCACGGTGGGCAGCACGAGGCCGCAGGGGTTCAGCCGCGCGCGAGCACCTCGAGGGCCATCCGGTAGCCGTCGACCCCGTGGCCCGCGACGACCTCGACGGCGTACGCCGTGACGACCGAGTGGTGGCGGAACTCCTCGGGCCGCTTGCTCGGGTCGGAGAGGTGCACCTCGACCAGCGGCGCCTCGAGCTGGGCGCACGCGTCGAGCACGGCGTAGGAGTAGTGCGTCCACGCGGCGGCGTTGAGCACCACCGGGATCCGGTCGTCGGCGGCCTGGTTGAGCCAGTCGACCATCACGCCCTCGTGGTTGGTCTGGCGCACCTCGACCTCGAGCCCGAGCTCCGCGCCCCACGCGACGCAGAGGTCGACGAGCTCGGCATGGGTCGTGGTGCCGTAGATCTCCGGCTGGCGCCGGCCCAGCCGGCCCAGGTTCGGCCCGTTGAGGACGAGGACCCTCACGGCTGCTCCGGTGCCTCTTCCCCGAGCTCGAGGGCGTCGTACGCCGCGCGCAGGTTCGCCTCGGACGGCCCGGCCAGGACCGCCGGCCGCGCGACGTCGTCCAGCACGACGAACCGCAGCTGGGAGCCGCGCGCCTTCTTGTCCACGCGCATCAGCTCGAGCACGTCGTCGAAGGACGGGCCGGACATCCCCGTGGGGAGGCCGAAGCGGCCGAACAGGTCACGGTGCCGCTGCACCAGGTCGGGGCCGATCCGGCCCTCGAGCCGCGCGAGCTCGGCGACGTACACGCAGCCGAGCGAGACAGCCTCGCCGTGGCGGATGGAGTAGCCGCTGATCGCCTCGATCGCGTGCCCGAGGGTGTGGCCGTAGTTGAGGACCTCGCGACCCGGGTGGCCGTCGCGGCCGCCGGTCTCGCGCAGGTCGGCGACCACGACGTCGATCTTCACGCGGATCGCGCGCTCGACGAGCTCGCGGAGCACCGGGTCGTCGACCCCGAGCGTGCCGGGCTCGAGGGACTCGGCGAGCCGGAGGATCTCCGGGTCGGCGATGAAGCCGCACTTGATGACCTCGGCCAGGCCGGAGACGAGCTCCTCGCCGGCGAGGGTGCGCAGGTAGGACAGGTCGCACAGCACGCCGGCCGGCTCGTGGAAGGCGCCGACGAGGTTCTTGCCGGCCTCGGTGTTGACCGCGGTCTTGCCGCCCACGGCGGCGTCGACCATGGCGAGCAGCGTGGTGGGCACGTGCACGACGCGTACGCCGCGCAGCCAGGTGGCGGCGATGAACCCACCGAGGTCGGTGGTCGCGCCGCCGCCGAGGGTGACGACGACGTCGGAGCGCGTGAAGCCCTCCTGGCCCAGCGCGTTCCAGATCTCGGCCGCGACGTCGACCGACTTCGCCTCCTCGCCCTCGGGCACCGCGAAGACCAGGACCTCGCGCTCGCCGAGGGTGTCGACGAGGTCGTCGGCGTAGGGCTGCAGCCGCGTGTCAACGACCAGCGCGACCCGCTCCGCGGCGTCGCCGACCATGGCCGGCAGGTGGCGGGCCAGGTCGGTGCCGACCACGACGTCGTACGGCGAGGCGCCGCCGACGTGCAGCGTGGTCTCGGCGGTGCCCGCGGTGGGGGTGGGGTCAGTCATCGGGGAAGGGCCTCCAGGATCTCGTCGGCGACCTGCTGGGGGGTGCGCCCGTCGGTGTCGACGACCAGGGTGGCCACCGACTCGTACACCGGCGCCCGCTCGTCGAGCAGCGCCTTGACCCGCGACCGTACGCCACCGACCAGCAGCGGGCGCGACGTGCCGAGGCCGACCCGCTTGACCGCGTCGGCCAGGCCCACGCGCAGGAACACCACGGGGTGGCCGGCGAGCTGCTCGCGGGTCGCGGGGTCGAGGACCGCTCCCCCGCCGAGCGCGAGCACGCCGTCGTGCTCGGCCAGCGCGGTGGCGACCGCGGCCGCCTCGAGCCGCCGGAAGTGCGCCTCGCCGGAGTCGACGAAGATGTCGGAGACCGAGCGGCCCTCGGCCGCCTCGACGTCCTGGTCCGTGTCGCGGGCGGCCACGCCCCACGCGTCGGCGAGCAGCCGGGCGACAGTCGTCTTGCCGGCGCCCATCGGGCCGACGAGCACCGCGCGCGGGCCGTGCGTCGCGGCGCTCACCGGTAGCGCAGGGCGGCGAGGTAGGACTCCGCGTTGCGCCGCGTCTCCGCCACCGAGTCGCCGCCGAACTTCTCCGTCACCGCGTCCGCGAGCACGAGCGCGACCATCGCCTCGGCGACGATGCCGGCGGCCGGGACCGCGCAGACGTCGGAGCGCTGGTGGTGCGCGACCGACTCCTCGCCGGTCGCGACGTCGACGGTGCGCAGGGCGCGCGGGACGGTCGCGATCGGCTTCATCGCGGCGCGCACCCGCAGCACCTCGCCCGTGGTCATGCCGCCCTCGGTGCCGCCGGAGCGGCCCGAGACGCGGCGGATGCCCTCGTCGGTCGGGACGATCTCGTCGTGCGCGAGCGAGCCCGGCGTGGCGGCCAGCTCGAAGCCGTCGCCGACCTCGACGCCCTTGATCGCCTGGATGCCCATGAGCGCGCCGGCCAGGCGCGAGTCGAGGCGGCGGTCCCAGTGCACGTGCGAGCCGAGGCCCGGCGGGAGGCCGTGGACGACGACCTCGACCACGCCGCCCAGGGTGTCGCCGTCCTTGTGCGCCTGGTCGATCCGCTCGACCATCCGCCGGGAGGTGTCGGCGTCGAGGCAACGCACCGGGTCCTCGTCCAGGCGGGCGACGTCGTCGGCCTGCGGCCAGAGCCCGTCGGGGGCACGGACCCCGCCGAGCTCGATGACGTGGGAGACGATGCGGGCGCCGACGGCCTGCTCGAGGAAGTTGCTGGCCACCCGGCCGAGGGCGACGCGCGCCGCGGTCTCGCGGGCCGAGGCGCGCTCGAGGATCGGGCGGGCGTCCTCGAAGTCGTACTTCTGCATGCCGGCGAGGTCGGCGTGGCCCGGGCGGGGGCGGGTCAGCGGCGCGTTGCGGGCCATCGACGCGAGCTCGTCGGGGTCGACCGGGTCGGCCGCCATGACCTTCTCCCACTTGGGCCACTCGGTGTTGCCGACCTGGATCGCGACCGGCCCACCCTGGGACTCGCCGTGGCGCACGCCGCCGACGAGCGTGACCTCGTCCTGCTCGAACTTCATCCGGGCGCCGCGGCCGTAGCCGAGCCGGCGACGGGCCAGGGAGTCCTGGATGTCGGCCGAGGTCACCCGCACGTGGGCGGGCAGACCCTCGAGGATCGCGACCAGGGAGGGGCCGTGGGACTCGCCCGCGGTGAGCCAACGAAGCATGGGCGTCAGTCTCCCACGAGCCCCCGACGCGACCGGACGCTCACCCGGTGACGAGACCGTCGAGCACCGGCTCGCCGATCCACACGCCGAGCAGCGCGGCCACCAGCATGAACGGCCCGAACGGGAACGCCTTGCGCTCCACGACCCGCAGCAGCGACAGCAGCCCGCCACCGACGCCGCCGAGCAGGAACCCGCCGTACACCCCGACGAGCAGCTCGCCCCAGCCCAGGTGCCCGAGCGCGATGCCGAGGAGGCCGGCGAGCCGCACGTCGCCGTAGCCCAGGCCGCGCGGGTGCACGAACCACAGGACGAAGAAGATGCCCCCCGCGAGCAGCCAGCCCCAGAACGCGCGGACCAGGTCGTCGGTGTCCCGCGTGACCACCCAGGTGACCAGCGTCAGGGCGATCGTGAGGAGGTACGTCGGCGCGATCACCTTCGTCGGCAGCAGGCGGGTGCGCCAGTCGACCACCGCGAGGGCGACCGAGACCGGCACCAGGGGCGCCAGCGGCAGCAGGTCCCAGTCGGCGCCGACCGACCAGCCGACCAGCGCCCCCGCCGCGGCGGAGGCGAGCGCCGCCTTCCACACCAGCCCCGGCAGGCGGGCGATGTCGGCGTAGGGCTCCTTGGGTTCCTCCGCCCCCTCCGTCTCCTCCGCGCCGGCGACGACCGGGGCGTCCTGCTCGGCGACCGTGTCGTCGGTGGTGGTCGGCTCCGGCTCGGGGATCCACGCGATGAGCGCCGGCACCACCAGCCCCAGTCCGCCGCAGACCAGCGCGAGCGCCACGGCGGCGACCACCTGGTCGTTCACCGAGCCTCTCCCCCGCTCGCGCTCCCGCTCCCGTGCGTCGCGCCCCCGTGCAGCGCCGCCTCCCCTGCGGCCCGCATGACGGCGACCGACGGCAGCCGGCCGGTGAACAGCTCGACCTGGAGCGCCGCCTGGTGGACGAGCAGGTCGAGCCCGCCGACGAGCACCCGCCCGCCGTGCGCCTCCTCGACCACGGACGCGGCCAGCGGGGTCGGCCACGGGTCGTAGACGACCTCGAAGAGCACCGGCACGTCGCGGCAGCCGGCCACCAGCGCCTCGGTCTGCGCCGCGGCCGGGATCGTCGAGACGACGACGTCGGCCCGCGGCGGGTCCGCCAGGGACGCGAGCACGACCTCGGGCGCGGAGGGATGGCGGCGTACGGCCTCGGCGGCCTCCGCGCCGCGCGCCTCCGAGCGCACGTGCAGGGTGACCCGCTCCGCCCCGAGCTCGCACAGGGCCAGCCCGGTCGACGCCGCGGTCGCACCCCCGCCGAGCACGGCGCCGGCACGGACCGGCCCGTCGTGGCGCTCCCGGACCGCCGCGACCGCGCCCGGCAGGTCCGTGTTGTCCGCGTGCCGGGCTCCCCCGTCGAGCACCAGCGTGTTGGCGGCGCCGACGAGCGCGGCACGGTCGGAGACGTCGTCGGCCAGCCCCATCAGCTCGCGCTTGAGCGGCATCGTCAGCGACAGGCCGCGCCACGAGTCGTCCAGGCCGGCGAGGAAGTCGGGCAGGCCGCCGGCCGGCACGCGGACGGCGTCGTAGGTCCAGTCCAGGCCGAGCTCGGCGTACGCCGCCCGGTGCAGCACCGGCGACAGCGAGTGGGCGATCGGGTCGCCGAGGACGGCGCAGCGCATCAGCAGCGGTCGGACTCGTTGGCGCAGTAGTCCTGCAGCTCCCTCTTGAACGAGAGGAACTCGTCGTAGCTGTCGGTGAACTTGGTCTCGCCCGTCGAGAGGTCGACCGTCACGTAGTAGAGCCACGAGCCCTCGGCGGGGTTCGCCGCCGCCTGGATCGCCGCGTCGCCCGGTGCCTCGATCGGGCCCGGCGGGAGCCCCGGCTGGGTGTAGGTGTTGTACGGCGAGTCCGCCACCGAGTCGATCTGGTCCTGGCTGAGCACGGCGATCGGCTCCTTGCCGAGCGCGTAGTTGACCGCGGCGTCGATCTGCAGCAGGCCGTTGGTCTGGCCGTTGTCGGGGTTCTCGATGCGGTTGTAGATCACCCGCGCGACCTTCGGCATGTCGTCACCGCGGCCCTCGGCCTCGACCAGGCTGGCCACGGTCATCAGCTCGTGCGGGGTGTAGCCGAGCTCGGCCGCGGCGTCCTCCAGGCCGGCCTCGTCGGCCGCCTGGCGCCAGCGGGTCACCATCGCCTGGACCATGTCGAGCGGCTTGGCGTTCGGCCCGAAGGAGTACGTCGAGGGGAACAGGTAGCCCTCGGGGTTGCCGCCGGCGTACTCCGGCAGGCCGATCTTGTCGGGCTGGCCGAGGACCTTCTCGAAGGCGCCCGCGCGGAAGTCGGTGCTCTCCGCGAGGATCTCGACCACCTGGTCGGTGTTGAGGCCCTCGGGGATCGTCACGGCGTTGGTGATGATGTTGGCGGGGTCGACGAGCACGTCGATCGCGTCCTCGGCGGCCATCTCCTTCTTGAGCGGGTAGAAGCCGACCTGGATGCCCGGCGCGTCCGGGTTCGCGGCGGCGGCGTCGATGCAGGCCTGCACCGAGGCGACGACGCCCTCGGCCTTCAGGCCACGGCAGATCGCGGCGCTCGAGTCGCCCTCGACCACCTCGAACGCCACCTCGCCCGTGCCGGGGCCGGCGAAGTCGTCGGGATCGGCGAACTGGTCCTCGACCCACGCGATCCCCCGCGTCACCGCGAAGTAGAGGCCGCCGGCCACGATCGCCAGCGCGACGAGGACGGCCAGGCAACCGGGCAGGCCGCGGCGCTTGCGTCGGCGACGACCGCCGACGGGCGCGGCGCCGTCCCCCGGCAGCAGCGTGTCGCTGGGGTGGCTCGGGTCGCTCACTGGGTCTCCTCGGGCTCCTCGGGCACTGCCCGGACGATCTCGCCGGGGGCGGTCCCCGTCGTGCGCTCGGTGTCGAGCGCGTGCTGCAGGATCAGGACCGCGGCGGCCTGGTCGACGACCGCCCGGCGCTTGCTGCCGGACCGGCCCCGGTCGCGGAGCATAGCCTCCGCCGAGACCGTGGTCAGCCGCTCGTCGACCAGCCGCACCGGTGTCGGCGCGACCCGCTCGGCCAGCCGCGCGGCGAACTCCCGGGTCTTGACCGCCGCCGGCCCCTCGCCGCCGGACAGGCTGCGGGGCAACCCGACGACGACCTCGGCGACCTCGGACTCCTCACGGATCTCGCGCAGGATCCGGGCGATCCGGGCGAGGTCGCCCTTGCCGCGGCGCACGGTCTCGACGGGCGTGGCGAGGAACCCGGTCGGGTCGCTGCGCGCCACGCCGATCCGGGCATCCCCCGGGTCGATCCCGAGCCGTACGCCGTGCCTCAAGCGCCCGCCGTCCGCGCGACCTCGGCGGTCACCAGCGCGAGCGCCTCGTCGACCCGGGTCGTGTCGGTGCCGCCGCCCTGGGCGACGTCGTCCTTGCCGCCGCCCTTGCCGCCGACGAGCGGGCCGACCGCGCGGACCAGCGCGTTGGCCGACAGCCCACGCTCGCGGGCCGCGTCGGTGACGGCCGCGACGACCGCGACCTTGCCGTCGGCCACGCCGATGACCACGACCACGCCGGGCTCGCCCTGCGGCAGCCGGCTGCGGACGTCCATCGCCAGCGTGCGCACGTCCCCGCCGGCCGCGCCGTCGGCGCGGTGGGCGACGACGTGGACGCCGCCCACGACCTCGGCGCCGGCCGCGAGCTGGCCACCGGCGGCGAGCAGCTGGGCGACGCGGGCCTTCTCGGCCTCCTTCTCGACCGCGCGCAGGCGCTCGACGAGCTCGGAGACCCGGCCGACGAGGTCGTCGGGCTGGGTCTTGAGCAGACCGGTGAGCTGGCTGACGACGTCACGCTCGCGGGCGAGGTAGGCGAAGCCCTCGACGCCGGTGAACGCCTCGATCCGGCGGTTGCCCGAGCCGACCGACGACTCGCCGGTGACGACGATCGTGCCGATCTGGGAGGAGTGGTCCACGTGCGTGCCGCCGCAGAGCTCGCGCGACCACGGGCCGCCGATCTCGACCACGCGCACCTTGGAGTCGTCATACGTCTCGCCGAACAGAGCGATCGCGCCCCAGTCCTTGGCCTCGGGGAGCGTCATGTACTGCCAGGAGACCGGCAGGTCGGCGCGGAGCGCGTGGTTGGACACCTGCTCGATGTCACGGACCTGCTGCGGGCTGAGGCCGGTGGTCCACCCGAAGTCGAGGCGGAGGTAGCCCGGCCGGTTGTAGGAGCCCGACTGCAGCGCGGTGGGGCCGAGCACCTCGCGCAGCGCCGCGTGCACCACGTGGGTGCCCGAGTGCGCCTGCCGCGCGCCGGTGCGCCACTCGGGGTCGACGCGGGCGTGCAGCTGCGCCGTCGAGGAGGCGTCGAGCTCACCGTCGACCACGCGCACCTGGTGCACGACCAGGCCGCGGACCGGCCGCTGCACGTCGAGCACCTCGAGCCGGCCGCCGTCGAAATCGATGAGGCCGGCGTCCGCCGCCTGGCCACCGGACTCGGCGTAGAACGGGGTGCGGTCGAGCACGAGCTCGCCGACCTCGCCGGCCGCCAGGGACCGGGCCGGCGCACCGCCGGAGAGCAGCGCCAGCGGGCGGGACTCGGTCTCGAGGGTCTCGTAGGCGAGCCACTCGGTCGGGCCGTGGGCGTCGAGGATGCCGCGGTAGACGCCGGTGTCGGCGTGCTGGCCCTTCTTGGCGCGCGCGTCGGCCTTGGCCCGCTCGCGCTGCTCGGTCATGAGCGCGCGGAATCCCTCCTCGTCGACGCTCAGCCCGGCCTCGGAGGCCATCTCCAGGGTCAGGTCGATCGGGAAGCCGTAGGTGTCGTGCAGCGCGAACGCCTGGTCGCCGGCCAGCCGGGTCGACCCGGAGGCCTTCACCTGCTGGGCGGCCTGGTCGAAGATCTGGGTGCCGGCCTGGAGCGTCTTGCGGAACGCGTCCTCCTCGGCGTACGCCACCCGGCTGATCCGCTCGAAGTCCGCCTCGAGCTCGGGGTAGGACGCCTTCATCCGGCTCATGCTCACCGGCAGCAGCTCGGGCAGCGCGCGGTCCTCGTAGCCGAGCAGCCGCATCGAGCGGACCGCGCGGCGCACCAGCCGGCGCAGCACGTAGCCGCGGGCCTCGTTGCCGGGGGTCACGCCGTCGCCGATGAGCATGAGGGCGCTGCGGACGTGGTCGGCCACGACGCGGAACCGCACGTCGTCGTCGTCGTTCGCGCCGTAGGTCTTGCCGGTCAGCTCGCTGGCGCGCTCGATGACGGGGAAGACCTCGTCGATCTCGTAGAGGTTCTGCTTGCCCTGCAGCAGGTACGCCACCCGCTCGAGGCCCAGGCCGGTGTCGATGTTCTTCGCCGGCAGCGGCCCCTCGACGTCGAAGTCGTCCTTGGCGCGCACGGCGCTGAGCGACTCCTGCATGAAGACGAGGTTCCAGATCTCCAGGAACCGGTCCTCGTCGGCGTTCGGACCGCCATCGGGACCGAACTCCGGCCCGCGGTCGACGTAGATCTCCGAGCACGGGCCACCCGGCCCGGGCACGCCCATGGACCAGTAGTTGTCCTTGAGCCCGCGCTCCTGGATCCGCTCGTCGGGCAGCCCGGCGATCGACCGCCACAGGTCGCGCGCCTCGTCGTCGGACGGCAGCACCGTCACCCAGATCTTCTCCGGGTCGAAGCCGAGGCCACCCTCCTCCACCGAGCCGGTGATCAGGCTCCAGGCGAAGCGGATCGCCCCCTCCTTGAAGTAGTCGCCGAAGGAGAAGTTGCCGCACATCTGGAAGAACGTGCCGTGCCGCGTGGTCTTGCCGACCTCCTCGATGTCGAGGGTGCGCACGCACTTCTGCACGCTCACCGCCCGGTCGTACGGCGCGGACTCCTGCCCGAGGAAGTACGGCTTGAACGGCACCATGCCGGCGTTGACGAACAGCAGGTTCGGGTCGTCCAGCAGCAGCGACGCCGACGGCACGACCGTGTGCGCGTTGGCCTCGAAGTGGGCCACGAACCGCCGTCGGATCTCCGCGGTCTCCATCAGGTGGTGCCTTCCTCGTTCGGTGCTTCGGTATCGGTGTGTTCGGCTGGTAGGGCGGTCGGACCCGCCGGGGCGACGAGCTCCGGCGTCCCGGCCGGCGTGAGGCCCAGCCGGGACCGGAGGTCGACCTCGGCGTCCGCCTTGCCCTGGGCGACCTCGTCGCGGAGCAGCCGGGCGCCGAGCGCCAGGCCGTTCCACCGGTCCCGGAGCCCGTCGGCGGTCAGCGCCTCGGCGGCGCGGCGGCCCCGCACCATGGCGTAGACCCCCGCTCCGGCCCCGGCGACGAACCAGAGGCCGCGGCTCATGCTGCGCTGCCCTCGTCGAGGGCGCCGCGCCGACGCGCCTCCCAGTCCCTGCGGGCGGCGCGCAGGTCGGCACGGCGCTGCTTGCGCGAGCGGCGGACCTCCCGCTTGACCTCGAACCGGATCCGGTTGCGCACCTCGGGAGAGAGCGCCCGGCGCACACCGGCGGCCAGCGACGCCGCCTGCACGACGGACTCGCGCAGCACCAGGTCGGCGAAGAGCGGAGCCGGCACCGCACCGACCGGCTCGACCGGTGTCGGCTCCGGCTCGCCGGCGCGGGTGATGACGAACTCCTCGGCGCGGGTCGCAGGCACCGGGGCGGCGACCCGGCGCTCGAGCGCGTCCAGCCGCTCGTGCAGCGCCGTGGCCTCGGCACGGGCGGCGGCCAGGTCGGCCCTCGCGCGCGCCCGCGCACGTGCGCCGGCGACCCCGACGACGAGCAGCAGCACGAGGAGGACCAGCAGCGCCGCGGCTGCCGCGACCACCGCCCAGCCCGGCAGGCTCCACTCCTCGACCATGGTGCCCGACCCTACCGTCCGGACCGGGTGCCCTTCGCGTCCGGACCACCCGCTCCGCGCACCAGGCGGCGTACCCGCTGCCAGCGCTCCTTGACCGCCGCCTCGGCGCCGAGCGAGGTCGGCTGGTAGTACTCCCGGTCGAGGACGACGTCGGGTGCGTACTGCTGCTCGGCGATGCCGAAGGGCTGGTCGTGGCTGTACTGGTACGTCGACCCGTGCCCCAGCTTCTTGGCGCCGGAGTAGTGGGCGTCGCGCAGGTGCGCCGGCACCGGTCCGATCTTGCCGGCACGCACGTCGGCCATCGCCGCGCCGATGGCGGTCGTGACCGCGTTGGACTTGGGCGCGACCGCGAGCGCGATCGTCGCGTGTGCCAGGGTCAGCTGCGCCTCCGGCATGCCGATCAGCTGCACCGTCTGGGCGGCCGCGACCGCGGTCGGCAGCGCGGTCGGGTCGGCGAGGCCGATGTCCTCGCTGGCCAGGATCATCAACCGGCGGGCGATGAAGCGCGGGTCCTCCCCCGCCTCCATCATCCGCGCGAGGTAGTGCAGCGCGGCGTCCGCGTCGGAGCCGCGCACGCTCTTGATGAAGGCGCTGGTGACGTCGTAGTGCTGGTCACCCTGCCGGTCGTAGCGGACCGCGGCCTGGTCGACGGCCGTCTCGGCCATCTCCAGCGTCACGACCTCCGAGCCGCGGGCCGCGGCCGCGCCGGTGGCGGCCTCGAGGTACGTCAGTGAGCGGCGCGCGTCGCCGCCCGCCAACCGGACGAGGTGCTCGAGCGCCTCCTCCTCGACCGTGAACCGGCCGGCGAGCCCGCGCTCGTCGACCAGCGCCTGGTCGAGCACGTCGCGGACGTGCTGGTCGGTGAGCGACTCCAGCCGCAGCAGCAGGCTGCGGGAGAGCAGCGGCGAGATCACGCTGAAGAACGGGTTCTCCGTGGTGGCCGCCACGAGCGTCACCCAGCGGTTCTCGACCCCCGGCAGCAGGGCGTCCTGCTGGGCCTTGCTGAACCGGTGCACCTCGTCGACGAACAGCACGGTCTCCCGGCCGGTCGCGACCAGCTCGGCCCGAGCGGTGTCGATCGCCGCCCGCACCTCCTTGACCCCTGCGGAGACGGCTGAGACCTCCACGAACCGGCGGTCGGTCTGCTGGCTGACGATCGAGGCGATCGTGGTCTTGCCGGTGCCAGGCGGTCCCCAGAGCAGCAGCGACATCGACTGCTCGTTCTCGATCAGCTGCCGCAGCGGCGCGCCGGGCGCTCGCAGCTGCTCCTGGCCGACCAGCTCGTCCAGGGTCCGCGGTCGCATCCGCACCGCGAGCGGGCTGGACGCGTGGGCCGCCGACGAGAGGGAGCCGCGGCCGGTCACCGGCCGCGGCTCCTCCGCGTCGAACAAGCCTTCCACGAGGTCGGGCTCAGGCGCTCTCGTCCCGGACGATCCGGCGGCCCGGGAAGTCGTACCAGGTGTCGCTGTAGCCCGAGTCGGTGCCGATGTCGGTGTTCCGGTCGGCCCCGGGGACGGGGTCGCCGTGCCGGTCGACGCCGAGCAGCGGGGCGGTCACCGGCTCGGCCGGGTGGTGCCCGATCTCGCCGGCGAAGTGGCACGCGACCTTGTGCCGGCGACCGATCTGCATCAGCGGCGGCTCCACCGCGGCGCAGATGTCCTGCGCGAAGGGGCAGCGGGTCCGGAACCGGCAGCCCGACGGCGGGTTGATCGGGCTCGGCACGTCACCCTGCAGCTGGATCCGCTCGCGCCGGCCGCCGATCGCGGCCTGCTTCACGTCCGGCGCCGCGGAGAGCAGCGCCTGGGTGTAGGGGTGGTTGGCGTGCTGGTAGATCGCGTCCCGCTCGCCGATCTCGACGATCTTGCCCAGGTACATGACCGCGATCTCCGGGCAGAAGTGCCGGACCACCGCGAGGTCGTGGGCCACGAAGAGGAAGCCGATGTTGAACTCGCGCTGGATGTCCTGGAGCAGGTTGATGACCTGCGCCTGGATCGAGACGTCCAGTGCCGAGACCGGCTCGTCGGCGACGAGCAGCTTCGGCTGGAGCGTCAGCGCGCGGGCGATGCCGATGCGCTGGCGCTGGCCGCCGGAGAACTCGTGCGGGTAGCGGTTGTAGTGCTCGGGGTTGAGGCCGACGATCTCCAGCAGCTCCTGGACCCGGCTCAGCACCTGCTTCTTGGGCACCACGTCGTGGATCTCCAGCGGCGCGCCGATGATGCTGCCGACGGTGTGCCGCGGGTTCAGCGAGCCGTAGGGGTCCTGGAAGATCATCTGGATCTCCCGGCGCAGCGGCTTGAGCTGGCGGGCGCCGAGGTCCGCGATGTCGCGACCCTCGAAGTGGATGCTCCCGGCGGTCGGCTTGTAGAGCCGCGTCACCAGGCGGCCGGTCGTGGACTTGCCACAACCGGACTCCCCCACCAGGCCCAGCGACCCGCCGGACTCGATCTGGAAGCTGATGCCGTCGACCGCCTGGACGTGACCAACGGTGCGTCGGATCAGCCCGGACGACTTCACGGGGAAGTACATCTGCAGGTCACGGACGTCGAGCAGGGGCGCGCTCCCGTCCGTGGCGGTCGAAGGGCCTGTGGGGGCCGCATCGGTCATGGTCATGACCGGGCCACCTCCTCCTCGTTCGGGACGGTCGGGTCGGTCAGGTGGCACCGCTTGAGGTGCCCCGGACCGCGCGTGCCGGGGGTGAGATCCGGCTGCTGCGTGACGCACAGGTCGCCTGCGACCTGGTCCTTGTAGCGGCAGCGGGGATGGAAGGCACAGCCGCTGGGCGGGCTCAGCAGGCTCGGCGGGGTGCCCGGGATCGGGACGAGCTTCTCCTCGACGTCCGCGGTGAGGTCCGGGACGCTGGAGAGCAGGCCCCAGGTGTAGGGCATCTCCGGGTGGGTGAGCAGCTCCTTGGTCGGGCCGTACTCCACGGCCTTGCCGGCGTACATCACCAGGACGTCGTCCGCCATCTCCGCGACGACCCCGAGGTCGTGGGTGATGATGATGATGCCGGTGTTGAACTCCCGCTGCAGCTTCTGCAGCAGGTCGAGGATCTGCGCCTGCACCGTCACGTCGAGCGCGGTCGTCGGCTCGTCGGCGATGACCAGGCCCGGGTCGTTGATGAGCGCCATCGCGATCATCGCGCGCTGGCGCATGCCGCCGGAGAACTGGTGCGGGTAGTCGTCGACCCGCCGGTCCGGCTGCGGGATCCCCACGAGCTCGAGCATCTCGATCACCCGGGCGCGGGCGGCCTTCTTGCTCACGTCGTGGTGGACCCGGTAGGCCTCGCCGATCTGGTTGCCGACCGTGTAGTAGGGGTGCATGGCCGACAGCGGGTCCTGGAAGATCATCGCGACCTCCCTGCCCCGCCGCAGCCGCATCTCCTCGTCGGTGATCGTGAGCAGGTCCGTGCCCTCGAGCAGGATCTGCCCGCTGACCTGGGCGCTGGTCCCCCGGTGCAGACCGAGGATGGCTGAGCTCGAGACCGACTTGCCCGAGCCGGACTCGCCCACGATGCCGAGGGTCTTGCCCTTGGCCAGGTCGTACGAGAGACCGTCGGTCGCCTTGACGACGCCGTCCGGCGTCGGGAAGTGCACGCGGAGGTCTCGCACGCTGAGGAAGTTGTCCACCGTCTGAGTCTCTTCCTACCCGAGCCGTACTCGGGGATCGATGAAGGCGTAGGAGATGTCCACGATGATGTTCATCAAGATGACGAACGCACCGGCCAGCACCACGACGCCGATGACGGTCGGGAGGTCCCACGCCTCGCTCGCCTGCACGGTCAGCAGTCCCAGTCCCGGGTAGGCGAAGACCGACTCGGTGATGATCGCCCCGCCGAGCAGCGTCGCGAAGTCGAGACCGGTCATCGTCACCAGTGGGGTCAGCGCCGCGCGCAGGCCGTGCTTGAACAGCACGGTGCGCTGCTTGAGGCCCTTGGACTTCGCGGTGCGGATGTAGTCCTCGGTCATCGACTCCAGCATGAACGCACGGGTCATCCGCACGTAGCCGGCCATGAAGACCAGGGCGAGGGTGAACGACGGGATGATCAGGTTGCCCAGCCAGGACGCCAGGCCGCCGTCCTCGAGGGAGATGTACGTCGGGTACGGCCACAGCTCCCACTTCACCGCGAGGTACTTGAGGAAGAAGACCGCGATGAAGAAGGTCGGGAAGGCGTAGGCGACGAGGGTGAGGCCGACGATGCCGCGGTCGATGAAGGAGCCCTTGAAGACCGCCGCCAGGATGCCGAACAGCACGCCACCGACCAGCCACATCACCAGCGCCACCAGCGCCAGCGAGATCGAGACCGGGGCCGCGTCCACGACCAGGTCGTTGACGGTCGAGGAGTTCAGGTGGGAGTAGCCCAGGCACGGCGCGGCGCAGTGCGTGACCACCTCGGGTGCCGCTGCGCGCAGCTCCTCGTCGGCGGGGAAGTCACGGCCGGCGACGATGCCCTTCATGAACAGCCCCCACTGCTCGTAGACCGGCTTGTCGTAGCCCAGGGCGGCGCGAGCCTGGTCGCGCTGGTCCTCGCTGCAGTTCTTGCCGCAGGCGTAGCGCGCCGGGTCGACGGGCGAGGCGAAGAAGAGGACGAAGGTCACCAGGGTGAGCGCCAGCAGCAGCGCGACACCGATGAACAACCGGCGGACGATGTATGCCCACATCGGTCGGGTCTCACCTCAATCGAGGTCGTCGGGAGGCACCCCGGTGGGGGTGCATGTCTGCGTGGCTCGACGCAGGGTGGGTCGAGCCTGGTCCGGGACGGGCCCGGACCGGGTGCGGTGCCGGGTGCGCGTCGGACGCGCACCCGGCACCGCCGGTGTATCGGTCGTGCAGGTTCAGTCAGCGACCGGGGTCACTGCTGGACGCCGATGAGGCCGATCTCCGGGTAGGACGACGACGCGGCGGTCGTCGTGAAGCCGGTGACCTGCGAGCCGTACAGCCAGTTGAACTTGCTGACGTCCAGCGGGATGTAGGCGACGTCCTCGCCCAGCTTCGCGTCCGCCTCGACCAGGCTCTCGACCTGCGCGTCGACGTCGGAGGCGTTCGCGGCCTCGTCGACCAGCGCCTCGAACTCGTCGCTCTGGTAGCAGCCGTAGTTCTGGCCACACGTGGTGGGCGAGAAGTTCGGGCGGCTGTCGAACAGCGGCGGGATCACGGTCATGGCCGACGGCCAGTCGGCACCCCAGCCGCCCCAGGTGACGTCGAACTCGTCGTCGGGACGCGAGATGACGTCGTAGTAGGTGTCACCCTGCGGCTCGAGCGTGACGTCGAAGCCGGCAGCGTTCCAGCCCTCCTGGACGACCGCCATCGCCTTGTCGGCGGTCGGCGACGTCGGGTAGGCGAGGCTGATCTCGACCGGGGTCTGGACGCCGGCCTCCTCGAGCAGCGCGCGAGCGCCGTCGGGGTCGCCGTCGTTGTTGTTGTCCTCGGCGAAGGCCGGGTTCTCGGTCGAACCGGCGACGTCCGGCGCGACGATCGTCTCGGCGGGAGCCGCGGCGACCTCGCCACCGAGCGCCTTGACGTAGCCGTTGAGGTTCAGCGACATGGCGAGCGCGCGACGGACGTTGACGTCCTGCATGACCTCGCTGTTGAAGTTCGGCGACAGGTACTGGGTGTACGGCGAGAGGACGTTGAGGTAGCGGTCCTCGACCGGGCCGGTGATCTGCGGGAACTGGGTCGGCGCGACGCGGGCCGTGGTGATCGCGTTCTTCACGTCGGCGGCGTCCTGGATGAGCCGGTCGTTGAAGAGCTCACCGGCGGTGTCGGACGGGTCGATCTGGTAGTCGATCTGGTCCGGCAGCGCGAGGCGCAGGGCCTCCGGGTCGTCCGTGGCCGGGTCGTAGTTCTCGTTGCGGACCAGCGTGGCGCCCTGGTTCTTGCTCCACTCGCCGCCCTCGACCTTGTAAGGACCGTTGGAGAGGACCTTCCACTGGCTCTTGGCGCCCTCGTCGAACTCCTCCTTGTACGGGTCGGTCATCATCATGCCCGCGACGGCCTGCGGGAAGTCCGCCCACGGCTTGTTGAAGCGGAAGGTGATGGTCTGACCGTCACAGCTCACGGCCTCCTCGTAGGCGGCCTGCTGCTCCGGGGTCGCCTTGTAGGGGCCCGGGTAGTCCTCCACGTCGATGTAGCTCAGCGTGTAGTTCGGGCCGCCGGTGATGAGGTCGTTGGCGAACACGCGCGAGGTGCCGTACTGCACGTCCTCACACGTGATGTCGCTGCCGTCCTCCCACTTGACGCCGTCCTTGAGGGTGAACTCCCAGACCTTGCCGCCCTCGGACGAGGTGCCGGTGTCGGTCGCCAGGTCGGGCACGGGGGTCGTCGCGACCTCGCCGTCCTCCGACATGGGGAACGCGAGCAGGCCGCGGTAGATCAGACGGCGGTACCAGGCGAGCTGGACGCCGTAGTAGATGCGCTGCGGGTCAGCGGCCTCGTACGGGAAGTGCTGCAGCACCTTGAGGGTGCCGCCCTTCTCACCGGCGACGGCGGCGTTGCCCGAGCCGTTGTTCCCGGAGTCGTCGTCGCTGCCACCCCCGCAGGCGGCCAGGAGCGTCAGCCCCAGGACCGAGGCGGCGGTCGATGCCACCGTCCTCCTCAGCTTCATACCCATTCACTTCCTCCTTCAGTGCGCCGCGCAGGAGCGGCGGGAGCTTCGACGACGACGTGCCGCCGAAAACCTAGGAAAATTCCGTGGCGCCCCGAGAGGGGTCACCGGTGGCCCTTCGGGTCGAGCGCGTCGCGCAGGCCGTCGCCGAGCAGGTTGAAGCTCACGACGATCGCGGCGATGAGGATCGCCGGCACGAAGAAGTAGACCGGGTCGTTCTCCGCGAACTTCAGCGAGTCGGACAGCACGTTGCCGAGCGTCGGCGTAGGCGGCCGGATGCTCACGTTCAGGAACGCGAGGGCCGCCTCGGCCGAGACGAACGCCGGCATGATCAGCGTGAAGGTCACCAGGATCGGCGCCCACAGGTTCGGCAGGATCTCCTTGAAGTACAGGCGGAACTTCGAGGCGCCCATCATCTGCGAGGCCGCGACGAACTCGCGCTCGCGCAGCGAGAGCACCTGGCCGCGGACGATGCGCGCCACGCCGGTCCAGCCGAAGAGACCGAGCACGACCACGACGTACAGCGACTGCGCCGGCGGGCCGGCCGGGACGCCCAGCACCTCGGTGATGAACGCGATGGCCACCGTGGAGAGGGCCAGGAGCATCAGCGTCTGCGGGAAGGCCAGGGTCAGGTCGATCGCGCGACCGATGATCGCGTCGACCCATCCGCCGGAGGCGCCCGAGACGATGCCCAGGGTCACGCCGATGAGGACGGCGATGACCGTGGCGGTCAAGGAGATCGCCAGCGAGAAGCTGATGCCGTACCAGACCCGGGACAGGACGTCGCGGCCGATGCCCGGCTCCACGCCGAGCCAGTGGTCGCCGGAGATGCCGCCCCAGGCGCCGATGGGCAGCTGGAACTCGTTGAGCAGGTCCTGGTTGGAGCTGTACGGGTCGAGGAAGCCGACCTTGACCAGGAGCGGCGCCGAGATGGCCGCGAGGACGTAGAGGACCACGATGACCAGGGCGACCATCGAGAGCTTGTCCTTGAGGAAGCGGGCCCGCGCCAGCTGCCCCGGGGACTTGCTGACGATGGGGCCGGAGTCGCCGCCGTCGGGCTGTTCCTCGTCCACGAAGTGGCTCTCGAGCGCGCTCTCCGGGCTGAGCGGTGCAGTCATGTCCCGCCTTGTACGTCGTTGGGTGGTCGATCGGCTGGTCGTGCCGGACAGGGGTACTGGACCCCACGCCGCCCGGGGGATCGCCCCGGCGCCGGAGCGACTCTAAGCGACCGTCCAGGAGGAATCGGTCACCGGCGTATAACGATCTGGCCAACCAGTTCGCTGGGTGCGTCACAGCCCCCGGGGACGGTCGTCCCCGGGTCGCTCAGGCCTGATCAGGCCTGCTCCGGCCCGCTCTCGCCGTCCTTCGCAGGGGTCGCGTCGACGCCGGCCTCCTTGCGCTGGGCAGGGGTGATCGGTGCGGGAGCGGCCGTCAGCGGGTCGAACCCGCCGCCGGACTTCGGGAAGGCGATGACGTCGCGGATGGAGTCGGCGCCCGCGAGGATCGCGCAGATGCGGTCCATGCCGACGGCGATGCCGCCGTGCGGGGGCGCGCCGTACTTGAAGGCGTCGAGGAGGAAGCCGAACTTCTCCTGAGCCTCCTCCTCGCCGATGCCCATGACCGAGAAGACGCGCTTCTGGACGTCCTCGCGGTGGATGCGGATCGACCCGCCGCCGAGCTCGCTGCCGTTGCAGACGATGTCGTAGGCGTAGGCGAGCGCCTCGCCGGGGCTCTCCTCGAGGGTGTCGAGGAACTCGGGCTTGGGGCTGGTGAAGGCGTGGTGGACCGCGGTCCACGCTCCCCCGCCGACCGCGACGTCGCCGCTCGCGACGGCCTCGCTGGCCGGCTCGAAGAGCGGTGCGTCGACGACCCAGGTGAAGGCGAACGCCGACTCGTCGATGAGGCCGCAGCGGCGACCGATCTCCAGGCGCGCGGCGCCGAGCAGCGCGCGGCTGGACTTGGTCGCGCCGGCGGCGAAGAAGATGCAGTCGCCCGGCTCGGCGCCGACGTGGGCGGCCAGGCCGGCCTTCTCCTCGTCGGTGATGTTCTTGGCGACCGGGCCGCCGAGGGTGCCGTCCTCCTGGACGAGCACGTACGCCAGCCCGCGCGCGCCGCGCTGCTTGGCCCACTCCTGCCACGCGTCGAGCTGCTTGCGCGGCTGGCTCGCGCCGCCCGGCATGACGACGGCGCCGACGTACTCCGCCTGGAAGACGCGGAACGGCGTGTCCTTGAAGTACTCGGTGCACTCGACGAGCTCGTTGCCCATCCGCAGGTCCGGCTTGTCCGAGCCGTACTTGGCCATCGCCTCGGCGTAGGTCATCCGCGGGATCGGGCGCGGGATCTCGACGTCGATGAGCGCCCACATCGCGGCCAGGACGTCCTCCATCAGCGCGATGACGTCCTCCTGCTCGACGAAGGACATCTCGATGTCGAGCTGGGTGAACTCCGGCTGCCGGTCGGCGCGGAAGTCCTCGTCGCGGTAGCAGCGCGCGATCTGGTAGTAGCGCTCCATGCCGCCGACCATCAGCAGCTGCTTGAACAGCTGGGGGCTCTGCGGCAGGGCGTACCAGCTGCCCGGGTGCAGGCGCGCAGGCACGAGGAAGTCGCGCGCGCCCTCGGGCGTGCTGCGGGTCAGCGTCGGGGTCTCGACCTCCACGAAGTCGTGGCGGTCGAGCACGTCGCGCGCGGCCTTGTTGACCTTGCTGCGCAGGCGGATCGCGGCGGCGGGGCCGGAGCGGCGCAGGTCGAGGTAGCGATACTTGAGACGGACCTCCTCGCCGACCTCCCCACTCGACGACTGAGCGTCGCTGATCGGGAAGGGCAGCGGCGCGGCGGTGCTGAGCACCTCGACCTCGGTGGCGACGACCTCGATCGCACCGGTGGCCAGGTTGGGGTTCTCGTTGCCCTCCTTGCGCGCCGTCACCTCGCCGGTGACCTTGAGGCAGAACTCCGCACGCAGCTGGTGGGCGACCTCCTCGTCGCGGATGACGACCTGGACCACGCCGCTGGCCTCGCGCAGGTCGATGAAGGCCACGCCACCGTGATCGCGACGGTTGGCCACCCACCCGGCGAGGGTGACGGTCTGGCCGACGTGCTCGGCGCGGATGGCGCCGGCGTCATGGGTGCGGATCACTGCTGCTCCTGATCTGTGCTCGACACGACCTTCGGTCGGAGGTCGTCGGTGGGGGGCGTCCAGGTGGCCGGGTCCGCGGCCACCTGCTCCCCGGTGCGGATGTCCTTGACCTGGTGCTCGCCCGGCGCGTCGCCGGTGAACCAGACGTACGGGATGCCCCGGCGCTCGGCGTACCTGATCTGCTTGCCGAACTTCTGCGCGTTCGCGGCGACCTCGCACGGCACGCCGTTGGCGCGGAGGGCGGTCGCGATCGCGTCCGACTCCCCGCGGGTCTCCTCGCTGGTCAGCGCCACGAGCACGACCGAGGGGACCTTGCGGTCGGCGACGAGCGCGCCGCGGTTGAGCAGCGGGACCAGCACGCGGCTCACGCCGAGGCTGATGCCGACGCCGGGGTACGTCGTGCGCCCGTCGCTCGCGAGCGCGTCGTAGCGGCCGCCGGAGCAGATCGAGCCCAGCGACTCGCTGCCCTCCAGGCGGGTCTCGAAGACCGTGCCCGTGTAGTAGTCCAGCCCGCGCGCGATCGACAGGTCGGCCTCGATGGAGACCTTGTCGCTGGTCAAGGCGGCGCAGCCGCGGACGAGAGCGGCGAGCTCGGCCAGGCCCTCCTCGAGCAGCGGGTCCTCGACGCCGAGGGCGCGCACCCGCTCGACGAAGGAGTCGTCCGCGCTGCGGATGGTCGCCAGCTCCAGGCACCGGTCGGCCTGCTCGGCGGTGAGGCCGGCCTCGTCGACGAGCATGCCCTTGACCGTCTCGGCCGGGAGCTTGTCGAGCTTGTCGACCAGCCGCATGACCTCGGCCGGGTCGGGCGCGCCGACGCCGGTGTAGAAGCCCTGGATGAGCTTGCGGTTGTTGACTTGGAGCCGAAACGGCGGCAGGCCCAGCACATCGGGGTCGGCGAGCCGGGACAGCGCCTCGACCATGACGCGGGTGACCTCGACGTCGTGGTGGAACGGCAGCTCGTCCTTGCCGACGATGTCGATGTCGGCCTGGGTGAACTCGCGGTAGCGGCCGTCCTGGGGCCGCTCGCCGCGCCAGGCCTTCTGCACCTGGTAGCGGCGGAAGGGGAACTCCAGCTTGCCGGCGTTCTCCAGCACGAAGCGCGCGAACGGCACGGTGAGGTCGAAGTGCAGGCCCAGGCCGGCGTCGGTGCCGGCGTCGGTCTCCTGCAGCCGGCGCAGGACGTAGACCTCCTTGGAGGTGTCGCCCTTGCGCAGCAGCTGGTCCATCGGCTCGACCGCGCGGGTCTCGATGCCGGCGAAGCCGTGCAGCTCGAAGACCTCGCGCAGGGTGTCCACGACCTGCTGCTCGACGAAGCGCTGCTCGGGGAGCAGCTCGGGGAACCCGCTGAGCGGGGTCGGCTTGGCCATGGTCACAGCCCCCGGGTCACGGGGTCGGTGGCGCCGCCGGCCGGGCCGCCGTCGGTGTCCTGCAGGTCGAGGAGGAACGGGTTGGTCGCCCGCTCGCGCCCGATCGACGTCTGCTCGCCGTGGCCGGGCAGGACGACGACGTCGTCGCGCAGCGTCAGCACCTTCTCCTTCAGGCTCCGCAGGATCGTCGGGTGGTCGCCACCCGGCAGGTCCGTGCGCCCGATGGAGCCGGCGAAGAGCAGGTCGCCGGAGAACATGACCTCGCTGACCCCTTCCTGCTCGTAGGGCGAGCGGAACGTCACGGATCCCTCGGTGTGGCCCGGGGTGTGGTCGACGACGAAGCGCAGTCCGGCCAGCTCGAGCTCCTGGCGGTCGGACAGCTCGCGGACGTCGTCGGGCTCGGCCCACTCGTAGGAGCCGCCCAGCATCATCTGGGTGGTCTCGCGGGACATGCCGGCCATGGGGTCGGTCAGCAGGTGCCGGTCGTCGGGGTGGATCCAGGCGGTGGCGTCGTAGGTCCCGGCGACGGGGGCGACGCACCACATGTGGTCGACGTGCCCGTGGGTGACGAGGACGGCGACCGGCTTGAGCCGGTGCTCGCGGACGACCTGCGCCACGCCGTCGGCGGCGTCCTTGCCGGGGTCGATCACGACGCACTCGGTGCCGGGCCCGGTCGCGGCGACGTAGCAGTTCGTCCCCCAGGGCCCAGCGGGGAATCCGGCGATCAGCACCGGGTCAGGCTACCCGTGGGTCGCCCGGTCGGTCGCACCGGGATTCGGCCCGGCGCCGCGCGCGGCCCACGCCGAGCGCCGTACCTGACTAGGATCGTTGTCTGCGGAAGCGAGCCGCCCGCGACCACCGATGCGAGGGACCAGCAGTGACGAGCCATGAGTGGGGCCGAGTCGACGACGACGGCACCGTCTACGTCCGGACCGCAGACGGGGAGCGCCCCGTCGGTCAGTACCCCGAGGGCACCCCGGAGGAGGCGCTGGCCTTCTTCACCGAGCGGTACGCCGCGTTGTCCTTCGAGGTCGAGCTGCTCGAGCAGCGGGTGCGCTCCGGCGTGCTCTCCCCCGAGGAGGCGGCCGAGTCGGTCAAGACCGTCCGCGCCCAGGTGACCGACGCCCGCGCCGTCGGCGACCTCGCCGCACTCGGCGCCCGCCTCGACGCGCTCGGCCCGGTCATCGCCACCCAGCGCGAGGCGCGCAAGGCCGAGAAGGCCGCGCGCTCGGCCGAGGCGAAGGCCGCCAAGGAGAAGCTCGTCGGCGAGGCCGAGAAGCTGGCCCAGGGCTCGGACTGGCGGCACGGCGCCAACCGGCTGCGCGAGCTGCTCGACGAGTGGAAGGCGCTCCCCCGGATCGACCGCGCCTCCGACGACGCGCTGTGGCGGCGCTTCTCGTCCGCGCGCACGGCGTACACCCGGCGCCGCAAGTCGCACTTCGCCGAGCAGAACGAGAAGCGCGACGCCGCGCGGGCCGTCAAGGAGCGGCTCGTCGTCGAGGCCGAGAAGCTCGCCGCCTCCACGGAGTGGGGTCCGACCGCCGGGCGCTACCGCGACCTGATGCGGGACTGGAAGGCCGCCGGTCCCGCGCCGAAGGAGGTCGACGACGCGCTCTGGAAGCGGTTCCGGGCCGCGCAGGACACGTTCTTCGGCAACCGCGACGCCGCGGCGGCCGAGCAGGACCAGGAGTTCGCCGCCAACGCCGAGGTCAAGGAGCAGCTGCTCGTCGAGGCGGAGGCCCTGCTGCCCGTCTCCGACGTCGAGAACGCCAAGCGCGCCTTCCGTGACATCGCCGACCGCTGGGACGCCGCCGGCAAGGTCCCGCGGGACCGGATGAAGGAGCTCGAGGGCCGCATCCGCAAGGTCGAGCAGGCCATCCGCGCCGTCGAGGACGAGCAGTGGAAGCGCTCGGACCCCGAGAAGTCCGCCCGCGCGGGCGACATGGTCCTCAAGCTCGAGGCCGCCATCGCCCAGGTGCAGGCGGAGCTCGACCGCGCCCGCGCCGCCGGCAACGAGAAGAAGGTCCGCGACCTGGAGGAGAACCTCGCCTCCCGCCAGCAGTTCCTCGACATGGCCCGGAAGGCCTCCGCCGACTTCTCCGGTTGAGGAGGGCCGGGCGGGGGACGAGCCCGGCCCTCCTCAAGGAGGAGGTCGAGCAAGCCCCGCGACCGAGCTTGCGAGGTCGCGACGGGCGTGTCGAGACCCGGTGGGACGAGGCAGGGCGGCGACCATGGTCGCCGCCCTGCGTCACGTCCGGGGTTTCGACACGCTCGCTGGCGCTCGCTGCTCGACCAGCAGGCAGCTCCTCGACCCCGAACGGGTGGGTCAGGAGGTGACGCGGTAGGCGTCGAAGACGCCGGGGACGCCGCGGACGGCCTTGAGGACCTGGTCGAGGTGCTTGGCCTCGGCCATCTCGAAGGTGAAGCGGCTCTTGGCGACGCGGTCGCGGGTGGTCGACAGGTTGGCACTGAGGATGTTCACGTGGGCGTCGGAGAGCGCCATCGTGATGTCGGACAGCAGGCGGGCCCGGTCGAGCGCCTCGACCTGGATGTTGACCAGGAACGACGAGGAGCCGGTCGGCGCCCACTCGACGTCGAGCACCTTCTCGGGCTGGGACTTCAGCGAGGCGGCGTTCGTGCAGTCCTGGCGGTGCACCGAGACTCCCCCGCCCTTGGTGACGAAGCCGAGGATGTCGTCGGGAGGCACGGGAGTGCAGCACTTCGCGAGCTTGACCCACACGTCGGGCGCGCCCTTGACGATGACGCCGGCGTCGCCGCCGGACGGTGCCACCTTCGAGCGGCCACGGCGGCCGGTGATGGTGACGGCCTCGGCGAGGTCCTCCTGCGCGGCCTCGCTCCCGCCGTGCTCCTCGATGACGCGCTTGACGACCGCCTGGGCCGACAGGTTGCCCTCGCCCACGGAGGCGTAGAGCGCGGAGACGTCCGCGATGTTGAAGTGCCGGGCGGCCAGCGTGAGCGACTCGTGCGACATCAGCCGCTTGAGGGGCAGCCCCTCCTTGCGCATGAGCTTGGCGATCTGCTCCTTGCCCTGCTCGATCGCCTCCTCGCGGCGCTCCTTGGAGAACCACTGGCGGATCTTGGAGCGGGCGCGCGGGGACCGCACGAAGGTCAGCCAGTCGCGCGAGGGGCCGGCGTTCTCGGACTTGGAGGTGAAGACCTCGACCACGTCGCCGTTCTCGAGGGTCGACTCGAGCGGCACGAGGCGCCCGTTGACGCGCGCCCCGATCGTGTGGTGCCCGACCTCGGTGTGCACGGCGTACGCGAAGTCGACCGGGGTCGAGCCGGCCGGCAGGGCGATGACGTCGCCGCGCGGGGTGAAGACGTAGGTCTCGGCGCGGTTGATCTCGAAGCGCAGGGACTCCAGGAACTCCCCCGGGTCCTCGACCTCGCTCTGCCAGTCCAGCAGCTGCCGGACCCAGGTCATGTCGTCGCCGTCGGCGAGCCGGTCGGTGTCGAGGCCGGCGCGGCCGTCCTCCTTGTACTTCCAGTGCGCGGCGACGCCGTACTCGGCACGGCGGTGCATCGCGAAGGTGCGGATCTGCACCTCGACCGGCTTGCCCGCCGGGCCGATGACCGTCGTGTGGAGCGACTGGTACATGTTGAACTTCGGCATCGCGACGTAGTCCTTGAACCGGCCGAGGACCGGGTTCCAGCGCGAGTGCAGCACGCCGAGGACGGAGTAGCAGTCGCGGTCCTCCTCCACGAGGATCCGGATGCCGACCAGGTCGTAGATGTCGGTGAACTCGCGGCCGCCGACGATCATCTTCTGGTAGATCGAGTAGTAGTGCTTCGGCCGGCCGGTGACGGTGGCCTTGACCTTCGCCTCGCGCAGGTCGTTCTCGACCTGGCTGATCACCTCGGCCAGGAACTGGTCGCGCGAGGGCGCCCGCTCGGCGACCATGCGGACGATCTCGTCGTAGATCTTGGGGTGCAGGGTCGCGAACGCGAGGTCCTCCAGCTCCCACTTCAGCGTGTTCATGCCGAGGCGGTGGGCCAGCGGCGCGTAGATGTCGAGGGTCTCGCGAGCCTTGCGCTCCTGGGTCTCCTGCTTGACGTAGCGCAGGGTCCGCATGTTGTGCAGCCGGTCGGCGAGCTTGATGACCAGCACGCGGATGTCGCGCGACATCGCCACGATCATCTTGCGGATGGTCTCGGCCTCGGCGGTGTCGCCGTAGACGACCTTGTCGAGCTTGGTCACGCCGTCGACGAGCTGAGCGACCTCGTCACCGAAGTCCTTGCGCAGCTGGTCGAGCGTGTACGGCGTGTCCTCGACCGTGTCGTGGAGCAGCGAGGCCACCAGCGTCGGCTCGGTCATGCCGATGCCGGCGAGGATGGTGGTGACCGCGAGCGGGTGCGTGATGTACGGGTCGCCGCTCTTGCGCATCTGCGTGCCGTGCATCTTCTCGGCGACGTCGTACGCGCGCTCGAGCAGGGCCAGGTCGGCCTTGGGGTGGTTGGCGCGCACTGAGCGGAAGAGCGGCTCGAGGACCGGGTTGGTCGGCTGGCTGCGCGTGCCCATCCGCGCCAGGCGCGCACGCATGCCGCGGGTGCTCGACGGCGGCGAGGTGGTGGACTCCGCCGGCGTCGGACGAGGCGGCCGTGGCCGGTCGGGCGCGCGCCCGCCGGTCTTGGCGGGCGTGCGGTCCTCGGTCACACAATCCAGTCTAGGCCGTCGCGGGACGGTCAGATGACCGCGATGCTGTGGACCGGCAGGTCGCCGACGACGTCCCGGCCGCCGAGGAAGCCGAGCTCCATCAGCACGGCCACCCCGACCGGTGTGGCGCCGCACGCCTCGACGAGCTCACGGGCCGCGCGCACCGTGCCGCCGGTGGCCAGCACGTCGTCGACGAGCAGCACCCGCTCCCCCGCGGACACGGCGTCGTGGTGCAGCTCGAGGGTCGCCTCGCCGTACTCCAGCGCGTAGGAGACCGCGTGCGCGCCGCGGGGCAGCTTGCCCGCCTTGCGCACCGGCACGAAGCCCGCACCGAGGGCGAGCGCCACCGGCGCGGCCAGGATGAACCCGCGGGCCTCCATGCCGACGACCTTGTCGACGACCGCGTTGCCGTCGGCGTCCCGTCCGGCCTCGGCGATCGCTTCGACCACGGCGCTCAGGCCCTGGTGGTCGGCGAGCAGCGGCGTGATGTCCTTGAAGACGACCCCTGGCTCCGGGAAGTCCGGGACGTCGACCACCAGGCGCTCGAGCGCCTCGCGGGCCGCGGCCATGCGCGGCCCGCGGTGCGGGGAGGTCACCGGCGGACTACTTCTTGCCGCGCTTGGAACGCGTGACGCGCGAGGGCTGCTGCCGGCCGGCGGCACCGCTGGGGCGCACGTCGCCCTTGGCCTGGGGCACGACGCGGCCGCGGCCGCTCGCCTCGGGCTGCCGCTGGGGGGTGGTCGCCACCGGACGCTGCACCTCGGGGGTGTCGTCGTCGACCAGCTCCGGGTCCGCCTCGGGGTCCCAGGCCTGGTCGGCGACCGGGGCGTCGGACGTGACGGCGGGGACCATGGCGTACCGGTCGGCCTGGGCGCGGGCCTTCGCCTTGGCGTGCCGCTCCTGGAGCTTGACGTCGGTCTCGGTCGACTTCAGGTGCACCAGGACGCGCGGGGCGATGACCACCGAGGAGTAGACACCGGCCGCCATGCCGACGAACTGCGAGAGCGCCAGGTCCTGCAGGGAGCTCGCGCCGAGCTGGATCGCGCTGACGTAGAGGATCGCGCCGATCGGGATCAGCGCGACGATGCCGGTGTTGATCGAGCGCACCAGGGTCTGGTTGACCGCGAGGTTCGCCGCGTCGGAGTAGGACTGGCCGGGCTGGAGGTACTCGTTGGTGTTCTCGCGGACCTTGTCGAAGACCACGACGGTGTCGTAGAGCGAGAAGCCGAGGATCGCGAGCAGGCCGGTCACCGCCGAGGGGGTCACGGGGAACCCGGAGAGCGCGTAGATGCCGACCGTGATCGCGATGTCGTGGGCGAGCGCGACCATCGCGGCGATCGACATCTTCCACTCGCGGAAGTAGATCCAGATGAAGATCATCGTCAGCGCGAGGAAGACCGCGACGCCGATGGCGGCGCGCTCGGCGACCTGCTGGCCCCAGCTCGCGCCGATCTCGTCCTGGGAGATGTCGTTGAGGGGGTCGTCGATCGCGACGGTGTCGGTGATGGCTGCGACGACCCGGTCGTTCTCCTCCGCGTCGAGGTCCTCGACCTGGATGAGCAGCGATTCGCCGGCGGTGGTGACGACGGGCGACTCGGCACCCTCGACCCCCGCGTCGGCCACGGCCTCGCGGAGCGCGTCGGCGTTGTCCTGCGTGGCCGCCGAGGCACCCACGGCGACGCGGTACTGCGTGCCGCCGGTGAACTCGATGCCGAAGTTGAGGCCCTTGACCACGATGATGCCGATGGCGAGGCCCACGAACACCAGCGAGATGGCGTACCAGAGGGGCTTGCGACCGACGAAGTCGATCGACCGGCGGCCGTTGTAGAGCTCGTTGCCGAGCCGGGAGAACTTGCCCATCAGGCGTTACCTCCAGCGGGGACCCGGTCCATGCCGAGCGTCTCGGGGCTGAGGCCGGACAGGCGGCCGCCGCCGTTGAAGAACTTGTACCGCGCGAGGTAGGACACCGCAGGCTTGGTGAACCAGAAGAGCACCGCGAGGTCGATCAGCGTGGACAGGCCGAGCGCGAAGCCGAAGCCCTTCACCGCGCCGGTCGCGAAGATGTACAGCACCGCGGCGGACAGCAGCGAGACGGTGTTCGCGGCGAGGCGGGTCACCTTCGCGCGCTTCCAGCCGGTCTCCACCGCGACCCGCATGGACTTGCCCTCGCGCATCTCGTCGCGGATGCGCTCGAAGAACAGGATGAAGGAGTCGGCGGTGACACCGACGGCGATGATCAGCCCGGCGATGCCAGGCAGGGTCAGCGTGAAGCCGGCCGTCTCGCTGAGAAGCAGCACCAACGCGTAGGTGATGAGCGCGGCGACCGCCAGCGAGCCGAGCACGACCACGCCGAGGCCGCGGTAGTAGACGAGGCAGTAGAGCATCACCAGGGCGAGGCCGAGGCCGCCGGCCCAGAGGCCCGCCGAGAGCTGGTCACCGGCGAGCGAGGGGCCGATCGTCTCGGACGACACGTCGTCCTGGAACGCGATCGGCAGCGCGCCGAACTTCAGGCTGGTCGCGAGGCTCTGCGCGGAGGCCTCGGTGAAGTTGCCCTCGATCTGCGCCTGGCCGTTGGTGATCAGGCCGTTCATCGTCGGAGCGGAAAGCACCTCACCGTCGAGCACGACCGCGAACTGCCCGCCGTTGTTCACGAGCTTGCGGGAGATGTCGGCGAAGGTCTTCGTGCCGGCGCCGTTGAACTCCAGCGCGACGACCCACTGCACCTGCTGCTGCGGGATCTGGGCCGAGGCGTCGGTGAGCTGCGTGCCCTCGATCGCCGAGGGCGACAGCAGGTACTTCACGACCGTGCCGTCCTCGAACGTCTCGCAGGAGACCAGCGGCTTGTCCGGGTTGTCCTCCACCGGCGGCATGGTGCCGTCCGCCGGGCAGGTGAACTCGTTGTACGCCTTGATGGCCGCCTCGTTCGGCGCGTCGACCCAGGTCAGCGGGTCGGTGGCGTTCTTGCCGCCGTCCGGGGCGGGAACCATCGAGGGGCTCGGCGACCCGGACGGGTCCTCGGTGCCCTCGTCGGTGCCGTTCTCGGCGCCGTCGCCGGTGTCCTCGGAGGGCTCGGCGCTCGGGCTGGCGGTCGCGTCCGCCGTGGCCAGGCTCTTCGTGGCGAAGCCGACCGGCGGGCGGTTGTTGCTGCCCTGTTGGTCGCCCTCGCCCCCGTTGCCGCCGTTGTTGCCGCGGTTGTTGCCGCCGTCGCCGCCCTGGTCACCGCCGGTGCCGGGATCGATCTGCACCGCGGAACCGTCGGGCAGGCCGCCGGTTGCGCCGGGGTCGAGCGCGGGGCCCTGGCCGCCGCCGGCCGCACAGGGACCGGGGTTGATCTCCGAGCACGCCACCAGGCGGAACCGCAGCTGCGCCTGGCGCTTGACGGTCTCGAGGAGGTCGCGCCGGGAGCTGCCGGGGATCTCCACGACGATGATGTTGCTGCCCTCGGTGACCACGTCGGCCTCCGCGACACCGGAACCGTTCACCCGGTCGTCGATGATCTGGCGGGCCTGCTCGAGGCTGTCATCGGCCGGGTCGTCGTCGGAGGCCACGAGCGTGATGCGCGTGCCGCCCTGGAGGTCGAGGCCCAGCGCGGGCTTCCAGGTGCCGGCCAGGACCACGAGCCCGTAGAGCAGCGCCATGCCGAGGAAGAACACCACGAGGGTGCGTCCGGGGCGGGGCTTGCGTGCCATGTCAGATCTCCTCCGGCCCGCCGGCTGCGGCGGGCCCTGGCTGTGCGACGGTGCCGATCGCGCCGCGAGCGACGGTCACGACGACCCCCTCGGCGATCTCGACACGTGCGGTGTCGTCGGTGAGCTCGCGCACCGTGCCGAGGAAGCCCGAGGTCAGGACGACCTCGTCACCCACCCCCAACGACGACTGCATGCGGACGAGTTCCTTCTGGCGCCGGGAAGCCGGCCTGATGATCAGGAGCCAGAAGAGGAGGGCGATGCCGACCAGCGGCAACAGGGAGGCGAGCTCCACGGACGAACCTCTCGAGCGGTGACGGGGAGGCCGCTCACCCGGGCGAGTCCCGGGGCGGCCGACGGGCAAGCATACCTACGGGCTTCCCCGCCCGGACGAATCCCAGGAGACGCGGCCCGTCACTCCTCGAACAGGGTCGGCTCCCCGGCCGGGTCGGTCGCGGCGGCCGCCGGGACGCTCAGGCCGAGGTGCTCCCAGGCGGCCGGCGTCGCCACCCGGCCACGCGGCGTACGCGCCAGGAAGCCGTTGCGGACGAGGAACGGCTCGGCGACCTCCTCGACCGTCTCGCGCTCCTCCCCCACGGCGACCGCGAGCGTCGAGACGCCGACCGGTCCGCCGCCGAAGCGGCGGCAGAGGGCGTCGAGCACGGCCCGGTCGAGGCGGTCCAGCCCGAGCTGGTCGACCTCGTAGAGGTCCAGCGCCGCCTCGGCGACGGCGCGGGTGACCACGCCGTCGGCGCGGACCTGGGCGTAGTCGCGGACCCGGCGCAGCAGCCGGTTGGCGATGCGCGGCGTGCCGCGCGAGCGTGACGCGATCTCCGCGCTGCCCTCGTCGGTCAGGTCCACGCCGAGCAGACCGGCGGAGCGGTGGACGATGAGGTCGAGCTCGTGCGGCTCGTAGAACTCCAGGTGGGCGGTGAACCCGAACCGGTCGCGCAGCGGGCCGGGGAGCAGGCCCGCACGGGTGGTGGCTCCGACCAGCGTGAAGGGCGGCAGGTCGAGCGGGATCGCGGTCGCGCCCGGCCCCTTGCCGATCACGACGTCGACGCGGAAGTCCTCCATCGCCATGTAGAGCATCTCCTCGGCCGGCCGGGACATGCGGTGGATCTCGTCGACAAAGAGCACCTCGCCCTCGTTCATCCCCGAGAGGATCGCCGCGAGGTCGCCGGCGTGGGTGATCGCCGGGCCGCTCGTCAGCCGCAGCGGGACGGACATCTCGGCGGCGATGATCATGGCCAGCGTCGTCTTGCCGAGGCCCGGCGGACCGCTGAGCAGCACGTGGTCGGGCGCCCGGCCGCGCCGGCGGGCGGCCTCGAGCACCAGGCCGAGCTGGTCGCGGACGCGGGCCTGGCCGACCACCTCGTCGAGGGTGCGCGGGCGCAGCGCCGCCTCGACGGCGCGCTCGTCGCCCTCCGCCTCCGCCGCGGTGATCGACCGGAGGTGGGTCTCCTCGGCCGCGGCCAGCTCGTCCTCGTGGAAGGGCACGGCGATCAGGCCTTGCTGAGCGTGCGGAGGGCTGCGCGGAGCAGCGTCGCGACGTCGGGAGCGCCACCGGCTTCGGGCGCCACGGCGTCGATCGCCTTCTCGGCGTCCTTCGCGGACCAGCCGAGCCCGACGAGACCCTGGTGCACCTGCTCGCGCCACGGCTCGCTCCCGGCAGGGGCGGGCACGGTGGTGGTTCCGGTCGGCGGGCCGATTCGGTCCTTGAGCTCGAGGATGATCCGCTGCGCGCCCTTCTGGCCGATGCCGGGCACGCGGGTCAGCGTCTTGACGTCGTCGCTGCTGATGGCGCGGCGCACGTCGTCGGGGCTCAGCACCGCCACCATCGCCTGGGCGACCTTGGGGCCGACGCCGGAGGCGGTCTGCACGAGCTCGAAGACGCTCTTCTCGTCCTCGTCGGCGAAGCCGTAGAGGGTCATCGAGTCCTCACGCACCACCATGCTCGTGGCCAGCGTGGCGCTCTGCCCGGTGCGCAGGCCGGCGATGGTGCCCGGCGTGCACATCAGCTCGAGGCCGACGCCGCCGACCTCGAGGACGGCGCTGGTGAGCGAGACCCCGGCGACCTGGCCGCGGACGAAGGCGATCAACGTCTGCTCCTCGTGGTTGCTGCCGCCAGCGCGGCGTCGATGCGGGCTTGGGCTCCCCCGCGCCAGATGTGGGTGATCGCGAGCGCCAGGGCGTCGGCGGCGTCGGCCGGCTTCGGCATGGCGTCCAGGCGCAGGATGCGGGTGACCATCGCGCCGACCTGCGCCTTGTCGGCCCGGCCGTTGCCGGAGACCGCCGCCTTGACCTCGCTCGGCGTGTGCAGCGCGATCGGCAGCCCACGGCGGGCGGCGCAGACCATCGCGATCCCGCTGGCCTGCGCGGTGCCCATGACCGTGCTGACGTCGGAGCGGGCGAAGACCCGCTCGACCGCGACCGCGTCGGGCCGGTGCTCGTCGAGCCAGGCGTCGACGCCCTTCTCGATGGTCACCAGCCGCTCCGCGACCGGCCGGTCGGCGCTGGTCCGCAGCACGTTCACGTCGACCAGGGTGAGCGGTCGACCGACCGAGCCGTCGACCACGCCCATCCCGCAGCGGGTCAGGCCGGGATCGATCCCGAGCACGCGCATGGCCAGCCTTCCGTCGAACGTCTGTTCGGGAGGAACGCTAGCCGCCGGGCCCGACGTACGCCGTCACGACACGCCCGCGGCGTACCGGCTCGGTCGCGGTCAGGCGTCCGCGGCCTCGAGCTCGGCCATCACGTCGGCCGGGACGTCGACGTTGCTGAAGACGTCCTGCACGTCGTCGAGGTCCTCGAGGGCGTCGATGAGCTTGAAGACCTTGCCCGCGGCGGTCGCGTCGACGGGGATGTCCATCGTCGCGACGAACTGGACGTCGGCGGAGTCGTAGTCGATGCCGGCGGCCTGGAGCGCGGTGCGGACGGCGACGAGGTCGGTGGCCTCGGAGATGACCTGGAACTGGTCACCGAGGTCGTTGACCTCCTCGGCACCGGCGTCGAGGGTGGCCTCGAGGACGTCGTCCTCGGAGACCTCCTTGCCGCCCTCCTGCGCCTTGGCGACCAGCACGACGCCCTTGCGGTTGAAGAGCCGGGAGACCGAGCCGGGGTCGGCCATGGTGCCGCCGTTGCGGGTGACCGCGGTGCGGACCTCCATCGCGGCACGGTTCTTGTTGTCGGTGAGGCACTCGACCAGGAGGCCGACGCCGGACGCGCCGTAGACCTCGTAGGTGATCGTCGTGTAGTCCGCGCCGCCGGTCTCGGCACCGGAGCCGCGCTTGACCGCGCGGTCGATGTTGTCGTTGGGGACCGAGGACTTCTTGGCCTTCTGGATCGCGTCGTACAGCGTCGGGTTGCCCGAGGGGTCGCCGCCGCCCATGCGGGCCGCGACCTCGACGTTCTTGATCAGCTTGGCGAACATCTTGCCGCGCTTGGCGTCGATGGCGGCCTTCTTGTGCTTCGTGGTCGCCCACTTGGAGTGGCCAGACATGCGTCCCTCTTCCCGCGCCGGTCATGTGCTGGTGCGGTCCCCCGCACCAGCCGTCGATCCTAGCGGCGCCCGGGCCGATCGGCCGACGAGGTCAACGCACCGGCCCGCGCACCAGGTCGACGAAGAGACGGTGCACCCGACCGTCGCCGCCCACCTCCGGGTGGAAGCTCGTGGCGAGCAGGTGGCCCTGGCGCACGGCGACGGGATGGCCGGCCGCCTCGGCGAGCACCTCGACCCCGGGCCCGACCTCCTCGACCCACGGCGCGCGGATGAACACCGCGTGCACCGGTTCGTCGATCCCGGTCACCGGCAGGTCGGTCTCGAACGAGTCGACCTGCCGCCCGAACGCGTTGCGCCGCACCGTCACGTCGAGCCCGCCGACCGTCTCCTGGCCCGCCGCGCCGTCGCGCACCCGGTCGGCGAGCAGGATCATCCCCGCGCACGTGCCGAAGGCGGGCATGCCGCCGGTGATCCGCTTCCTCAGTGGGTCCAGGAGGCCGAAGGTGCGCAGCAGCTTGGCCATCGTCGTCGACTCACCGCCGGGCAGGACGATCCCGTCGACCTCGGCGAGCTCGCTCTCGCGGCGGACCGTGACCGCGTCGACACCGAGGTCGGTCAGGGTGCGAACGTGCTCGCGGACGTCTCCCTGCAGGGCGAGGACGCCGATGGTGGGTGGCACGGGCTGGACGATAGGCGCCGGGCCTGCTCTCCGCGCATCCGCGTCGCCGCGGTGCGGCCGCCGCCTGCGGAGCCGCCTGCGATGGGTCGTGTGCTCCAGGTCGCGGGCCAGCGCGTCCTCCGGCACACGACCCCGCGCACAGCGGCCGGCCCGGCGCGGGGGCGGGGGCGGGGGCTTCGAGACAGGCGCTGCGCGCCTTCCTTAACCAGCCGCCCGAGGCGCTGCGGGCCTTCCTCAACCGGAAGTCGAGCGGAGGGTGACGACGGTGATCTCGGGCGCGGCGCCAGTGCGGACGGGCGGGCCGGAGGTGCCGACACCGCGGGAGGTCACGACGGTGACGCCGTCGACGACGTCCACGCCGGCGAGGGTGGGTTGCTGGAGCGGCACGAGCCAGCCGAACGGCCAGATCTGGCCGCCGTGGGTGTGGCCGGAGAGCTGGAGGTCGACGCCGGCCGAGGCGACGAGCTGGCGCGGTTCGTGGGCGACGTACACCACGTAGTCCTCCGGCCGCGTCCCGGAGAGCGCGGCGGCCGGGTCCGGCTCGAGGGCGCCGGTGCCGATCTCGTCGTGGACGCCGGCGACGACGAGGGGGTCTCCCCCGCGCTCGAGGACGACGTGCTCGTTGCGGAGGACGTCGACGCCGAGGGTCTCGAGCCGGTCGAGGTACGCCGGGGCGTCACCGGTCTCGATCTCGTGGTTGCCGGACACGGCGACGACGCCGAGCGGCGCGTCCAGGTCGGCGAGGGGGTCGAGGTCGGGGCCGGTGTACCGCTCGCGGCCGTCGACGAGGTCGCCGCCGAGCACGACCAGGTCCGGGTCCTGCGCGTTGACGAGGTCGACGACGCGGCGGGTCCAGGCCTCGCCGTGGACGACACCGACGTGCAGGTCGGTCAGCAGCACGATCCGCGCGCCGTCCCAGCCGTCGGGCAGCGCCGCCGACCCGACGTCGTACGCCGTGGCGCGCGGCCGCTGCGCGACGACGGCGCCGACGGCCATCACCGCCAGGGCGAGGACGACGACCACCGGGGTGCCGACGCGGAGCAGCCGTTCGCGGGCGGCGCGGCGGCCGAGCAGCCGGAGCACCAGCGAGGCGAGGGCGAGCAGGAGGCAGCCGACCGTGAGGTACCAGGCGAGCCCCAGCCAGGACAGCCCGAGCCACAGCACCGGCCGGAGCGGGGCGGGGTCGATCGTGCGGTAGGCGACGTTCGTGGCGGCGTAGAGCAGCAGCCCGCCGACGACCACGACGAGCGAGAGCCGCCGCGCCCACCGCGGGGCGCCGCTGACGACCGCGAGGCGACGGTGCAGCCACCGCGCCCACCACACGACGGACGCGACGAGCAGCAGCAGCGCGAGGACCCCCAGCACCTGGCCGAGCCAGGTGTCCTGCACGTCGCTCAGGAGGTCACCAGCCGCGCTCGGCGAGGCGGTGGGGCTGCGGGATCTCCTCGACGTTGATGCCGACCATCGCCTCGCCCAGGCCGCGGGAGACCTTCGCGACCATGTCGGGGTCGTCGTGGAAGGTCGTGGCCCTGACGATCGCCTCGGCCCGCTGCGCGGGGTTGCCGGACTTGAAGATGCCCGAGCCGACGAAGACGCCTTCGGCACCGAGCTGCATCATCATCGCCGCGTCCGCGGGCGTGGCGATGCCGCCGGCAGTGAACAGCACGACCGGCAGCTTGCCGGTCTCGGCGACCTCCTTGACCAGGTCGTACGGCGCCTGGAGCTCCTTGGCCGCGACGTACAGCTCGTCGCCCTCGAGTGCCGCGAGCCGGCGGATCTCGCCGCGGATGGTGCGCATGTGGGTGACCGCGTTGGACACGTCACCGGTGCCGGCCTCGCCCTTGGAGCGGATCATCGCCGCGCCCTCGGTGATCCGCCGCAGCGCCTCCCCGAGGTTGGTCGCACCGCACACGAACGGCACGGTGAACGCCCACTTGTCGATGTGGTTCGCGTAGTCGGCGGGCGTGAGCACCTCGGACTCGTCGACGTAGTCCACGCCGAGCGACTGCAGCACCTGCGCCTCCGCGAAGTGGCCGATCCGCGCCTTGGCCATGACCGGGATCGAGACGGCCTCGATGATCCCGTCGATCATGTCCGGGTCCGACATCCGCGAGACGCCGCCCTGGGCCCGGATGTCGGCCGGCACCCGCTCGAGCGCCATGACCGCGACGGCGCCTGCGTCCTCGGCGATCTTGGCCTGGTCGGGGGTGACGACGTCCATGATCACGCCGCCCTTGAGCATCTCCGCCATGCCGCGCTTGACGCGGGTGGTGCCGGTGGTGGGGCCGTCGGTGGTGGAGGCGTGGCTCTCGGTCATGCGAGGAGCGTAGGACGCTTTACCCGGCGGACGGACTTCCGTCCGCCAGGGCTGCGAGCGCCTGCCGGCGCACCACCCAGATGCGCTGCACGACGGTGATCGTCGAGGCGATCGCGAGCGCCCAGAGGGCGACGTGCATGAGGACCGGGAGGTCGAAGATCGCGCCGAGGCCGGTCATCACGAGGATCGCGACGAGCCGGTCCGCGCGCTCGGCGATGCCCACCTTGGCGGTGTAGCCGAGGCTCTCCGCGCGCGAGCGGGCGTAGGAGGTGACGCTGCCCATGACCAGGCAGACGAGCGAGAGCACGAGGTAGAGCCGGCTGTCGCCCTCCCACGCGAAGTACAGGGCGAGCCCGCCGAAGATCGCGCCGTCGCCGATCCGGTCGAGGGTCGAGTCGAGGAACGCGCCGAAGCTGCTGGAGCGGCCGGTCGAGCGCGCCATGTAGCCGTCGAGCAGGTCGCTGAAGACGAACGCCGTGATGACGAGGGTGCCGATGAGCAGCTCCCCCTGCGGGTAGAACACCAGCGCGCCCGCGCACACCCCGAGCGTCCCGACGAGGGTCACGGCGTCGGCGCTGACCCCCAGCCTGATGAGCAGGTGGGCGACGGGGGCGAGGACCTTCGTCCAGAAGGCGCGGAAACGTTCCAGCATGGCGGCAGCAGGCTAGCGGTCGAGCAGCCGCGCGCAGACCTCGCCCACGGCGGTCGGCGGCCCCGCGACGTACCAGTCCTTGCCCGCGACCTCGACGTGCCGCGTCACTCCCCCGACGCCCCGGATGATCGCCGCGCCCGGCAGCTCGTCCCACGGCGCGACGGAGTGCTGGAAGACCAGCCCCACCCGCCCGGTCGCGACGCCGACCTGGTCCATGCTCATCGAGCCGAACCACCGCAGCGCCGCGGCACCACCGGCCGCGCGACGCCATGCGGCACCGACCTCGCCCTCGAGGAAGGGCGGGTGCAGGTACGTCGCGATGCTGATCTCCGCGAGCGGCCGGTCGACCAGCGGGGCCAGCGGACGGCCGTCGCGGGTGCTCGGCAGCGCCGGCCCGCCGACGTACGTCGCCCCGCCCATCGGGTCGTGGACCGCCCCGACCAGCAGGTCCTCGGTGTCGCGCAGACCCACCGCGGAGCACCACCAGGGCAGGTCGTTGACGAAGTTGTAGGTGCCGTCGACGGGGTCGACGACCCAGGAGCGGCCGGTCGTGCTCTCGGCGACGTGCCCGTGCTCCTCGCCCAGCACGGCGTCGCCCGGGCGCTCGGCGCGGAGCCGGCCGGTCACCAGCTCCTCGGCGGCGCGGTCGGCCGCGGTGACCACGTCGGAGATGGACGTCTTGTAGTCGAGCCGGAGCCCGTCGGAGCGCATCCGGCGGGCGAGCGTGCCGGCCTCCCGCACCAGGTCGGCGGCGAGCCGGGCGTCGTCCTCGGGCGTCGGGAGCGTGGTCACGCCGTCGGCCACGCCTCGGCGAGCAGCGCGCGGGTGTCGCCCAGCAGCTCGGGCAGGGTCTTGGTGCGACCGATGATCGGCATGAAGTTCTGGTCGCCGGGCCAGCGCGGCACCACGTGCTGGTGCAGGTGGGCGGCGATGCCGGCGCCGGCGATGTGCCCCTGGTTCATGCCGATGTTGAAGCCACCCGCTCCGGAGACCCGCCGCACGACGCGCATCGCGTCGCGGGTGAGGTCGGCGATCTCCGCGGCCTCCTCGTCGGTGGTCTCGGTGTAGTCGGCGATGTGGCGGTAGGGGCAGACCATCAGGTGCCCGGGCGCGTAGGGGTAGAGGTTGAGCACGACGAACGACAGCTCACCGCGGTGCACCACCAGGCCCTCGTCGTCGGCCAGGGACGGGATCCGGCAGAACGGGCACTCCCCCGACGAGGCGTCGGCCGGCTTGTTCTCGCCGCGGATGTAGGCCATCCGGTGCGGGGTCCAGAGCCGGTCCAGCTCGTCGGAGCGGCCGATGCCGTCCTGGTGCAGCGTGTCCACGTCCGCTCGGTCCTCTCCGTTCACGGGGTCGCCTGCGTCCGGGCCACCGCGACCAGGTCCTCGACGCTCTGCTTCGGGTCGAGCTCGAAGCCGAGGGCGCGGGCGTGGCCGGCGAGGATGTACCAGACCGACCCGGTCACCAGCTCGACCAGCTTGGGCGCGGCCGGCACCCGCTCGGGCCGCGCCATCCACCGGCGCACCGCGCCGAAGACCGCACCGACCAGCCCGAAGACCAGCGGGTCGATGGCCGCGCGCTCGTCGTCGCCGAGATCGAGACCGAGCATCTCGACGGCGGTGGTGATCACCTCGCAGACCTGCCCCGCGATCTGGGTCAGCCCCTCCTGCAGCGGACCGGTGCCCTCGCCCTGCTCGGCGACCCGGTGCAGTGCCGGGTGCGCGACCGCCCAGCCGACGTACGTCGCCACGATCCGCTCGACGATCTGCGGGATCGTGCCCTCGAGGCCGATCTCCGGGAGCAGCTCGGCCCACAGCCCGTCGAGGATCTCGGCCTGCACCGCCCGGTCGAGGTCGGAGCGGTCCGCGAAGTGGCGGTAGACGACGGTGCGGTTGAGGCCGGCCCGCTCGGCGATCTGCTGGACGTGGAACTCGGCGCCCGGCTCGCCGTCCTCGATGACCGCGATCGCGGCGTCGAGGATCTGCTGGCGCCGCTGCTGGTTGTGGCGGTCCCAGCGCGCCTGGCGCCCGTCCGGGCGGGCGTCCTCACTCGTCGCCATCACGTCCTCGTTCCGTCCCCGGGTCGCGCCTCCGCGACCCCCGCTCGACGGGGGTCAGGCTATCCGGCGACCTGTGACCTGGCGGAGGGGTAGTGTCGTCGGACGGGGCCACCCAGGCCCTCCACCGAGGGATCCCCCATGAGCGACAAGTCGCCGCGCCAAGGAATGTCGAAGAAGTCCGGCAAGTCGATCAAGGAGAAGCGGGGCGAGAAGCGCGCCAAGGCCGCCTCCGACCACGCCAGCTCCATGGAGCAGGTCACCGCCAAGAAGCGCTGACCGCGCGCCGGCCCCTCCTCCCGCGTCGCAGCGTGATCGCGCGCGCGTCGTCGGGGTCGGTGATCTTGACCCGGGGACGGCCCGCGGCCTCGCCGCGGCGCCGCTCCTCGCGGTCGATGGCGCGCCAGCCCGCCAGGTCCACGACGGGTACGTCGCGGCGCGCGAGCACCGCGGCCAGGTCGCCGTCGCGGGTCGCCGGCGCCTCCAGCAGCCCCGCGTCGAGGTCGTCGAGCAGTGCCTCGACGGTCTCCTGCGCGCAGATCTTGTTGGTGCCGAGGAACCCGGTCGGTCCGCGCTTGGCCCACCCGGCGACGTACGTGCCCGGCTCGACGCGTCCCCCGACGTTCGGCACGGTGCCGGTGACCGGGTCGTGCGGCAGGCCGGCGACGGGCACACCCCGGTAGCCGACCGAGCGCAGCACCATCCCGGCCTCGAGCACCTCGGTCTCGCCGGTCGCCTTCGCGCGCGGCACGCCGGCGGCGTCGGGGACCAGCTCGTTGCGCACGACCTCGACGCCCTCGGTCCGGCCGGTGCCCACGATGCGCACCGGTGAGGCCAGGAAGCGCAGGACGATCCGGCGCTTGCGGGGATCGGTCCGGCGGGCCGCGAGCTCGCGCAGCACCCGGGCGCGCACGTCGTCGCCGGTCACCTCCGCGCCGCCGAGGTCGGCGACGACGTCGACGTCGCGCAGGCCGGCGAGGCCGATCAGCTCGGGAGTCGTGAAGGACGCCTGGTCCGGGCCGCGCCGACCCAGGACGACCACCTCGCGCACGGCACTGGTGCGCAGCGCGGCCAGCGCGTGGTCGGCGAGGTCGGTGGTGGCGAGGGCGTCGGGGTCGGCGGTGAGCACCCGCGCGACGTCGAGCGCCACGTTGCCGTTGCCGACGACCACCACCCGCTCGTGGTCGAGGTGCACCTCCAGGTCGCGGTGGTCGGGGTGGCCGTTGTACCAACCCACCAGCGCGGTCGCCGAGCACGACCCGGGCAGGTCCTCCCCCGGCACGTCCAGGCGGCGGTCCGCCGACGCGCCGACCGTCCACACGACCGCGTCGTAGTGCTCGTCGAGCTCCGCGCGCGTGACGTCGCGGCCCACCTCGACACCGAGCAGGTAGCGGAAGCCGGGCTGCTCCTCGATCGCACGGAACAGCCGCTCGGCGTCCTTGGTGTGGCGGTGGTCGGGCGCGACACCCGCACGGAGCAGCCCGTACGGCGTCGGCAGCCGGTCGAGCACGTCGACGGTGACCTCGGGGTGGCACAGCAGCTCGTCGGCCGTGTAGAGCCCGGCCGGTCCGGCGCCGACGACGGCGACGCGGACCGGCCGGGGCCGCCGCAGCCGGCGCTGAGGGGGGACCAGCGCTAGCGGGGTGCGGTCGGCATGGGGGAAGACGTCGTAGTAGGCCGCGTTGACCTCGCGGAACGGCTCCTGCTCGGGCGTCAGCGCGGTGTCCGGCACGATCGCCCCGACCGGGCACGCCGTGGTGCACGCGCCGCAGCCGACGCACGAGCGCGGGTCGACGTACAGCATCTCGGCGGTGGCGAACCCGGGCTCACCGGGCGCGGGGTGGATGCAGTTGACCGGGCAGGCGACGACGCAGGAGGCATCGGCGCAGCAGGACTGCGTGACGACGTACGGCACGGGTCTGCGCTCGACCCGGGATCAGGAGGCGGCCGAGGCCGGCTGGCTGCGGAAGCGCGAGCTGCGCCCGTCGATGCCCATCGCCCGCCAGAGCAGGCGGGAGGCGGGATTCATCATCCCGGTGCGCTCAGCGAGCATCCGCACGTCGGCGAAGAGGTCGCGCAGGAACTTCCGCGACTCCGGCGCGCGCCACCACACGTCGCGCACGACCGAGCGCGGGATGCCCATGTCGCGGCGGGCCTTGCGGCCCGGGCGGAGGATCTGGTCGCAGAGCCAGCGCATGATCAGCGGCACGACCAGCGAGAGCACGAACCGCTCGACCCGGCGCAGGCGCGGGGCGCGGTGCTCGAGGTAGGTGTGGGCGAAGCCGATGTGGCGCGCCTCTTCCGCGACGTGGATCTGCATGATCCGCCGCAGCAGCGGGTGCGTGTCGTCCCCGGCGCGCAGCACCGCCTTCTGCACGTGGTCGATCGGCTCCTCGCCGGCGAGCACGCCGTAGAAGAAGCCGAACGGGACCCACTTCGCGAACAGCGGCAGGAACGGCGCCACCGCCCGGAACGCCCAGGTGCCGCCCGCGACGTCCTGACCGGAGCGGTTCACGAACTCCTGGAACATCTGGGTGTGGTGGCACTCCTCGGTCGCCTCGTGGGTGGAGTACCGGAACTCCGGGCTGCCGTTGCGCAGGCCGAACGCGTAGTTCATCAGGCCGCTGATGAGGATCTGCTCGAACTGCAGACCGACCTTGGTGACGTTTGCCTGGCGGTAGAGCCCGATCTCGACCTGTCGCTCCAGCGGCAGCGACCGGTACCACGGGTGGCGCCCGAGCACGTCCCCCGCGGGCAGCACCCAGCGGGGGTCGGCCGGGTCCACGGCGTACGCCGGGTCGTCCCACGCGATGTCGCGGAACGCGTCGAAGTGCTGCTCCACCGACGCCTCCGACAGCGTGCGGAGGGTGTCGTCGTACGAGCGGCCGGTGAGGTCGGTCTGCAGGTCCGTCGCGGTCATGCCGACCACGTTAGTGCGACACCACGTCCGATGTAAATGGGTGTGTGCGACGCGTGTCGCGGGTAAGGGGCCGGATTGCCGGCTCAGCGCTGCGGCAGGGACGACCGAGGCCCGCCCCCGGACGAGCGGGGACGGGCCTCGTGGCCGGAGCGGCGGTACGCCGCCGGCCGGGTCAGACCTGCGTGCGGGCAGCGACGGCCTCGCGGACGCGGGCGATGGCCTCCTCGATCGGCACGCCGTTGTCCTGGCGGCCGTCGCGGTAGCGGAAGGAGACCGCGCCGGCGGCGAGGTCGTCGTCGCCGGCGATCATCATGAACGGCACCTTCTGCAGCTGCGCGTTGCGGATCTTCTTCTGCATCCGGTCGGTGGAGTCGTCGACCTCGACGCGCAGCCCCTCGGTGCGCATCCGCTTGGCGACGTCCCACAGGTAGTCCTCGTGCCGCTCGGCGATCGGGATCGCCTGGACCTGGACCGGGGCGAGCCACGGGGGGAACGCGCCGGCGTAGTGCTCCACGAGCACGCCGAGGAACCGCTCGATCGAGCCGAACTTCGCCGAGTGGATCATCACCGGCTCCTGCCGGGTGCCGTCGGCCGCCTGGTACTCCAGCCCGAAGCGGTGCGGCTGGTTGAAGTCGTACTGGATCGTCGACATCTGCCAGGTCCGGCCGATCGCGTCGCGAGCCTGCACCGACACCTTCGGGCCGTAGAACGCCGCGCCGCCCGGGTCGGGCACGAGCTCGAGGCCGGACTCCTCGCAGACCGCGCGCAGCACGCGGGTGGCGGTCTCCCACTGCTCGTCGGAGCCGATGAACTTGTCGGGCTTGGAGTCGTCGCGGGTCGACATCTCCAGGTAGAAGTCGTCGAGCCCGAAGTCGCGCAGCAGGCCGAGGACGAAGTCGAGCAGGTGCTTGATCTCGCCGGCGGCCTGGTCGGGGGTGACGTAGGAGTGCGAGTCGTCCTGCGCGAAGCCGCGGACGCGGGTCAGGCCGTGCACGACGCCGGACTTCTCGTAGCGGTAGACGTGGCCGAACTCGAAGAGGCGCAGCGGCAGCTCGCGGTAGGACCGGCCGCGCGAGGCGTAGATGAGGTTGTGCATCGGGCAGTTCATCGCCTTCAGCTGGTACTTCGCGCCCTCGAACTCCATCGGCGGGAACATCGTGTCGGCGTAGTAGGGCAGGTGTCCTGAGGTGTGGAACAGCCCGTCCTTGCTGATGTGCGGGGTGCCGACGTAGGAGAAGCCCTCCTCGATGTGGCGCTGGCGGACGTAGTCCTCCATCTCCCGCTTGATGACTCCACCCTTGGGATGGAAGACCGGCAGGCCGGAGCCGAGCTCGTCGGGGAAGCTGAACAGGTCGAGCTCGCGCCCGAGCTTGCGGTGGTCGCGCCGCTCGGCCTCCTCGATCCGGTGCAGGTGCGCCTCGAGCGCCTCCTTGGACTCCCAGGCGGTGCCGTAGATGCGCTGCAGCTGCTTGTTCTTCTCGTCTCCGCGCCAGTACGCCGCGGCGCTGCGCATCAGCTTGAACGCCGGGATCCGCTTGGTGGTCGGCAGGTGCGGGCCGCGGCACAGGTCGCTCCACGCCACGTCGCCGTTGCGGCGGACGTTGTCGTAGATGGTCAGCTCGCCCGCGCCGACCTCGACGCTCGCGCCCTCGGCGGCGTCGTCGCTGGTGCCCGAGCCCTTGAGGCCGATGAGCTCGATCTTGTACGGCTCGTCCTGCAGCTCGCTCAGCGCGTCCGCGTCGGTGGTGACGCGGCGGGAGAACTTCTGGCCCTCCTTGATGATCTTGCGCATCCGGGACTCGATCTTCTCGAGGTCCTCGGGGACGAACGGCGTCTCGACGTCGAAGTCGTAGTAGAAGCCGTCGGTCACCGGCGGGCCGATGCCGAGCCTGGCCTCCGGGAACAGCTCCTGCACGGCCTGCGCCATCACGTGCGCGGTGGAGTGGCGCAGCACGTCGAGCCCGTCGGGGCTGTCGATCGCGACGCCCTCGACCTCGTCGCCGTCGGCGAGCTCGTGCGAGAGGTCGCGCAGCTCGCCGTTGACCCGCGCCGCGATGACGCTCGGGTCCCCGGCGAACAGCTCCCAGGCCTTGGTGCCCGTCGTGGTCGCCTTGTCCTGACGCTCATCGGCGTGGACGAGGACGACTCTCATGTCGGACACGATCTCTCCTGGAGGTTCGGGACGGCGCCGGCCGGTCGGCCGGACGCTCGATGCTATCGACCGGCCGCCCACCGCCTCGCGTCGATATCCCGTGGTGGTCGGGCGCGACCGCTGCGAGGATCCGGGGCGTGACCGGCTCGCCCGATGGACTCCTGCTCGAGACCGACCGCCTGCGCATCCGGCCGTGGCGCCACGACGAGGCGCCCCGCCTGCTCGACATCCTCAGCCGGGTCGAGGTCGCCCGCTGGCTCGCCGACGGACCGCCGCAGCTGATGCAGGACCTGGCCGAGGCGCACGCCCGGATCGACCGGTACGCCGAGCGGTCGGCCACTCCGCCGCGGGGGATCTGGGCGGTGGAGGTGGCGGCGACCGGCGTGGTCGCCGGCACGGTGCTGCTGCTGACGCTGCCGAACGCCGAGGCCGACGAGGTCGAGATCGGCTGGCACCTGCACCCCGACTCGTGGGGCAAGGGGTACGCGAGCGAGGCAGCCCGGGCCGTGCTCGACCACGCGTTCGCCCACGGTCTCGACGAGGTGCTGGCGGTGACCCACCTGGACAACGTCCGATCGCAGGCCGTCATGGCACGCGTCGGCCTGACCGACCGCGGCGTCGTCGAGAAGTGGTACGACGAACCGTCGCGGCTCTTCGGCATCACCGCCGACGAGTGGCACGCGAAGCGCGCGAGGCCGGCTCCCTGAGGGGAACCGGCCTCTGGCCTGCGGCGGTGACGGTGGGCGATACTGGGTTCGAACCAGTGACCTCTTCGGTGTGAACGAAGCGCGCTACCACTGCGCCAATCGCCCGTCCTGCACCCTGCGGTGCGGCCGAAACTGTAGCCCATGCCGGGGGCGCTCTCCCAACCGGCCTTCCGGGCGCGCCCCACCCGGGGTCGTGTGCTCCAGCACGCGCGTGCACGCGTCCGCAGGCACACGACCGGCCCGCCGCCGCGCTCGGGATCAGGCGCCGAGCAGCTCCGGCTCGCGCTCGCGCCACACCCGGACGGCCTCGGAGGTGACCGGGCCGGGCGCCGGGAGCTCGCGGTCGTCCCAGTGGCTGACCGCCTGGACGTCGCGGGTGGTGGAGACGAGGAAGACCTCGCTCGCGTGCTCGATGACGCCGATCGGCTCGTCGACCTCGCGGCCGCCGAACCACTCGAGCACCAGCCCGCGGGTGACGCCGGCCAGGCAGCCGCTCGCGAGGGTGGGGGTCCGCAGCTCGCCCTCGACGACGTAGAAGACGTTCGACCCGGTGCCCTCGCACAGGTCGCCGGCGAGGTTGGCGAAGACCGCCTCGCTCGCCCCTCGACGCCTGGCCTCGGCGAGCGCCACCACGTTCTCGGCGTACGACGTCGTCTTGAGGCCCGCGAGCGCCCCGCGCTCGTTGCGGGGCCAGGGCACGGTGGCGACCCGGGTCACCGGCTCGGCCGGTCCCATGCCGTCGGCGACGACGACCAGCGTCGGCGCGGCGTCGCCGCGACCGGAGCCGAGCGGGGCCGGCCCACCCGTGTAGGTGATGCGCAGCCGGCCGAGCGGCAGGTGCTCGGCGCCCAGCACGGCGTCGACGCCACGGCGTACCGCGTCCGCGTCGAGAGCCGGCAGGCCCAGCCCGGCGGCGCTGCGCTCGAGCCGCTCGAGGTGGCGGCTGAGCGCGAACGGCTGCCCCTCGACGACCTTCACCGCCTCGAAGACCCCGTCCCCGACGGTGAAGCCGTGGTCGCTCACCCCCACCGCGGGAGCGCTCGCATCGGGCAGGAGACGGCCGTCCATCCAGGCGTGCATGACGCCACTGTAGGGAGCAAGCCACCCGTCCGACCCCCTCCCGAAACGCCGACGACACCCCGATTTTGCGCCCCCCAGGGCATCGGCTAATGTTCCTGTCGCACGCCGGCCCCGGCCGGAAGCAAGCGGACGTAGCTCAGTTGGTAGAGCGCAACCTTGCCAAGGTTGAGGTCGCGAGTTCGAGCCTCGTCGTCCGCTCGCAGAGGTCTTTCCACCGGTCCTTCCATGGAAGGACCAGCACGGTGGGTTGGCCGAGAGGCGAGGCAACGGACTGCAAATCCGTCTACACGGGTTCAAATCCCGTACCCACCTCGAGCACAAACTGCAGACTTGGGCGATTGGCGCAGTGGTAGCGCGCTTCCTTGACACGGAAGAGGTCACTGGTTCAAACCCAGTATCGCCCACCAGATCGAACCCCCTGGCCCTCGGCCAGGGGGTTCGCTGGTTTCTCGGGCCCTCCTACTCGGATCGGTGTCGTCCGGGCTCCCGCCTCCTCACGACGTACGCCGCGTGGGCACCGCCCAGCGGATCGTGGTGCCCCGCCCCGGGGCTGAGGTGATGTCGCAGGAGCCGCCGAGCTCGGTGGCGCGCTGGCGCAGGTTGCGCAGACCGGACTCGCGCGCGTCCGCGGGCAGGCCACGCCCGTCGTCGGTGACGGTGAGGACGACCTCGCGGCCGACGACGAGGTGGACGTCGACCGCAGAGGCGTCGGCGTGCCGGCCGGCGTTCGAGAGTGCCTCGCCGAGCACGGCCAGCAGGTGCGGGGCGACCTCGGCGGGCACGAGCGTGCGGACCGGGCCGTCGAGGCGGAGCGTCGGCCGCACCTTCAGGGTCTGCGCGGCCCGGTCGACCAGCCGCTCGACCTCGGCCTGGAGGTCGGAGCGGACGTCGGTCGAGCCAAGCGCGAAGATCGAGCGACGGATGTCCTTGATGGTGGCGTCGAGCTCGTCGACGGCCTCCTCGACCCGGGCGGCGAGCTCGGGCTGCTGGAGCTGCCGGGCGGTGCCCTGGAGGCCGAGGCCGACGGCGAAGAGCCGCTGGATGACGAGGTCGTGGAGGTCGCGGCCGATCCGGTCGCGGTCCTCGAAGACGGCGAGCCGCTGCTGGTCGGCGCGGGCGCGGGCGACCTGCAGCGCGAGGGCGGCCTGCTCGGCGAACGCGGCGGGGTGGGCGAGGTCGAGCTCGCGGTGGCGGTGGGCGTGCGCCGGCGCCCAGCCGAGGACGAGCACGCCGTGCGCCTCGTCGGCGGTGCGCAGCGGCACGGTCAGGGCGGGACCGAGCGCCGGCCAGTCGGCGGCGGCGTGCCCCGCCTCGGTCACGTCGGGCACCGACGACGGCGCGTCCCTCGCGGGGTGCGCCGCGACGCCCGCCGGCACCGGGACCGCGGCGCCGGAGACGGCTACCGCGACGGGGTCGTCCGGGGCGCCGGCGACCACCCACGCGAGGTCGGCGCCGGCGGCCTCGCGGGCCAGGGCGACCACGGCCCGGACGGCGTCGGCGGTCACCTCGTCGACCGGCACGCCGTGGGGGTCCGCACCCGAGAGCAACGAGGTCACCTCGGCGGTGGCGGCCAGCCAGCGCTGCCGGACCTCGGCCTCCTCGTAGAGCCGCGCGTTCTCGATCGCGACGCCGGCGGCCGCGGCGAGGGCGACCACGACCTCCTCGTCGGTCTCGGTGAAATCGACGCCGCCCTCCTTCTCCGTCAGGTAGAGGTTGCCGAAGACCCGGTCGCGGATCCGCACGGGGACGCCGAGGAACGAGCTCATCGGCGGGTGGCCGGCGGGGAAGCCGTACGACGCCGGGTGCTCGGCGAGGTCGTGCAGGCGCAGCGGCTCGGGCCGGTCGATGATGAGGCCGAGGATGCCGTGGCCGCGGGGCAGGTCGCCGATCGTGTGCACGACCTCGGTGTCCATGCCGTGGTGGACGAAGGTGCTGAGCGGCCGGTTCGGTCCGCCACCGATGACGCCCAGCGCGGCGTACTGCGCCCCCACGAGCCGGCTGGCCACCTCGACGATGCGCGAGAGCACCCCGTCGAGGGAGAGGTCGGCGGCCATCGTGACGACCGCGTCGAGCAGCAGCCGCAGCCGCTCCTGCTCGTCGATGACGCCCTGGACCCGGCCGAGCACCTCGCGCAGCAGCTCGTCGAACCCGGCGGTGTGCAGGTCCGGTGAGCCGTCGTCCGCCGCCATGGCCCGCACCGTAGCGTGCCGGGCCCTTGGTCCCGGGACACCGTGACCTTGCGCCCTGCCGCCGCCGGCCCGCTGGGCCGGAGGCTGACGGCATGACCACCCCGACCTCGACCGAGCTGCGTGACCTCACCACCCGCGAGTGCTGGGATCTGCTCGCCACCCGCACCCTCGGCCGCATCGCGTGGACGGCCGCCGACGGCCCGGTCGTGCTGCCGGTGAACTACGGCGTGGCGGGCGAGACGCTCTGGATCCGGACGTCGGCGTACGCCGCGTTGGTGCGGGAGGCCGACCAGAGCCCGGTCGCCGTCGAGGTCGACCTCGTCGACGAGACGACGCGCACGGGGTGGAGCGTGCTGGTCCGCGGGACGGCGCACGTGCGCTTCCCGAGCGACGGCGGCGCCACTCCCCCGGACGTCGAGACCTGGCCGGCCGGGCCACGGCCGCTGTGGGTCGTCGTCGACCCGCGCGAGGTGACCGGCCGGCGACTGGTCCCGCGGGACTGACGCGCCCTACCGCTTGTGCTTGGTGGCGTAGATCGCCGCCTGCGTGCGGCTCTCCAGCCCGAGCTTGGCCAACAGCGAGGACACGTAGTTCTTCACGGTCTTCTCGGCGAGGAACAGCCGCTCGCCGATCTGCCGGTTCGTCAGCCCCTCGGCGATGAGGTCGAGGATCTTCTGCTCCTGGCCGGTCAGCCGGTCGATCCCTTCGTCCGTCGGCGGACCGCTCCGCAGTCGGTCGAGCACCTGCGCGGTCACCGCGGGGTCGAGCATCGACTGGCCCTCCGCCACCCGGCGGACGGTGTCGAGCAGGTCCGCGCCGCGCACCTGCTTGAGGAGGTAGCCGGCCGCCCCGGCCATGATCGCAGCGAACAGCGCGTCGTCGTCGTCGTACGACGTCAGGATCAGTGCCTTGATCGCCGCGTCGCGGGAGCGGACCTCGCGGCAGACGTCGATGCCGGACCCGTCCGGGAGGCGGCCGTCGAGGATCGCGACGTCCGGGCGCAGAGCCGGGATGCGGCGCGCGGCCTCCTCCGCGAGCCCGGACTCCCCCACCACCTCGATGTCGCCCTCGCTCTCGAGAAGCTCGCGGATCCCGCGCCGGACGATCTCGTGGTCGTCGAGCAGGTACACGCGGATCTTGGTGGACGTCTCCTCGGCCATGCGGCCGAACCTAGCGCCCACCGGCCCGGGGCACCGAGGCTCTTCGCCCCCGAGTGGTCGGGACCTTGGTCCCTGCCGCCCCACCGCTGGAGGACGCACGCTGGACGAGCACCACCCGCCGTCCGAGGAGCCGACCATGCTGTCCCACGCCACGCGCACCGAGCTCGCCGCCCTCGTCGGGCTCGCCTGCCGGGCGCCCAGCGTGCACAACACCCAGCCCTGGCTGTGGCGCGTCGACGGCAGCGACGAGCACCCGGTGGTCGAGGTGTACGCCGACACCTCGCGCCGGCTGCCGGCCACCGACCCGGCGGGGCGGAACCTGCTCGTCAGCTGCGGTGCGGCGCTGCACCACCTGCGGGTCGGTGCCGCCGCCCACGGCTGGGTGCCCACGGTCGACCGGCTCCCCGACGTACGCCGTGGCGACCTGCTCGCGCGCGTGTCCTTGCAGCGCGGGGAGGTCTCGACGACCGCCGCGCGCGACCTGGCGGCGATCGCGGCGCGGGTCACCGACCGCCGGCGGTTCACGTCGTGGCCGGTGCCGGACAGCCGCGTCGAGCACCTCGCGGCGACCGGCTCGCGGGAGGGCGCCACCGTCGTGCCGCTCCTGGACCTGGCGCGGCGCCACCGCACCGATCTGCTGTTCCTGCGGGCCCGAGCGCAGCAGACCGGGGACCGCCGGCTGCACGAGGAGCAGCGCTCGTGGGTCGACCACGGCGCGCGCGACGGCGTGCCGGCCGCGCTGGTGCCAGCCGGGGGCGGCAGCCGGTTCGAGGACGCCCCGCCCGTCGAGGACGGGGTCGAGCACACCGACGGGGTGCTGGTGGTCGGCACCGCGCACGACGCGCCGCTGGATCACCTGCGCGCCGGCGAGGCGCTGAGCGCGGTGTGGCTGCACGCCACCACCGACCGGCTGTCGGTCGTCCCGCTCAGCCAGGTGGTCGAGGTGCCGGAGACGCGGGCGGCACTGCGCCACGAGGTGCTCGACGGCGCCCTGCACCCGCAGCTGGTCGTGCGGATCGGGTGGCAGGAGATCGCCCGCAGCACGCTGCCGCGGACGCCGCGGCGCGACGTCGACGACGTGCTGCTCGGCTGAGGGCTCTCCGGCCGGGCCCGCGGGGCGGAGGGCCTGCCCGACCGGGACCAAGGTCCCGCCGGCTTGGGGACCGTCGCCCGTGCCGGAGGACCGGGCCGGATTCCTAGCGTGGGCACGCCGGAGAACCGGCGCCAGAACCACGTCAGGAAGAGGGACCGTGGACCCGCTCGACATCGCCCGGTGGCAGTTCGCCATCACGACCGTCTACCACTTCATGTTCGTGCCGATCAGCATCGGCCTCTCGGCGATGGTCGCCGGCTACCAGCTCGCCTGGTTGCGCACCGGCAACACCCAGTGGCTGCGGCTGACGCGCTTCTTCGGGAAGCTCTTCCTCATCAACTTCGCCATCGGCGTGGTGACCGGCATCGTCCAGGAGTTCCAGTTCGGCATGAACTGGAGCGACTACAGCCGTTTCGTCGGTGACGTCTTCGGCGCCCCGCTTGCCATCGAGGGGCTGCTGGCGTTCTTCCTCGAGTCCACGTTCCTCGGCCTGTGGATCTTCGGCTGGGACCGGCTGCCCGCGAAGCTGCACAACGCCTGCATGTGGCTGGTGCACCTCGGGACGCTGTTCTCGGCGTACTTCATCCTCGCCGCGAACTCCTGGATGCAGCACCCGGTCGGCTACGACTACAACCCCGAGACCGGGCGCGCGGAGATGACCGACTTCGCCGCGGTCATGTTGAACAAGGTCCAGCTCGTGACCTTCCCGCACGTCGTGCTGGCGGCGTACATGACCGCCGCCGCGTTCGTCGTCGGCATCGCGTTCTGGCACCTGCGCCGCGAGCAGGCCCTGGACCCGACGAGCACCGAGTCGGGCATGTGGCGCAAGGCCACCCGCACCGGCGCGTGGATCGTGCTCGTCACCGGCCTCGGCGTCGCCGCGATCGGCGACGTCCAGGGCAAGGTGATGACCGAGGTCCAGCCGATGAAGATGGCGGCCGCCGAGGCGCTCTACGAGACCGAGCAGCCTGCGTCGTTCTCACTGCTGACGATTGGCACCCCCGACGGCGAGCAGGAGAAGCTCGCGATCACCATCCCGCGGCTGCTGTCCTTCCTCGCGACCGGCACCACCGACGGCGAGGTCAAGGGCATCCGCGAGCTGCGCGAGACCTACCGGGAGACCTACGGCCAGGACCCCGGTGAGGCGTACTACTCCGCCGGCGACTACACGCCGAACATCCCGACGACGTACTGGACCTTCCGCTTCATGATGGGCCTCGGCTTCCTCGCCATGGGCGTGGCGACCTGGCTGCTCTGGGCGACCCGGAAGGGCCGCGCGCCCGTCGGCCGCCTGCTGTACGTCGCCGTCGTGCTGCTCCCGTTCATGCCCCTGTTCGCCAACTCGATGGGCTGGATCTTCACCGAGATCGGCCGCCAGCCGTGGGCCGTGTTCGGACTGATGACGACCGCCGCGTCGGTCTCCCCCGGCGTCAGCGCCACCGAGATGCTCATCTCGCTGATCACCCTCACCGCGGTCTACGGAGTCCTCGCCGTGGTCGAGGTGCGGTTGTTGCTGACCTACATCCGCAAGGGCGCCGACCCGGTGGCCGAGGACGACCTGCCCTCGGTGCGCACCGACGACGACGCCGACAAGCCCCTCGCCTTCGCCTACTGAGCCGACCCGGCACCCAAGGAAGACCTGCACCCATGGAACTCACCACTGTCTGGTTCGCGCTCATCGCGGTGCTCTGGATGGGCTACTTCGCCCTCGAGGGCTTCGACTTCGGCGTCGGCATGCTGCTGCCCGTCCTCGGCCGCAGCGACCGCGAGCGCCGCGTCCTCATCAACACCATCGGCCCGGTCTGGGACGGCAACGAGGTCTGGCTGCTCGTGGCGGGAGGCGCGACCTTCGCGGCGTTCCCCGAGTGGTACGCCACCCTCTTCAGCGGCTTCTACCTCCCGCTGCTGCTGATCCTGGTCGCGCTGATCGTGCGCGGGCTGGCCTTCGAGTACCGCCACAAGCGCGACGACACGACCTGGAAGTCGCGTTGGGACTCGGCGATCATCGTCGGCTCGTTCGTGCCGGCCTTCCTGTGGGGCGTCGCCTTCGCCAACATCCTGCGCGGGGTGCGGATCGATGCGGAGATGGAGTACGTCGGAGGCTTCTTCGAGCTGCTCAACCCCTACGCGCTGCTCGGCGGCGCGACGACCCTGCTGCTGTTCCTCACCCACGGAGCCGTCTTCGTCTCGCTCAAGACCGACGGCCCGATCCGCCACGAGGCGCGGGCGCTGGCCGCCAAGGCAGGCGTCGCCGCCGCGGCCGTCACGGTGGTGTTCCTCGCCTGGACCCAGCTGCAGACCGGCACCGGCGCCTCCCTGGTCGCCTTCGGCGTCGCTGCCGTCGCGCTCGTCGCCGGCCTGGTGGCGCTGCCCGCCGGTCGCGAGGGCTGGGCGTTCCTGGGGACGTTCGTCGCGATCGCCCTCGGCGTCGCCGGGCTGTTCCTCGCGCTGTTCCCCGACGTGATGCCCACGACCCTCGCCGACGGCACGGGCCTGACGACCACGAACGCCGCCGCGACGGCGTACACCTTGAAGATCATGACCGTCGTCGCGGCGATCTTCACCCCGCTGGTGCTGGCCTACCAGGCGTGGAGCTACTGGGTCTTCCGCAAGCGGATCGCTGTGCACCACATCCCGGAGCCGGTCCTCGCCGGGCGGGGCTCGTGAGGCCGACCGACCCGCGGCTGCGGCGCCAGCTGGCCCCTGCTCGGGGGCCGCTGGCCGGCGTGCTGGCCGCGGGCCTCGCCGGCGCGGTGCTCGTCGTCGGGCAGGCGTGGGTCGTCACCGGACTCGTCGTCGCGGTCGTGCGCTCCGAGCCCCTGGGCGGCTGGGCGCTCGCCGCGGCCGCCGTCCTCGGGCTGCGGGCGCTCAGCGGCTGGAGCGGCGACGTCCTCGCCGCCCGGGCCGCCGCCCGCGTCGGCACCCACCTGCGCCGCCAGGTCGTCGGGGCGTTGCTCCGGCGGGGCACGGCCGGACCCGGCGACGCGGTCCTCCTCACCCGCGGCGTCTCGGCGGCCGAGCCGTACCTCACCCGCTACCTCCCTGCCGTCGTCCTCGCCGGCGTGCTCCCGCTCCTGACCCTCGCGGTCATCGCGACCCAGGACCTGCTGTCCGCGGTGATCGTCGGCGCGACGCTGCCGCTCGTGCCCGTCTTCGGAGCGCTCGTCGGTCTGGCCACGCGCGACAAGGCCAAGCAGCAGTGGCGCGCGATGTCGACGCTGTCCGGCCACTTCCTCGACGTCGTCCGCGGACTGCCCACGCTCGTCGCCCACTGCCGGGCCCGCGCCCAGTCGCGCACGATCGGCGAGGTCACCGACCGCTACCGCCGCGCCTCGCTCGGCACGCTGCGGCTGGCCTTCACCTCCTCCGCCGTGCTCGAGCTGGTCGCGACCCTCTCGGTCGCCCTGGTCGCGGTCACCGTGGGCGTCCGGCTCGCCCACGGCGACCTGGCGCTGACGACCGCCCTCTTCGTGCTGCTGCTCGCCCCCGAGGCTTACTGGCCGCTGCGCCGCGTCGGTGCGGAGTTCCACGCCGCCGCCGAGGGCGTCGCGACGTTCGAGGCCGTCGACGCACTCGTGTCGGCCGCGCCCTCGCCGTCCGCCGAGCCCCCGACCGCCGACCGGGGTGACTCCGGTGATCTCGAGGTCCGCGGCCTCACCGTCACCCACCCGGGCCGCACCGTGCCGGCCGTGGACTCGATCACCACCACCGTCCCGGCGCGCGGGGTCACCGTCGTGACCGGACCGTCGGGCTGCGGCAAGTCCACCCTGCTCGCCGCCCTGGCCGACCTGCTCGCGCACGAGCCGGACGCGGTCACCGTCGGCGGCCGTCCCGCAGCCGGCAACGGCTGGCAGTCGCAGGTGGCGTGGCTACCTCAGCGGCCGGTCTTCGTCGCCGGCACCGTCGCCGACAACCTGCGCCTCGGCACCCCGGACGCCACCGACGACCAGCTGTGGTCCGCGCTGCGCCGCGTCGCGCTCGAGGAGCGCGTCCTCGCGCTTCCCGAGGGGCTGGCCACCCCGCTCGGCGAGGACGGTCTCACCCTCTCCGCCGGCGAGCGCGCCCGCCTGGCGCTGGGCCGGGTGCTCGTCGCCGACCGGCCCTGGGTGCTGCTCGACGAGCCGACCGCCCACCTCGACGACGTGACCGAGCGGGTCATCGTCGACACCGTCGCCGAGCTCGGCCGCACCTCCGGCGTGGTGGTCGTCGCGCACCGGCCCGCCCTCCTCGCCGTCGCCGACCACCACCTCGCGATGACCGCTCCCCGGGCAGCCGAACCCGCCGAGGTGGCACCCCTGCAGGGTCGAGGTGGCACTCCTGCAGGTCCGGCCCCGGCCCGGACCACCGAGCGCGCCGGAGACACTGCTCCCGTCGAGCCGGACCGAGCCGGGAGCCTGTGGCCGGCGACGATCGTCGGCGCGCTGGCCTCCGCGTCCGGGGTCGCGCTCACCGCCACCGCGGGGTGGCTGATCGTCCAGGCCTCGACCCGGCCCGCCGTGCTGACGCTGATGGTCGCGGTCGTCGGGGTGCGGGCCTTCGGCCTGACCCGGCCGGTGCTGCGGTACGCCGAGCGGTTGCGCTCCCACGACGTCGCGCTGCGGCTGCTGGCCCGCCGCCGCGTCGAGGTGTACGACGCGCTGGTGCCGCTGGTGCCGGGTCGTCTCGGCCGCCGTCGCGGCGACCTGCTCGCCTCGGTGGTCGACGACGTGGACGGCGTGGTCGACCGCGAGCTGCGCGTGCGGATGCCCGTGCGGCAGGCCGTCATCGTGGTGCTGCTGGCCGGTGCGGTCGCGACCTGGCTGGCCCCCGGGGCCGGCCTCGTGGTCACGACCGTCGCGGCCCTGGCCGGCGGCACCGCCTTCCTCCTCGCCCGGCTGGGCGCCGACGCCGCGGAGCGCTCGGCCGTCGAGCACCGGGCCGCGCTCTCCGAGGCCGCCGTCGAGGTCACCTCGGTGCTGCCGGAGCTGGTGATGTGGCAGGCCGGGGGCCGGGCCGCGGACCGGGTCGGCGGCCTGAGCGACCGGCTGGGCGGCTCGACGCTGCGCTCGGGGGCGTGGACCGGCGCGGCCCGGGCCGCCGTGCTCGCGGCCACCGGCGGATCGCTCGCGCTGACCGCCTCGGTCGCGGCCGACGCGGTGGTGGCCGGCGGGATCTCCGGACCGATGGCAGCCCTGCTGGTGCTGCTCCCCCTGGCGCTCGCCGACGTGCTGCTCCCGCTCGCCGATGCCGGTGCGCTCTCCTCGCGCACCACCGCCGCGGCCGCCCGGCTGCACGACCTCGAGCACCAGGCACCCGCGGTCCGGGCGACGGTCGCGACCGCCGAGCCGGACGGGCACCGGGTCGAGGTCGACGACGTCCGCGGCGGCTGGGACGGCGCCCGCACCGGCCTGCGCGCGGCGACCTTCGACGTCGCGCCCGGCGACCGGGTCGGCGTGGTCGGGCCCTCCGGGGCGGGGAAGAGCACCCTCGCTGCGTTGCTGCTCCGCTTCCTCGACCCGGCCGCGGGCACGGTCCGGCTGGGCGGCGCGCGCACCACCGACGTCCTGCCTGACGACGTACGCCGTCTGGTGGGGCTGGTCGACGACGACCCGCACGTCTTCGCCAGCACGCTCGTCGAGAACGTGCGTCTCGCCCGGCCCGGCGCCAGCGACGCCGACGTCGAGGACGCGCTGCGTCGCGCCCGGCTCGGCCGCTGGCTCGACGCGCTGCCCGACGGCCTGCACACCTGGGTCGGCGAGGGCCACGCGCAGGTCTCCGGCGGCGAGCGCGCCCGGATCGCGGTGGCCCGCTCGCTGCTGGCCGCCCACCCGGTCCTCGTCCTCGACGAGCCCACCGCGCACCTCGACACCGCCACGGCCGGCGAGCTGGTCACCGAGCTGCTGACCGGTCCGCGGGAGCGGAGCCTGGTGTGGATCACCCACGACGGCAGCGGGCTCGACCTGGTCGACGCTGTCGTCGACCTGGGCGCACGGGTCGGCTCCGGGGACGCGGACCCGAGCCGGGTCAGGTGAGCCGGCGGAAGTCCTGGGCGCGGACCGGGTCCCAGCCGGTGCCCAGGCTGCGACCGGTGAGCTCGGTCCAGACCAGGCGCACCACGACCGTGCGCTCGCCGGGCGCCCAGGTCCGAGGCGGGCGGGTCCGCTCGAGGTCGGCGATCGCCTCGGGGTCCGCCGGCTCGTGCAGCGGACCGCGTGCCATCACGCTCCAGCCGCGCTGGTCGGCGTGGTCCACGCCGTCGACCTCGAAGGCGACCGGACCGCCCGGCTGGTCCCGCACGAACTGCGCCAGCGCCGAACCCGGCAGGGTCCGCACCAGCACCGCCTCGTCCAGCACGCTGTAGTTCACCGGGTGCAGCCGCGGACCGTCGTGCGCCCAGAACGCGATCCGCCCCACCACGCCGCGCTCCAGCAGCGTGCGGCACTCGTCCTCGTCCAGCTCCCGCTCCGACCTCATGCACCGATGGTGCCCGACGCCCGGGCCTTTGGTCCCGGGCAGGAAGGGCCCTCCGCCTGTGGGCGCGACCACAGCGCCCGCGGGAACGTGGAGCCATGGAAGAGACCACCACCCAGATCCCCGCCGGGAGCGTCGTCGTCGGCGTCGACGGCTCCGCCCACGCCGCGGCCGCGGTCACCTGGGCCGCCGACCAGGCCGTCGCCGACGGCCGCCGGCTGGTCCTGCTGCACGCCGCGGACCCGCTGAACACCCAAACGAGCATGTGGCTGACCTCCATGGCCGTCGACCCCGCGGAGGTACGCCGCGACATCGAGGCCGCGGGCCGTGACCTGCTGGCGCGCACCGCCGCCGCGGTCGCCACGACCCACCCGGGCGTCGAGGTGCTCCAGGTCCTGCGGCTTGTCGACCCGCGCCAGGCGCTCATCGACGCCTCGGTCGTCGCCGACGCCGTCGTCGTCGGCTCCCACGGTCGCGGGCCGGTCACCAGCCTGCTCCTCGGCTCGGTCGGCGTCGCCGTGGCCCGCCACGCGACCGGCCCGGTCGTCGTCGTGCGGCCCACCCGCCCCGGGGACACCCGCCGCGGGGTCCTCGTCGGCGTGGACGGCACCGAGCGCTCGCTGCCGGCCCTCGAGGCGGCGTACCGCCACGCCTCGACGCGGCGCCTGCCGCTCACCGTCGTCCACTGCTTCTGGGACGTCGTCGCCGCCAGCACCACCGCGCACGTCGTGCCGGTGACCGGCTCCGAGCTCGACGACCTGCGCCGCCTGGTCGCCGAGAGCGTCGCCGGCATGTCGGAGAAGTTCCCCGACGTCGAGGTCACCCTCGAGCTGGCCCGCGGCCTCGCCGAGGAGGTCATCGGCCGCGAGTCCGCGGCGCGTGACCTCGTCGTCGTCGGCCGCCACCACGCCGGCCCCCTCACCGCCCTGCTGCGCGGCTCGGTGAGCACCGCCGTCGTCGAGCACGCCACCTGCCCGGTCCTCGTCGTCCCCGACGCGGACTGAGCGCTCCACCACCCATCGCCCGCTCCACAGAAGAGAGAAGGAGGTCACGACATGACCACCACCGCACACACCCACCGCACCGCCCGGACCGTCGCGCCGGAGCAGGGGGGCCAGGTCGTGTCGGCCTTCGCCGCCCGCGCCCTCGCCGTCACGCGGATCGGCTTCGGCCTCACCTTCCTGTGGGCCTTCCTCGACAAGCTGCTCGCCCTCGGGTTCGGCACCGGCCGCGACGAGACCGGCGCCGTCGACCAGTTCGGCGACGCCGCGTGGGTCAACGGCGGCAGCCCCACCGAGGGCTTCCTCGCCTTCGGCGCCGACGGCCCGTTCAAGGACCTCTACGGCAGCATCGCCGGCGCCTGGTGGGCCGACACCCTCTTCATGGTCGGTCTGCTCGGCATCGGCCTCGCGCTCACCCTGGGGATCGGGATGCGCATCGCCGCTGCCACCGGCGCCCTGCTCTACGTCCTGATGTGGACCGTCGTCCTGCCCCCGGAGAACAACCCGGTCCTCGACGACCACCTGCTCGCGGCCGCCACCCTCGTCGTCCTGGGCGCCCTCGCCGCTGGCGACACGTGGGGCCTCGGCAGGGTCTGGGCCCGCACCTCGCTCGTCGAGCGGTTCCCCGTCCTGCGCTGATCCTGCGCTGGCCCTGCACCGACCCGCAGGCACGCGAACGCCCCGGCGCCGTCACGGCGCCGGGGCGTTCGTCTGCGTGGGTCCCGGGACCGGTCGCGCTCAGTCGTCCTGCGGCAGGTCGGGCGCCTCGAAGTCGGAGGGCTCGTCCTCGATCATGTAGTTCGGGTCCTTCTCGATCGCCGCGACGGTCCGCGCGATCCAGTCGTCGTCGGAGGTCTCGATCTCGCGCTCGGCGAGCTGCTCGCGCAGGTAGGTCGCGAGGTCCTCGCTCACGCCGGAGTCCTTGGCGACCGAGGTCGCGTCGACGGCAGCCTGGAGGTCGGAGTTGTAGGTGGCCATGCCGGCGCAGTGCCCGTCGCGCGTCCGAGCGAAACGGAACCGACCCGGGAGCAGCGGCGTTCCCGGGTCGGCCCGTCTCCAACGATGACGCGGAGGTGGTTGCGCCACCTCCCCGACGCCCAGCACCGCGGAGCAGCAGCTCGCGCGCTCCCGCTTTCCGTGACCGGGAGCTGGTGTGCTGCCGGGACCAACGACGCGCATCGAGGAGGGGTACGCCGTCCTGCCGCGGCGTACGCCACACGGTGCGGGTGGTCTGGACCGAGGCGGGTCTCCCGGGACGCCATTCACGTGATGATGGCGTCCCGGGACCCACGGCTCCGCCCTCCCCATGACTACCGGAGCAGCGCTCCCATCGTGTCGGCGCGGCACCGGCGGCGCCCAGGGGTGTCCGGACGGAGCCCCCATGGCCCGGACGGGCCATGGGGCGGGACCGAGCGGACGTTTCCGCGGTTCTCGGGACGACCGTCGGCGACGCGCGCTAGTCTCGGTCCTGCCGAGCCGCTGGTGACCCGAGACGCCAGCGGCTCGGCCTTGTCGTTCCTGGGGTCACAGCATCACAGCGGCGTCAGCCGCGCCGACGGCAGCCACTCCTCCACCAGGCCCCAGACGCCCGGGCGGAGCAGCGCGCCGTACACGACCCGGCCCTCCCACCCCGACGGCGTCTGCCGCCACTCGACGAGCAGGCCGGGTCGCTTCGCGCCGCCGCCGGACCCGTCGGCGACCCAGCAGTGGCGCGACGGTCCGGACATGGCCCGAATGATAGGCCAGGATCGAACACGTGTTCGACTGCGGGCGCCGCGGCTCAGTCGGAATCGGCGACGTCCTCGTTGTGCGTGCCGGGGCGCGGCGCCCACGGCAGCTCCTTGGCCGGCCGGACGACGACCAGCCGGTCGCCGCGGGCCAGCAGGGTGACGACCGGGTCGAAGTAGCGGTAGACCTTCTCGTCGCGCACGACGGCGATGACCTGGTCCGGCAGGGACTGGGGCTGCTTGCCGACCTCGTTGACCAGCAGGTCGCGCTCGGCCACCTCGAGCCCCTCGCCGTAGGCGAGCAGGTCCTCCATCACCGAGCCGAGCGACGGCGACAGCGACGAGAGCCCCAGCAGCCGGCCGACCGCGTCGGAGGAGGTGATGACGGAGTTCGCGCCGGACTGCTTCATCAACGGGGCGTTCTCCTGCTCGCGCGCCGCCACGACGATCCAGCAGTCCGGGTTCAGCTGGCGCACGGTCAGCGTGGCCAGCACGTTCGAGGCGTCGCTGTCACTGGTGATGATGACCTGGTCGGCCTCCCCCGCCCCGGCCCGTCGCAGCACGTCGCGGCGTGTCGCGTCACCGGTGACGACCGCGAGGCCGTCGGCGTGGGCGTCCTGCAGCGCGACCGGGCTGGGGTCGACGACGACGACGTTCTCCCGGGCCAGCCCGTTGTTCACGAGCGTGTCGACCGCGCTGCGCCCCTTCGTGCCGTAGCCGACGACGACGACGTGGTGACCCATGTGCTTCCTCCAACGGGCGACGCGGAACATCTCGCGACCCTGCGAGGCGAGGACCTCCAGGGTGGTGCCGATGAGCAGCACCAGGAACGCGATGCGGGCGGGGGTGATGACGAAGGCGTTGATCAGCCGTGCCCCGTCGGTGACCGGTGCGATGTCGCCGTACCCGGTCGTCGACAGCGTGACCGTCGTGTAGTAGATCGCGTCGATCAGGCTGATCGTGTTCGTGGGGTCGTTGCCGTCGCGGTAGCCCTCGCGGTCGAGGTAGACCAGCAGCACCGTGCCGACGAGGATCGAGAGGGCGGCCAGCAGCCGGCGGCCGAGCTCCCACCACGGCGAGCGCACCCGCTCCGGGAGCGAGACCAGGCCCCGGCCCTGCACCGGCAGGGGCTGCCCGGAGTTCGGGTCCATGTCGCTCGGCACGCGAGGAACCTACCGGTCCTTCCCACCCAGGTGACGCAGCCGGGCCACGAGCTCGAGCCGCGCCCGCGTGGTGGAGTTCTGCGGGAAGACGGTGTCGAAGGCCGCGTTGACGGCCGCACCGATGAGCACCGCGATCGCCACGATGTAGAGCCACAGCAGCACCGCGATCGGCGCCGCCAGCGGCCCGTAGATCGACTTGGAGTCCGCCGCGGTGACGGTGAGCACCCAGCGCAGCACGTAGGAACCGAGGATCCAGGCGACGAGCGAGAACGTCGCGCCGGGCAGGTTGAAGCTCCAGTTCGTCCGCACCGGGACCGACACGTGGTAGAGCGTGGCCAGGAAGCAGATGCAGACGATCGAGACGGCCGGCCAGTAGAAGGTCAGCAGGAAGTCCAGGGAGTCCGGCAGCGCGTCGCGCACCAGGGACGGGCCGGCCACCATCAGCGGGATCGAGAAGACGCCGGTGATCAGCGCCAGCACGTAGAGGACGAACGACAGCGCGCGGGTCTCGATGATCCCGCGGTGGCCGCCGAGCCCGTGCATGATCGTGATGGTGTCGACGAAGACGTTGAGTGCCCGCGAGCCCGACCACAGCGCCAGCACGAACCCCAGCGAGATGACGTCGAACCGGCCGCCGCGCAGCACGTCGTTCATCGTCGGCACGATCACGCCGTCGACGGCGCGGTCGGTCAGCAGCCGCGAGGACAGGTCGATGACCGCCTGGCGCACGTCCTCGACCTGCGTCGGGCTGAACTGCTCGGTGACGTAGCCGATCGCGCCCGCCATCGCGAAGATCAGCGGCGGCACCGAGAGCACCGCGAAGAACGCGCCCTCGGCCGCGAGACCGGTGACGCGGTAGCGCATGCAGGCGCCGACCGTCGTCACGACCAGGCGCCACACGGTGTGCCGGAACCGGGTCAGCCAGGCGCCCACGGCGGCCATCGGGTCAGGTCGACCCCGACCCTCCCGCTGCCCCGCCGACCGAGGCCCGGACGCCGGGCTCATGGTCTTACGGTATCCGCATGCGCACCGAGATCCGGGTCACCACGAACCAGGCGCCGCCGCTCGTCGGTCACAACGTCGTCACGGCCGACCGGGCGCTCGCCGAGGCGGTCCTGCGCCACGGCTCCCCGGAGGTCCTCGAGGACCTGGTCGCGCTCGGCGCCGAGGCCGGGTCGGCCGAGGCACGCGAGCACGGGCAGCTCGCCAACGAGCACTCGCCGCGGCTGACGCCGTACGACCGCTACGGCAACCGGATCGACGAGGTCGTCTTCCACCCCTCCTGGCACTGGTTGATGGAGCGCGCCGTCGGCCACGGCCTGGGCGCGGCGCCGTGGGAGCAGCAGGACGCCGGCGCAGAGCACGCGCACCTGCGCCGCGCGGCCGGCTTCATGGCCTGGTCGCACACCGAGCCGGGCCACGGCTGCCCGGTCTCGATGACGTACGCCGCCGTGCCGGCGCTCCGCGCCGACGACGCGATCGCCAAGGAGTGGACGCCGCTGCTCGCGTCCACGACCTACGACCCCGGGGTCCGCAACCCGGCCGAGAAGCTCGGCGCCCTGGCCGGCATGGGGATGACCGAGAAGCAGGGCGGGTCCGACGTCCGCGCCAACATCACCCGGGCGCGCCCGACCTCGACCGACGGCACCTACACGCTGCACGGCCACAAGTGGTTCACCTCCGCGCCGATGAACGACGTCTTCCTCGTGCTCGCGCAGACCGACGGAGGCGTCACCTGCTTCGTCGTGCCGCGCGTGCTCGCCGACGGCACCCGCAACCAGCTCGACGTCGTCCGGCTCAAGGACAAGCTCGGCAACCGCTCCAACGCCTCCTCGGAGCTGGAGATGGACGGCACCGTCGCGCACCGCCTCGGCGACGAGGGCCGCGGCGTGCGCACCATCATCGAGATGGTCGCCGCCACCCGCCTCGACTGCGTGCTCGGCTCCACCGGCCTGATGCGCCGCGCGGTCTCCGAGGCCTCGTGGCACGCCGCGCACCGGTCGGCCTTCGGCTCGACGCTCGCCGAGAAGCCGCTCATGCAGAACGTCCTGGCCGACCTCGCCGTCGAGACCGAGGCCGCCACCGCGCTCGCGATGCGGCTCGCCACCGCCGTCGACCGGCTCCACGACCCGCACGAGGCGGCGCTGCGCCGGATCGCGCTGCCGCTCGCGAAGTTCTGGGTCTGCAAGCGCACCCCCGCGATGGTCGGCGAGGCGCTGGAGTGCCTGGGCGGCAACGGGTACGTCGAGGAGTCGGTCATGCCGCTGCTCTACCGCGAGGCCCCGCTCAACTCGGTCTGGGAGGGCTCGGGCAACGTCAACGCCCTCGACGTCCTGCGGGCCCTCGGCCGCGAGCCGGAGGTGCTCGACGCCTGGATCACCGAGGTCGGCCGCGCCCGCGGCGGCGACGCGCGCCTGGACCGCGCGATCGACGACGTGCTGGCGATGCTCGGCTCGCTGATGGGCGACCCTGCGCAGCTCGAGGTCGGCGCCCGCCGCCTCGCCGGCCGGATGGCCGCGGTCCTCCAGGGCTCGCTGCTCGTCCGCTTCGGCCCGCCCGAGGTCGCCGACGTCTTCTGTGCCTCCCGCCTCGGCTCGTCGTACGACGGCACGTACGGCGCGCTCGCCGGTGGCGACCTCCGCGCGATCGTCGAGCGGACCACGCCGGTCGTCTGACCCGTTCCGCGACCGCGCGTTAGCCACCGCCCCGAGACGGGCACCCGAAATGTGGCCGCGACCACACCCGTCCGGCCTCCAGGGTCCGGAGGTGCGCGATGACCACAGAGCAGGGACGACCCGGCGGGCAAGCCGGGGAGGCAACCGGCGGGCGAGCCGGCGGGGCGGGACGCACCGACGTCGACCGCGCCTTCCTCGACAACGCGACGTACCGCAGCCTCGGCGAGCAGCAGCTCTCCGAGCGCGAGGAGCGGTTCGAGAAGGTCCGCCGCACGACCGGCCTGGTGCTCGCGCCGCTCGTGACGATCGTCTTCCTGCTGCTGCCGGTCGGGCTGGAGGACCAGCAGCACAAGCTCGCCGCGGTGCTGCTCGGCGTCATCGTGCTGTGGGTGACCGAGCCGGTGCCGATCCCCGTCGGCGGCTTCATCGGCATCGCGGCGATCGTCATGCTGGGTGTCGTCAGCGCCGACGAGGCGTTGGTGCCGTTCGGGTCCTCGACGGTCTTCACGTTCATCGGCGCGTTCATCCTGGCCCAGGCGATGCTCAAGCACGGACTGGCGCGGCGGTTCGCGATGTTCGTGCTCAACCTGCGCGGCGTCGGCACCTCGACGGTGCGGGTGGTGGTCGCGTTCGGCGCGATCACGTGCCTGCTGTCGGCGTTCGTCTCCAACACCGCGACGGTGGCGATGCTGCTGCCCACCGCGATCGGCATCCTGGCGGTGATCGCGAAGCTGCTGCAGTCGCGCGGCGAGGTGGCCGAGGACTTCGACCCGCTGCGGCTGCGGGTCGGTGCCGCGCTGATGCTGATGCTGGCGTACGGCGCGAGCGTCGGCGGCCTGCTCACCCCGGTCGGCTCGCCGCCGAATCTCATCGGGCGCGGCCTGATCGAGGAGGCGACCGGCGAGCGGATCTCGTTCCTCGACTGGGTCCTCATGGCGCTGCCGATCTGCGCCCTCATGTTCGTGGCGCTCGCGGTCGTGATCCTGCTGCTCAACCGGCCCGAGACCCGGCGGCTGGAGGGCGTGGCCGACTACGTCCGCGAGGAGAAGGCGGCGCTCGGGAGGTTCTCGGTCGCCGAGCGGAACACGCTCATCGCCTTCGCCGTCACCGTGACCCTGTGGATCCTGCCCGGCGTCGTGGCGCTGGTGACCGGCACCGATTCGAGCACCTACGAGACCGTCAGCGGCCGGCTCGACGAGGGCATCGTGGCGATCCTCGGCGCCTCGCTGCTCTTCCTGCTCCCGACCAAGTGGGAGGACCGCGAGTTCACCCTGCGGTGGAGCGACGCGGCCAAGATCGACTGGGGCACCGTCGTGCTCTTCGGCACCGGCATCGTCTTCGGCAGCCTGCTGGAGTCCACCGGCCTCGCCGAGACCCTCGGCACCGGCGCCTCGGACCTGCTCGGTCTCTCCAGCGTCCTGCTCATCACCGTCTTCGCGGTCGTGCTCGCGATCATCGTCTCGGAGACGACCAGCAACACCGCGTCCGCGGCGGTGGTCGTGCCGATCATCATCCCGATCGCGATGGCCGCCGACGTCAACCCGTTCGTGCCCGCGCTGGCGGCGACGTTCGCGGCGTCGTTCGGCTTCATGCTGCCGGTCTCCACGCCGCAGAACGCGATCGTCTACGGCTCCGGCACCGTCCCCATCACCACGATGATCCGCACCGGGGTGTCGTTCGACGTCCTCGGCGCGGTCCTCATCGTGCTCGTCGTCCCGGTGATGGCGGCCGCCGTCGGGTTGGTCTAGCGGCGCCGGGTCGCGGTTTCGTCGGAGGTCGCTGCGGGTCGGGTCGCGCCCGCCGACCGGCCCGGCAGGCCCCGGCGGCAAACCTCAGGACAGCTCGAGGCCGGGGTAGAGCGGGTGCTTGTCGAGCATCTCGGCGGAGGCGGCCTTGACCTTGTCGGCCACACCGTCGCCGAGGGAGTACGACGCCTTCGACGGGCCGCCGGCCTTGGTGGTGCCCGCCTGGGTGTTGCCGAGCACGTCGACGATCAGCTCCGCGACGCGGTCGAACTCGTCGTGGCCGAAGCCGCGGGTGGTCAGCGCGGGGGTGCCCAGCCGGATGCCGGAGGTGTACCAGGCGCCGTTGGGGTCGTTCGGCACCGAGTTGCGGTTGGTCACGACGCCGGCGTCGAGCAACGCCGACTCAGCCTGCCGGCCGGTGAGGCCGAAGGAGGAGACGTCGAGGAGCACGAGGTGGTTGTCGGTGCCGCCGGTGACGAGGTTCGCGCCGCGGGTCAGGAAGCCCTCGGCGAGCGACTTCGCGTTGTCGGCGACCTGCTGCGCGTAGGTGCGGAAGGAGTCCTGGCGGGCCTCGGCCAGCGCGACGGCCTTGGCGGCCATGACGTGCGACAGGGGGCCGCCGAGCACCATCGGGCAGCCGCGGTCGACGCTCGGGGCGTACTCCTCGGTCGCCAGCACCATGCCGCCGCGCGGGCCGCGCAGCGACTTGTGGGTGGTCGTGGTGACGACGTGGGCGTGCGGCACCGGGTCCTCGTCGCCGGTGAACACCTTGCCCGCGACGAGGCCGGCGAAGTGGGCCATGTCGACCATGAGCGTCGCGCCGACCTCGTCGGCGATCTCGCGCATCTTCGCGAAGTCCACGCGACGGGGGTACGCCGAGTAGCCGGCGACCAGCACGAGCGGCTTGAACTCGCGGGCCTTGGCGGCGACCGCGTCGTAGTCGAGCAGGCCGGTCGTCGGGTCGGTGCCGTACTGCTGCTGGTGGAACATCTTGCCGCTGATGTTGGGGCGGAAGCCATGGGTGAGGTGGCCGCCGGCGTCGAGCGACATGCCGAGCAGCCGCTGGTTGCCGAGCTCCTTGCGCAGCGACTCCCAGTCGGCCTCGGTCAGCTCGCTGACGTTCTTCGCGCCGAGCCGCTCCAACGCGGGCGACTCGACCCGGTGGGCGAGGATCGACCAGAAGGCGACCAGGTTGGCGTCGATCCCCGAGTGCGGCTGGACGTAGGCGTACTCCGCGCCGAACAGCTCGCGGGCGTGCTCGGCAGCGAGCGACTCGACGGTGTCGACGTTCTGGCAGCCGGCGTAGAAGCGGTGGCCGACCGTGCCCTCGGCGTACTTGTCGCTGAACCAGGTGCCCATCGTCATCAGCACCGCCGGCGAGGCGTAGTTCTCGCTGGCGATCAGCTTCAGCGAGGCGCGCTGGTCGGCCAGCTCCTGCCGGGTGGCCTCGGCGATCCGCGGCTCGACCGCCGCGATGACCTCGAGGGCCTGCGAGTACGCGCTGCTGGTCAGGCGGGAGTCGTCGCTCATGACACCCACCCTAGTGAGGTACGCCGGCGGCGACCGCGCCGACGGGCACACCTGCCTGCTGTGACGTGCACCGCATCCGTCGGCGTCGCCCGCGGGGCTCCAAGGCCGCCTGCCCACATGATGGACAGGCATCTCACATCATGAGAACTCGCCTTGTGGGACGTGCGTCCGGCCACTGAGACTCCTTGACATGGTCTCCGCTGCAACGCACGCCTTCCTCGTGGTCCGCCGCCACGTGGACCTCGGCCGTACGCGCAGCTCGATGTGTCGCCAGCGCTGACGACACCGGAACCCGTAGACCTCCCGCCGCGCCGCCCCTCCGAGGGCCGCGCCGCACCCCAGCGCGAAGGACACACCCGTGACCGAGACCCCCGCCCGCCCTGCGCCCAAGCCCCGCCCGAAGCGCGGTGAGGGCCAGTGGGCCCTGGGCTACCGGGAGCCGCTCAACAAGAACGAGCAGTCCAAGAAGGACGACAACCCGCTCAACGTCCGCGGGCGGATCATCAACATCTACTCCAAGCGCGGCTTCGACTCGATCGACCCCGCCGACCTCCGTGGCCGCTTCCGCTGGATGGGGCTCTACACCCAGCGCGCGCCGGGCTTCGACGGCGGCAAGACCGCCAGCGTGCCCGAGGAGGAGCTCGACGACCGCTACTTCATGCTGCGCGTCCGCTCCGACGGCAAGCTGCTCTCCCCCGCCGCCGTCCGCGCGCTCGGCACCATCGGGCAGGACTTCGCCCGCGACACCGCCGACGTCACCGACCGCGCCAACATCCAGTACCACTGGATCCGCGTCGAGGACGTCCCGGCCATCTGGGACCGGCTGGACGAGGCCGGCCTGAGCTCGCTCGAGGCCTGCGGCGACTCGCCGCGGCCGTTCCTCGGCTCGCCGGTCGCCGGCGTCGCCACCGACGAGATCATCGACGGCTCCCCCGCGCTCGACGAGATCTTCCGTCGCTACATCGGCAACCCCGACTTCTCGAACCTGCCGCGCAAGTTCAAGACCGCCGTCACCGGCCACCCCTCGCACGACGTGTCACCGGAGACCAACGACGTCTCCTTCGTCGGCACGGTCCACCCCGAGCACGGCCCCGGCTTCGACCTCTGGGTCGGCGGCGGCCTGTCGACCAACCCGATGCTCGCGCAGAAGCTCGGCGTGTGGATCCCGCTCGACGACGTGCCGGACGTGTGGGAGGGCGTGGCCTCGATCTTCCGCGACTACGGCTACCGCCGGCTCCGCTCGCGGGCCCGGCTGAAGTTCCTCGTCGCCGACTGGGGCGTGGAGAAGTTCCGCGAGGTGCTCGAGACCGAGTACCTCCAGCGCGCGCTCGTCTCCAACCCGTCGCCCGTCTCGCCGGTCGGCCACCGCGACCACATCGGCGTGCACGACCAGAAGGACGGCAAGAAGTACGTCGGCGTCGCGCCGACCGCCGGCCGGGTCTCCGGCACGATGCTGGTGCAGCTGGCCGACCTGATGGACGCCCACGGCGTCGCGGGCGCCCGCCTGACGCCGTACCAGAAGATCGTGCTGATCGGCGTCGAGCCGGCCGCGGTCGAGGCCGTCGTCGAGGCGCTCGACCTCATCGGGCTCTCGGCCCGGCCGTCGAACTGGCGCCGCAACACGATGGCCTGCACCGGCATCGAGTTCTGCAAGCTCGCGATCGTCGACACCAAGGAGCGCGCGCGGCGCCTGGTCGACTCGCTCGAGCGGCGCTTCCCCGAGCTGGACACGCCGATCACCGTCAACGTCAACGGCTGCCCGAACGCCTGCGCGCGGACCCAGGTCGGCGACATCGGGCTCAAGGGCCAGCTGGTGATGCACGACGGCGAGCAGGTCGAGGGCTTCCAGGTGCACCTCGGTGGCGCCACCGGGCTCGAGGCGAACTTCGGCCGCAAGCTGCGCGCGCACAAGGTGACCAGCGCCGGGCTCGACGACTACATCACCGCGGTGGTCACCAACTTCCTCGCCGACCGCACCGAGGGCGAGACCTTCTCGGCCTGGGTGCACCGCGCCGACGAGGAGCTGCTGCGCGGCGAGCGACAGCTGGCGGCGAGCGCGTCGTGAGCGAGCGCGCAGGAACGCCGTACCACTGCCCGTTCTGCGGCGAGGAGGACCTGCGCCCGCACGAGGTCGTCTCCGAGTCCGGCGAGGTCAGCAGCCCGCACGGCACCTGGGAGTGCCGCGGCTGCCTGCGCGCCTTCTCGTTGAAGATGCTCGGCCTGGTCCGCCCCGGCAACCCGGGGGTCGTCTCGTGAGCGTCACGACCACCACCGCCCGCAACTCGCGCGGCATCCAGACCGAGGGCCGCACGCCCGAGGAGCTGCGCGAGCTGGTCTCGCACTGGGGCGCCGAGCTGGAGCTGGCGCCGGCCGAGGTGATCATCGAGTGGGCCGCCGCGACCTTCGGCGAGCGGTTCTGCATCACCTCCTCGATGGGCGACGCCGCGCTGGCGCACCTGGCCTCGACGGTCGTGCCCGGCATCGACGTGGTCTTCCTCGACACCGGCTACCACTTCGTGGAGACCATCGGCACCCGCGACGCTGTCGCCGCGACGATGGACGTCAACCTGCTGACCATCACCCCGGTGCAGAGCGTGGCCGAGCAGGACGCGGCGCACGGCACGGACCTCTACAAGACCGACCCGGACCTGTGCTGCAAGCTGCGCAAGGTCCAGCCGCTCGCCGACGCGCTGAGCGGGTACGACGCCTGGGCGACCGGCCTGCGCCGCGCGGAGACCCACAACCGGGTGATCGCACCGGTCATCGGGTGGGACGCCAAGAAGGGCAAGGTCAAGGTCTCCCCCCTCGCGCGCTGGAGCGACGAGCAGATGGACCGCTACATCGCCGAGAACGGCGTGCTCGTCAACCCTCTCGTCTACGACGGCTACCCCTCCATCGGCTGCGCCCCGTGCACCCGCAGGGTCGCGCCCGGCGAGGACCCGCGCAGCGGCCGCTGGGCCGGCACCAACAAGACCGAGTGCGGGATCCACACGTGAGCGCCCGCCTCCCCTCCGACCGTCCTCGGACCGCCGACAACGTGGTCGGCCGAGCTCCCGTCACCGCACCGTCTCGAAGGAGGCCGTCGTCATGACCGCTCCCGCCCTCGTCGCGCTGGCCCACGGCAGCCGCGACCCGCGCTCCGCCGCCACCATCACCGCCCTCGTCGGGGAGGTCCGCGCCATGCGCCCGGACCTGCGGATCGAGCCGGCGTTCCTCGAGCTGTCGAAGCCGACGTTCGGCAAGGTCGTCGACAAGCTCGTCCGCGCCGGCCACGACGAGATCGTCGTCGTGCCGCTCCTGCTGACCGAGGCCTACCACGCGACCGTCGACGTCCCCCGCGCGATCGCGGAGGTCACCGAGCGCCACCCCGGCCTGAAGGTGCGCGCCACCGACGTGCTCGGCCTGGAGCCGCGCTTCCTCGAGGTGCTCGACGAGCGGATGCGCGACGCGTTGCGCGCCGCACGGGTCCGCGAGCTCGACGCGCTCGTCCTGGCCGCAGCCGGCACCTCCGACGCGCTGGCCAACCAGTCGGTCGCCCGTCTGGCCCGGCTCTGGGGCTCCCACCACAAGCTGCCGGTCACGGCCGCCTTCGCCTCGGCCGCCCCGCCGGCCGCCGGCGAGGCCGTCCGCGCCTTCCGTGCCGAGGGCCGCCGCCACATCGCGGTCGCCTCGCTCTTCCTCGCGCCCGGCTTCCTGCCGGACCGGGTCTCCGAGCTCGCCCTGGAGGCCGGCGCGGTCGCCGTCTCCGAGCCGCTCGGCGCCCATCCCGAGGTCGCCCGCACGGTCCTCGCCCGGTACGCCGTCGGCGCCGTCGAGCTCGTCCCCGTCTGACCTGCCGGGCCGGGGTCGGCCCTACCCTTCGGGGCATGGACGCCACCCCGCCGGCCGGCACCCCCCTCCTGACCGGGCTGCGCGACGTCGTCCGCTGCGACACGTCCGCGCGGCAGTGGGTGAGCTGGGCGGTGGGCCGGCTCGACGCCGACGCGCACCGCAGCGCCGACACCCACCTCCTGCGGCTGCCCGCGCCGGCGGGCGCACCGGTCGGGGTCTACCTCAGGGACGAGTCGACCCACCCCACGGGCAGCCTCAAGCACCGGCTCGCGCGGTCGCTGGTGCTCTACGGCCTGTGCAACGGCGACATCGGCCCGCGCACCACGCTCGTCGACGCGTCGAGCGGGTCGACCGCGATCAGCGAGGCGTACTTCGCCCGCCTGCTCGGCCTGCCCTTCGTCGCCGTCATGACCCGGACGACCAGCCCCGGCAAGATCGCGCTGATCGAGCGCGAGGGCGGCCGCTGCGAGCTCGTCGACGACGCGAGCGCGGTGTACGCCACCGCGCAGCGGCTCGCCGAGGAGTGCGGCGGGCACTACCTCGACCAGTTCACGAACGCCGAGCGCGCCACCGACTGGCGCGGCAACAACAACATCGCGGAGTCGATCTTCTCCCAGCTCGCCCGCGAGGAGCGACCGGTCCCGGACTGGATCGTCGTCGGCGCCGGCACCGGCGGCACCAGCGCGACGATCGGTCGCTACGTCCGCTACCGCGGGCTGCCGACGCAGGTCGCGGTGGTCGACCCGGAGGGGTCGGCGTTCCTGCCGTCGTACGCCGGCGACCCGGCCGGCACCGCCGCAGCCGTGGGCTCCCGGGTCGAGGGCATCGGGCGGCCGCGTGTGGAGCCGTCATTCGTGCCGGGGGTGGTCGACCGGATGCTGGGCGTGCCGGACGCCGCGTCGGCGGCCGGGATGCGCTTCCTCGCCGAGCGGTTCGGGATGCAGGCGGGGCCGTCGACGGGGACCAACCTCTACGGCGCGCTCCAGCTCGCGCTCGAGGTCCGCACCGCGCAGGGCGCCGGCAGCGTCGTCACGCTGATGTGCGACCGCTCCGAGCGGTACGCCTCCACCTTCGCCGACGACGACTGGCTGCGGGCCCAGGACCTCGACCACCGGCCGTACCTCGCCGAGCTGGAGCGGGCCTGGGCCGCCCTCACCGGCGGTCTGGAGCTCGCCTAGCCGGGAACCGCCCGCGCAGCCCCTCCCGCGCAGCCCCTCCCGCGCGGGTCAGCCGCGGGCGATCCACCGGGTCGCGCCCCGGTCGCCCGGTGCGTAGTCGGAGTCGCCCGCGCCGTTCTCGGTCAGCACGGCCACGCGGATCGCGCCGTAGTCGCCGTCGTGCAGGCAGTCCGACGGCATGACCATCCGGGCGACGTCCCCGTTCCACCGCAGGCGGTAGCTGGTGCAGGTGACCGGGCTCGGCCCCGTGGTGGTGTCGGTGAAGGCGCCGGGCACGAGGTACTGGTCGATCGTGCCGTCACCTCCCGGCTCGCCACGCTTCTCGGCGACGAGGCGCAGGCCGCGCGCGCCGCGGGGGTCGATGCTGACGATGAGGTCCCCGTTGCGCTCCGCAGCGAAGGCGACCCGGACGACGACGCGGTCGTCCTCGTTGTGGATCCGCACGCCGACGACGTCGAGCCGCTTGCCGCCCGGCGTGTCGCCCTTCGGGTCGTCGATCTCTATCCGCGCGGCGTGGGCGGGGCTCGCTGCCACGGCGAGAAGAGCGGTGGTCGCGGCGGCCGCGGCGGCCGCGGCGAGGGTCCTGAGCACACCTGCACCCTCCCACGCCACGCCCCGGGTGAGAAGGACCGGAGCGGTCCGTCAGTCGTGGGCCGCTGTCCAGACCCCGGGCACGGCGATGCGCCGCGGGTGGATCCCCGCCTCGAGGAGCCCGACGAGCGCCGCCGCGAGCCGCTCGGGCGGGCCGGCCGGGACCGGCACGTCGACCCCGTCCATCATGCTTCCCGCGCGGAAGGACAGGTGGACCGCGTCGCCGGCCCTCGGCGCGGAGGCCTGGAGGTCCGGGCGGAGCGCGCGCAGGTGGCGCAGGACCGCCCGGGGCCGTGTCTCCCAGGACCGGTCCGCGGTCGCGGCCTCGACCGCCGTGAGGTACTGCTCGGCCTCGAACCGGATGGTCGGCAGGTCGTGGGAGCGGTGGAAGACGTCGGCATCGGGGAACGCCGCGACCGGACCCAGCGGGTCGGGCCGGTCCTCGGGCTCCGGCAGGGCGGAGATGTAGGCGCCGGTGATCGAGCGGAAGTCGCTCCAGCTGATCGTGTCGCCCCGCCGGCGCACCAGCCCGGCGACGACCGAGCAGCCGAACGTGCCACAGCCGCAGCCGTAGAACGCCACCCGCGTCGGCGGGTCGGTCGGCACCAGCGCGCCGGTGTCCAGGATGTCGGCGGGGTCGTTGGCCTCGCTGTTGCCGTCCACCTCGAGCACGCGCTCCCCGTCCACGACGAGGTGGACCGTGGGGTAGTTCGGGACGCTCCGCTCGACCTCGATGCGCAGGTGGCTGAGCACCGGATCCAGCCTCAGCCGACCAGGCACGCCAGCAGGTGCGCGAGCTGCTGGTCGGGGTCGGGGGTGAGGCCGCCGTGCACCGGTCCGGGCTGGATCACGGTGCTCTTGGGCGCCTTGAGGAAGCCGAACCGCTGCCCGATCGGGTGGCCGGCCGCCGCTCCCCCACGCTCGTCCCCGGCGCAGACGCCCTCGACGAACCGCAGGGCGTCGCGCACCTGGTCGACGTCGATGCGCGGGTCGAGCGCCCGCAGCCGGCCGTCGTCGACCTGCCAGGCGACCCGGAGGAAGTCCGCGGCCTGGCAGTAGACGACGACCCCGACGTTGAGGAACTCCTCGCGGTCCACGCGCGGGACGCAGCGCAGGACGACGTACTGGTAGGCGATCCTGCTCATCGGGCCGCGCCCCCGTGACCGGGCAGCCAGGCGCGCGTCCCCAGCCGGGCGGTGAGGAACGCGACGTACGCCGCCCGCACCTGCTCGGGAGTCTCGGCCCCCGGCACCGGCTCCAGCCACGCGTCCGGCACGAGCGCGAGCACCTCGGGCATGTCCTCGGGGCCGAGCAGGCCCGCGATCTCCGCGTCGGCGGCGGGCAGCCGGTCGGCGTGCGCAGCGAGCACGTGGTCGTCCATCCGCCACGGCTGTGCGGCGAACCGCTCGGCCGCGCCGTCCTTCTCGAGCGCCCCGCCCGGCCAGCCGTGGTGGAAGTACAGCGACGCGCCGTGGTCGATCACCCAGAGCTCGCCGTGCCAGACGAGCAGGTTCGGGTTGCGCCAGCTGCGGTCGACGTTCGCGCAGAACGCGTCGAGCCAGAGCACCTTCGCCGCGTCGGCGCCGCCGGCCCCGCCCACCTCGCCGTCGAAGCCGAAGGACCCGGGCAGGAAGTCGACGCCGAGGTTCAGGCCGACACTCGCCACGAGCAGGTCCTGCACCTCCTCGTCGGCCTCGTACCGCGCGATCTCCGCGTCGAGGTCGAGCACGACCAGGCGCGGCGTCCGCAGGCCGATCCGGCGGGCGAGCTCGGCCACGACCACCTCGGCGACGAGCACCCGCACGCCCTGGCCGGCGCCGCGGAACTTGATGACGTAGGTGCCGAGGTCCTCGGCCTCCACGATGCCCGGCAGGCTGCCGCCCTCGCGCAACGGCGTGACGTAACGCGTCACGGGGACCACGGGCAGCACCGGCGCAGCCTAGACGACACCGGGAGTCGTGGGACCAGGTGGCCCGGTGGGGTTTGGGGAGCGCGGGCGGGAGGTAGGAGTGGCAGGCGGCTCGGGACGCTGCCCCCACACACGACACGAAGAACAGAACAGGACACCGCCTTGCGCGTACGTCGCCTCCTCGCCGCCGTCGTCACGACCGGCCTCATCGCTCCGACCGCCGCCGTCGTCGCCACCTCCGCTCCCGCGGCGGCCGCGACCAGCACCCAGATCGTGAGCGGTTCCGAGGGCCGCTCCTGGCTCCACGTGAACAAGTACTCCGGGAAGGGTCCCGCGGTCTACAAGAGCGACAGCATCTCGCTGTCCATCAACGTCGCCGACGCCGCCGGCCAGCAGGTCTACGACGGCGGGCTGACCGTCCAGCGCAAGCTGAAGGGCACCAAGTCCTGGAAGACCATCGCGACCTCGACCTCCGCCTACCTCTACAAGACCGTCAAGGTCCTCGGCTCGGGTTCCTACCGGGTCCTCTACGCCGGCAACGCCGAGTACGCCCCGGCGTCGGCGCAGAGCTCGGTGAAGGCCCAGCGCGACGTCGACATCAACGGCATCAGCGGCCGCAAGACCGGCTTCGAGGGCAAGATCAGCCCCAAGGCGAAGATCAAGATCATCGTCAAGAAGCAGGTCGGCAAGAAGTGGAAGAAGTTCCGCACCGCCGCCTCGAACAACAAGGGCCGCTTCCGCGTCGTCCTGCCGGCGCCGGGTCGCCGGGGCGCCGAGTTCAAGTGGAAGATCACCTTCAAGGGCAGCAAGGGCTTCGCCGCCTCCACGGTGCGCGGCAGGACCTACACGTACTGACACTCCTCGCGTGCTGATGCACGCGAGCCGCACGACTCCACGGGTCGGACGGCCGGCCTCGAGCCGGTCCGTCCGGCCCGTCGCCGTTCCGTGGCCATCTCGGACGGGTCTCAGTCGAGGTCGGGCAGCTCGTCCGGCTCGTCGCGCCCGGCCTGCGCGAGCTCGTCGCGGACGACGGCGTACGCCAGCCCGCCGCCGTACCCCTTGCGGGCGAGCATGCCGACCAGCCGTCGCGTCGCGGTGACGTCGTCGACGCGGGCCAGCGAGCGGAGCTTGCGGCGGACCAGCGCGCGGGCCGCGGCCTCCTCGTCGGCCGGGTCGATCTCGTCGAGCGCCTCGCGAGCGACCTCGTCGGCGACGCCCTTGCGACGCAGCTCCTGCGCCAGGGCGCGCTTGGCGAGCAGCTTGCCACCGCCGGAACCCGCGGAGCCGCGGCTCGCGATCCAGGACCGGGCGAAGGCCTCGTCGTCGATCAGCCCGACCTCCTCGAACCGGTCGAGCAACCGGTTCGCGAGGTCGGTCGGCACGTCCTTGGCCTCTAGCTTGTCGGCCAGCTGCTGGCGGGAGCGGGCCTGGCCGGTCAGCTGGTCGAGCAGGATCTTGCGGGCCACCGCCTCCGGGTCGGCCGGTGGGCCGGCGGCGACGGGGTCCTCGGGCGGCGGGCCGTCCGGGTCGCGGCGGCCGCGGCCGCGACGGGTGCCGGTGGAGCGCTTGGCCTGCTTGCCCGGCGGGTTTCGAGACGGGCGCTGCGCGCCCTCCTCGACCAGCCTGGGATGGGCCAGCCAGGGATCGTCCGGCCGGGGGTCGGCCGGCCGGGGGTCGGCCGGCCGGGGGTCGGCCGGCCGGGGCTCCGGGGCGGACGCGCGCTGGGTCCACGCGTCCACCCCGTCGGAGACGTCACCGAGCCACGACGGGGGTGGCCGGTCGTCGCGGAAGTCGGGCACCAGCCCTCCTCAGCGTCCCGCTCAGAAGTCCTCGACGCCCACCGGCGCGGCCGGGAGGTCGGCCTCGGCGTCGACGGTCGGGCCGACACCGAGCTTCTCGAGGATCTTCTTCTCCAGCTCGTTGGCGAGGTCGGGGTTGTCGCGCAGGAAGTTCCGCGCGTTCTCCTTGCCCTGGCCGAGCTGGTCGCCCTCGTAGGTGTACCAAGCGCCGGCCTTGCGGACCAGGCCCGCCTCGACGCCGACGTCGATGAGGCCACCCTCGCGGCTGATGCCCTTGCCGTACATGATGTCGAACTCGGCCTGCTTGAACGGCGGGGCGACCTTGTTCTTCACGACCTTGACCCGGGTCCGGTTGCCGACCATGTCGGTGCCGTCCTTGAGGGTCTCGATGCGGCGCACGTCGAGGCGGACCGAGGAGTAGAACTTCAGCGCGCGACCACCGGTCGTGGTCTCCGGCGAGCCGAACATCACGCCGATCTTCTCGCGCAGCTGGTTGATGAAGATCGCGGTGGTCTTGGAGTTGTTGAGCGCACCGGTCATCTTCCGGAGCGCCTGGCTCATCAGGCGGGCCTGCAGGCCGACGTGGCTGTCGCCCATCTCGCCCTCGATCTCGGCCCGCGGCACGAGCGCGGCCACCGAGTCGATGACGATCAGGTCGAGCGCGCCCGAGCGGATCAGCATGTCGGCGATCTCCAGCGCCTGCTCACCGGAGTCGGGCTGGGAGACGAGGAGCGCGTCGGTGTCGACGCCGAGGTTCTTGGCGTACTCCGGGTCGAGCGCGTGCTCGGCGTCGATGAACGCCACGATGCCGCCGGCGCGCTGGGCGTTGGCCACCGCGTGCAGGGCGACCGTCGTCTTGCCCGAGGACTCCGGGCCGTAGATCTCCACCACGCGGCCGCGCGGCAGGCCGCCGAGGCCGAGGGCGACGTCCAGGGCGATGGCCCCGGTCGGGATCACCTCGAGCGGGGCGCGCGTCTCGTCGCCGAGCCGCATCACCGAGCCCTTGCCGAACTGCCGCTCGATGTTGGCGAGCGCGGTGTCCAGCGCCTTGTCGCGGTTGTCTCCACCAGCCATGGGGGTCTTCCTCGTCTCTCGTCGGGTTGCAGGCACGTCTCCGACGCTAGAGCGAGCCACCGACAACGCCTGGTCAGCGTGTCGCGAGCTGTGGACGACCTCGCTCCGCGTCGTGCCTGTGCACACAACCTAGCCCGAACGCGTGTTCGAACCACGCCCGACACGCCGCGCCTGTCCCCGGCTGCGCACCAGCGTCGCAGCGACCACCCCCACCAGCACCAGCCCTGCCAGCACGAGCCACCCGGCGGTGTAGTCGCGGTCGAGCAGCGTCGGGTTGTCCGCCCGTGCGCCGAACCGCCCCAGCACCGGCACCGCGAGCAGGGTCACCGAGCCGAGCACCACCAGCCCGACGGCGGCAGGCCCCCGCGCGGCCCAGGGCAGCCACCGGCTCGCGACCACGCCGAGCACCAGCACCACCGGCACGAGCACAGCGTCGTGCAGGACCGCCCCCGCGACCAGCCAGGTGGCGACGTCGAGCAGGTCGGACTCCCGGGTCACCACCAACCACCCGCCGTACGCCGCCAGCGCGACGCCCAGCGCGCCGAGCGCGACCCGCGCGGTCACGTCGAGACCTCCAGCCGGTCCAGCCACTTGGTCTGCAGGACCCCCGGGCGGTTCGGGGCGATCAGCCGGGCGGGGTAGCCGTGGTCGAGCGCCAGCGGCTCGCCGCCGAGCGCCAGGGCGACCAGCGTGCGGTCGTCGTCGGCGAAGCCGGCCTGGAGGACCGTGGTGCGGAACGGGCCCGACTCCTGGAGCGACCGGACGACCACGTCGCTCCCCCGCGGCGCGCCGACCCGGTCGAGCAGGTCGCGCACCCGCACGCCGGTCCAGGTGCCCGAGGCGCTCCACCCCTCGACGCACGCGATGGGCAGGTCCTCGGTGCGCTGCTCGAGCGCCAGCAGGTCCTCGCGGCTCAGCCGCACCGACCGGTCGCCGTGGGTGACGGTGAGCGCCCACCCGGACGCGGTCGCGGAGGCCGTGACGCCGGCGGCCGCGGCGGAGGTGTTGACCGGCAGGCCCTGGGGTCCGTCGCCCGAGCGGACGCCGAGCACCGAGACCTCCCGCAGCCACGGGACGGCCTGCCCGGCGGTCGCGAGCGCCGCGACGCCGGCGGCCAGCCAGGTCGAGCGGAGCAGACCACGCCGGGACAGGATGGAAGGCTCGGCCTCGTGCTCGAGCGGCCGGCGCAGCTCGTCGCGGACGATGGCGAGCTTGATGCCGACGTGCAGCACGAGCGAGCCGATCGCGACCCAGGCGACGGCGTAGTGCGTGGTGCGGAAGGAGAAGGACCAGGGGTACCACTGGGCGGAGTTCGCCAGCCCGGTCGCCAGCATGAAGACCGCCGAGGCGACGAGCACGAGCACCGACAGCCGCTCGAGCGCGGTGACGACGAGGTGCCGGACGTCGAGCCGCGCCGGCCGGTCGAAGAGCCGGGGGTAGACCGTCCACAGCTTCACCAGGAGCAGCGGCACCGCGACCGTCCCGGTGACGACGTGGAGGCCCTGGGTGAGCCGGTAGCCCCATGCGGGGCCGGGCGGGAACGGCACCGGCTGGGAGGGCTGCTGGGCGTAGTGGCTGAGCAGGCCGGTGAGGAAGCAGATGCCGAAGCAGACGCCGAGGGCCGGGCCGACCCGGGCGGCGAGCGCCGGGCCGTGCAGCCGCGAGGTGAAGGCCTCCGGCGCGGGCGCCCTCATGACGCCGTCACGGCGACGAGGACTCCTGGGACGTCAGCACGGCCACCCAGCGGCCGCCGTGCTCGGCCAGGTCCTGCACGACCAGCCCGACGGCCGCGGCGACGGGCTCGATGTCGTCGATGCCCAGCACCGCCCAGCGGAAGGGCCGGCTGAGCGTGTCGTCGCACTGCAGACGGGCCCAGGCCGAGCTCCGCCGGACCCCGGGCGGAGCCAGCTCCACCACGACGCGGCCGCCCGGACCGAGCAGCCGCCCGGCGCGGGCGAGCAGCGCCTCGGGGTCGCCGCCGATGCCGATGTTGCCGTCCGCGAGGAGCGCCGTCCGCCACATGCCCTCGCCCGGCAGGCGGTCGGCGAGCACGTCGCGCCGCAGCGCGTCGACGCCGCGCTCGCGGGTCTGCCCGACCGCCTCGTGCACCACGTCGATGCCCAGCACGAGGTGTCCGAGGTCCGCGAGCGCCGCCGCCATCCGGCCCGGCCCGCAGCCGATGTCGAGGGTCGGGCCGTCGCAGTGGGCCAGGATCGCGAGGTCGTCCGCGTCGGCCTCGGCGGTCCACGACGCGACCGGCAGCGGCTCGGGCTCGTCGCCCAGCCCGACCACCGCGCAGGGCTGGCCGCGCAGGGCGGAGGAGAACACGGTCGAGAACGACTCCGTGGTGAGGGGCTTGTCGGAGAGGGTCATGCGGTCACCGCCCGCCAGGTGTGGCTGAAGTGCGTCTCCGGCGCCGCGGCGGCCACCGCCTCGGCGTCGGCGAGCGTGTCGACGTCGCGCAGCACCGGCGCGCTCCCCAGCGGCACGCCGGCGGCCGACAGCGCCGCGCGCGTGTCGTCGTACGTCGTCGGCGTGGACATCTCGACCTCGGCCAGCACCCGGGCGGCCGCGGGGTCGCGCAGCGCCAGCACCCACCAGCCGCCGTCCTCGGCCGGACCCAGGACGCCGGGGTGCTCGGTCAGCCCGGCGGCGACGTCCAGCAGCAGGGCGGGCGTGACCTGCGGGGTGTCCATGCCGACCTGGACGACCGGTCCGGGGCCCTCGGCGTGCGCGTGCGCCAGCCGCTCGGCGAAGCCGTCGCCGACCTGCGGGGTGACCCACCAGTCCGCCAGCCGGCGCCGGATCCGCTCGCCGTGCACGGCGTCGTCGAGGTCGCCGGCGAGCGAGAGGTGGCACTGCTGCGGGCCGACAGCGTCGGCGCAGGCCGCGAGCGTGTCGAGCAACGACGCGGCCGCGACCTCAGCGGCCCGCTCGGGGCCGATGTCGCGGGCCAGGCGCGTCTTGACCAGCCCGGGCACGGGCGCCTTGGCGACGACGAGGACGCGGGTCATCTGTCCAGCACCTTCCAGAAGTCCCGTGCGGCACGCACGGTGCCCCGCACCGAGCCGGACACCTTCGAGCGCGTGCCCTCGGCGCGGGGATGGTAGGAGACGTCACGCTCGGACACGCGCCAGCCCGCGAGCGCCACCTTCTGCAGCAGTTCGACGGGGTAGCCGAAGCGACGGTCCTGGATGTCCAACGCGAGGAGTTCGTCGCGGCGCGAGACCCGGATGGGTGCGATGTCGTGGACGTCGGTGTGGATGCGGCGGCGCAGCCACGCCAGGATCAGCGCGTTGCCGGCCCGGGCGTGCCACGGCCACACACCGCGGCGCACGGGACGGCGGCGGCCGACCGCCATGTCGTACCGCCCCGACCGCACGTCCTCGAGCAGCGGCAGCAGCTCCTCGGGGTCGAAGGACCCGTCGCCGTCCATGAACGCCACGTGGTCGTGGGTGGCGGCGAGCAGACCGGAGTGCACGGCGGCCCCGTACCCCGGCACCGGCTCGGTCACGACCCGCGCCCCCAGCCGGCGGGCGACGTCGGCGGTGCCGTCGGTGGAGCCGTTGTCCACCACGACCACGGCGAACTCCGAGGGGACCCGCGGCAGCAACGCTTCCAGGGCCGGTGCCTCGTCGCGGCAGGGCAGCACGAGGTCGCACACCGGGCTGCCGCCGGCCGTGGGCGGGCCGCCCTCTGTCGCACCGTCTGTCACACGCACTCCGTAAGGTCGGGTCATGACCGCGACCCGCCGCGCCGGCCTCGGCCTGCTCGTCGCGGCCGTCCTGGTCGCCGTCGCCTTTGCAGTACCCCGATGGGCCGACTGGGAGGTCTGGCCGCGCGCACCGCGCTCGATGTCCGACCTCGCGATCCCGCCGCTGCACGGCCTGTGGGAGCCGAAGTGGGCCGGCCCCGGCACGCTGCCCGCGGTCGTGCTGGCGCTGCTGGGGTGGCGGTACGCCGCCGGGCTGGCCGAGCGGCTGCCGTGGCGCCGCCTGCTCGTCACGGCGTACGCCGCGGGGCTGGCGTGGATGCTCGCGCTCGCGCTGGTGGACGGCGAGTCGGGGCTGACCCGGGTGCTGGGCAGCGACGTGGAGTACCTCCCGACCGCCCGCGAGGTCGACGACGTCGGCGAGCTGCTGCGCACCTACGTCGATCGGATCCCCTACTCCGCGGCGCCGGACAACTGGCCCACCCACGTCGCCGGCCACCCGCCGCTGGCGCTGCTGTTCTTCGTCGGGCTGGTGCGGGTCGGGCTCGGCGGCGACCTGGCCGCGGCCCTGGTCGTCGTGGTGCTCGCCGCGACCACCGCTCCCCTGGTGCTCGCCACCGTCCGCGTGCTCGGCGCGGAGGCGGCTGCCCGGCGGGCGGCGCCGTTCCTCGTGCTGGCCCCGGCCGCGATCTTCATGGCGGTCTCGGCCGACGCGCTCTTCGGCGCGTTCGCGGCGGCCGGGCTGCTGTGCCTGGCGTTGGGCGCGACCCGCTGGCGGGGCTCGGCCAGCACCGGGGTCGCCTGGTCGGTGCTGGCCGGCCTGCTGCTCGGCTGCTGCGTGCTGATGTCGTACGGGCTGGGGCTGCTGGGGTTTCTCGCGGTCGCGGTGCTGGTGCTCGGCCGGGCGTGGCAGCCGCTGCCGGTGGCGGCGGGCGCGGCGCTGGTGGTGGTGCTGGGGTTCGCGGCGGCCGGGTTCGCCTGGTGGGAGGCCTACCCGGTGCTCCACGACCGCTACTGGGAGGGCATCGCGGCCGACCGCCCGGCGGCGTACTGGATGTGGGGCAACCTCGCCGCCCTGCTCGTCTGCACCGGCCCCCTGCTGGGCTCCGGGCTCGCGCTGCTGGGCCGCGACGCATTCCGCCGCGAGCGGGTGGTCGTGCTGCTCGCGGGTGGGGCCCTCCTGGCGGTCGCCGCGGCCGACCTGTCGCGGATGAGCAAGGCCGAGGTCGAGCGGATCTGGCTGCCGTTCGTGCCGTGGCTCATGCTCACGACCGCGCTGCTGCCCCAGCGGTGGCGGCGCTGGGGGCTCGGGCTGCAGCTGGTCTTCGCGCTGGTCGTGCAGCACCTGCTCTACACGAGCTGGTGAGGCCGACTTGCCACGGGAGTCATGCGCCTACCACGGCAGATCCGCCGTGGTATGCGCAGGGGTCACCGGTGAACCGGGGACCCCTGCACCCGCCCCCTCATGCCCGCAGCGGGGCGGTCGCGAACGCGGGCAGGCCGTCCTGGGGACGGACCTGGGCGCTGAAGCCCAGCTCGGCGCGGGCCCGCTCGGGCGAGGCGACGACGTGCCGCACGTCGCCGAGGCGGTAGCCGCCGGTGACCTCGGGCTCGATCCCCCGCCCGGTCCCCTCCGCGACCAGCCGGGCGACGTCGAGGATGGTGACCGGCTCGCCGGAGCAGACGTTGTAGGCCGCGAAGTCGCCGCCGGCCGCGCCGGCCACGGCGTCGATCGCCGCGAGGTTGGCGCGGGCGACGTCGTCGACGTGGACGAAGTCGCGGACCTGGCCACCGTCCTCGAAGACCTGCGGCGCCTCGCCGCGCTCGAGGGAGGAGCGGAACATCGCGGCGACGCCGGAGTACGGCGTGTCCCGCGGCATGCCGGGCCCGTAGACGTTGTGGTAGCGCAGGGCCACGGCGGCCGCGTCGGCCTGGCGGACCCACGCGGCGGAGTAGTGCTCCTGGGCCAGCTTGCTGGCGGCGTACGTGCTGCGCGGGTCCAGGCGCGCGGACTCGTCGACGGTCTCCCAGGAGAGCGGGCGGCCGCAGGTGGCGCAGTGGTTCTCGAAGTCGCCGGCGTCGAGCGCCTCCCGGCGGCGCGGCGGCGGCACCTGGTCGCCGTGCTCGGGGCAGGCGTAGCGGCCCTCGCCGTAGACGACCATCGAGGAGGCGAGCACGAGCCGGTCGACGCCCGCCTCGTGCATGGCGGCGAGCAGGGCGGCGGTGCCGAGGTCGTTGTGGGCGGCGTAGTGCGGCAGGTCGGCGACCGTGACGCCGGCCCCGACCAGCGCGGCCTGGTGGCAGACGACGTCGATCCCGTCGAGCAGGTCGGGCCAGTCCCCCGCGTCCCGCACGTCGAGGGCGTGGGTGCCGGCCGGCGGCTCGGCTGCTCCATGGGCGTTGTCGAGCATGACGTCGACGCGCACGACCTCGTCGCCGCGCTCCTCGAGCTGCCGGCCGATCGCCGCGCCGATGAACCCGGCCGAGCCGGTGAGCAGCACCCGCATCAGGGCACCTCGTAGGTCAGCTCGATGCCGTCGGCCCAGCTGCTGCACGAGCAGCCGTCGGGGCCGGGCAGCGCCGCGACGACGTCGGTAAGCAGGCCCTTGAGGCGCTCGAGGTTCTCGCGGAACCGCGCGAAGACCTCCTCCTGGCCGACGCCCGACCCGTGCTCGACGCCGGCGTCCATGTCGGTGACCAGCGCGATCGCGGCGTAGCACTGCCGCATCTCGCGGGCGAGCGCCGCCTCGGGCGCGCCGGTCATGTTGATGAGGTCCCAGCCCTGCGCGGCGTAGTGCTGCGACTCGGCGCGGGTGGAGAACCGCGGCCCCTCGACGACCACCATCGTGCCGCCGTCGGCGATCCCGTCGCCCGCGCTCACCACCGTCTCCCGGAGCCGCCCGCAGTAGGGGTCGGCGAACGGCAGGTGCACCGCACCGGACTCCACGAAGCTCCCGACCCGCCGGTGGGTCCGGTCGACGAGCTGGTCAGGCACCACGACGTCGCCGGGCGCGACGGTGTCGCGCAGGCCGCCGACCGCGCAGGGGGCGAGCACCTGGCGCACGCCGAGCGAGCGCAACGCCCAGGCGTTGGCGCGGTAGTTGATGCCGTGCGGCGGGTGGGCGTGGTCCGCCCCGTGCCGCGGCAGGAACGCCACCCGCCGCCCCGCGACGGTCCCGACCGCCAGCGGCGAGGACGGCGCGCCGTACGGCGTCTCGACGGCCACCTCCTCGGGGTCGTCGAGGAAGGAGTAGAAGCCGGTGCCGCCGATCACGGCGACGTCTGCGCGGGTCATGGCGCCACGGTGCCCGGTCCGGGCCGGAGGGACGCGCGCGGGATCACTTCTCGGTGGCGGGCAGCTCCAGCGCGGACCAGACCGCGGACCAGACCTGCTTGGGCGGGACGCCCGCGTCGAGCGCCTCACGGGCGGTCCGGCCACCGAGCTCGGACATCACGAACTGGTCGGCCCACACCTCGTAGTAGCCGCGGCCCACCGCACGCTCGAGCCGCGCCCAGAACTCGGTGTGTCGCATGCACCCATTCTCACCGGCGGCCCAACCGGACGTCCCACTGGTGGTGGACCAGGTCGTGCAGGTGGTAGCGCGCGAGGGTGTCGACCGTGAACGCGCTGCCGTTGCTGCGCAGCCCCCGCCGCTCCCAGGCGTCGTCGGGGACGGCGTCGTACGCCGCCGCGACCTGCTCGGCGGCCTCGAGCAGCTGCGGCAGGACCGCCTCGGGGCGCTGGAGGTCGTAGCGGTCCGCGGCGGCGGTGGCGTCCTGGTCCCAGTTGTCGAAGATCGGCGACTCCTCGGCCAGCATGGACGCGACGCGCTCGGCGAAGACGCGGTGCACGTCACGGACGTGGCAGGCGTACTCCGTCGGCGACCAGGTCGCGGGGTCGGGCCGCTCGGTGGCCCCCGGCCCGGCCAGCACCTGCCCCCACCCGGCGGCGTCCTCGCGGACCAGGGCTCCGAGCCGCCCGCGGTCGACCGACGCGGCGTCGTACCCGCAGTCGGGGCAGGGTCGCGCCAGCACCCACGTCCAGTCCTTGGTGTCCGGCTCGGGTGCCTCGGGTGGCTCGGGTGCCTCGGGCGCGCGGCTGGGTGTGGTCATGCCCGCATCCTCCCGTGGTGCGGCGCGGCCCGCCGCCGACTTCCTGCCGTCGTCCGTCAGGATGCCGCCATGCCCGCGCCCGTCTCGGTCCGTCCCGCCGTCGCCGCAGACCTGCCGGCGGTCGCCGCGGTCTACGACCACCAGGTGCTGAGCGGGGTCGCGACCTTCGACCTCGAGCCGCAGGGCACGACGTACTGGGAGCAGCGGCTGGCCGCCCTCGGACCCGGCGACCACCTGCTGGTGGCGGAGGAGGGCGAGGCCGTGCTCGGTTACGCCGCGTCGTCGCCGTACCGCCCACGGCCCGCCTACGCCCGCACCCGCGAGGTGTCGGTCCACCTCGACCCGGCCGCCCAGGGGCGCGGCGTCGGCACGACCCTCTACGCGCACCTGCTCGACCTGCTCCGCGCCGATGGCATCCGCACCGTCCTCGCCGTCGTCGCGCTGCCGAACCCCGCCAGCCGGGCCCTGCACCGCCGCAGCGGCTTCGAGCCGGTCGGCGTGCTGCGCGAGGTCGGCTTCAAGCACGACCGCTGGATCGACACCGAGCTCTGGCAGCGCCGGCTCTGACCGGTGGGCCCGGGGCCACGCGTCGAGCGACCCGGCGGACTCAGGTGAGCAGCAGCGAGTCCAGCCGGCGGCGGACGACGTACAGCCCGACGAGCCCCATGACGACGAGGTAGACCACCGAGACGGCCGAGGACCACGACAACGCGCCGGTGGTGAGCTCGCGGCACAGCACGACCCCGCGGTAGAGCGGGGTGCACTCGACCACCCAGCGCAGCCAGCCGTCGAACGCGGTGATCGGGAAGAACGTGGCGGAGAAGAGGAACAGCGGAACCTGGACGAGGGTGATCTTGTCGAAGTCCTGCCAGCTCTTCATGAAGGTCGTCAGCGCCATGCACACCGCACTGAACGCGAAGCCGATGAGCAGCGCGGCCGGCAGCGCGAGCAGCGCCCACCAGGAGTCGATGAGCCCCATCGCGAGCATGACGATCAGGAACGCGGCCGAGTAGCTGCCGCCGCGCAGCTGGCCCCAGACGATCTCCGAGCGGGCGATGTCGGAGGTGGTCAGCGGGGTCGCAAGGACCTGGTCGTAGAGCCTGTCGTACTTCAGCTTGAAGAACACGTTGTAGGTGCTGTCCAGCAGCGCGCCGTTGAACGCGGACGCGGCGAGCATCGCGGGCGCGACGAACGCGGCGTACGGCACCTCCTGACCGTTGAAGGTGAAGGAGTCGATGAGCTGCCCGACGCCGATGCCGATCGAGAACAGGTAGAAGACCGGCTCGAGGAAGCCGGTGAGGAAGAGCTTCCAGTGCTCGCGGTAGACGATGTAGTTGCGCAGCACGAGCAGCCGCAGCGCCTGCCAGGCGGTCGGCGGCGGCAGCGGCTCGCGCGGGGTGAAGACGTCGCTCACGAGACCAGCCGCTTCCGCAGCCCGGTGACCGACCAGGACCACCCGACGACGCACAGCACGAGCAGCACCGCGACGTTCACGCCGGCGAGCCACCAGGTGACGTTGTCGAGGGCGAACATGCGCGAGAGGTTGACGCCGTGCCACAGCGGCGTGAGCCGGGCGACCCACGACCCGACGGCGCCGAGGTTGTCGACGGGGAAGAACGCGCCGGAGAAGAGGAACAGCGGGAAGACGCCGAGCCGGAAGAGGAGCCCGAACGCCGACTCCGACTGCAGCCGCGCCGTGAAGCCGTAGACGAGCCCGGCGAAGGCCATGCCGGTCAGCACCTGCGCGAGGAAGGCGAGGAACGGCCCCCACCACGACGCGTAGACGCCGAACGGCGCCAGCACCGCGGTGAAGACCGCGCACGTCGTGACCAGCCGGAACAGCACGAAGCCGAGCGTCGCCCCGACCAGGTGGCTCACCTGGAGCGGGGTGGCGAGCATCGAGTCGTAGACCTTCTGCCACTTGATCAGCCCCATGACGGGGTACGTCGTCTCCCCCACGGCGGTCTGCATGGCGTGGGCGGCGATGAGGCCGGGGACGACGAACGCGAGGTACGACGACGCGCCCTCGAGCTGGTCGGGGTCGCCCTCGATGAACCCGCCGAGGATGACGCCCATCGCGACGACGTAGAACAGGGGGGCGAGGAACGAGCTGACCACCGACGAGCGCCAGGTGCGCTTGTAGACCGTCCACCAGTAGTCGGTCTGCCGCGCGATGCCGGTCCACAGCGGCAGGTCGCCGCGGGCGTCGGGGTCGGTCCGGGTCGTCACGGTCACCTCAGTCCACCAGCGTCCGGCCGGTGAGCCGCAGGAACACGTCCTCCAGCGTGGAGCGTCGCACCAGCGTCGCCACCGGCCGCAGCCCGCGCTCGAGGGTCTTCGCCACGACCTCCTCGCCGTCGGCGCTGTAGACGAGCAACCGGTCGGGCAGCACCTCGACCCGGTCGCCGAGGTCCGCGACCTTCTCCGCGACCGCCTCGTGCGAGCCGCCCTCGGCCGCGACGCCGAAGCGCAGCTCGGCCACCTCCCGGGTGGAGTGCTCGCGGATCAGGTCCAGCGGCGACCCCTCGGCCGCGATCAGCCCCTTGTCCATGACGACGAGCCGGTCGCAGAGCTGCTCGGCCTCGTCCATGTAGTGCGTGGTGATGACGAGGGTGACGCCGGCCTGCTTGAGCCGGAACAACCGGTCCCAGAGCACGTGCCGGGCCTGCGGGTCCAGCCCGGTCGTCGGCTCGTCGAGCAGCAGCAGGTCGGGGCGGTTGACCAGCGAGCGGGCGATGGTGAGCCGGCGCTTCATCCCGCCGGAGAGGTCCTCGACCTTGGCGTCGGCCTTGTCGGTCAGCTGCACGAACTCCAGCAGCTCGTCGACGCGCTCGCGGACCTCCTTCTTCGGCATCCCGAAGTAGCGGCCGTAGATGTAGAGGTTGTCGCGGACGTTCAGCTCGGTGTCGAGGGTGTCCTCCTGCGGGCACACCCCGAGCCTGCTGCGGATCGCCGGCCCGTCGACGGCCGGGTCCATGCCGAGGATCCGCAGCTCGCCGCCGCTGACCGGCGACACGGCCGCGACCATCCGCATCGTGGAGGACTTGCCCGCCCCGTTCGGGCCGAGGAAGCCGAACGCCTCGCCACGGCGCACGTCGACGTCGATCCCGCGCACCGCCTCGAAGTCGCCGAAGGACTTGCGCAGGCCGCGCGCGGAGATCATCGAGTCGGGGGCGGGGTCCGGGGCCATGGGCGGGACTCTAGGACCGCCCGGGGACGACGACCGTGATGCCCGGCCCGCCGGCGCCCGGCGTGCCCAGCGCCGCGAGCGCGTCGGGCGCCTCGGCCAGGCCGATCCGGCGGGTCACGAGCGCGGCGGGGTCGAGGGTGCCGGCGGCGACGAGGTCGAGCATGGCGGGGTACTCCGCCGCCGACATCCCGTGCGAGCCCAGCACCGCGAGCTCCTGGGCGACCACGACGTCCATCGGCAGCGGCGGCGCGGCGTGCTCGCCGAGCAGCAGGCCGACCTGCACGTGCCGGCCGCGGCGGCGCAGCGAGCGGACCGAGGCCGCCGCGGTCGTCGGCGACCCGACGGCGTCGATCGAGACGTGCGCCCCGCCCCCGGTGAGGTCTCGGACCGCGTCGGCGACCGGGACCGCAGCCGGGTCGACCACCTCGGCCCCAAGCGCCCAGGCGGCCTCCCGGGCCGCGGGGTCGAGGTCGGTCGCCACGACCGAGGCCCCGAGCGCGACGCCGATCATCACCGCGGAGAGGCCGACGCCGCCGCAGCCGTGCACGGCGAGGTGCTGGCCGGCGCGCAGGTCGCCGTGGGCCCGCAGGGCGCGGTACGACGTCGCGAACCGGCACCCGAGCGCCGCGGCCGCGGCGAGGTCCAGCTCGTCGGGCACCCGGACCAGGTTGGTGTCCGCGGCCGGCACGGCGACCCGCTCGGCCCACGACCCGGCGTAGGTGAACCCCGGCTGCTGCTGGTCCGGGCACACCTGGTGCTCTCCGGCCGCGCACCACGCGCAGCGCCCGCACGCGACGACGAACGGCACCGTCACCCGGTCACCGGCCGTCCACCCGCGGACCTCCGCCCCGACCTCCGCGACCGTGCCGGCGAGCTCGTGGCCAGGCACCATCGGCAGCGGCACGGGGTCGTGACCCTGCCAGGCGTGCCAGTCCGACCGGCACACGCCGGTCGCAGCCACCTGCACCACGACCCCGTCGGCCGGGCAGGCCGGCTCCGTCACGTCCTCGACGGTCGGCCGCTCGCCGTACGTCCGGTAGACCACCGCATCCATGGGCCGGAGCGTAGGAGACCGGCCGGGGCCGCCTCAGGCGGGCTGGTGGGTCGCCGCGATGTCGAGCACCCAGGTGACGCCGAACCGGTCGCGGAGCATGCCGTAGAGCGGCGCCCAGGCCGCCGGCGCGAGCGGCACCACGACGGTCCCGTGCTCGGCGAGCCGCTCCCAGCAACCCGTGACCTCGTCGGCGTCGTCGCCGCGGACGGACACGAAGTAGGACCCCTGGCCCTGCTCCCACGGCAGCGCGGACGGGACGTCGTACGCCATCACGCGGAAACCGGCGTCCGAGACCACCTGGCCCCACATGACCTGGTCGGCCTCCGCCTCGTCCTGGACGGCGTGGGCGTCGCGGTAGGTCACGACGGTCAGCTCGCCGCCGAACACCGAGCGGTAGAGCTCGAGGGCGGCGCTGGCGTCGCCGCGGAGGTTGACGTGCGTGGTGGTGCTGAACGACATGGGTGCTCCTTCGAGAGTGCTGGCGGGTCGGTCGACCGGCCACGACGCACTCAACCGGCCGATCAGGTCAGGTCCTGTCCGCTCCGTGCGGCAGGCTGTCCTCGTGTCCACCACCGGCCGGCTGCTCTCGCTCCTGTCGCTCCTCCAGGCGCGCCGGGACTGGCCGGGCCCGGCGCTGGCGCGGCGGCTGGAGGTGAGCGAGCGGACGGTACGCCGTGACGTCGAGCGGTTGCGCGACCTCGGCTACCCGATCGAGACGACGCGGGGACCCGACGGCGGCTACCGGCTCGGCGCCGGTCCCGACCTGCCGCCGCTGCTGCTCGACGACGGGCAGGCGGTCGCGCTCGCGGTCGCGCTGCAGACCGCCGCGGCGTCCGGCGCGGCCGTCGCCGACGACGCGGCCCGGGCGCTCGCGACCGTCCGGCAGGTCATGCCCGCCCGGCTGCGGCACCGGGTCGACGCCGTGCAGGTCTCCGCAGTCGGTCGCCCCTCGGGGGAGGCAGCGGACCCAGCGGTGATCGCGGTGCTGACCTCGGCCGTGCGCGACCGCGAGGTGGTCCGCTTCGACCACCGGCCGGTCGACACCGGTGCGGACGGTCCGCCCGG
>NZ_JAANMS010000040.1:0-36673 GCF_011250565.1 Nocardioides sp. IC4_145
CGACCGCCGCGCCGTCGGCCCCCCGCACCCGCCGCGGGCTGCCCACGCCGTCGGTCCCGGCGCTGCTGCTCGGGCTCGGCGCGCTGTGCCTGCTGGTGGCCGCGGTCGCGTTCCTGGCGGTCGCCTGGTCGGCGCTCGGCGTCGGGGGCCGCACCGCGGTGCTCGTCGGGCTGACCGGAGCGACCGGAGCGCTCGGCGTGGTCCTCGCCCGCCGGGGCCTGCGGGTCGCCGGCGAGTCGTTGTCGACGGTGTCGCTCGGCCTGCTCGTGCTCGACGTGGTCGGCGCCGCCTCCGCCGGCTGGCTCGGGGACGCCTCCGGCTCCGGACTGGTCTGCGTCGCCGGCATCGTCCTCGCCGCAGCGTCGCTCGCCTGGCTCCCCACCGGCCTGGGCGCCCCGCAGGTCGTCGCGCCGATCGCGCTCGGGGTGGCCGCGCTCGCCGCCGTCGACGCCACCGGCCACCCGCACCTCGTGCCCGCTGCGGCGACCGTCGTCCTCGCCGCCGTGGCCGGGCTGGGCGTCCTTGCCGGCGCCCGGCTGCTGCCGTGGACGGCCGGCTCCGCCGCGGCGCTGTGCTGGGGCTGGCTCGCGCTCGGCGGGCTGGTCGAGGCGGCGGCGTACCCCTCGCTCGCCGGCCTCTGGGTCGAGCGCCACGCCCTGCCCCTCGTCACCGCGGCCGCGCTGCTCGCAGCCGCGGCCACGCTCTGGCGTCCCGCGCTCGCCGGGACCACGACCCTGCTGACGCTCGTGGTCGTGCTGCCGGCGCTGGACGAGGGCGGTACGCCGGCCGGCTCCGCCGTCCTGGCCGCCCTCGTCGCGTGGACCCTCGTCGGGTCGGTCAGCCGGGTCGGCGCCTCCGTCGCGGCGCGCCTCCCGCTGGCCGCGTCCGCCCTCGGCGCCGGCGTCCTGCTCGTCGTCCTCGCGACCGAGGCGAGCGCGCGGCTGCTGCTCCTCGCGCCGCCCGCCACCGTCGGCGCCGCGGTGCGCCTGCCGGCCGACCCGACCGCGGCCACCCCCGTGCTCGCGCTCGTCGCCGCGCTCGCCCTCGCCGCGGCGTACGCCGTCGGGTCGGCGCGGCCGCTTCCGCTGCACGTCTGGCTGGTCGCCGGCGTCCTCGGCGCGACCACCACCCTCGCGCTGCTGCCGGTGCCGCTCGCCGTCGTCGTGGTGCTCCTGGCCGGTGCCGGTCTCGCCGCCGTGCGCACCCACCTCGTCGCCGGGCTGCTGCCGCTCGCGGCCGTCGTCGTGGCGCTGCCCAGCGAGGTGCTCACCACCGGCGCGCTCGCCGCCCTCGTGGCCGGCTGCGTGCTCGTCCTGGACCGCGTCGTGGCCGCCGCCCTGCTGCCGGCTGCGGCCGCGGCCTTCGTGTGGAGCGCCCTGGCCGTGCTCGACGTCGACACCGCGTACCGGGGTGTGCCGGTGCTGCTCGTCCTCGCCGCGGTCGCGCTGCTCCGACCCCGTCCGGAGCTCGAGGTCGTCGCCGGCGCCGCGGGCGCCGTCGCCGCCCTCCTCGCCGTCACCGGGCCGACCTCGCTGGCGCTGCACCTCACCGTCGCCGGCGCGCTCGTCACCACCCACGCGCTGCTCGTGCCCGACCGTCGCGCGCTCGGCTGGCTCGGCGGGCTGCTGCTGGCCGCCGCGACCTGGGTGCGCCTCGCCGACCTCGGCGTGACCGCGCCGGAGGCCTACACGCTGCCCTCCGCGGCCGCCCTGCTGCTCGTCGGCCTCGCGCACCTGCGCCGCCACCCGGACGCCCCCACCGGCCCGGTCCTCACCCCGGGCCTGCTCCTGGCGACGGTCCCGACCCTGCTCTGGGTGCTCGCGCTCGACCCGGTCTCGGTGCGGGCCGCGCTGCTCGGGGCGGCGTGCCTCGCGCTCGTGCTCGGCGGCACGTCGCTGCGCTGGAGCGCGCCGGTCTCCGTGGGCTGGGTCGTCGGCGCCCTGCTGGTGCTGCGCGAGCTCGCGCCGTACGCCGCCGCCACCCCGCAGTGGATCCTCATCGGCGCCGCCGGCACCGCGCTCACCGTCGTCGGCGTCACCTGGGAGCGCCGGCTCGGCGAGCTGCGCCGGGCCCAGGCCTACGTCGGCCGGTTGCGCTGAGCTGCCGGCCGGCCGAGGTCGCGAGCACCCGCCCACGACCGTCGACGCCGCGACTCAGCAGTCGACGGCGGGCGGCTGGAAGAACGCGGCGACCAGGTCGACCTTGCCCGAGGGTCGCAGCGGGGTGCCCTCGGCGCGGTGGTGCTGGGTGGCGGTGCCCACGTGGCAGGCGGGCGGAGAGCCGTCGGCACGGACGACCCGCCACCACGGGACGGCGCCGCCGTGCTGGGACATCACGTTCCCGACCCGGCGCGGGCCGAAGCGGCCGACGGCGTCGGCGATCGCGCCGTACGTCGTGACCCGGCCGGGCGGCACCGACTCCACGCAGGCGAGCACCGCCTCGACGTACTCCTCGGGATGCCGCACGGGCCCGACGCTAGCGGTTGGTCACCGCGCGTCGGGCCCGTGGCCACTCCCCCACCCGGGGTCGGATCAGGTGCTCAGAGGATCGGGTCGAACGGCTCCGTGCCCTCGACCAGCTCCAGCCCAGCGATGCCCGAGTGCTGCTGAGCGAAGGCGAGCTCCTTGGCGAGGTCGCCGATGTTGTTCGACAGCGGGAGCGGCGCCAGGCCGAGCGTGGACAACGTGCCGACCGCCTCGCCCTGCTTGTCGACGAACGCCGAGCCGGAGTCACCGGGGACGCCGGGGGTCAGGGTGTAGAGCGGGTGGCTCCACCCGCCGTCGGCCGCGGCGTCGCCGAGGCTGATGCCGGTCTTCGGAGAGAGCAGCTCGACGCCGAAGCGGAGGCTGGAGTTGCCGTAGGAGTAGACCTGCTCGCCCGCGGTGGTGCCGTCGGTGTCGATGCCGGTCGGGCCGCCCCAGAACGGGATCGACGGGTTCACCTTGCCGACGTCGGCGGCGTCCACCTTCACCAGCGCGAAGTCGTTGTAGGCGCAGGTGTTCGCGTCCTCGGTGCCGATCTCGTCCATGGTGGCCCAGGACGAGTAGACCAGCGTGCCGCCGCCGACCTTCGTGCCCTCGGAGAGCAGGCTGCCGCCCTCGGTGAACGAGACGCGGGTGCCAAGCGGGAGCGAGTCGGCCAGGCAGCCGTCGGTGTCGGTGGCCGCGCCGGTGCCGGCGCAGTGAGCGGCGTACCCGACGTAGACGTTGCTCGAGGCGTCGGTGAAGACGAAGTTGCCGGTGCACTGACCGCCCTCGGTGTACATCTGCACGCCCGGGTGGATCTTCGCCGAGCCCGCGGGCGCCCACTGGGGCGCGGCGGCGGCCGGGGCGGAGGTGATCATCGCGCTGCCGAGGACGGCGCTGGCCAGCACGGCGAGCGCGCCGGTGACGCGGCCGGCGGACCTGCGGGCCGACGTGCGGTCGGACGTGCGGTGGGACCGGGGGGTGGAGGGACGTGCCTGCATGCGAGCTCTGCCTTTCCGAGACGGAACCGGCGGCACGGGCCACCGGTGTGACGCCAGGCACAACGGCAGTGCAGGCCGCGGGGTTACGTCGTCGGCGGCCCCGGACGCACGGACGGCCCGAGGTTTTACCTCGGGCCGTCCGGGAGGAGCAGGTGGAGCGGGTGCTGCGGGGTTGCCGCGGGAGGGTCAGTACGCCGGCTGGCTGGGGTCGATCTGGTTGACCCAGGCGACCACGCCGCCGCCGACGTGCACCGCGTCGGCGTACCCCGCGCCCTTGACGATCGCGAGCGTCTCCGCCGACCGCACGCCGGACTTGCAGTGCATGACGACCTGCTTGCCCGCGTCGACCGGGGGCAGCTTCTCCAGGGCCGAGCCGTTGAGGAACTCGCCCTTCGGGATCAGCACCGAGCCGGGGATCCGGTTGATCTCGAACTCGTTGGGCTCGCGCACGTCGACGAGGACGAAGTCGCGGGCGCCCTCCTCGCGCTCCTTGAGCATGTGCTCGAGCTGGGTGACCGAGATGGTCGACCCGGCGGCGGCGTCGGCGGCCTCGTCGGAGATCGCGCCGCAGAAGGCGTCGTAGTCGATGAGGCCGGTGACGGTCGGGTTCTCGCCGCACAGCGCGCAGTTGGGGTCCTTGCGGACCTTGAGCTTGCGCCACTCCAGCTCGAGGGCGTCGTAGATGACGAGCTTGCCGATGGCCGGGTCCCCGATGCCGGTGAGGACCTTGATCGCCTCGTTGACCTGGATCGAGCCGATGGCCGCGCACAGCACGCCCAGCACGCCGCCCTCGGCGCAGCTGGGGACCATGCCCGGCGGCGGGGGCTCGGGGTAGAGGCAGCGGTAGCACGGCGCGTCGTCGGCCATGGTCGGCGCGAAGACCGAGGCCTGGCCGTCGAAGCGGTAGATCGAGCCCCACACGTAGGGGATCCCGAGGAAGTACGCCGCGTCGTTGACCATGTAGCGCGTGGCGAAGTTGTCGGTGCCGTCGACGATCAGGTCGTAGCCGCGGAAGACGTCCATGACGTTGTCGTTGTCGAGGCGTTCCTCGTGCAGCACCACCTCGACGTACGGGTTGGCCTCGGCGATCGACTCCTTCGCGGAGACCGCCTTGGACTTCCCGATGTCGGACTGGCCGTGGATGATCTGGCGCTGCAGGTTCGACTCGTCGACCTCGTCGAACTCCGCGATGCCGAGCGTGCCGACGCCCGCGGCGGCGAGGTAGAGCAGCGCGGGGCTGCCGAGGCCGCCCGCGCCGATCACGAGCACCTTCGCGTTCTTCAGCCGCTTCTGGCCGGTCATCCCGACGTCGGGGATGATCAGGTGGCGGCTGTAGCGCCGGACCTCGTCGATGCTCAGCTCGTCGGCCGGCTCGACCAGCGGGGGAAAGCTCACGTCACGCTCCTCGTAGCGGTTCGTCGATCAGTGCCGGGTCAACACCCGCGCACCCCTCGATGTTCCCTCCATGGTCCTCCCGCCCGAGGGCACCACCGGCGCGGCGTCCCGTCATCCGGACCGCGGTGACCGACGGGTAGAGTCCCGGCACGCAGCGCCGGTCCCGCCGGTGGGTGCACCGGGAGACGGGAGGAGCCATCGTGAGCGCAGGGCAGTACGACGTCGACGGCCCCCGACCCCGCGGCGGCCGGATGCCGCGTCGCGAGCGGCGCGCCCAGCTCCTCGAGTCCGCGCTCGAGGTCTTCGTCGCCCAGGGCTACCACGCGGCTGCGATGGACGACATCGCCGACCGCGCCGGCGTCTCCAAGCCGGTGCTCTACCAGCACTTCCCCGGCAAGCTCGACCTCTACCTCGCGCTGCTGGACCGCTCCTGCGACGCGATCATCGACAGCTGCCGCCAGGCGCTCGCCTCGACCCAGGACAACAAGCTGCGCGTCGCCGCCGCCGTCGACGCGTTCTACGAGTACGTCGCCCAGGAGTCCGGCGCGTTCCGCCTCGTCTTCGAGTCCGACCTCACCAACGAGCCGGCCGTGCGCGAGCACGTCGACCGCGTCACGACCGAGTGCGCCGCGATGATCGCCGAGGTCATCCAGGCCGACACCGGCCTGCCCGACGCCGCCGCCCGGCTGCTGGCGGTCTCCCTGGTGGGAATGGCCCAGGTCAGCTCGCGGTTCTGGCTGTCCGAGGGCGGTGGCATCAGCCGCTCCGACGCCGCGGCGCTGGTCTCCGGGCTGGCCTGGCGCGGCATCGGCGGGTACCCGCTCGACCACTGACCCACCCTCAGTCCCACCGTCTGTCCCACCCGTGCCCGCGCAGCGTCGCGGGATCGACCTGAAGGAGGACCTCGTGGAGGTCAAGATCGGTGTCCAGCACGCCCCCCGTGAGCTCGTCGTCGACACCGACGAGTCCGCGGACGCCGTCCAGCAGCTCGTCGCCGAGGCCGTCGGCGCCGGCACGGTCCTCACGCTGACCGACAGCAAGGGCCGCAAGCTCGTCGTCCCCGCCGCCAAGATCGCCTACGTCGAGATCGGCGGCGGCGTCGTCGGCCAGGTGGGCTTCCGCAGCTAGCGGCTCGTCCCCGGCTCCGTCACGACCCGCCTCGTGCGGGCCGGCGTGCGCTCCGGCGCACGCTCGGCAGCACGAGGCGGACGTGTCTCCGATCAGTGCGCGAGCCCGAGCTCGGCCATCCGCTCGGCGTGCCGCTCGGTGAGCCGGGCGAACATCCGCCCGATGGCGGCCAGGTCGAGACCCGGGCGGTCCACGCCGCCGGCGAGCAGCGCGGAGAGCGCGTCCCGCTCGGCGGCGACCCGCTGGGCCTGGGTCAGCGCCTCACCCATCAGCCGGCGGCCCCACAGGGCCAGCCGCCCGCCGAGGCGCGGGTCGGCGGCGATGGCCGTGCGGACCCGGTCGACCACGAAGGCCGCGTGCCCGCTGTCCTCCAGCGAGGAGACGACCAGATCGCGAGTGGTGGCGTCGAGGTACGCCGCGATCTCGCGGTAGAAGTCGTCGGCGAGGCCGTCGCCGACGTAGGCCTTGATCAGCCCCTCGTACCAGTCCGAGGGCGCCGTGTGCGCGTGGAAGCGGTCGATCGCCTCGCGGAACGGCGCCATCGCGACGAACGGGTCGGTGCCGAGCTCGGAGATCCGGGCGTGGATGCCGGCGACCTTGCCGAACTCCGCCGCGGCCATGGCGGCGATCTCGACCTTGTCCTCCAGCGAGGGCGCGAGCTTGCCGTCCTCGACGAGCCGCTCGAAGGCGGAGAGCTCGCCGTAGGCGATCGCGCCGAGCAGGTCGACGACCGCCTTGCGGTACGCCGCGTCCTGGAGCGCCAGCGGCGCGTCCTCGTCCACCGGGCCCGCCGCGCCGTCCGTCGATGCCGTCACGTGCGCACCCTACCGATAAGGTGAAGGTGCACGTGGCCGCCCTCGGCGCCCGTCCGCTCGGATCCGAGCGCTCGCCGGCGGCCCGCACGTATGTGCGCGGCTGACATCCCCAGCGGTCCTACCGGACCCCGTGAGTCCGCCGCACCTGGACACCTTCGGTCGAACCGGCCGGAACTCACGAAAGCGATCAAGACCCTGACATCCACGACCTTCCGCGAGCTCGGGGTGCTGCCCGAGATCTGCGACGCCCTCGAGCGCCACGGCATCACCACCCCGTTCGCCATCCAGGAGATGACCCTCTCCGTCGCCCTCCTGGGCACCGACCTGATCGGCCAGGCCCGCACGGGCACCGGCAAGACCCTCGCGTTCGGCATCCCGGTGCTGCAGCGCAGCGTGTCGCCGACGGACCCGGCGTACGCCGACCTGCCGCAGGGCAAGCCCCAGGCCCTCATCGTCGCGCCGACCCGCGAGCTCGCGCTCCAGGTCTCCAACGACCTCCACATCGCCAGCGCCGACACCGGCCTGCGCGTGCTGACCGTCTACGGCGGCGTCGGCTACGACACCCAGCTCGACGCGCTCGAGGCCGGCGTCGACATCGTCGTCGGCACGCCGGGTCGCCTCATCGACCTGGCCAACCGCAAGTCGCTCGACCTGTCCCACGTGCACGCGCTCGTGCTCGACGAGGCCGACGAGATGCTGGACCTGGGCTTCCTGCCCGACGTCGAGCGCATCCTCAAGATGACGCCCGAGACGCGCCAGACGATGCTGTTCTCGGCGACGATGCCCTCGGCGATCGTGGCCCTGGCGCGCACCCACATGCGGCACCCGATGAACATCCGCGCGGAGTCGTCGTACGACACCACGATGGTCCCGGCGACCGCGCAGTTCATCTACCAGGCCCACGACCTGGACAAGCCGGAGATCATCGGCCGCATCCTCCAGGCCGAGGACGCCGAGAAGATCATCGTCTTCACCCGCACCAAGCGGCAGTCCCAGCGCGTGGCCGACGACCTGGCCGAGCGCGGCTTCAGCGCCAGCCCGCTGCACGGCGACATGGCGCAGGTGGCGCGCGAGAAGGCGCTCGCGAAGTTCCGCGAGGACAAGATCCGCGTCCTGGTCGCCACCGACGTGGCCGCTCGCGGCATCGACGTCCGCGGCGTCTCGCACGTCATCAACTACACCTGCCCCGAGGACGACAAGACCTACGTCCACCGCATCGGCCGCACCGGCCGCGCGGGCGCGACGGGCACCGCGATCACGTTCGTCGACTGGGCCGACCTGCACCGCTGGAAGCTCATCAACAAGGCGCTCGACCTGCCCTTCGACGAGCCGCAGGAGACCTACTCCACCTCCGAGCACCTCTTCACCGACCAGGGCATCGCCCCGGGCACCAAGGGCCGCATCGTCGACCCGGCGCCGGTCGAGAAGAAGGAGCGCTCCGACCGCGGGGACCGCGGCGGGCGGGGCGGCCGCAGCAGCGGCGGCGAGCGCGGCGGCGAGCGCGGTGGTGAGCGCGGTGGTGAGCGCGGCGGCGACCGCCCCGCGCGCAGCCGCAACCGCAGCCGGACGCGCACCCGCAGCGGCGAGACCGTCGCCGGTGAGGGCACCGGTCCGGAGGTCACCACCGCGGACGCGAGCAGCGCGAACGGCACGGGCGAGGGCTCGGCCCCCAGCCGCAACCGTCGCCGTCGCCGGCGCGGGGGCTCGGGCGGCAGCTCCGCCGGCGAGGGCCAGCCGGCCGCCGCCGGCGCAGAGGACTGACCTCAGCACCCGCACCGGCACGACGTACGACGAGGGCCGCCCGATCCGATCGGGCGGCCCTCGTCGCGTCTGCTAGCCGGCAACCCGGCCCCGGACCAGGTGCTGCAAGCGCACCTCGTGGCCGGGCGCCACGCCGTGCCGGCGGTCGAGCTCGAGCAGCGCCTCCAGCGGGGTGATCGTGACGTCGGCCAGCCCGGCCTCGCGGAGCACGTCGGCCGTCGCCTCGATCGAGCCGGCCTGGGCGAGCGGGAGCGCGGCGCGCACCTCCTCGTCGTACGCCGTGGCGAAGGCGTCGATGCCGGTCTCGGCGCCCGCACCGATGCCCTCGGGGAACCACGTGCTGTCGACGACCGCGACGACGCCACCGGGCCGCAGCAGCCGCATCCAACGGCGGACCGCGTCGACGGGCTCGCGCAGCGTCCACATGACGTACCGCCCGACGACCGCGTCGAAGGAGCCCGCCGGGAGGGCGGGGTCGACCGCGTCGCCGCGGAGGAACCGCGGCGGCCCGGCCGGGGCGTCCAGCGTCGCGGCGTGCTGGCGGGCGCGCTCGAGCATCCCCTCGGCGAGGTCGATGCCGACGACGCGGTGGCCGAGCCCGGCCAGCACGCAGGCGACGTGGCCGCTGCCGGTGCCGACGTCGAGCACGTCCGCGGGTGCCGGCGGCAGCGCGTCGGACCACACCTCCGCCCAGGCGCCTCGGTCGAGGTCGCGGCGCTCGGGCCGCTGCTGGTGGTCGTCGTACGCCGGCGCGCGCCCGGTCCAGTAGGCGTCGATGCGGTCCTGGACGGCGCTAGTGGTGGTCGGGGCGCTCATGCGGTCTCCTCCATCAGGTGGGGCTGCTGGGTCGCGGGTTGCGGGGTCAGGGGCTCGAACAGCAGGTGCAGCCGGCCCTCGAGGTGCACCGGGCGCACGCCGATGCCGTAGACCGGTTCGAGCAGCGCGGGGTCGAGCACGTCCTCGGCCGGGCCGCCGGCGACGACCCGCCCGCCCGAGGCGGGGCCGCCGAGCAGCAGGAGGTCGTCGCAGTAGCGCGCGGCGAGGTTGAGGTCGTGCAGCACGACGACCACGCAGGTACCCGAGGTCCGGGCCAGGTCCTGGACCAGCGCGAGCACCTCGTGCTGGTAGCGCACGTCGAGGTGGTTGGTCGGCTCGTCGAGCAGCAGGTGGGTGGCCTCCTGGGCCAGGGCGCGGGCGATGAGGACCCGCTGCCGCTCGCCCCCGGAGAGCGCGGCGTAGGGGCGGGCGGCGAGGTGGGCGGCGCCGACCCGGCGCAGGCTCGCGGCGGCGACGTCGCGGTCCCGGGCACCGGTCCGCTCGAAGGTGCCGAGCCGCGGGCTGCGGCCGAGGAGCACCATCTCCGCGACGCTCATCGTGGACTCCCCCGCGGGCTCCTGGACGACCACCGCGACCCGGCGCGCGGTCTCCCGCGGGCCGAGCGCGGCGAGGTCATCGCCGTCCACCTCGATGCGGCCGGCCGGGGCCCGCAGCGCTCCGTGCAGCAGCCGGAGGAGCGTGGTCTTGCCGCTGCCGTTGGGGCCGACCAGACCGAGCACGCGGCCCGGCTCCGTGCGGACGTGGACGTCCGCGACGACCGGCCCGGCGGCGTACGACCAGGAGACGTCGGCGGCGGTGATCACCGCTCCATCTCCTGCACGCGATCCACGATCATCTCGAGCCCGGTCACCGACAGCGGGGTGGGCGGCTCGGTGAAGTTGAACAGCTGGGTGACCAGGCGACCCTCGCGCACGGCGGTCAGCTCCCCGGCGCCGGGGAGGTCGGTGACGGCCTGCTCCACCTCGGCCGGGTCGCCGTCGCCGTGGAGGAGGACGAGGACGTCGGGGTCGCGGCCCAGCAGCTCCTCGAGCGTGACCTCGAAGACCCGCTCCTCGACGTCGTCGAAGACGTTCTCCAGGCCGGCGGCCTCGAGCTGGGGCTGGGCCATGCTGCGGGTGCCGTAGGCGTACGTCGTGCCGCCGCCGACGGTGGGGTAGAGCACGGCGGCGGTCAGGCCGGCCCCCTCGCCGACCCGCTCCTCGACGGCCGCCAGCCGCTCCTGGAGGTCGGCGACCGCGGCCTCGGCCTGCTCGATGCGGCCGAAGACCGTTCCGTAGGTGCGCATCTGGTCCTCGACGTCGTCGAAGCCGGGGTCGGCCAGCCCCTCGTCGCACAGTCCGGGCTCCTCGATGAGCGGGATGCCGACGGCGTCGAGCGAGTCGCGCGAGAGGTTGTCGACCTCGCCGATGACCAGGTCCGGTTCCTGGCCGATGACGGTCTCGCGGGAGATCAGCAGGTGGCCGCTGCTGTCGGTGCGGTCGGTGAGCAGCGGGATCTCGTCGAGCTCGGCGAGGGTCGCGTCGTCGTAGTAGCCGGCGGGGTACTGCCCCGCCCGCGCCGTCACCCGGTCGAGCACGCCGAGCTCGCGGAGGAACGGCACCGACGCGCTCTTGAGCAGGACGACCCGCTCGGGCTGGGCGGTGAACGTGACCTCGGCGCCGCAGTTCTCCACCGTCACCGGGTAGGCCCCGGCCTCGGCGCTCCCGGCGGCCGACGGCGCGTCGTCGGTGTCGCTCCCGCAGCCGGCGAGCAGCGCCGCGAGGGCAGTGGTGATCGCGAGGGCGAGTCGTGGCGTGCGCATGCAGAGCCCCTTCAGGCGGTGGTGGCGTGGAGACGACGGACGAGGAGCAGCAGGAACGGCGCGCCGACGAGGCTGGTGATGATCCCGATCGGGATCTCCTGCGGCGCGAGGAGCACCCGGGCGACGACGTCGGCCCAGACCAGCAGCACGGCGCCCATGAGGGCGGCGACGGGCACGACGCGGACGTGGCGACCGCCGACGGCGCGGCGGGCGAGGTGGGGCACGACGAGGCCGACGAACCCGATGCTCCCGGACGCGGAGACGAGCACGCCGACGCACAGGGCGACCACGACCAGCAGGACGATGCGGAACCGGTCGGGCGAGGTGCCCAGCGCGTGCGCGGTCTCGTCGCCGAGCGCCAGGACGTCCAGACGGCGCCCCCAGCCGGTCAGCAGCACCGCCGTGGCGAGGACGACGACGGCGACGATCGCGAGCGGCAGGTCCCACTGCGCCAGGCCGAGCGAGCCGAGCAACCAGAACATCACCGACCGGGCGCCCTCGGCCGAGCCGGAGGCGAAGACGAGGAAGCTGGTCGTGGCGTAGAGCGCGTAGCCGACCGCGACCCCGGCGAGCAGCAGCCGCACCGAGGTGACCCGCCCGGCCGAGCGCGCGACGGCGAGCACGAGCAGCGACGCCGCCAGCGCCCCCAGGAACGCGCTGGCCGGCAGCGCGTGCTTTCCGAACCCCGAGCCGAAGCCGAACAGGATCGCCGCGGCCGCGCCGCTGGACGCGCCCGAGTTCACGCCGAGCAGGTAGGGGTCGGCGAGCACGTTGCGGACCATCGCCTGGAGCGCGACGCCGCAGACCGCCAGACCCGCCCCGACCAGCACGCCGAGGACGACGCGCGGCAGCCGCACCTGCCAGACGATCGCGTCCTGCGGCAGGGTCCACGTCACCTCCCCCGGCACCCCGAGGAGGTGGTGGCCGAGGACCCGCGCCACGGTGCCGGGAGGTACGCCGACCGCGCCGGCGCCGACGCCGACGACCACCGTCGCCGCCAGCAGCGCCGTCAGCCCGACGACCCACGCTGTCGTCCGGGCGGCCTGCGCCCGCTCGGCAGCGTGCAGGTCGACCACCCCCACGCTCACCGACGCCTCCCCTTGTTGCACATGACTTGCAACAACGGTATCGGTGCAGGGTGCGGGCGGCCGGGCGGGGTGTCGGGGTCACCGGTTCACCGGTGACCCCCTCGCTTACCGGGGCAGATCTTCCGTGGGATGCGAGGGACTACCCCGGTAGGTGGCACGGCTGGGACAGATGGGGCGTCCTGGCCGCGGTCCGCGCGGGGGAACGGGAGGTGAGGCCAGGAGTCAGGCGGTGACGACGACCGTGGTGCCGAGCGGGGCGAACTCCCACAGCGCGATGGCGTCGACCCGGCGCTGCCGGATGCAGCCGTGGGACAGTGGGGTGCCGAGCTGGGCGACGGTCTGCACCTTCTTGCCGTCGTCGATCGGGATGTCGTGGAAGCCGATCGCGGCGCGCTCGCCGTGGGTGAACCGGACGAAGTACTTCATCGTGCCGGAGTCGTCGATGCCGTAGGCCTGCTCCGACCGCGAGTACACGGCGTACGTGCCGGGGTCGAGGTTGTCCTCGACGCTGCCGGAGACCAGGTAGGTGCGGACGACCTTCTTCCGGCCCTCGACCAGCCACACCCGCTGGCGGCTCTCGCTGAAGACGACCCGCTTGCCGCGGCCGCTGCCGGGCGGGAGGGAGGTGTCCTCGCGCGGGTCGACGGGACGCTCCTCGGCCTCGGTCCCGAGCTCCGCCGCGCCGGACGCACCGGCGCGGGCGGACGACGACGCCTCGTCAGCGGCCGGCGGCGCGGTGGCTTCCGGGTCGTGCGCGACCTCGGTGGCCACCGGTTCGGCGACGGACTCGGAGTCGGGCAGGACGCCGGTGCCGCCGAGGACGGCGACGGTGGTGACGGCGAGCGAGGCGGCCAGGGTGGCGATCCGGCCGTACCGCGGCCGGACCGGCGTGGCGCGGTGGCGGCCCACGTCAGCCCTGGTCCCCGGCGCCCGTGGCGGCCTTCCCGCGCGTGCGGCTCGGCCGGGCGGCGCGCTCGACGAGGTTGGCGGCCACCTCGCGGTAGGCCTGGGCGCCTTTGCTGCTGCGGCTCGTGGCGAGGATCGACCGGCCGGCGGCCGGCGCCTCGGCGAACTTGATCGTCTTGGGGATCGGCGGCTCGACCACGTCGAGGGAGTAGGTCGCCGCGATGGTCTCGAGCACCGTGCGCGAGTGGTTCGTGCGGCCGTCGTACAACGTCGGCAGCACGCCCCACACCTCGAGCCGCTTGTTGGTGTAGCGGCGCACGTCGTGGACGGTGTCGAGCAGCTGGCCGACGCCACGGTGGGACAACGTCTCGCACTGCAACGGCACGAGCACGCCGTTCGCGGCGGTCAGCGCGGCGACGGTGAGGACGCCGAGCGATGGCGGACAGTCGAGCAGCACCCAGTCGTAGGCCCCGTCCAGGTCCTCGACGACGCCCTTCACCACGTGCTCGCGGCCGGTGCGCGTGAGCAGGTCGGCCTCGGCGCGGGCCAGCTCGATCGTGGCCGGCAGCAGGTCGACGCCGTCCTCGGTCGTGAGGATGACCTCGGTCGGGTCGGTGCCCCGGGTGAGCACCTGGTGCACCGAGACCTCGAGGTCCTCGGGGTCGATGCCGAGGGAGAACGTCAGGCACGCCTGCGGGTCGAGGTCGACCAGCAGCACGGAGTGCCCGAGCTCCGCGAGCGCCGCGCCCAGCGAGGCGACGGTGGTCGTCTTGGCGACGCCGCCCTTCTGGTTGGCGATCGCGAGTGTGGTGGTCATCGTCGCTCATCATGCCCGAGACCGCGCTCCGGAACGGGTCGACACCGCTGTTGCGCGTGGCTGTTTCACTGACCCCCATGCCCACCGCTCTCGTGACCGGCGCGACCGCCGGCATCGGCCACTCCTTCGCCCAGCAGCTCGCGGCCCGCGGGGACGACCTCGTGCTCGTCGCCCGCGACACCGCCCGGCTCGACGCCGTCGCGAAGGAGCTGACCGCCGCGCACGGCGTCGCGGTCGAGGTCCTTGCCGCGGACCTGGCCGACCGGGCCGGCATGGCCCTCGTGGAGGCGCGGCTGGCCGATCGCGACCGCCCGGTCGACCTGCTGGTCAACAACGCCGGGTTCGGCCTCAAGGAGCGGTTCCTCGACAACTCCGCCGACATGGAGACCGCGATGCTCGACGTGCTCGTCACCGCCGTGCTGCGGCTGACCCACGCGGCGCTCGGACCGATGACCGAGCGCGGCCGGGGCGGCATCATCAACGTCTCCAGCGTGGCGTCGTACCTCCCGCGCGGCACCTACTCCGCCGCCAAGGCGTGGGTCAACAGCTTCTCGGAGTGGGCCGCGAACGAGTACCGCCCCCAGGGCGTCACGATCACCGCCCTCCTCCCCGGCTTCACCCGCACGGAGTTCCACGAGCGGATGGACGTCGGCCAGGACTCCGCGCCGTCGTTCCTCTGGCTCGACGCCGACGAGCTGGTCCGCACCGCGCTCGCCGACCACGAGGCCGGGAAGGTCTTCTCCATCCCCAGCGCCCGCTACAAGGCGATCGCGACGCTGGCCCGCGCCGTGCCGAGCAGTGTCCTGCAGCGCTTCCAGTCGATGGGCCGCAAGTAGCAGTCAGCCCATCCCGGAGCGCTCAGGGGCGGACGACGTCGGGCGGCGTGAGCCCCCGGGCCCGCGCGGCGTCGGCGGCGCGGGCGGCGGCGTCGACCAGCCGCGCGTACTGCTCCGGGTCGGTGGTGTTGCAGCCCAGCTCGTGGTCGATCTTGCCGGTGCCGTGGTGGTCGCTGGAACCGGTGACGACGAGGTCCAGGTTCCGCGCGATCGCCCGCAGCTTGTCGCGGCTGGTCGACGTGTGGTCCTCGTGCTCGACCTCGATGCCGCTCAGCCCGGCCGACTGCAGCTCGGCCAGCTCCGGCTCGCCCGGCCACTCCCGCTGCGAGCGGCCCCACGGGTGGGCGACGACGGTGACCCCGCCGGCCTCCGTCACGAGGCGGATGGTCTCGGCGAGCGGCGCGGCGTACCGGTCGACGTAGGCCGGCCTCCCCGCGCCGAGGTAGCGGTCGAACGCCTCGGTCCGGTCGCCGACCGCACCGACCGCGACGAGCGCGTCGGCGACGTGGGGCCGACCGGTGGCGGCGGTGCCGTCGGCGGCGCGGGCGACGTCGGCGTTGGTGATCTCGATGCCCAGGGCGTGCAGCCGCTCGAGCATGTCGGGCACGCGGGCCTGCCGGCCCTCGAGGACACGGGTGAGCTGCTCGACGAGCGGCGGGTACGTCGGGTCGGGCAGGTAGGCGAGCAGGTGCACGCCGCGGCCCTGGTGGCGGGTGCTGACCTCCATGCCGCGGACCAGCTCGATGCCGACCTCGTGGGCCGCGGCCTCGGCCTCGGCCCAGCCGTCGGCCGTGTCGTGGTCGGTGATCGCCAGGACGTCGAGCCCTGCGGCCGCCGCGGCACGGACCAGGTCACCCGGCGGCTGCGTGCCGTCGCTGGCGCGCGAGTGGGTGTGGAGGTCGATGCGCACGGGACCCACCGTAGGGCGCGCCGCCGACGCCCGGCTCAAGGGCGGGGCGCGTCCGCGCCGCCGGCGTTGGTGGGGCAGCCGGGGTTGGTGCACACGCGCTCGTCGACGGTGCTGTCGTTGTCGCCGCGCACGGTGGCCTCCGCCGGGTCCTCGGTCGCCTCGTGGGCGCGCAGGCGCACCTCGGAGCCGCAGACGTCGCAGGGTCGGTTGTCCTGGTACACGCCGGGCAGGTACCCACCCTCACCAGGGCGGGCTCAGCCGGACGGGCTCACCACGACGGGCGGGGGCCCCCGAACGCCATCTCGACCAGCGGCGGCCCCAGGCCGGACACGTCGCGCAGGATCCAGTCGTCGCGCAGCAGGAGCATCGCCGAGGCCGGCCGCATGACGATCCACAGCCACCGGCCGTGCGCCTCGCCGGCCACCACCGAGCGGTCCCACTCCCCCGTCGCCGCGCTCGTCGAGACCGGCCACAGGCTGACGGACTGGTTGTCCAGGCGGACCTTGACCGACGGTGGGCCGTCGCCGACCTCGGGTCCGGGATCGAGGTACGTCGTGCCGGCGCAGCGCGCGCCCAGGCCGGTGCCGGCCTCCTCCGCGACGACCAGCACGTCGACGGGCCCGTCGAGCTCGCTGGTGCCCGAGCAGCAGACCATGGTCGCCCGCGTCCGCGCCGGCTCGCTGCCGACCACGCCGAAGTCGGTGACCGACCAGCCGGGGCTCATCGGCCACGGGAGGAACGTCGGGAACGACCCCGCCGTCCGCAGGTGGGCGACGAACCCGTCGTACGACGCCTCGTCGGGCCGCCACAACGGCTCGATCGTCCCGTGGTCGGGGCACGACCAGCCGCCGTCGACGGCGGACCGAGCCACGGGGGTGGGACAGCGCGGGCAGCCGACCGAGAGCGACATGCCACCCATATGCGCCGATCAGTGCGGGTCCGTCAAGCGTTCCAGCGCTCGACCACCGGCGTCTCACGCTCCCAGGCGAGCACCGACACCGTCGCCGTGCCCAGCTTGAGGTGGCGGCCGTCGGCGACGGGCAGGCCCAGCCACCGGGCGGCCAGCGCCCGCAGGCAGTGGCCGTGCGCGAAGACCAGCGTGCGGCCGTCGACCGCCCGCGCGCGCTCCACCACCCGGTCGAGCCGGGCCGAGACCTCCTCGGCGGACTCCCCACCCGGGCTCGGGTGGGTCCACACCGTCCACCCCGGCACGGTCTCGCGGATCTCCTCGGTGGTGATGCCCTCGTGGTCCCCGTAGGCCCACTCCACGAGGTCCTCGTCGACCTCGGCGTCGGGGAAGCCGGCGAGCTCAGCGGTACGTCGTGCCCGCTGCCGCGGGCTGGTGCGCACCACCGCGAACTCCGCCGGGTCCAGCCGCTCGGCCAGCGACCGGGCCACCTCCTCGCCCTCGGGCAGGAGGGGCAGGTCGGTCACCGACGTGTGCCGGTGGTCCCGGCTCCACTCGGTCTGCCCGTGCCGGACCAGCCACAGCTCGCTCATGCCGCGCAGGTTGCCAGGACGGGCCGCCCTCACTCGTCGCGCACGCGGACCGGTGGACCTGTCTCGCGTTCGGCCTCGCCGGCCCCGCTCGCCGTGCCAGAGTCGGCCCGTGCTCCCGACCCGGGCCCGAGCGGCGACAGCAGCGGCGTTCGCGACGCAGGGGCTGGTGTTCATCAGCCTGACGACGCGGCTGCCGGACTTCGCGGACCGGTGGGACCTCTCGGAGGTGGCGCTGTCGGGGCTGCTGCTGGTGCTCGTGCTGGTCGCGGGGCTCGGCTCGGTGGTCGCCGAGAGGGTGGCGGCCCGCCGCGACAGCGCGACCCTGCTCCGGGCAGGACTGCTGGTGATGGCGGTGGCGCTGCCGACGCTGGTGCTGGCCGGGACGCAGGCGGTGTTCGTGGCCGGGATCGTCGGCTACGGGTTCGCCCTCGGGCTGGTCGACGCCGCGACGAACATGCAGGGCGTGGCCGTCGAGCACCGCTACGGGCGCCCGCTGCTGCCCTCGCTCCACGGCTGCTGGACCCTCGGCGGGCTCGTCGGCGCCGGCATCACCCTCGCGACCGCCACCCTGCCGCTCGGCGCGACCGCGGCGCTCGCCGTCGTGCCGGTCGCGGCCGCGGCGGCGCCGTACCTCCCGCGCGTCCACACCCCGCCCGACCCCGACGCGGTGCTCGAGGCGGCTGCGGTGCCGTGGCGGCCGATCGTGCTGGTCGGCGCGGCGATGGTCGTCTTCTACATGGTCGACAGCGCCTCGGCCGCCTGGGGACCGCTCTACCTCGAGGACGTCGTCGCGGCGCCGGAGCGGCTGGTCGCGCTGGCGACCTTCCCCTACCTGCTGGCCAGCCTGGTCGTGCGGCTCGCCGGTGACCGGCTGGTGGCGACGTACGGCGCCGTGCCGGTGCTCCGCGTCGGTGCCGTCGTCGCGGCGCTGGCGCTCGCGGTGGTCGTCGCGGCCCCGACCTGGCCGGTCGCGGTGCTGGGGTTCACGCTCCTCGGGGCCGGCGTGGCCGTGATCGCCCCGCTCAGCTTCTCCGCGGCGGCGCGGATCGCCGGCGGCGACCAGGCGCGGGTGGACGCGGTGGTGGCGCGGTTCAACCAGTTCAACTACGTCGGCGGGCTGCTCGGGTCGGTGCTGACCGGCTTGGCGGGCGCGGGCTCGCTGCGGGTCGGCTTCGCGGTGCCGATGGTGCTCGTGCTCGCGCTGGTGCCGCTCGCCCGGACCTTCGCGGCGGGGTCCGGTCCGGTCGCCTCACCGGCGGGGCGGACGGGGCCGGGCACCCGGCGGTCGTGAGGACCGCCGGGCGCCGACCGTCGCAGGCGTCCGCCTGAGCGTCACTCGGTGGCGTCGGGACCGGGCCAGTTCTTGTCCGGCTGCGGCACCGGGCGGCCGGGCTGCTCGCCGCCGCGCGCCTCGAGGTAGTTGTCCTTCGGCACCATCACCTTGCGGCGGAAGATGCACACGACCTTGCCGTCCTGGTTGTAGCCGATCGTCTCCACGTGCACGACGCCGCGGTCGTCCTTGGACTTCGACTCCCACTTGTCCAGCACGCGGGTCTCGCCGTAGAGCGTGTCGCCGTGGAACGTCGGCGCGACGTGGCGCAGCGACTCGATCTCCAGGTTGGCGATCGCCTTGCCGGAGATGTCCGGCACCGACATGCCCAGCAGGATCGAGTAGACGTAGTTGCCGACCACGACGTTCTTGCCGAACTGGGTGGTCTCCTCGGCGTAGTTCACGTCCAGGTGGAGCGGGTGGTGGTTCATCGTCAGCAGGCAGAACATGTGGTCGTCGAACTCGGTGACCGTCTTGCCGGGCCAGTGCTTGTACGTCGCACCGACCTCGAACTCCTCATAGCTGCGACCGAACTGCACGGGGGCTCCTTCAACGACTCGGGGACGGAACCCGGCCATCCTGCCCGGGCTCCGTCCCCGCCGTCACTGCTGCCCGCCGTGGGTTACCTCACGGTAGGTTCACGAGCCGCCGCCGCCGGCCTTGCGGCGGTGCATCTTCGGCGCGCCGCCGACCACCTCCGGCCCGTGCGCCTTCTCCTTGGCCGGCCGGTCCTTCGGCACCCCGCGGTCGTTGGCCTGCTTGCGCTCCAGCGCCGCCTTCATCCGCGCCTTGAGGTCGTCGTTCGCGTTCGTCGCCGTCATGGGTTCCTCCCGAGGTCGCTTCCGGACCCCCACCGTCGCAGGCCTGCTCGACGGTGTCGACGGGTTATCGGCCGGCCACGACGCCCGCGGGCGCTCGTCGACCGACAGCAGGTGGAGGGCTCAGGTGGCCATGAACAGGATCATCTCCCGCTCGTACTCCCGGCCGGGGTGCTGGTCGGCCAGGTGGGCCTGGGCCTTCTCGACCAGCTCGTCCTCGTCGGCGCCCTTGACGACCTCGCCGCAGGGGCAGGTGAGTCGCGTCTTCATGCCCGCACCGTAGCGGTTCCGCCGCCGGCGCGCCGCTGCTCGGCCCGCTGCAGGGTCACCGCCGCGAGGACGTCGACGGCGGCGGCGTACCGCTCCTCGGCCGGCACCGTCGACGGGTCGACGCCTCGCACGACGACCGGGTCGAGGTCGCCGAGGTCGCCGACGACGCGGGCGCCGGAGGCGGCGACCCGCGCCACGACCTCCGCGGACCGAGCCACCAGCCAGGCCGGCGGCGTAAAGCCGATCGCCGGGCCGGCGCGCCCGGCCATGACCCGCTTGCCGAGGCCGAACTTCACCAGCGTGTGGTAGTCCGAGGCGCTCAGCTCCGCGGCCTCCAGCCGGCGGTTGAGCTCGAGCAGCACCAGGGCCGAGGCGGCGTCGAGCGAGGTGTTGGCCGGGTCGACCGGGACCGCACCGGCGGCATCCAGGCCGGTCGCGGCGGAGAAGCGCTCCCACAGCAGCCCCGAGGGAGCGCCCGGCGGCGGGACGGTGACGACGCTCGTCCGCTCCGGGCCGACGGCCGCGGCCCAGTTGGCGACGATGCGGCCCATCCCCTGCTGCCGCCAGAAGGACCGGGCCGGCTTCCGCTTGCCGTCCAGCCCGGCGACGTACGTCGTCCAGTCGGTGGTGCCGCCGTTCTGCAGGCTCTCCTGCCACATCGCGGGCACGCCGCGGCCGAGGTCGCGCAGCGTCAGGACGACCTCGACGGGCACGTCGCCGAACGACCCGACGACCTCGGCGATGCGCTCGGGCGGGGCGGGGCCGAGGAACTCCATGCTGACCACCACGACCCCGTCGTACGCCGCCGCCTCGGCGACCAGCGCGGCCCACCGGCCGCGGGCGGCCGGGCCGGCCTGCTTGCGACCGAGCACGTCGGAGACCGCGAGCACCTGGTCGCGCCAGGTCTCCCCGGGGAAGAGCACGCCCCGCTCGCGCAGCAGCGCGCGGTTCGCGCCGAGGCGCTGCTGGAGGTAGGACGTGCCGGACTTCATCAGCCCCACGTGCAGGACCACCCGGCTCGCCACGCGCCCACCGTAATCACCGGCGGGCGGTCCGTGGCGGACCGGGTGGTCCGAGGCGGTGCGGGTGCCCCGCGAGGGGCGGCGCGTCAGGCCTTGAGCTTGTAGTCCTTGAGCAGGGAGCGGCCGATGATCATCTTCTGGATGTCGGAGGTGCCCTCGCCGATGAGCATGAACGCGGCCTCGCGGTAGAGGCGCTCGATCTCGTACTCCTTGGAGTAGCCGTAGCCGCCGTGGATGCGGAAGGAGTCCTGGACGACCTCGTTGCAGTACTCCGCGGCGAGCATCTTGGCCATGCCGGCCTCGACGTCCATCCGCTTGCCGGAGTCCTTGAGGCGGGCGGCCTTGACCATCATCGCGTGGGAGGCCTCGACCTTGGTGGCCATCTCCGCGAGGCGGAAGAGGATCGCCTGGTGGTCGGCGATCTGCTTGCCGAAGGTCTCGCGCTGCTGGGCGTAGGCGATGGCCAGCTCGAAGGCGCGCAGCGCGATGCCGCAGGCGCGGGCGGCGACGTTGACGCGGCCGACCTCGACGCCGTCCATCATCTGGTAGAAGCCCTTGCCCGGCTCCCCGCCCAGGACCTGGTCCGCGGAGACCTGGTGGCCCTCGAAAACGGCCTCGGTGGTGTCGACGCCCTTGTAGCCCATCTTGTCGATCTTGCCGGGGATGGTCAGGCCCGGGGCGGTCTCGCCGAAGCCGGACTCCTTCTCCACCAGGAAGGTCGTCATGTTCTTGTAGACCGAGTCGGCACCCTCGTCGGTCTTGACCAGCACGGCGATGAGGTTGGAGGTGCCACCGTTGGTCAGCCACATCTTCTGGCCGTCGATGGTGTAGCCGCCATCGTCACCTCGGACGGCCTTGGTCTTGATCGCCGAGACGTCCGAGCCCAGGCCGGGCTCCGACATCGAGAACGACCCCCGGATCTCGCCGGTGGCCATCTTCGGCAGGTACTTCCTCTTCTGCTCCTCCGTGCCGTGCTTCATCAGCATGTAGGCCACGATGAAGTGGGTGTTGATGACGCCCGAGACGCTCATCCAGCCGCGCGCGATCTCCTCCACGCACAGCGCGTAGGTCAGCAGCGACTCGCCGAGGCCGTCGTACTCCTCGGGGATCATCAGGCCGAAGATGCCGAGCTCCTTGAGCCCGTCGACGATCTCCTGCGGGTAGGTGTCGGCGTGCTCCAGCTCGGTCGCGACCGGCAGGATCTTCTCGTCGACGAAGGTGCGGACCGCCTTGATGATCTCGGTCTGCTCCTCGGTGAGACCTTCGGTCTCGCACAGGCGGCCCATGGACTGCTCCTCGATGTGGTGGGACGGTTCGGCTGATGCGGGGCGAGGTTACCGCTCGGTAGGAAGCGGGGGTATGCCCCGGCTCACACCGGTCGCTCCGGGCCCGACGACCAGGCTCACCGGTGCCCTCATCGCTCGGCGATGAAGCGCATGCGGTGCTCGAGCGGACCGACGAGCGCCTGCTCGAGCTCGGCGACCATCGCGGTCAACGGGACCTCGAGCGCGGCGTTCTCCTCGATCGCCTCCGCGAGCTCGTCGACCTGCTTCTCCAGCGCCAGGACCTCCTCGACGCCCGTGCCCGCGGCGACCCGCCGCAGCACGCCGGAGGGGCGCACCAGCCGCCTCACCGCCCGGCCCTCGCCGACACGCTCACAGGCGCGCCCACACACGCGCTCACAGGGACTGCCCGCGGTAGGTGTTGAGCGCCTTGGCCGTCACCCGGCCGTCGGTGGAGCGCGGCGGGAGCAGCAGCTCGGTGACGACGTCGGAGAGCTCGGCGACGCGGAGCTGGAGCTCGCGGCTGCGGGCGACCTCCGCCTCGAGCTCGGCGATCCGGGCGCGGAGGTCCTCGGCGCGGCCCTCGACGCGCGGCGCGGTGATGCGGCGCACGACGCCCTTGCCGAGCGCCACGACCCGCGGCTCGTCGGGGTCGCGGGCGATCGTGCGGCGGGCGGCGTCGCGCTCGTGGGTGCGCTCGCGGACCAGCACCAGGAGCCGCACGATCGTCTCGACCGCGACCTCGAGCAGCTCGGCGTCGCTCGCCTCGCCCGGGGTCCGGGCGTCGGGGCGGGTGGCGCGGAGGTCCTCGAGGTCGCCGTGCACGGCGTACCCCGCCTCCGCGATCGCGCCGATCGCGGCGTCGGCGCGGGAGGTGGCGTCGGCGTACTGCTTGTCGGTCAAGCCGATCGGCTCGCGGCCCAGCTTCGCGAGGATCCCGTGGGCGAGGGTGTCGCGCAGCCACAGCGCCTGCTCGCGGTTGCCGGTGATCGGCTCGCGGATCACGCCGTTGACCCGGCGCAGCAGCTCGGCGGCGGGCAGGCCGAGCGACTCGTTGACCCGCTCGACGTCGAGCCGCAGCCCCGGCGGGTCGATGGAGCAGGCGGCGGCGAACCGGCGCCACAGCTCGTGCTCGTCACCCGGGGTGGTCGGGACGGTGACGACGTGGACCTGGTCCGGCGGCAGCTCCGCGCCCCAGCGGGCGGCGACGCCGGCGGGGTCCATCGTGCGCCAGCCCCACTCGGCGCGGACGCCGGCGGACTCGGGGCGGGGGCGCCACTTCTCCAGCGGCGTGGTGAGGGCGAACTTCAGCCGCTCCTGCCACGCCGAGGGCACCGCGCGGCCGAGGTCGCGGGCCGTGATGACGACGTGCACCTCGATGCCGTCGAGGTCGCGCAGCACGCGGGCGACCTGCTCGGCCGAGGCGCCGGCGAAGAGCTCGTAGGACAGGATCGCGACCGGCCCGCGCCAGCCACGGACCTGCTCGACGAGGCGGTCCCACGCCGTCGACGCCCGCTCGGGCAACGAGTCCAGTCGGGGGTCCTCGCGGACGACCATCGCGGCGTGGATCCGGTCGAGGTGGGTCTCCCCCACGACCAGCACGCCGGCGTCGGCCAGCGGGCCGCGGTTGGCCTCCAGGATCCGCTGGAGGTACGTCGTGCCCGACTTCGGCGCTCCGACGTGCAGGTAGACGCGCTCGGTCACTGGTCCTCCCTGGTGGGCCCGGCGGGCCACTCGACGATCATCCTCCAGCGCGCGGGGGCGCCCCCGGACACGGCGGCCGCCGCGTCGAGGAAGCCCTCCCGGTGCACGACCCGGCCACCGGCCCGCACGGCCCGGCCCTCGAGCACCCGCGGGTCGACCGGGTGCAGCCGCCCGCCGCCGCGCTCGGCGCGCTGCTCGGCGGCGTCGGCGCGGGAGAGCGCCTGCCCCTCGAGGTACGCCGTGCCGCCGCCGCGCAGCGTCATCGACGCGAACCGCCAGAAGTTCTCGACCCCGTCCGGCTCGAGGGCCTCGAGCAGGTCGCGGGCGTAGAGCACCTGGCCGGCCTTGTCGCGCGCGACGAGCGCGCCGCGGGTGAGCACGTCGCGCAGGTCGTAGAGGTTGAGGTGGTCGAAGTCGGCCGGCAGGTCCTCACGGCGGGCGCGGCGGGCCGGGGCGCGCAGGCTCTGGCGGGCGTAGTCGAGCGCGAGCACGCGGAAGCCGCGCTCGGCCAGGCGGAGCGCGTCCTCGCCGGTGCCGGCGCCGAGCTCCACGACGCGGAGGTCGTCCTCGCCCGTGTCAGCCGCCCGCTCGGCCAGCCGGTCGGCGACCCAGTCCGCGGTCTCCGACGGGCCGTGGCCCTCCTCCTGCGCGAGGTCGGCCAGGTAGCGCTCCCAGTCGCGGCGCTGCCGCATGAGGGAGGAGAACCAGCCCTCGAACCGGTCGGTGATCTCCGGGCCCGGCTCGTGGCGGAACGACGGGTCCGGGACGCGCCACCCGGCGCCGTACGACACCGTCAGCATCGTGTCGGGATCGGCGGGCGCCGGCAGCATCCGGCCCTCGAAGGAGAGCTCGGTCAGCGGGAGGATCGCGCTGCGCGGCACCTCCTGCCGCACGGTCGCGGTCTCGTGGAGCAGGTCGCCGACGTAGAAGCAGGTGTAGACGTCGATGCTCGACATGCCGCCGTCGGGCGAGGTGAACAGCACGGTGATGAAGGCGGCCGACTTGTTGAGCACGCGCATGCCGTGGCGGCGCAGCGCGCGGGCGACGTCCCACAGCTCGACGGCCATCTCGGCCGGGGTCGCCTTGTCGGAGAGGTAGGCCAGGTCCACGTCGGAGTCGTGGCCGATGACCGCGCCCTCGCGGGCCGCGCCCAGCAGGGTGCCGAAGGCGATCCAGCCGCGGACGCCGCACTCGGCCTCCATGACCTCGAGGATCCGCTCGGTCATCTCGACCATCTGCTCGATGACCCGGGTGTCGCGGCCGGAGAAGGGCCGCTGGAGCAGGCCCCACTTGTCGATCATGACGGGGATGCCGTCCTTGTCGACGAAGCGGACGCGGCCCTCGCCGCTGCCGAAGGACACCTCGCCGGCGTACACCTCGCGGCCGCCGGAGACGACCCGCACCTGCGAGACGCCGTCGAGCCAGCGGGTCATCCGCTTGGGCCACGGGACGAACGTCGAGCCGGGCTCGGCGGTGAACGACCACGCGTGGTGGCCGTCGAAGAGCACGTCGCCGGAGCCCTCGAACCCGTCGGGGAGGTGGAGCCCGGCGTCGTCGACGCGCGGGCGCACGTCGGTCCCCGCCTCGTCTCCCACGATGCGTGAGGCTACGGCACCGTGACCCGCGTCGTGATGACCGCGTGGTCGGTGATGCGCCGGACCGCCGGGCTCGTGTCCATGCGGAAGCCGGAGAACTGGACGTCGGGCGTGCCGAAGATCCAGTCGACCCGCATCGGCCGCGGCGGGCGGCACGCCCCGGCGTTCGACCCGCCGTTGGCGGCGACCAGGCCGGCCTCGCCGGTGAAGCGGCAGAAGGCGTCCTCGTGCTCGTTGAAGTCGCCGATGATGAAGACCGGGATCCCGTCCTTCTTCAGCGTGTTGACCGCGGCCACCTCGATCTGCTCGGCCTTGTCCCGCTCGTCCTCACGGCCCTGGCGGTCCTTGGGCGAGTTGTGGATGTTGATGACGTAGATCTCGCGGCCGGTCTCGACGTGCTGGAGCCGCACGACCGGCTGCGGGCGGGTGCCGCCCATGAACGGCACGGTGATCGAGTCCTGGTAGGTCGCCGCCCACACCGAGGTGTCCCACATGACCGACTGCGGCACACCCTTGCCGCCGAGCGCCGAGCCGGGCCAGAACGCGAACCGGCCGTCGGTCGCCCGGGTCAGCGCGCTCAGCTGGTCGGACTGGAGCTCTTGGAGCCCCACGATGCTCGAGCCGTACGACGCCACGAGCCGTGCCGCCCACTCGGTGCGGATGCGGCCCGGCGCGTACTCCGCGGCCGCTCCGCCCGGCGCGGTGTGCTGGCTGCCGAGGATGTTGAACGTGGTCAGCGTGAACGAGTAGGGCTGCTCGGTCACCAGGTCCTGCACCTTGTTGCGCAGCTTGCCCGCGCCGCTCGGCACCGCCTGCGGGGCCGCGACCTCGCCGCGGTCGAGCAGCGCGGCCTCGGCGATCTCCTGCGGCGACATCTGCGCGAGCTCGGCCGCGCTCGTGCGGCTCGGGGTCGCCGAGGGGGCCGGGCCGGCGGGCGTGGTGCCGCCCCCGCCGCGGGTCAGCAGGTTGGCGCCGACGACGACGAGCACGATCGCCAGCACCGCGCCGACCGTGGCGAGCGCGGCGCGGCGTTCGCTGCCCTGCTCCTGGTCGCGCGGGTCGTCCTGGTCAGGACGGTCGGGCCGCTCGGGAGGTCCGCTCACGAGACTCCCTCCGGCAGCGGTCGGTCGGTGGTGGAGCCGTTGCCGACCTGGCCCAGCTCGTTGTTGCCCCAGCAGGCGGTGACACCGGTGTCGAGCCCACCGCAGGCGTGGAACCAGCCCGCGTCGATCGAGAGCCAGGGCCGCTCGCTCACGACGAGGGTCGGCACCGTCCTGGTGCTGCGGGACCCGTCGCCCAGCTGGCCGTAGCGGCCGCTCCCCCAGCACCAGGCACTGCCGGTGTTGTCGACTCCGCACGTGGTGGCGTCGCCGGCGCTGATGCTAGTCCAGATGTGGTCCCCCGCGACCGGTTCCGGCGCGGCCCGCTGCTTCCGGGTCGCGTCGCCGAGCTGGCCGCGGTCGTTGAGGCCCCAGCACAGCGCCGCGCCCTCGACCGTCGTGCCGCAGACGTGCGACCAGCCGGCGTCCAGGCTCGCCCAGGTGGCGCTGGTGCCCAGCCGCGTCGGCGAGGCCACCGGCTCGCCGGCCGGGCTGCCCAGCTGGCCGAAGGTGTTCTGCCCCCAGCACCAGGCGCTGCCGTCGGACTTCGTGGCGCAGGTGGACCAGCCGCCCGCCGTCACGCTCGCCCAGTCCTTGTCCTGGCCGACCCGCTTCGGCCGCCCGCGCTGGGTGGAGGTGCCGTCGCCGAGCTGGCCGCGGAGGTTCGACCCCCAGCACCAGAGGGTGCCGTTGCTGCGCGTGCCGCAGGTGTGGAACCAGCTCGCGCTGACCGACGTCCACGCCGCGCTCGTCCCCACCTGCACCGGCGTCGAGCGGGCCGCACCCTTGCCGACACCGAGCTGGCCGTGGTTGTTCAGCCCCCAGCACCACAGCGTCGCGTCGTCGCGGACGCCACAGGTGGTGGCACCCGACGTGCTGATCGTCCGCCACGTCTCGCCGCCGACCACCTCGACCGGCCGGGTGCGCGTGGCGGTCGTGCCGTCGCCGACCTGGCCGAAGCCGTTGCGGCCCCAGCACCACGCGCTGCCGCCCTCCCGCACGACGCAGGAGGTCTCGCCGCCGGCGCTCACCGCGGCCGGGCCGGCGGGCACGGTCACCACCACGACGCCCGTCGTGCCGGCCGTCGCCGGACGCGTGCCGCGGACGACGTACGACACGTTCCAGGTGCCGGGCTCGGTCGGCGTGCCGGCGAGCAGGCCGGTGGCGTCGAGGGCCAGGCCGGGCGGCAGGTTGCGCGGGTCGCCCCAGGTCACGCCGCCGGCGGCGGAGGTCGAGGCGGCGAGCCGGAGCTCGAAGGGCCGGTCGAGCGGCGCCGTCGCGACCTGCACCTCGGGGCGGGGCACCGGGCGGAGCCGCGCCCGCTCGACCAGCCCACGGGCGGCGGTGCGCAGGGCCGCCGCGCCGGCGCCGTACGCGTAGGCGCGGGTCGTGCGCAGGGCCTTGGCCGTGCGGATGTTCCTCGGGTCGCAGACCAGGTCGCCGGTGGTGCACACGCTCCAGGCGGCGTACGTCGCCGTGCGGGCCGGCACGTCGGCGACCGTGCCCAGCCGGCGGGCCGCGACGCCGCGTCCGGCCCGGGCGGCCGCGGGTGCACCGAGGGACGTCGCGCGGGTCCGGGGGCGGCGGTCCGGGTCGGCGACCAGCGCGGCGCCGACGACGTCGGTCAGGCCGTCGCGACGGGCCGCCAGCGCGGTCAGCCCGCGGTGGACGACCGCCGCGCCCTGGGCGTGGCCGACGAGGACCAGCTGCTGGTCGGGGCAGCCGAACGCGTGCCGGTCGACCAGCGCGAGCAGCCGGCGCGTGGCCGCGGGCACGGGCTGCATCCAGCTGCGGGCGCGGTCCTTGGTGACGCTGCGCAGCGCCTTCCTCGGGTCGGGGCGCCTGCCCACGAGCGCGGCCGCCGGTCGGGTGGCCATCGGCACGCGCACCTGCTCGACCGTGCGGTCCGCCGCCAGCGCCTGCCGGGTGAGCGCCCGCGCCAGCACGCCGACCGTGCGGCCGAAGGTCGTTCCCCCGCTCGGCGCCTCGCCCGCGCCGTCGACCCCGAGCAGCAGCAGGTCCGCGCACTGGTCGACCGTCGCCGCGGTGCCGGCACCCAGCACCGCCCGACCGCGCTCCTCGGCCGGCCCCGGCTGCGAGCCGGCGTGCAGGAACGCCGCCACCACCGCCACCGACGTCAGGGCGGCTGCCACCAGCAGGAGGGCCTGCCTGCCCCGTCGTCGCACGGGGTCACCGTAGGGCTCGGCCCGGTGCTCCCGGCGGCGCCGCGCCCGTCTGCTGCCTGCGTGTGGCTGGCGTGACTGTAGGGGCAGGTGGGGCGCGCAGCATCCCAAGTTCACTTGGGATGCTGAAGCTTCCCTGCCAATGCAATGGCCGCGAAGCGTCAGGATCCCAAGTCAACTTGGGATCCTGACGCTCACCGGGGGCTCAGTTGACCTGGATGCCGGCGTACGGGTTGCCGCCGCGGGCGACGAGCGAGCGTCGGGCGGAGGTGGCGCGCAGGGACATCTGCTCCTGGACGCGGGGGTTGCGGCTGTACTTCGGCGGGTTGGCGTAGAGGTGGTCGACCCAGTCGGCGTACGTCTTGCGGACGCGGGGGTCGAAGATCCGCATGACGATCTCGTCGCTGGCCAGCGCGACGCTGGTCCAGTTGGCCGAGCCGTTCCAGGTGACCTCGACGTCGGTGGCGCCCTTGTAGCGGCCGCTGACGGCCATGTACTTCATGTGCAGGTAGCGGTCGTAGACGCCGTCGAGGTTGAAGTCCTGGGCGATGTGGCGCAGCGGCACCGGGCCGCGGGTGGTGTTGCGCAGGATCTTCAGCACGTTGTTGCCGAAGACGGCGTAGACGATCTTGATGTCGCACCCGCGCTGCCACATGGTGCGCAGCCGCTCGGCGATCCGCTTGCCGCGGTCGCCGTGCATGGAGGTCTGGGCGATGCGGATCTTGGTCTTGCCGTTGGTGCCGGTGCCGCCGGTCGCGCCCTCGCAGACGATGTCGTTGAGGTCGCGCAGGAGCGGGTCGGCCTCCGTGCCCTCGCCGCGGTAGGGGTAGAAGTACGACGTGTACTTGCCGTGCTCGTAGGACTCGTAGGCCTGCTTGACCGGCTTGTCCCGGCGCATCTGGTCGAAGACGTGCTCGAACTCGGCGTAGATGTTGGCCTTGCCGGTGATCGTGAAGACGTCGTTCCACTGGCCGTGCGCGGCGAGGTCGGTGGCGTTGTTGGAGCCGTAGATGACGACGTTGTTCGCCTTGCCGGCCTTGCTGAAGAGGAAGAACTTCGTGTGGGCGATGCCGCCGCGGTTGCGGCAGGAGCTCACGCACTTGCGCACGTCGCTCTTCATCGCGGCCTTGCGGTTGTGCTCCTTGGTCTTGAGCACCGCCTGGAGCCGGTTGATGCCCTCGTTGCGGTTGTCCTTGTTGGCGTTGAGCCGGTCCAGGATCACCCGCACGGAGACGCCGCGGCGGTGCGCGGCGATCAGCGCGTCGACGATGTCGTCGCTGCGGATGTTCCAGCTCGCGATCCGGATCTTCTCCCGGCCCGGGACGCTCTGGATCGTGCGGATGAGGTGGCCGATGATCCGGCGTCGCGCCTCGCGGTCACCGAGCGGGTTGTTGACGCGCACGCCCTGGGGCGGCGTGTAGCTGAGCGGCGCGGGCTTCGGCTTGGCGACCGACCGCTCCGCGAGCGGGGCCGTGCGGACCGACGCCGGAGCGCTGGTGTCGGCGGCGGTGGCGGACAGGGGCAGGGCACCGAGCAGGCCCGCGAGCAGCACCAGGCTGGTCGCGAGGACGGTCGCGGCGGAGAGACGACGCACGCGGGTTCACACTCCGAGGAATCGGTGGGACGGACCACGGGTGGTGACGCTTGGCTGACGTTGACCGTCCCGCCTCGGCAGGCTACCCGGCGGGACCGTCAGCCGCCGCACTTGCGAAGAGCGTCCTCGTACGCCGCGTCGTCCAGCAGCGCACCGCGGGACTCGCCGATCCGGCCGCCGGGCACCGCCCAGAACCGGTCGCCGTAGGTGATCAGCGGCTTGCCGAACTCGCAGTAGCGCCCGTTCGCCTTCACCCGCTCGCCGCCCTCGTAGCACTCCTGGTAGCCGCGCGGCAGCGTCCCGCCCGCGACCCAGACCTCCGCGCAGTCCGGTCCCTCGGTGCCGGCCGAGGCAGAGGTAGAGGCAGAGGCAGAGGCACTCGCGTCACCCGAAGGAGTGGCCTCCGACGACGCGGACGACCCGGACGAGGCGGCTGCAGGGTCGGCGGCGACCTGGTCGCCGTCGTCCCCGCCGCAACCGGCGAGCAGGCCGGCGCTCAGCACCAGCGGCGCGATCAGGGCGGCGGTCCGGGAGCGCTTCATCCCCGCAGCCTACGCCGGAACAGCCCTCCGCGGCGCGGGCGACGAGGGTCCTCAGGAGCGGCGGCAGGCGCGCCGGCGGCTCGGGCGACGAGGTCGGCGGCGATGCGCGCGGGGTCCTCCCCGGGCGGCACCGGCGCGTCGGGGTCGGGGTCGTCCGGCCCGCCGAGGACCGGGCCGAGCTCGGCGAGGTCGCCGTGGACGGGGTGGTCGGAGGCGGCGAGCTCGGCCAGCCACCGTTCGGTCGCCTCGCCGAGCACGTCGGCGAGGCGGTACGGCGCCCGCGGCCGGTCCGACGCGCCGGACCCGTGCGCGGCAAGCTCGCCCTCGGCGAGCTCCCGCTTGACCACGCGGAGGTAGGCGTCACGGTCGAGCCGTCCGGCCCGGCCCTCGACCAGCTCGGCGTTGACCGCACGGAGCAGCGCGACCTCGGACCGGCCGAGCGACGGGTTGGCCGGCGCGACCGCCTCCGCGTCGACGAGACCCGGGTCGAGCCGCGCGGCGGCGGCGAACCGGCGCCACAGCTCGGCCGGCTCCCGCCCCGGCCCCGGGCACACCACGAGGTGTACCCGCGCTGCGGGCACGGCGGTCGACCAGCGCTGCAGCGCCCACGACCAGTCCTGCGCGTGCCAGAAGTGCGGCCGCACCCCACCCGCGTCGGGCCCGGCGTCGCGACCGGTGTCCGCGCGCAGCTCGCCGGCCTCGAAGGCCGCGAACGAGCGGGTGTCGCCGAGCTTGACCTCCTCCTGCCAGTGCGCGGTCGCCTGCCGGCCGAGGTCGCGCGCGGTGACGACCACGTCGACCTCGTGGCCGTCCAGCGGCGCCAGCGTGGCCGCGACCTGCTCGGGCGTCGCACCGGCGAGCACCTCGTGCCCGAGCAGCACCGGCCCGTCGTGCGCCCGCGCCCGCTCGCACAGCGCCGCCCAGGTGCCGGCGACCTCGGACTCCGCGAGCCCGAACTTCGCGGCCGAGCCGCGGAGCTCGACGGCCGCGTGGAACATCGCGCCCGGCCGCAGGAACGGGTGCAGCACCCCACCGGCGCGCAGCGCGTCGCGGTGCGTCGCGAGCAGCGACTGGAGGTACGTCGTGCCCGTCTTGGGCAGCCCGACGTGGAGGACGACGCGCACGGCCGACATCCTCGCACCGCTGCGCCCGCGTCGAGCCCGACCGGGGCGACCGGGGCCGCTAGCCTCATCTGTCGTGAGCACCACCCCTGCGCGCGTCTACGCCGCCCGACTGGTCGGCCTCCCGATCTTCGACCCGCAGGGCGACCAGGTGGCCAAGGTGCGCGACCTCGTGGCGGCCGTCCGCTCGGAGGTCAGCCAGCCGCGCGTGCTCGGCATGGTGGCCGAGGTCTTCGGGCGGCGCCGGATCTTCGTGCCGATGACGCGGGTGACCCACATCGACGCGGGCTCGGTCTACACGACCGGGCTGCTCAACATGCGCCGCTTCGAGCAGCGCTCCACCGAGACCCTCGTGATCGGCGAGATGCTCGACCGGGAGGTGTCGATCCCCTCCAGCGGCGTGCGCGGCACCGTCTACGACGTCGCGATGGAGCAGGCGCGCAACCGCGACTGGGTGCTGAGCCGGGTCGCGGTGCAGGAGCCCTCCAAGGGCCTGCGCCGCCGCGGCCAGACCCACGTGGTCGAGTGGCGCGACGTCGACGGGCTGACCCGTCGCGAGGAGACCCAGGGGGCCACCCACCTGGTCCACGCGCTCAACGAGATGCGCCCGGCCGACGCGGCGAGCATGATCCACGACCTGCCGCGGGAGCGGCGTACCGCCGTCGTCGCCGCGCTCGACGACGAGCGCCTCGCCGACGTCCTCGAGGAGCTGCCCGAGGAGGACCAGGTCGACATCCTCAGCCAGCTGGACTCCGAGCGCGCCGCCGACGTGCTCGAGGAGATGTCGGCCGACGACGCCGCCGACCTCATCGCGGACCTCTCCCCCGAGACCGCCGAGGTGCTGCTGGACCTGATGGAGCCGGCGGAGGCCGAGGACGTGCGGCGGCTGATGTCGTACGTCGAGAACACCGCCGGCGCGATGATGACGCCCGAGCCGGTGATCCTCGGGCCGGACGCGACCATCGCCGACGCGCTCGCGCACGTGCGCAACCCGGAGCTCACGCCCGCGCTGGCCGCGCTCGTCTACGTCTGCCGCCCCCCGCTGGAGACCCCCACCGGTCGGCTGCTCGGCGTCGCCCACATCCAGCGGCTGCTGCGCGAGCCGCCCTCGACGCTGGTCGCCGGCGCGCTCGACGACTCGATGGAGAACCTCAGGCCCGAGGCCACGATCGACCAGGTCGCGGCGCACCTGGCGACGTACAACCTCGTCGCCGCGCCCGTCGTCGACGAGAACGGCCACCTGCTCGGCGCCGTCACCGTGGACGACCTGCTCGACCACATGCTCCCCGAGGGCTGGCGCGACCGGACGGTGCGCCGTGGCTGAGCCGCGCACGAACCGCGCGCGCCTGGACACCCCCCGCGAGGCGCGCCGCCGCTCGATCTTCACCCGGCGCCCGTCGTACGACGCCGACACCTTCGGCGTCTTCGCCGAGCAGTTCGCCCGGTTCATGGGCACCGCGCGGTTCCTGCTCTACATGACCGGCTTCGTCGTGCTGTGGGTGCTCTGGAACGCCACCGTGCCCGGCGAGAGCCGCTTCGACGACTACCCGTTCATCTTCCTGACCCTCATGCTCAGCCTCCAGGCGTCGTACGCCGCGCCGCTGATCCTGCTCGCGCAGAACCGCCAGGAGCAGCGCGACAAGGTGATCGCCGAGCAGGACCGCCAGGCCAACGCGCGCGCCCACGCCGACATGGAGTTCCTCGCCCGCGAGGTCGCCTCGCTGCGGATGTCGGTCGGCGAGATGGCGACCCGCGACTTCCTCCGCTCCGAGCTGCGGGCACTGCTCGGCGAGCTCGACGAGCGCGCCGAGGCGGGCGCGCTGGACCGCGCCGACGAGCACGCCGACCGGCGCCAGGCGCGTGAGCCTCGTCCCACCCCTGCTGCGGATGAGGGGTCGGACTCCCCCGCGACCTAGACTCGGACATCATGAGCACCGGGCTTGTCGACAAGGTCAACGCAGCTCTCGCGACGGTCAACGACCCCGAGATCAAGCGGCCCATCACCGACCTGGGCATGGTCGACTCCGTCGAGGTCGACGGCGCCGGCATCGCCAAGGTGCACGTCCTGCTGACGGTCGCGGGCTGCCCGCTGAAGGACACCATCAACCGCGACGTCACCGCCGCGGTCGGCCAGGTCCCCGGGATCACCGGCGTCGACCTCTCGCTGGGCGTGATGACCGCCGAGCAGCGGGCCGGCCTCAAGGACGTCCTCAGCGGCGGACAGGCGCAGCGCGAGATCCCCTTCGCCCAGCCCGGCAACCTCACCAAGGTCTTCGCGATCGCCTCCGGCAAGGGCGGCGTCGGCAAGTCCTCGGTCACCGTCAACCTCGCGCTGGCCATGGCCGGCCAGGGGCTCAAGGTCGGCATCGTGGACGCCGACATCTACGGCCACTCGGTGCCCGCCATGCTCGGTGTCGCCGACTCGCGGCCCACCCAGGTCGAGGACCTGATCATGCCGGTGCCGACCGCCAGCGGCGTCTCGGTCATCTCGATCGGCATGCTCAAGCCGCGACGCGACCAGGTCGTCGCCTGGCGCGGCCCGATGCTCGACCGCGCGCTCGTGCAGATGCTCGCCGACGTCTACTGGGGCGACCTCGACGTCCTGCTCCTGGACCTGCCCCCGGGCACCGGCGACGTAGCGATCTCGCTGGGCCAGCACCTGCCCGGCGCCGAGGTCGTCGTCGTCACCACGCCGCAGGAGGCCGCCGCCGAGGTCGCCGAGCGCGCCGGCACGATGGCCTCGATGATGCACCAGCGCGTCGTCGGCGTCGTCGAGAACATGAGCTACCTCCCCTGCCCGCACTGCACCCCCGAGGGCAAGGAGCACCGCCTCGAGGTGTTCGGCGCCGGCGGTGGCGAGCGGGTGGCGCAGACGCTGTCGTCGCGGTTCGGCTACGACGTGCCCGTCCTCGGCCAGATCCCGCTCGACATCTCGCTACGTGAGGGCGGCGACGCCGGCAAGCCGATCGTCGAGGCCGACCCCACCGCTCCGGCCGCCCGGGTGCTGCACCAGGTGGCCTCCACCCTGTCCGGTCGTGGTCGCGGACTGGCCGGCATGCAGCTGGGGCTCACGCCTGCCGCTAGGTTCTGACCCGTGTTCGGGGTCGGGCTGCCGGAGTTCGCTGTCATCGCGTTCGTCGCGGTGCTCGTCTTCGGCCCTGACAAGCTCCCGGAGCTGGCCAAGCAGGCTGGTCAGTTCCTGCGCAAGGCCAAGCAGCTCGCCAACTCCGCGCGGGACGAGCTGCGCAACGAGCTCGGTCCCGAGTACGCCGACCTCGAGCTCCGCGACCTCGACCCCCGCGTGATCGTGCGCAAGCACGTGATGGAGGCGATGTCGGACGCCGAGGAGGAGGCCGCCCGCCCCAAGCGCCGCGGCCTGCGCCCGCTCGCCGACGGCGAGGTCCCGCCGTACGACGTCGACGCCACCTGACCCGCACCCGCCGAGGTGGCACCGCCGCAGGGTCGAGGTGGCACCGCCGCAGGGTCGAGGTGGCACCGCCGCAGGGTCGGACCTGCAGGAGCGCCACCTCGGACTTGCGCACTTGCCACCTCGGACCTGCAGGAGCGCCACCTCGGACCTGCGCACGTGCCACTTCGGCGGGTCTCAGGCGTCGCGGGACTGGACCGCGGCGAGGGCGGTGAAGGCGACGAGGACGAGGCGGCCGGCGGACCCGGTGCGGACCTCGACGAAGTCGGCACCGACGCGGGCCAGGGTGCCGTCGTGGGCGCCCCCGTCAGCGGTGCGCACGACACACCGTTCGCCGGCGTCGGCGAGCCGGCGCAGCGCCGAGCCGACGGTGAGCCGGGACGTGCCGGGCCACGCGACCTCGGGCACCGATCGGGGCGAGGCGTCGTGGACCACCGCCACCGCCGGCAGGTGCACGACCCACTCCTGACCGGGGCCGCGCAGGTGGCACCACCCCGTGCCGACCCGCTCGAGCGTCCCGGCGAGCAGGCCGGCGCCGCGCACCTCCAGCCCCAGCTCCGTCCCGACGGACGCGACGAGGCGGGAGGCGAGCGTGACCTGCTGGTACTCCGCCCGGCTGCGGTCGGCCAGCTCCGCGGCGCGCTCGCGGTCGTACGCCGCCTCGGCCTGCTGCTCGAGGTCGTCGAGGACGCCGAACAGCTCGCGCTCCCAGCCCATGTCGGCGCACGTTAGCCGCTGGCGGCCCCGTGGTCGCGTCCGCCCGCGTCCGATGGCTGGAAGCCCGGACAGCCAGACGCCTCCGGGGTGACCATGGAGGCATGACGACGACGGTGGTGCAGGTGCTCTGGGGCGTAAGCCTCGCGGTGGCGGCGCTCGTGGTGGGCCTCGGCATCGAGCTCCACCTCGACGGCGCCGGCGCGCTGACCAGCTACCCGCTGGTGGTCGGCGGGATCCTCCTGCTGCCGGCCGTCTCGGCACTGCTGGACCGCCTCGGAGGGTTGATGGCACCGCCGACGGGGGGCTGACCTGCACGGATGGTGGGTACCGGGGTCAACGGCGCGGAGACGCGCCATCCCCTGCAGTGAATTCCCCGCATCCGAAGGAGTACCCCCATGGAGATCGTGGGCATCATCATCGCCGGTCTGATCATCGGCCTGCTCGGCAAGCTGATCGCGCCGGGCGACAAGGACAACACCCCGATCTGGCTCACGCTGCTCTGCGGCGTCGGCGGCGTCCTGCTCGGCCTGGTCGTCTACCGCGCCTTCGGTGGCGACGGCTCGGCCGGCATCGACTGGACCCGCTGGATCGTCTCGATCGCGATCGCGGCGGTCCTCGTCGTCATCGCCTCGACGGTGACCGGTCGCAACAGCGGCGCCCGCCGCAGCGCGCACCGCTGACGCTCGGCAACCAGCAGCACCACGCCG
>NZ_JAANMS010000040.1:36772-45521 GCF_011250565.1 Nocardioides sp. IC4_145
CCCGCTGGATCGTCTCGATCGCGATCGCGGCGGTCCTCGTCGTCATCGCCTCGACGGTGACCGGTCGCAACAGCGGCGCCCGCCGCAGCGCGCACCGCTGACGCTCGGCAACCAGCAGCACCACGCCGGAGGCGTGGTCGCGCCCGGCACGGCCCTCCGGGGTCAGTGCTCGGGTCGCGACCACGCCTCCGTCTGCGTGAGGCGGTAGAGGTAGGCCAGCGCCGGCAGCACGACCACCGCCGCGATCCCGACCGCCACGAGCAGCGCCTGCAGGGTCGCGTCCGCGCCGGCCGCGTCGGCGATGGTCACCTCGTCGACCAGCAGCCACGGGTACTGCCCGACGCCCCAGCCCGACACCACCGCCGCGACCGCGGCCACCGCCGTCAGCCGCGCCAGGCCGAACCGCCGCCGCCACAGCAGCACCAGCGTCGCGACACCGGCGACCGCCGAGGCCACCACCAGCGGCGCCGCCTGCGTCTCCAGCCCGTCGGCCAGCGTCGGGGCGTCCAGCTCGAGCGGCACCAGCGCCGCGAGCACGATCCCGCCGGTCACCATCCCGACCCCGATCGTGCGCCGGCGCAGCTGCTCCGCGAGCCGCTCCTGGCCGCCCCGGGCCGCGTCGGCGGTCAGGAAGCAGCCCGCGAGGAACGCGCACGTGCCGACCGCGATCACCCCGCCGAACGCCGAGGTCGGGTTCAGCCACGAGGTCCACAGGTCGCCGCGGCCCTCCGCCGGGACCCGCCCCGAGGCGATCGCGCCGGCCACGGTCCCGAAGAAGAACGGCGTCACCACCGACGAGGTCGCGAAGACCGCGCCGAACAGGCGCGCCTGCGCCAGGGACGCGGCGTACTTGCGGAAGGCGAAGCTGGCCCCACGCAGCACGATCCCGAGCAGCGCGAGCAGCAGCGGCAGGATGAGCGTCGACATGGCCGAGGCGAACGACTCGGGGAACGCCGTCCACCAAGTCACCAGCACGTAGACCAGCCACACGTGGTTGGCCTCCCACACCGGTCCGATGCTGTGGTCGACCAGCGTGCGCAGCTCCGCCCCCTTGCGGCTCCCGCCCGCGGTGAGGTCGTAGAAGCCGGAGCCGAAGTCGGCGCCGCCGAAGAGCGCGTACGCCAGCACGCCGACGAACAGCGCGGCCGCCACCGCCGTCTCGAGCATCAGCGCACCGTCCCCATCGAGGTGGTGCCGCTGTCCTCGGAGCCGGCGGGGTCGGGCGCGTACGGGCTCGGCAGGTCGGCCTCGCCCGCCCGCCAGCGCCGCGCCATCGACCGCAGCACGACGATCGCCCCGATGGTCATCGCCGTGTAGACGACGGTGGTCGCGCCGAGCAGCCACCACAACCCCGGGTTGTCGCCGGCCGCCTCGGGCGTGCGCATGACGTCCTGGACGATCCACGGCTGCCGGCCGACCTCGGTGGCGATCCAGCCCGCCTCCATCGCGACGATCGACAGCACGCCGCCGGTGGCCATGAACCTCAGGAACCACCGGTGGTCGGTCAGCTCGCGACCGCGCCAGCGCATGACCCAGTAGACGACCGCGACGAGCGCGAGCAGCGTGCCGATCCCGACCATGACCTGGAAGGACAGGTGGGTGATGTTGACCGGCGGGTGGGTGTCGGCGGGGAACTCGTCGAGGCCGATGACCGGCTCGGTGAACGAGTTCCGCGCGATCAGCGACCCGAGGTAGGGGATGTCGAGCGCGTAGCGCACCTCCCCGTCGATGAGCACGCCGCCGAGCCGCAGCGGCGAGGGGCTCTCGGTCTCGGTCGCCAGCTCGAACGCCGCCAGCTTGGCCGGCTGCCACTCCGCCAGCCGCCCGCCGAGCAGGTGGCCCACGAACGGCTGGAGCACGGCCGAGACGCTCGCGAACGCCATCGCCACGGTGAAGCCGAGCCGGTGGCGGGCGTCGCGGCGCCCGCGCAGCATGCCGACGGCGTACACGGCGGCGATGGCGAAGCCGGCGACCATGTACGCCGCCAGCCACATGTGCAGGAACTGCCAGAACGCCGCGGGATTGAACAGCACCGCCCACGGCTCGATGTCGGTGACCTCGCCGTCGACGATGCGGAAGCCGGTGGGGACGTTCATCCAGGCGTTGACCGCGATGACGCAGTAGGTGCCCACGACACCGGTGACCGCCATCGGGACCACCATCAGCAGGTGCTGCTTGGGCGGCATCCGGCCCCAGCCGTAGAGGTAGATGCCCAGGAAGATCGCCTCGAGGAAGAACGCGAGCCCCTCGAAGGCGAACGGGAGGCCGAGGACGTCGCCGAAGGTGCCCATCAGGCCGGGCCAGAGCAGGCCCATCTCGAAGCTGAGCACCGTGCCCGAGACCGCGCCGATGGCGAAGAGCACCGCGGACACCTTCGCCCAGCGCTGGGCCAGGGTCAGGGCGTGCTCGTTGCCCCGGCGCAGGCCGATGAGGTGCATCGTGAAGATGATCGCGGGGAATGCGACGCCGAAGCAGGCCAGGACGATGTGCCAGCCGAGCGAGAGCGCCATCTGCTGGCGGGCGGGCAGGAGGCCGGCCGGCTCGGCGTCGGCAGCCGCCGAGGTCGCGGCCGCGAGGACGTCCGCCGCGAGGGCAGCGGTCGAGGACAGGAGCACGTCGATGGGCGCCATGCGATCGACGGTAGGCCGGGCGGGGGCGGATTCCGAGGGTTTGTGAAAGTATTCACAAGGTAGGTGCTACGACCATCGGGCGACAGGCCGAGCAACGCCGGGACGTGATTTCTGGGGGTGGTGTGACGGATGATGTCCGGGTGACGACGACCCGACGCCGCCCGCTCCTCCTGGCCCTGGCCGGAGGAACCGCAGCCGTCGCCGGCATCGGCACAGCCGCCCGCACCGGACTGATCGGCGGCGGGGACGACGGACCCGGCGGTGGTCGGCTGCAGCTCAGTGCCGGCGACATGGGCGTGGAGTCCCTGACCCTGCCGCTGGACGACCAGGTCCTCGTCGAGGGCTCGCCCGCCACCGGTGGCCCCGCGGCCCGCCGCGGCACCGGCAAGCTCGCGACCACGACGTACTCCATGGTCGGCTTCACCTGGACGCGCGGCGGCGTCGAGCCCGTCCTCGAGCTCAGCGTGCGCCGCGGGTCGACCTGGGAGCCGTGGCAGCGCGCGCCGCACGCCCACGAGTCGCCCGACCCCGCCGCCAACGCCGACGGCGCGACGACGGGCAGCGACCTGGTCTGGGTCGGGCCGACCGACGGCGTCCGCGTCCGCGTCGTCGGCGAGCGCCCCGCTGACCTCGCGCTGGTGCTGCTGCACCCCACTCCCCTGCCCTCGGACCGCGAGACGCTCGACGACTCCGACGACTCCGAGGTGCTGCCGCTCGCCGCCCCCGCGGGGCGGACGGTCGCCAAGGCCGCCGGCACCTCCGTGCCGCGGCCGGGCATCCGCAACCGGCAGGCGTGGGGCGCCAACGAGAACCTGCGCGACAAGCCGCCGTCGTACATCAGCACCATCCAGCAGGTGCACGTGCACCACACGGTCAACAGCAACAGCTACTCGCGCGAGGAGGTGCCGGCGCTGATCCGCGGGATGTACGCCTACCACACGCAGTCGCTGGGCTGGTCCGACCTCGGCTACAACTTCCTCGTCGACCGCTTCGGCCGGATCTGGATGGGGCGGGCCGGCGGCGCCGCGAAGAACGTCCGCGGCGCCCACACCCTCGGCTTCAACCACAACTCCGCCGGCGTCTCGGTCATCGGCAACTTCGACCAGGTCAAGCCGCCCTCGGCCGTGATCGCCGCGATCGCCCGGGTGGCGGCGTGGAAGCTCGACCAGTACGGACGCGACCCGCTCGGCAGGGTCACGATCACCAGCGAGGGCAGCGACAAGTTCCGCTCCGGCCGCTCGGTGACGCTGCCGGTCATCGACGGCCACCGCGACACCAACGACACCTCCTGCCCGGGATCGAACCTGTACGCCGCGCTGCCGGCGATCCGCCAGAGGACCAGGAAGCGGATCGACAACTTCCGCACCCGCGAGGTCGCGGTCGCGATCACCGCACCGTTCACCGCCGCCGGTCGGGTCGTCTTCGGCAAGAAGATCAGCGTGCGGCCCGGGACCTGGACCCCGCCCGAGGCGACCCCCACCTACACCTGGCTGCGCGACGGCGAGCCGATCGGCAAGGCGCGCGGCTCGGACTACACCATCCGTCGAGCCGACGTGGGCTCGCGGATCTCCGTCCGCGTCGAGGTGGCTGCGCCCGGCGCCGCGACCGCCTCGCAGACCGTCTCCTGGCCCATGCCCGGGCGGGCCGGGGTCGACCTCACCGTCCGCGCGTCCGGTCGCAAGGGCCGCGCGCTCGTCACCGTCGTCGCCGCCGCGCCCGGCCTCCCCTCGGGCCACCCCGACGGCGAGGTCGTCGTCAAGGTCGCCGGCACGACCGTGACGATGACGCTCCGCGACGGCCGCGCCGAGCGGCTCGTGCGCGGGCTCCGCCCCGGCACCCACCACGTCCGCGCCGTCTTCCAGCCCACGGCCCGCGCCGCCAAGGCCGTCGCCACCGACACCGTCCGGGTCAAGCCGGTCGACTGACCGACGGGTCCCGGACGGCACACCCCAGCGGTGCGCCGCAGGCCGTCAGCCGGGCCGGTACAGCCAGACGTCGGTCGACCACACGTCGGCGGCCGACCGTCGACCCGGCGAGGGATCGTCTCCCCAGTCGGCGCCGCCGTGGACGAGCAGCACGTCGTCGGCCCAGACCGCGGAGCCGGGCTCGGCGGGCGCGCCGGCCGGCCGGGACAGCCGGGTCCAGGTCTCCCGCGCGTCGTCGTACACCCAGCCGCCGGAGGCGACCAGCCGGCCGCCGACCGCGCTGACCCGCCACGCCGTGTCGTCCGTCCAGTCCTCGGGCGGCGCGCCGGGCAGCCGTGACCAGCGACCCGTGGCGGGGTCGAGGCGACCGCCGTACGGGATGGTCCGGCCGAAGCCGTTCACCTCGCCGCCGTCGGCGCCGCCGAGCGTCGCGTCCACCAGGCGGGTCCCCGACCAGGACCAGTGCCATCCGCCGAGCTGGTCCGATCCCGGCAACGTCCGCCATCCGTCGGCGCCGGGCTCGAGGAGGGCCGCCTGGACGAGCGCCGGGTCCGCCGGCTGCCCGTCCGCCCCGATCCGCCTGGCGGTGAGCACCAGGCCCGCGTCGGTCGGCACGATCGTGCGGTCGAAGGCGGGCGCGAGCGGGTCCTCCGGCAGCTCGGACCACCTCCCGGTCCGCGTGTGCAGGACGCGGTCGGGCACCCGGCCCTCCTCGTCGGTGCCGGACACGACGAGCAGCCGATCCGCGTCCGCTGCGAGGGCGGCCCAGTCGTTCCGCCCGGGCACCGACACCTCGTCCCAGGTGTCGTCGGCGGAGCGCCAGACGAGCAGCACGCCGTCGACCAGGACGTACAGGTCCTCGCCCACCACGACCCGGGAGGACGACGGCAGCACCGGGCGCGGTGCGTCCTGGATGCGCCGCCAGGTGCCCGACGGGAGGTCGTACGCGGCGCCGTCCCGCTCGGGCTCTCGCGCGTAGGAGCAGTCGGCCATCGGCGGGCAGGGCTGCCCCGCATTTCCGCCGACCAGGACCACCTCGTCGCCGACGTGCGCCACGACCGTGCCCTCGCGCGGCGACAGCGGCGCCCGTCCCACCCGCTCCCAGTCCCCGGCCCCTGCACCGGACGGCGCCGGCCCCTCGCCCTCCTGCTCACCGCACCCCACCAGGACGGTCGCGAGCAGGACGAGGGCGAGGAGGACCGGACGCACGGTGGTACGACGCTGCGCCGGCCGCTCGGGTTCCGTCGGGGTCGTGTCCCGGCTCGGCCGCCCTCAGGTACGAGCGGCCTTCCGGGCGGCCTTCTGCGGCTTCCGGGGCCGCGGGCGGACGACCAGGACCGGGCACGGCGCATAGTGCTGCACCCGCTGCGCAGTGCTGCCGATCAACACGCTCTCGCTGATCCCACGGCCGCCGGAGGCGACGACCACCAGCCCGGCGTCGTACTGCTTGGCCACCTTGATGATCTCGTTGGCCGGCGAGCCGGACCGCACCCGCTTGTGCACCTTCGGCCCCCACCCGTCGAACTCCGCGGCGACGGTCGCGACGGCGCTCTCGGCGGCGGCGCGGAAGGACAGGGTGTCCCAGGACGCCTGCTGCTTGCTGTCGGAGAGCTCGTCGGCGAAGGCGACAGCGGCCAACGGACGGACGACCGCCACGACCGACACGTCGGTGATCCGTGCCGGGTCCGCGAAGGACTTCAGGTGCCGCGCGGCGGCCAGGGACTGCTTGGACCCGTCGGTGGCGACGATGACGTGCATCAGTGGTTCCCCAACCTGTCGGAGGGATCGGCCGAGCCGGAGGGCCCGGCGGACCTGGACCTGCGGCCGAAGGCCAGCTCCACCACGTAGAGCACCCCACCCACGGCGAGCAGCGCGGCGCACCAGAGCAGCGACGCCGGGTCGTCGTCGATCACGTAGTAGAGGATCGCGAGGTTGCCGAGCAGACCCAGCACGAGCAGAGGGGTGTTGGCGCGGAAGGCGCGCTCGTCCTCGTCGCGGCCGCGCAGCTTCAGGCAGGTCCCGATGACGAGCGCGTAGATCGCGAGGAGGAAGACCACCGTCACGAGCGCCAGCCGGTTGACGAGGTCGAGGTTGCCGCCGGCCTCGAGGACGAGCGTGCCGGTGACGAGCAGGGTGCCGACGACCAGGCCGCTGAAGAGCAGGCCCACCCACGGGCTGCGCCGGGTCGGGTGCACCTTGGCGAAGACCCCGGGGACCACGTCCTCGTGGGCCATGCCGTAGAGGATGCGGGGCTGCGTGACCAGGGTGACCAGGGTGGTGTTGGTGATCGCGACCAGGGCGATGATCGTGAACACGGTCGTCATGACGTCGGTGGAGAACGGCAGGATGCCCTGCTTCACGACCTCGAGCAGGGCCACCTCGGACCCGGCGAGCTGGTCGGTCGGCACGGTCAGCGCCGCCGCCATCGAGACCAGCACGTAGACGACGCCGGCCACGAGCATGCCGCCGACGAGCGAGCGCGGGAACGACTTGTGCGGGTCGATGGTCTCCTCGGCCACGTTGGCGGTGTTCTCGAAGCCCGTCATGGCGAAGAAGGACAGAGCGACCCCGGCCAGGATCGCCAGCGCCGGGTTGCCCGCGACACTGATGTCGGTGAGCGTCCCGAAGTCGGCGTCGCCCTGGGCCACGAAGTAGATCGCAATCCCGATGACGATGATCAACCCGCTGAGCTCGACGAAGGTCATCAGCATGTTCATCACCACCGACTCGGTGATGCCGATGTAGTTGACGAGCACGAGGACGGCGACGAAGACCAGGGAGACCAGCAGCGCCGGCGGCGCCGCCCACAGCTCGCTGAAGTACGACGCGAAGCCCGCCGCCAGCGAGCCGCTGGCGGCGAAGCTGGCCGAGAGGAACGAGACGGTCACCAGGAAGGTGAGCGCCCGGTTGCCGAAGGCCTTCTGCACGTACAGCGAGGACCCCGCGGCCTGGGGGTACTTCGTCACGAGCTCCGCGTAGGCCGACCCGGTGATGGCCGCGACCGAGACCCCCACGGCGAACGCCAGCCAGAACGCCCCGCCCACGGCGGCGGCGACCAGGCCGATGAGCACGTAGATGCCCGAGCCCAGCACGTCGCCGAGCGTGTAGAAGAACAGCTGCCGACCGGTGATGGACCGCTTGAGGCCACCCCCCTCGCCAGCCACGTCGTCGTCGACGGTCGAAGAGCTGTGGGCCACGACTGCGCCTCGAATCAGAAGGAGGTGGTCTGCCGACCTCACTCCCTCGCGGGCGGGTTGTCAACGCCCCTCACCCCGGCGGGCGGTCGCCTGCTGTGGAGAACGGGTTGACGTCGGCGCCAACCTGGCGTTGCCTGGGTCATGCACACGCAAACAGACGCAAACGCACCTTTCGGCACCACTCCGGCACAGAACGGTTCTCGGCATGGACGACTCCACTCGCGGCTCGACGGGTCGGTGCCTCCTCGTCGAGGCAGGGGCGACCGCAGCCCTGGTCGGGCTGTGGGCACTCGCCGTGCCGGCTGTCGGCGGCGCCGTCCCGGCCGGGGGCGCGGCCTTCGACGCCGTGCTGGTCGGAGGCTGCGCCGTCGCCGCGCTCGTCGCGGGCGCCTGGTTGTGGTTGGTGACGACCGTCGTGGTCCGCGAGGCCCTCTGCGGCCGCGTCGCCGGGGCCGCCGACCACGGCGCCCGGGGCGTGCCTCGAGCGGTCCGCGCCGCGGTGCTCGCCGCCTGCGGTGTCGCGCTCGTCGTCCCCGTCGGAGCGGCGTCCGCTGCCGAACCGTCGCACCCCTCGCAAGCGCTCCACGGCTTGCCGATGCCCGACCGGGCCACCTCGACCTCCGCCTGGGGAGCCGCGGCGCTCCGGTCGGCCGCCGCCCCGGCGGCGCACGACGACGGCGCACCGGCGCACGCCGCGCGCACCCACGTCGTACGCACCGGCGACACGCTGTGGTCCCTCGCTGCGGCCGACCTCTCCCCCACCGCGGACGCGGACGACGTGACGCGTCGCTGGCACCGCCTCCACCAGCTCAACCGGGCCGTCATTGGGGACGACCCGGACCTCATCCACCCCGGCCAGCGGCTGCACCTGCCGCCTGCCGCGCACCGAGGAGACCAGTCATGACCACTTCGACGACCGACGACCGCCGCGAGAACGTCCTCACCTTCCCGCGCCCCGTCCTCCCCGCCACCGTCCAGGGCACCCTCGCCCTCGACC
>NZ_JAANMS010000041.1 GCF_011250565.1 Nocardioides sp. IC4_145
GTCGCCGACCCCCGTCCCGGTCCCGCCGCCGACCGTCGCCCAGCCGTTCCGGGCCTTCACGCTCAACGTCTGCTACTGCCTCGGCCCGGCCAAGGCGATCGCCGACGTGCGCAAGGTGCTGCCGCTCGGCGACGCCGGCGTGCTCCAGGAGTTCTCCGACGCGGTCGACCGCCGCAACCTCGTCTCGCTGCTGACCGCCGAGGACTGGGGCTGGTACATGCCCACCACCGGCGGCGGCACCATCCCGATCATCTGGGACCGCTCGCGCTTCCGGCTGATCGAGGGGCGCACGATCACGGTCCACCCCGCCGAGAAGGGCGTCACCCCCGCGCGCCACATCAACTCGGTGCGGCTGCGCGAGATCGCCACCGGCGAGGTCTACGGCCTGGTCAACGCCCACACCATCGCCCGCGCCTCCAAGGACGCGCGGCTCAGCGACATGCGCCGCATCCCGCGGCTGCGCAAGCACCTGCAGCTGATGCGCGGCGAGATCGAGCGGCTCTTCGGCACCACCGAGCACGTCTTCGCCGGCGGCGACCTCAACGTCAACTACCTGGCCGACCGCAACCGCCGCAACGCCGGCCTACCGACCAGCGCGCTCGGTGACCTCGTCCGCTTCGACATGCCGCTCGTCGGCTCGCGCGGCACGAAGTCGTTGCTCGACTACACGATGAGCGTGCGCGACGCCGGTGGCCTCCTGCCGACCGACCGGCGCGTGGTGCGCGGCTTCAACTCCGACCACGACGCCGTCGTCGTCACCTACCAGCCGCAGCAGCTGCTCGCCGACGGCCCGGTCTTCAACGACCCGACCGCCGACCCGGCCGACCGCACCGTCGTCCGCGACCGCCAGGTCCGCGCGGTGCGCAACGCCGAGCCCGGCGACACCGTCCGGCTGGCGACCGCCCGCCTCGCCGACCCGGTCCTCGAGGAGGCGCTGCTCGCGGCCGCCGCCGAGGGCGTCGGCGTCCGGGTCGTCGCCGGCGCGACCAGCCCCGCGCTCACCCGGCTCCAGGCCGCGCTCGGCACCGACGCCGCCGCGACGTCGTCCGCCCTCGCCTGCGCCGCGGGATGCCTCGACGGCGGCCGCCACGAGGTCGAGGCGCTGCTCGTCGACCGGCTGAGCCGGACCACCGACCTGACCGTCGTCGCCAGCGCGGCCGCGGTCCCCGCCAGCACCAAGGCCTGGACCACCGGCTTCATCTCGACCGACCCGACGACGTACGACGCGTACGGCGCGGTCCTCGACCAGCTCGTCGCCGCGGCCGCACCCGCGCCGTTGCCCGAGGTGCCGACCGACCCGGCCGCGCCGACCGGGCCCGCACGTGCCCTGGCCGCGATGTCCTACCCCGTCGCCAGCGGCTCCACCGACCCCGTGCTCGACGCGCTGGCCCCGGTCGCGTGTGCGCCGGCCGGCCAGGGCGCCACCCGGGTCCGCGCCGTCGTCCGCTCCTGGGCGGGCGCCCGCGGCCGACTCGTCGCCGACCGCCTCGCCGACCTGCGCCGCGCCGGCTGCGACGTCGCCGTCGTCGTCGGCCCCGGCGTGCTGGGCGGGATCCGCAGCCGCCTGACGACCGCCGGCGTGCCGGTCACCGCCGCAAAGGTCGCCCAGACCACCCTCGTCGTCTCCGGCGGCTCCACCACCCGCGCCTGGGTCGGCGGCCCGCCGTGGACCGACACCGGCGCCACCAGCACCGGCCTCGCCCTCGAGGTCGCCGACGCCGGCGTCGTCGGCCGCTACCTGGACCAGTTCACCCGCCTCACCCGCTGACCCGGCGGTCGACCCCGGCTGGTCAACGGTGCGCCGCGGCTCAGGCGGCGGAGGGGGTGACCGGGGTGCGGTCCCGGCCGAGGACCCACGCCATGCCGGCGAGGGCGGCGAGCTGGAGGGGCCAGCCGAGGGCGATCTTGAGGATGCCGAGGGTGGCGACGACGGTATCGGCGTCCATGGCCCCGCTGTTCCCGGCGAGCCACAGGGGCGCCTGGACGACCACGCGCAGGAAGCACGGGACGACGAGCAGCCAGGTGAGCGTGCTGCAGAGCCGGACGACCTGCCGGTCGTCGTGCCAGGCGGTGGGGTCGCCGGTGACGCTGCCGACCATGAAGCCGACGAGCGGCCACCCGATGAGGCAGGTGAGCGCGAGGACGAGGGTGTAGCCGCCGTTGTAGAGGATGCCGGGCAGGAAGTACGCCAGCGCCTGCTCGTCCTCGCTGCCGCCGCGGCTCGCGGCGAGGCGGACGAAGAGCCAGCCGATGCCGATGCCGAAGAGCGCGTTGAGCGCGAACTGGATCGTCGAGCGCTGCACGAGCCGCACGACGAGCATCACGACCGCCGCCGCGACGCTGATCGTGAGCGCGAGCACGAGCTCGCGGGTGGTGAGCCACAGCGCGGTGAAGAGGATCGTCGGCACGGCGGCCTCGACCATGCCGCGGCGGCCGCCGAGGGCCTTCGCGAGCTGGGCGCGGACGACCGACTCGACGGTCTCGACGGTGGGCTGCTCCTGCTCGGTCGTCATGGGAGGAGCTCGTAGCGGGGGTTGTAGATGACGCGTGCGCCGTCGTGCGTGCCGATCCGCCCCTTCACGTCGATGGAGCGGCCGGGGGTGATGCCGGCGATCTGGCGCCGACCGAGCCACACGACGGTGAGCACGCCGGAGCCGTCGAAGAGCTCGGCCTCCAGGGCGGGCACGCCGCCACGCGGGCGGAGGGTGACGGTCCGCAGCGTGCCGCGCAGGTGGACGCGTTCGCGGTCCGGCGCGGTGGCGACCGTGGAGCAGTCGGGCGCGGCGTACGTCTTGCGCAGGTCGCGCGCGTGCTGGTCGCTGGTGTCGGCCCAGCGGCTCAGGCTGCGTCGCAGGCGGCTCATGCCAGCCGCCTGGCGCTCTCCGGCATGGTGACCGGCAGCGGCTCGCCGGGGGGCACGGCGCCGGCGCCGCGGCGTACGGCGACCGTGGTGATGACGTCCTCCCACTCCTGCGCCTGGGGGGACTCGGGCTCCATCGCCGGGCGGCCCAGCAGCGTCGCGCGCAGCAGCCAGCGGTCGCCGGTGATGCCGATGATCCGCGAGGGCTGGGTCGCGGCCTGGCCGTCGGTGCGGGTGACGGGGAGCTCGCAGAGCAGCTCGGTGCCGAAGCGGCCCTGGCGCTCGCTGGCGGTGCCGCCGCGCTGCGCCATCTCGGCGGCGATCCGCGGCCGCAGCTCGCTCCAGAGGTCGTCGTTGCGGGGCGCGGCGAACGCGCGCAGCTCGAGCGCGCCGTCCTCGCCGGTCAGCAGGACCGCCTGGACCTCGCCCGAGCGCTCGTCGACCTGCAGGCGCAGCTCCCGCCCGGGCACCGCGCCGATGAGCAGCGAGCCGAGGTCGACCCGCTCGCCGTCGCCGGGAGGCAGGTCGGAGGCGTCGTAGGGACCGACCGGAGCCGCGGCCGTCCCGGCCTCGTCGGTCGATCCGCCCTCGCTGGTGGGCTCGACGGACTTGCGGCGGAACTTCACGTGCATCTCCCTCGACTGGCGGGTCAGGGGCGGGTCACGGACGACCGAACCCCCCGGTAGAACCGTAACCTCCGGTCCCCCGCTGCGAGGAAGGCAGGACGTCGACCTCGACGAAGGTCGCGGTCTCCACGCGCTGCACGACCAGCTGCGCGATCCGGTCGCCCCGGTGCAGCTCGACCGGCTCGCTCGGGTCGAGGTTGACCAGCAGCACCTTGACCTCGCCGCGGTAGCCCGCGTCGATCGTCCCCGGCGCGTTCACGACGGTCAGGCCGTGCCGCGCGGCCAGGCCCGAGCGGGGATGGACGAGCCCGACGTACCCGTGCGGCAGGGCGAGCGCGATGCCGGTCGGCAGCAGGGCCCGCTCCCCCGGCGCCAGCGTGACGTCGACGGTGGTGAGCAGGTCGGCGCCGGCGTCGCCGGGGTGCGCGTACGCCGGCAGCGGCAGGTCCGGGTCGAGCCGGATGACGGCGATCTCCAGCGGGCTGTCCGACGTCTGCTGCGGCTCGGTCACGGCCGGACCCTAGAGCATCCCGGCACCGACCGGGATGGGAGGCTGTGTGCCGTGCCCGAGCCTGTCCCGACCCCTCCCGCCGACCGTCGCGAGCTCCACCGCGAGCGGTTGAGGGTGCCGCTGCGCTGGTGGGTCCAGTGGACGATGTTCGTGGCGTCCCTGTGGCTCGCGCTGGTCGTCGCGGTGCCCGGCCCCCTCGCGTGGAGCGTGTCGGCGGTGCTGCTGGCGGTGTCGGTCACCCTGCTCGTGGGGTACGGCGCCGCGCCGGTGGTCGTGTCCGACGGCGTGCTGCGTGCCGGGCGCGCGCGGATCGGGGTGGAGCACCTCGGCGAGGCCCGTGCGCTCGACGCCGCGGAGACCAAGCACGTCCACGGCCCCGGCGCTGACGCCCGCGCCTACCTGCTGCTGCGGCCCTACCTCAAGCGGGCCGTGCGGGTGGAGGTCACCGACCCGGCGGACCCGGCGCCGTACTGGCTGATCGGCACCCGCCGGCCCGACCGGCTCGCCGCCGCCATCACCGCCGCCCGCGAGGGCTACGTGGCCGGTCGCGACGACATGCCGGCCTGAGGCCTGGGTACTGTCCCGCCATGGCATCGGACTCCTCCAAGGTGTGGTCGGTCTTCTCCCTCGTCTCCGCCCTGGGCGCCGCGGCGCTCGCGAAGCAGGGCCTGGACAAGACGTGGCGGGTGGCGACGGGGAAGAAGCCGCCGGAGAACCCGGCCGACCCCGACGTCGAGCTCCGCGAGGCGATCGCCTGGGCGATCGCGAGCGGTGTCGCCGTGGGCATGGCGCGGATGCTCGCCCAGCGCCGGGCCGCGGCGTACTACGCCCGTTCCACCGGCCACCTGCCGCCGGAGCTGCGCAAGGACAACCAGAAGGGCTGACGGCCCTCACCCACCCCGGGCAAGCCCAGAGAAGGCGAAAGGCCCGCGACCACCAGGTCGCGGGCCTCTTGCATGCGGTGTCGTGTCACACGCAGTCGCGGCAGATCATCTTCTTCTCGTCGGCCAGCTGGCTGCGGTGGTGGACCAGGAAGCAGCTCATGCAGGTGAACTCGTCGTCCTGCTTGGGCTTCACCTCGACGGCGAGCTCCTCGTGCGAGAGGTCCGCGCCCGGGAGCTCGAAGGACTCGGCGGCTTCGGCCTCGTCCTCGTCGACCTTCCCGGAGTTCTTGTCGTGGCGACGCGCCTTGAGCTCCTCGATGGACTCCTCGGACTGCTCTTCCTCGTTCTTGCGCGGTGCGTCGTAGTCCGTCGCCATGCGTCGCTCACTCCCCTCGGGCTCGATGTGCCACCAACGGCGCGCCAGATTGTGCACCATCGGCCGGCGGTTGCCCACACCGGGCGGTGGGGCGTGTGCGGAACGTCGCCTGCAGGTGCCCTATTCCCCCGGCGACCAATCCGCCGCGAAGCCCGCGTCCAGGACCGCCGCGAGCAGCTCGTCGAACCCGTGCGCCGGCGCGGCGACGAGCAGGTCGCGGCCCCCTACGCCGGTCATCAGCTGCGTGCGAGCACCCGCGGCGCGGGCCACCAGGCCGCCCGCGGCGTGGTCCCAGAGGTGGACGCCCTCCTCGACGTAGCCGTCGAGCAGACCCTCCGCCACGTGGCACAGGTCCAGTGCGCAGGACCCCAGCCTCCGCACGTCGCGCACGCGCGGCAGGAACCGCACGAGCGCCTGCGCCTGGAGCGCGCGGAGGTCGCTGTCGTAGGAGAACCCGGTCGCGACCAACCGCTGCGCGAGCGGGGTCGGGCCCGCCACGGACAGGGGTACGCCGTCGCGCGTCGCGGTCGCGCGGCCGTCGACGCCGACGTGGGCGGCGTACTCCACCCCGGTCGCGGCGTTGACGACCACGCCGGCGACCACCTCGGGCCCCTCGCCCGAGGTGACCTCGGCGGCGACCGAGACGGCGTACTGCGGGATGCCGTAGAGGAAGTTGACCGTGCCGTCGATGGGGTCGACCACCCACCGGACCCCGGAGGTGCCGGCGCGGTCCTCGCCCTCCTCGCCGAGCACCGCGTCGTCGGGGCGCCGCTCGCGCAGCAGGGAGCGGATCAGCGCCTCGCTGGCGCGGTCGGCCTCGGTGACGACGTCGACGTCGCTGGACTTGGTCGCCGCGACCCCGACCCCGCGCGCGGCGTGCTCGCGGACCACCTCGACGGCCGCCCGCGCCACCTCGAGGGCGACGTCGAGCAGCGCCTCGCCGGTCGGCGGGGAGGCCGGCGGGCTGGCCGGCGCCGTCACTGGTCGATCGGCTCGCGCTCGCCGGTCAGCGTGGGCACGGCGCCGCGCGGGTTGGCGCAGCAGCCGACCGGGCAGCGGTCCCACATCGGGCCGGTGGTCCCGACCGCGGGGCGCTCGACCGCCTCGCCGCGCTCGGCGGCGGCCCGCTCGAGCAGCAGGTCGCGGACCGCGCGGACGAACCGCGGGTCGGTTCCGGCCGTGCCCGCGCGCCGGGCGGGGAGCCCGAGCTCCTCGGCGGTGGTCATCGCCTCGGTGTCGAGGTCGTAGATGACCTCCATGTGGTCGGAGACGAACCCGACCGGGACCATCACGACCGCGGGCACGTCCTGCTCCGCGAGCGCGGTCAGGTGGTCGTTGACGTCCGGCTCGAGCCACGGGACGTGCGGGGCGCCGGAGCGGGAGCAGTAGACGAGCTCGTGCGGGTGCTCGCGGCCGGTCTCCTCACGGACCCGCTCGGCGACGACGGCGGCGACGTCGAGGTGCTGGCGGACGTAGGCGCCCCCGCCCTGCTCGGGCGGGCCGCTCGCGTCGTTCATCTGGGTCGGGATCGAGTGGGTGACGAACGCCAGGTGCGCGCCGTCGCGCACGTCGTCGGGCAGGTCGGCCAGGGCGGCGAGCGTCGCGTCGACGACCGGCTCCACGAACCCCGGGTGGTTGAAGTAGTGGCGCAGCTTGTCCAGCCTCGGCGCCGCCGGGGAGTCCTCGGGGAGGGCGTCGACGGCGGCGAAGAGGTTCTCGCGGTACTGCCGGCAGCTCGACCACGACGAGTAGGCGCTGGTCATGAAGCACGCGGCACGGCGGACGCCGTCGGCGGCCATCTGCGCGAGCGTGTCGGTGAGGTAGGGGTCCCAGTTCCGGTTGCCCCAGTAGACCGGGATGTCCACGCCCGCCTCGGCCAGGTCCGCGCGCAGGTCCTCGAGGAACGCGCGGTTCTGGTCGTTGATCGGCGACTTCCCGCCGAAGAGGTAGTAGTGCTCGCCGACCTGCTCGAGCCGCTCGCGCGGGATGCCGCGGCCGCGGGTGACGTTCTCCAGGAACGGCACCACGTCGTCGGGCCCCTCCGGGCCACCGAAGGAGACGAGCAGGAGGGCGTCGTACGGCGTGGGATCGGTGCTGGATTCGGCGGCGGGGCCGGGGCTGGACATGGCCACATCGTAGGGAGAGCGACCAACGCTCCCGCGATTGGTCGGCGCCTCGCGGACGGCTCTAGGTTGACCTCCGCCATGACCGCCCTCGCCACCTACCGCCGGGTCCTGGCGCACCCCGGCGCGGCACTCTTCAGCGCCACCGGGCTGGTCGCCCGGCTGCCCATCTCGATGGTCGGCCTGGGCATCGTGCTGCTCGTCGAGTCGTCGACGGGGTCCTACGGCCTCGCCGGGGCGGTGTCGGCGGCGTACATGGTCGCCAACGCCCTGCTCGCGATCGTCCAGGGCCGCCTGCTCGACGCGCTCGGCCAGGGGCGCGTGCTGGCGACGGCGAGCGTCGTCTTCGGCGTCGCGATGGTCGCGGTGGTCACCTCGGTGGAGGCGGGCTGGCCGCTCGCGTCGACATACGTCGCCGCCGCGTTCGCCGGCGGCTCGCTGCCGCAGATCGGCTCGTGCGTCCGGACCCGCTGGTCGTTCGTGCTCGACGCGCCCGAGGACAAGCAGACGGCGTACGCGCTCGAGGCGGTCGCCGACGAGGCGGTCTTCATCCTCGGCCCGATCCTGGTCACCCTGCTCGCGACGACGGTCGACCCGGTCGCGGGGCTCGCGGTGGCGATCGTCGCCGGCGTGGGCGGCAGCCTCGCCTTCGCCTCCCAGCGCGCCACCGAGCCGCCCCCGCACCGCCACGACCGCACGACCGGCGCCCGGCCGCCGCTCCCCTGGCGCACCGTCGTGCCCCTGGCGATCGGCAGCGCCGCGCTCGGCGTGCTCTTCGGCGCCGCCGAGGTGACGACGGTGGCCTTCGCGGAGGAGCAGGGCAACGAGGCGTACGCAGGCGGGCTGCTCGCCCTCTGGGCGCTCGGCAGCCTCGTGGCCGGCTTCGTCACCGGCACGATCGCGTGGAAGCGCGGGCCGGCCGTCCGGGTCCGGTGGGGCGCGGCCGCGATGGCCTGCGCGATGGCCCCACTGTTCCTCGTCGACTCGGTCTGGCTGATGGGCCTCGTGCTGCTCGCCGGCGGCCTGGCGATCGCCCCCACCCTGGTGGCGACCATGTCCCTGACCGAGCGGGTCGTGCCCTCGAGCCGGCTGACCGAGGGCATGGCGATCATGCAGACCGGCCTCGTCGCCGGTGTCGCCCCGGGCGCCACGATCAGCGGCTTCGTCGTGGACCACTCCGGCGCCTCCGCCGCCTACCTGGTCAGCCTCGTCGCAGGCCTCGTCGCCGCCCTCGCCGCCCAGACCCTCCCCCGCGACTCCTGACGCCCGCCTCGGCTGGTCGAGGAGGGTCGCCAGGCCCGTCTCGAGACCCGCGCAGCCGGTGCGCCGGATAGGTTGCGCTCCGTGGAGTGGAGCAACTGGTCGGGGCTGGAGCAGGCGCGCCCGAGCCGGGTCGTGCGGCCCGGCGACGTCGCGGGGATCGTCGCGGAGGTCGAGCGTGCCCGGGAGCGCCGCAGCACGGTGAAGATGGTCGGCACCGGCCACTCCTTCACCGGCATCGCCGCCCCCGAGGAGACGATGCTCGTGCCGTCGGGCATGGCGGGGATCGTCGCGGTCGACCGCGAGGCGATGACGGTCACCGCGCTGGCCGGCACCCGGCTCCAGGACCTCAACGAGGCGCTCGAGCGGCTCGGGCTGAGCCTGCACAACATGGGCGACATCGCCGAGCAGACCCTCGCCGGGGCGGTCTCCACCGGCACGCACGGCACGGGTGGCCTCGCGGGCGGGCTCGCCGCGCAGCTGGCCGGGCTCGAGCTGGTCACCGGCACCGGCGAGGTGGTCCGCGCGACGGCCGAGGACGACCCGGAGCTGCTCGACCTGGCGCGGGTCGGGCTGGGCGCGCTCGGGGTGCTGACGACGCTGACCTTCCGGGTCGAGCCGCTGTTCCTGCTGGAGGCCCGCGAGGAGCCGATGGCGTGGGACGCCGCGCTGGCGACGTACGACGAGATGACGGCGAGCAGCCACCACGTCGACCTCTACTGGTTCCCCCACACCGACCGGACGATGGTCAAGCGCAACGACCGCCTGGCCGCCGACGTCTCCGAGGCCGAGCCGCTGGCGCAGTGGCGCTCGTGGCTGGACGACGACTTCCTGTCCAACTCCGTCTTCGGCGTCCTCAACGCCGCGGCCAACCGCGTGCCGGCCGTGATCCCGCGGATGAACCAGGTCAGCGCGCGCGCCCTCTCCGCCCGCACCTACAGCGACGTCGCGCACCGGGTCTTCACCTCGCCGCGGAAGGTCGTCTTCCGCGAGATGGAGTACGCCGTGCCGCGCGCGGACGGCCTCGAGGTGCTGCGGGAGTGCCGCCGCGTCATCGACGCCTCCGACGTGCGGGTGACCTTCCCGGTGGAGGTCCGCTCGACGCCGGCCGACGACGTGGCGCTGTCGACCGCGTCGGGGCGCGACTCGTTCTACCTGGCGTTCCACACCCACCGCGACGCCGACCACTGCCGCTACTTCGCGCTGGTCGAGCCGGTGCTGCGCGCGGCCGGCGGCCGCCCGCACTGGGGCAAGGTGCACACGATGGCGGCCGAGGACCTCGCGCCGGCGTACCCGCGCTTCGCCGACTTCCTCGCGCTGCGCGACCGGCTCGACCCCGACCGGGTCTTCGCCAACGCCTACCTGCGGCGCGTCCTGGGCGACTGAGGCCGTCCCTCGATCTGGGGATGTCGCGCCCCCGCGGGCGATCCGGCGGGCTGCCGGACGCACCGTCGGCGGATGAGGTCGAGCAGCGGGGGTCGAGGAGCCGGCACGTCGAGGACGTGGCGTGGTCGCATCGGGTCGGCCGGGTTCATCGGGTTGGTCGGGTCGGTGGTCACGGCCTGCCTGGTGGTGGGCGGCGCCGGTCCGGTCACGGCCGCGCCCGCGCGCACCCAGGCGCCGTCGAGCGCCACCGCTGCGCCGGACGGACCGGTCCCGGACCGGATCGACCTGGCCGACGACGTGGTCGTGCCGGCCCCGACCGGCGCTCTGCAGCGCTGGAAGCCGCGCCGCTGGCCGGGCCGCACCATCCGCTACCACGAGACCCTGCCGGCGAAGTGGGACTGGAGCCTCGACCGGGCCGTCGAGCGCTGGAACCGCTCCGGCGGCAACATCCGGTTCGTCGAGGTCCCGCGCTCGAAGGCGCGGCTGACCATCCGGTACGGCGACACCGGCGGGGCGGACGGCGTCGGCACGCTCGGCTACCAGGCGACCAACTACGTCCACCTCGCCCCCTTCTACAAGCAGGCCGACGCCCTTCGCGCGGAGACCCGGGTCTGGGTCGGCCGGCTGCTGGCGCACGAGCTCGGGCACGTGCTCGGCTTCGACCACACCGGCGGTCGGTGCTCGCTGATGTACCCGGTCTTCGACATGGGCGGCTGCCCGCTGCTGTCGGCCACGCCCGGCTCCTACGAGTGCCGGTGGATCGACAAGCCGCTGCTGCGCCGCTTCGTCGCGTGGTACGGCGGCCGGGCGCGCCTCGCCCCGCGTCGCTGCCTCATCGAGCCGCTGCCCGCGCCACTGAGGGACGTGAACTTCTCGGGCGGCCAGCCGGCCGACCGTCCGGTGCGGATCACCTGGCGACCGGTCTCCGGCGCCCGGCCCGGCACGAAGGTCTTCGTCACCGTCTGGAAGGCGCCGACCTGCGGGAGGAGGCCGCGGAGCTGGGACCTCCGCGTGGGGCTCGCGCCGTCGGTGGGCACCTGGAGCGACCCGCGCTACGGCACGGGCGCGTGGTGCTTCGGCGTCGAGGTGGCCAACCGGTACGGCGGTGCCCGCTCCGGCGGCGTACGCCGGATCGAGCGGTGGGCGCCCGTCCCGCCCGCGCCGGCTGTCGGCACCCCGACCTGGGTGGCCTCGGAGAGCGCCTGGCGCTTCACCTGGTCCGGCTCCCCGGGCGTCGACCTGGCCGTCGTCCGCAGCTGGGAGGACCCCACGACCTGTCCGACCGGCACCACCGACTGGATGGCGCTCGACCGCGGGCCGGGGGGTGGCTACCTGCTCCACGCCTCGCGCGCCGCGGAGTGCGTGCTCCTGGTGGCCGTCACCGACTGGGGCACCGTGAGCCCGCCGACGCGGCTGCTCCTCGAGGTCCCCGGCGTCGGCTCCGAACCGCAGGTCGGCACCCCCGCCTGGGTGCCGGCCCGGTCGGCGTTCCGCGTGTCCTGGACGCCGCCCGACCCGGGCACGCGCCTGGAGGTGGTCCGCGGCGACGGGTCCGGCGCCTGCCCCGTGTCGATCGGCGACGGCTGGAGCGAGGCGCTGGAGCAGGACGGGCCGTCCACGTGGCTGGTCCCCACGTGGTCCGCCTCGGAGTGCGTCGCGTTCGTCGCCGTCACGAGCTGGGGCGCCGTCAGTCCCGCGACCACCCTCACCCTGACCGTGCCGCCGCCGACCGTCCGCCCCACGGTCGGCGAGCTGACCTACGACCCGGACGCCGGCAGCGCGCGCGTCGCGGTGGACCTGTCCGAGGACGCCGGCAGGTTGGGGATCCAGGTGCTTCCCGGGTCGTGCCCGGCCACCCCGCCGGCGGACGCGACCTGGTCCGACGGCTTCGCGAACGGCGACGGCACCTGGACCGTGCACCCCGCCTCCGCGGAAGCGCCGAGCTGCGTCCTCTTCGCCGCCCTCTACGACTTCGGACGGCCCGGGCCGGTGGTCGAGCGCGAGCTCGTCGTCCCGTGACGTCGGGCGCGGACGCTCGGACCAGCGGGAACCGGTGGCGCCCGATCGGGGGCCGACCGCTTCTCCGCGCCCCGCGACCGGCCCGATCCCGACCGGGTCCGAGCCGACGCCCACCCGTGCCGCGTGCTCGGCGCCTGACGGTCCTACGGTGGGCCCGTGCCGGCCACCTCGATCCTCCCGTCCGTCGGGTCCCGCGCAGCGCGCTGGGGAGCGCTGGCGCTCCTCGTCCGGCCCACGTACGTCGCGGCGGAGCTGTTCGTCGCGGCAGCGGCCACCGGCGACTACAGCCTCGTCGCCGACTCGATCAGCCGGCTCGGCGAGTCGAGCTGCTCGGCGGGATCCTGCTCGCCGCGCCACGACGTCATGAACGCCGCGTTCGTCGTCTCCGGCGCACTGCTGGCCGGCAGCGGGGCGTTGCTCAGCAAGGCCTGGGGACCGACGGTCACCGGCCTGCTCGTCGTCTCCGGGCTGAGCTCGGTCGCCACCGGCCTCGCCCCCCTGGACCGCGACGTCACCCTGCACGTCGTCGCGGCAACGCCGCTGTTCGTCGCTCAACCGCTCGCGCTGGTGGCCCTCGGCCTGCGGCTGCGCAGCGACCGGCCGCGCCTGGCGCGTGCCCTGGTGGCGACCGGGGCGGTCACCGGCGCGGCAGCGGCGGCGTTCGTCCTGGCCGGCGACGGCGCGGCGGCCGGTGCCCTGGAACGCCTAGCGATCTGGCCCGTGCTCGTCGCCCTGGCCGGCGCGGCCGGGGCCGTGGCACGGCCCCGGGCGGTGCTCAGACCAGCCGGAACCGGAGGCACACGATCGGGGTCTCGTCGGTGACCGGCGTGCCGAGACGCTCCCAGTAGCGGCGGTGCCCGGCGCGCCACTCCTCCAGGTCGGCGTCGCCCTCGCCCTCGGCGTGCGCGAACTCCCACGGGACCTCGGCGAAGGCCACGGTCCCCACCGCGGTGACCTCGACCGTGCCGACCTGCCCTCCGTCGTCGTCCAGCAGCGCGAGCCGCTCGCCGACGTGCTCGAGCTCCTCGCCCTCCTCGTCGTACTCGGCCCGCAGCCCGGCCGTCGCCTGCTTCTCCCCGGCCAGGACGAGCCGGTTGAGCTCCTCGCGCAGCCCGCCGGGCGTCCCGAGCTCGAGCGCACGCAGCCCGCCGACCCGCGGCCAGGTCACGACCCGCCCTCCGGGGACAGCGAGGTGCACACGCACGCCTTGTTGCCGTCCGCGTCCGCCAGGACGACGTACGACGGCGCCTGGCTGTCGTCCACGACGGTCGCGCCGGCGGCGACGGCCGCGGCGATCCGCTCCTCGGCGACCTCGGGCGCCACCCACACGTCGAGGTGGAACCGTTGCCGCGGCTCCTCGTGCGGGTCGGTGCGCTGGAACCAGAGGTAGGGCACCTGCCCGGTCGCGTCCCGCACGTCGTCGTCGATGCTGCCGCGCCCGACGGAGTCCGCCGACCCGGTCAGCAGCGCGGCCCAGACCGGCGCGAGCTCAGAGGCACGGGCCGTGTCGAGGGCGAGCTCGATCGCGGTGATGCCCCGCGGCTCGGGGACCGCGCCGGCCTCGGCCGCGACCGCGCTGAGCACCCGGGCGAGGTCGACGTCGCGCTGCGTCACCCACTCGACGACGTGGTCGACCCCGGTCTCGTCGCGGTAGACCGCGTCCGGGCTGACCAGCCGCAGGTCGACGTGGCCGCGGTCGAGGGTGACCCGGAGGTCGGACGCGGTCCCGGCGGCCGCCTCGGCCACCACGGCGGCCAGCCGCGCCGCCGCCGCGAGGTCCGCGACGGCGTACCGCGCGTGCAACGCCTGGCCGAGCTTGCGCCAGTCCGCGAGCCCGGCGGCGGCGATCTCCGCGTTCCTCAGCATCTGCACCGGCAGCCCCTCAGGTCTTGTTGTTGTAGAGCCGCAGCGCGATCGGCGCGAAGACCGCGGTGATCACCGCCGACAGCAGCACGACCAGGAGGATGTCGCCGCCGTCGGCCGCGTCGTTCATCAGCCCGCGGGCGGCCTCGACGAGCAGGGTGACCGGGTTGACGTCGACGAACGCCTGGAGCCAGCCGGGCATCGTCTCCGGCGGAGCGAAGACCGAGGAGACGAAGGTGAGCGGGAAGAGCACCATCATCGAGGTGCCCATGACAGCGTTCGGCGTGCGGACCTTGAGCCCGACGATCAGCCAGACCCAGGTCAGCGCGACGCAGAAGAGCACGAGCAGCGCGACGGCGGCGACCACGCCGAGCACGCCGCCCGGCGCGCGGTAGCCGATCGCGAGACCGACGGTCAGCACGACCGCCGAGGCGATGACGTACCGCAAGGCGTCGCCGAGCAGCGCGCCGACCAGCAGGGCCGGACGCCACACCGGCAGCGAGCGGAAGCGGTCGAAGACGCCCTTCTCGATGTCGGTGTTGATGGTGAGCGCGGTGTACATCGTGATGAACACGACCGTCTGGGTGAGGATGCCGGGCAGTGCGTACTGGAGGTACTCCCCCGGCGAGCCCGCCATCGCCCCGCCGAAGACGTAGGTGAACATCAGCGTGAACATGATCGGGAACATCGTCACGTCGAAGAGCTGCTCGGGGACGTGCTTGATCTTCAGCAGCGCGCGCCAGCCGTAGGTCATCGACGCGCCCACCGGTCCGGCGTGCCGGGGTCGCTCGGCCCCGCCGACGGCGGCGATGACGGAGGCGTCGAGCGCGGGCGGCTGCGAGCTGGTGGTGTCGGCCCGGGTCGTGGTCGTCATGCCGGGACCTCCTCTGCGGTGGGTCGGGTCGGGTCGTTCGTGGCGGGTGCGGTCTCCTCGGCCGGCCGGCCGGTCAGCGCGAGGAAGACCTCGTCGAGGCTGGGCTGGCCGAGGGAGTACTCGCTGATCAGCAGCCCGTGCTCCCCCGCCCGGTGCAGCGCGCCGGCGACGACGGTCGGGTCGGCCACGCGGAAGGACAGCGAGGCCGGGTCGGAGTCGAGGACCGGCTCGGCGTCGAGCGACTCGGCCAGCAGCGTCGCGAGCGCCGGCCGGTCGGTCGGGTCGGCCACGCGCACCTTGACCGCGCCCGAGCCCACCGAGGCCTTGAGCTGGCCGCTGGTGCCCTCGGCGATCACCCGTCCGTGGTCGATGACGGCGATCCGGTCGGCCAGCTGGTCGGCCTCCTCGAGGTACTGCGTGGTCAGCAGCACCGTCGTCCCCGCCCGCACCAGCGCCCGGACGATCTCCCACACCTGGTTGCGGCTGCGGGGGTCGAGGCCGGTCGTCGGCTCGTCGAGGAACATCAGGTCGGGCCGGACCACGATGGACCCGGCGATGTCGAGGCGCCGGCGCATGCCGCCGGAGTAGGCCTTGACCTGCTTGCGGGCGGCCGCCGTGAGGTCGAACGCCTCGAGCAGCTCGGCGGCCCGCTGCTTGGCCGCCGAGCGGGAGTAGCCCTGGAGCCGCGCGATGAGCACGAGGTTCTCGGTGCCGGACAGGTCCTCGTCGAGCGAGGCGAACTGGCCGGTGAGGGCCACCCGGGACCGGACCTGCGCCGCCTCGTGGACGACGTCGTGGCCCAGCACGTACGCCGTGCCGCCGTCGGGCGGCAGCAGCGTCGCGAGCATCCGGATGGTCGTGGTCTTGCCCGCGCCGTTGGGCCCGAGCACGCCGTACACGCCGCCGGCCGGCACAGCCAGGTCGACGCCGTCGACGGCGCGGGTGTCGCCGAAGGTCTTGACGAGCCCTGAGGTCTCGATCGCCAGGTCGGATGTCATGGGGGTCACGCTGCCACTCCCCACCGACAGTGGGCACTGCATTTCTCGTCCGGTCGCATGCCCGTCCGACCGGCGCCGCCGTCGAGACTCATCGGGGCCGCGGGTCGGAACGGGTCGGAACGGGTCGCAACGGGTCAGACGCTCGCCATCCCCGGCGGCCGCGGCGCCTGCCAGCCGCGCCACAGCGCGAGCAGCCGCCAGGTCAGGCACACCGTGGCGCCGACGACGCTGACCAGCTCGCGCGACAGGTCGAGCTCCACGCCCAGGACCACGACGAAGGCGCCCGCGAGCGCCGGCGTGGCGTACAGCTCGCCCCGGAAGACCACCGGCACCCGCCCCGCCAGCAGGTCGCGCAGGATCCCGCCACCGATCGCGGTCGTCATGCCCAGCAGCGCCGCCGGCACCGGACCGAGGCCGTGGTCGAGCGCCTTGAGCGCGCCCGCGGCGCAGAACAGCGCCAGCCCGAAGGCGTCGAAGACGTTGACCGTGCGCTCCATCCGGCCCAGCGTCGGGTGGTACCCGAAGGTCAGCAGCCCGGCGACGGCCGGCACGACCAGGTAGCGCCAGTCGGCCAGCGCGGCCGGCGGCGCCGCGTCGATCAGCAGGTCGCGCAGGAACCCACCGCCGAGCCCGGTGGTCCCCGCGAGCAGCAGCACCCCGAACACGTCGAGGTCCTTGCGCACCGCGACCAGACCACCGGAGATCGCGAAGACGAAGATCCCGACCAGGTCGAGGACGACGAGCGTCGGCACGCTCGGAGGTTACCGGTCCTCCGGCCGTGGCTGGCGTAGGCTCTGGGCCCACGACCAGCAGGAACGACCGGGCAAGGACCACACACCCATGGCGCACCTCCAGCTCACCGGAGTGAGCGAGGACGGCAAGCGCCTGCTGCTGACCGACGACACCGGTGCCGAGCACGAGCTCGTCATCGACCAGCGCCTCCGCAGCGCGCTGCGCGAGTCCCCGCCGAGACGTATGGAGAAGCAGATGGAGAGCACCCTGCGGCCCCGCGACATCCAGGCCCGCATCCGGTCCGGGGAGTCCGCGGAGGACGTCGCCGCCGCTGCGGGCACCTCGGTCGACAAGATCATGGCGTTCGCCGGGCCGGTCCTGGCCGAGCGGCAGCACGTCGCGGAGCGGGCGCAGAAGTCCTCGGTACGTCGCCGGGCCGGCGAGGCCGCGGGGACGGCGCGCACCCTCGGCGAGGCCGTCGAGGCGCACCTGCGCTCGATGCACGTCGCCCCCGACGGCGTCGAGTGGGACGCCTGGCGTCGCGACGACGGTCGCTGGGCCCTCGTCGCGGCGTACGAGACCTCGAAGCGGAGCGGCATCGCCGAGCTGACCTACGACGTGCCCGGCAACTTCGTCCTGCTCGACAACGACGACGCCCGCTGGCTGGTCGGGGAGGCCCTCCCCGAGCCGGCGCCGGCCCGTGACGACCTCCAGCAGGCCCGCCAGCGGCGGCTCACCACCGTCGACCTCACCGACCAGGAGCTCCCGCTCGGCGACGACGCGATCTCGCTGGTCCACGACGAGCCGGTCGACGCGTTCCGCGACACCGAGGCCCCCACCGAGCCGACCGCCGCCGCCCGCGAGCGCGACCTCGTCGAGCAGGCGGCCGACGCCGCCGCGCTGGACACCCCTGACGAGGCGCCCACCACCGAGCAGCCCGCCGTCACCGCCGAGGCCCCCACCGAGGCATCCGCCGACGAGCCGGCTCAGGAGGAGCAGCCGCCCCCGCGCCGTCCGGTCCGCAAGAGCCGCGGCCGCGCCTCGGTCCCCAGCTGGGACGAGATCATGTTCGGCGGCGGCAAGCAGGACTGACCGCGCGACGCACCCCACGCCTCCACCGCTGGTCGAGCAGCGAAGGCCGCCCGGCGGCCTCAGCGGGCGAGATCCGGTGAGGGACCCACGGCCGCGACCACGGTCACCGGGAGTTTCGAGACGGCGCTGGCGCGCCTCCTCAACCGGCGGGACCCACGACCGGCCGCGACGGGTCGGCCACCCACTCGCTCCAGCTGCCGGGCCACAGCGCGGCGCGGATGCCGGCGACCTCCATCGCCAGGACGTCGTGGGTGGCGGTCACCCCCGAGCCGCAGTACGCCGCCACGTCGGCGTCCGGCGCCACCCCCTCGGCCGCGTAGAGCGCGCGCAGCTGGGCCGGGTCGCGGAAGCGCCCGTCGGCCCGCAGGTTGATGCTGGTCGGCACGTTCACCGCGCCGGGGACGTGCCCGGCGACGGGGTCGACCGGCTCGACCTCCCCGCGGTACCGCTGCGGCTCCCGCGCGTCGACGAGCACCCCGACGTCCAGCACGCCGTCCACCTCGACCACCGGCATCCCGCCCGGCTCCGCGCAGAAGTCCCCCGGCTCCACGATCCCGGACCCGGTCTCGACCGCCCCGCCGGACGCCAGCCACGCGGACCAGCCCCCGTCGAGCACCCGCACGGCCGGGTGCCCGTGGAAGCGCAGCAGCCACCAGGCCCGGGCAGCGGCCCGGCCCGCCCAGTCGTCGAGCACGACCACGGGCCGGTCGCCCGAGACGCCCGCGGCACGCATCGCGGCCTCGAACACCTCGACCGGCGGCAGCGGGTGGCGCCCCCGCGGACCGGCCGGCGCGGCGAGCGCGGAGTCGAGGTCGACGTACGCACTGCCCGGCACGTGCCCGCGCTCGAACTCCTCACGCCCGGGCGGACCGCCCAGCCGCCAGCGCACGTCCAGCACGGTGGGGCCGGCGCCGGTCCCGACGGTGGCGGCCAGCTCGTCGACGGACATCAGGGGTGAGGACACCGGGCCATCCTGCACCGCAACGCCCGCCGTCGCAGCGTGCTCCCTGGCGGAGCGGACCGGGCCCGCCTACCGTCGGTGGATGACCCCGCGCCGCACCAGCCTCGTCGTCGGTGCCTGCGCGGCCGCGGCCGTCTTCCTGGCCGGCCCCCTCCTCGCCGACGGTGCGCCGTCGACCCGCGGGCCGGCCGTCCTGCCCGACCGCCTGGCGGGCTACTCGCTGCTGACCGGCGACGTCGAGGACTCGCCGCCGGGACGGGCCGTGGCCCTGTTCCAGCACGGGTACGGCGTCGAGTTCCTGGACTTCCCGCAGGCGATCGTCGTGGGCTGGCGCGGGGACGCGGTCCGACGGGTCGACGAGGCGGAGGACCGGGCGGGGCCGGAGACCCAGGGCGACCCCGCGCCGATGCTGCTCTCCCCCGACGGCCGGTCCGTGGCGGTCGGCGACCACGACACGGACGAGCCGGACCTGGCGCTCGTCGACCTGGGCGGCAGCGGCACGACGTACCACGACCTGCCCGAGGGCGGCAGCATCCAGCCGGTCGCCTGGGCGCCCGACGGCCGGCGGGTCGCGTACCTCGTCGGCGCCCCCACGAACCCCTACCGGGGTCGCTCGCCCGAGCAGGCCCTCGCCGTCCTCGACCTCGGCACCGGCCGCTCGGAGACGGTCGCCGACAACGCCGTGTCCGCGGCCTTCGACCCCTCCGGCGAACGGCTCGCCGTGCAGCACCGCCGGGCGGGACGCGGCGCTCCCGCTCCCCTCGCCGTGCTCGACCTCGCCGACGGGCGCAGCCGGGTGCTCAGCCGCACGGCGGCCCTGGCCGGGCCCGCCTCCTGGTCCCCGGACGGCCGCCTGCTCGCCGTCGTGCTCGGCGGTGGTCACACGGCGTCGCGGGTGACGTTCCTCGAGGCCGACACGGGCGCGCAGGTGCCGGGTCCGGTGCTCCGCCTCGGCCGCGGGATGGTCGGCTCCGCCGCGGTGCTCGGCTGGACCGCTCCGGACGAGGTCGTGGGAGTGCTTCCCGACGACGACGGGGACGACGACAGCGGAGCCGGCGACAGGCCCGACACCGCGTGGTTGGCGGCCGTGCCGGTCGACGGCTCCGCGCCCCGACCGCTCACCGAGACCAGCGACCTCGACTCGTTCGGCGTCGGCCGCTGGCAGGTCGCCCAGGAAGCGCTGACGGACCTCGAGGTGCGAACCGTCGCCGACGTCGACCGCGGGCCGTGGCCCTGGCCGTGGCGGCTCGTGCTCGCGGCGGCGGTCGGGGCGCTGGCCGCCTGGGTCACCGGCCGGCTGCTGCGCCGGACCCCGCGGCGTACCGACGGGTCGGACGGCGCGCCGGGCGAGCCTGCAGCTCCGGCCGCCGGTCCCGCCGACCGCGTCGACCCCGACGACCGCTGGCCGGACGGGGTCGAGGCCGGCCAGCGGACCTGACCCGCCCGTGGGAGGATCCGCCGGTGGCGGAACTGCACTTCTTCACCGGGACGATGGACTCCGGCAAGTCGACCCTGGCGCTCCAGACCAACCACAACCACGCCGCCCGCGGCCGGGCCGGCCGGATCTTCACGGCCAACGACCGCGCCGGCCAGGCGCAGATCTCCAGCCGGCTGGGCCTGACGCACGAGGCGCTCGAGGTGGGCCCGGACTTCGACTTCTGGCGCTACGTCGTCGAGTCCCTCACCCACGGTGGGCGGATCGACTACCTCATCTGCGACGAGGCGCAGTTCTACACGCGCGACCAGGTCGACCAGCTCGCGAAGGTGGTCGACGAGCTGCAGATCGACGTGTTCGCCTTCGGCATCCTCACCGACTTCCGCACCGCGCTCTTCGAGGGCTCCCAGCGGCTCGTCGAGCTGGCCGACCGGATGAACGTGCTGCAGGTCGAGGCGCTGTGCTGGTGCGGCAAGCGCGCCACCCACAACGCCCGCACGGAGAACGGCGCGATGGTCGTCGAGGGCGAGGTCATCGTGGTCGGGGACGTCGACGATGCCGGCGCGGCGCCCGCCGACGTGGCCTACGAGGTGCTCTGCCGCCAGCACCACCGGCGCCGGCTCACCGCCGCCCGCGCGAAGGCGGTCTCGCTCGCGCCGGAGCCGCTGCCCTTCGGCTAGTCCCGCTCTCCGGGATCGCCGCCGTCCCGCCGCCCCGGCGAGCCGGTGCAATGCCGGCGTGAACGACGCCACGATCCCCGACCTCCCTCACGCCACCATGGCCGAGCTCCTCCTCGCGCGCGCCGAGGACGACGGGACCGCGCTGCTCTTCGAGGGGCGCCGCTGGACGTGGCGCGAGCTGCTCGCCGAGGCCGCGGTGCGCTCGGGCGTGCTCCAGGAGCTGCGCCCGGCCGAGGGTCCCTGGCACGTCGGCGTGCTGCTGGAGAACACCCCGGAGTACCTCTTCCTCGTCGCCGGCGCCGCCCTCTCCGGCGCCACCGTCATCGGCGTCAACCCGACCCGCCGCGGGGCGGAGCTGGCCGCCGACGTACGCCGCACCGACTGCGCCGTCCTCCTCACCGCCGAGCCGCACGGCTCGCTGCTCGACGGGATCGACCACGGTGCGAAGACGGTGCTCGACGTCGAGGGCGAGGAGTACGCCGCCGCGCTGGCGCGCCACGCGGACGCCCCCGTCGCCGCCACCCCCGCGGGGCTCGACCCGAGCAGCGTGCTGCTCCTCCTCTTCACGTCCGGCTCGACCGGCGCGCCCAAGGCGGTGATCTGCTCGACCGGTCGCTGGGCGCGGATCTGCCAGCTCACCCCCATCCCGGTCGGCCGCGACGACGTGGCCTACAACGCGATGCCGCTCTTCCACGGCAACGCGCTGATGGCCGCGTGGGGCCCGTGCGTCAACCACGGCGCGGCGTTCGCGCTGCGCCGGAAGTTCTCGGCCTCGGGCTTCCTGCCCGACGTGCTCGAGACCGGGGCGACGTTCTTCAACTACGTCGGCCGCTCGCTGGCCTACGTGCTCGCCCAGCCCGAGCACCCCGACGAGGGCCGGACGAAGCTGCGGTTCGGCTTCGGCACCGAGGCCTCGGCGCGGGACCGGTCGGAGTTCCTGCGCCGCTACGGCGTGGCGGTCTCGGAGTCCTACGGCTCCTCGGAGGGGACCTGCTACATCATCCGCACCCCCGAGACGCCCGACGGCGCGCTCGGCGTGCCGCAGGTCGGCTTCACGATCGACGTCGTCGGTGAGGACGGCCAGGTGTGCCCGCCGGCCCGCTTCTCCCCCGACGGCGAGCTGCTCAACGCGGCGGAGGCGACCGGCGAGATCGTCTCCCGCGGCGCAGCCGCCCGGTTCGAGGGCTACTACAACAACCCGGAGGCGAGCGCGGAGAAGCTGCGCGACGGCGACTTCTGGACCGGCGACCTCGGCTACCGCGACGAGGACGGCTTCTTCTACTTCGCCGGCCGCACGGCCGACTGGCTGCGCGTGGACTCCGAGAACTTCGCCGCCGCCCCGGTCGAGCGGATCCTCTCCCGCTTCCCCGGCGTCGCGGTGGCCGCGGTCTACCCCGTCCCCGACCCGCGCACCGGCGACCTGGTGATGGCCACCCTCCAGGTCGACGACCCGACCGCCGTCGACCCCGACGACCTCGCGGGCTTCCTCGCCGAGCAGGCCGACCTCGGCACGAAGTGGGCGCCGCGCCTGGTCCGCCTCACCGACGACCTGCCGGTCACCGCCACTCGCAAGGTCGACAAGCCGACGCTGCGCCGCCAGCTGTGGCGCGGCGGCGACCCGGTCCTCGAGCGGGTCGACGGCGCGTACCGCCGTCTCACGCCCGACCGCGCCGCCGCCCTCGAGGCGGAGTACGCCGAGCACGACCGGCTCTCGCTCCTCGGCTGAACCCCCTGCTGGTGGCACACTCGCCCGGGTGACGGTCGACGCAGCCACTCGGGGACAGACGTGCACCGTCCCGCCCTCGGCGTGGGTGCTCGCGTGGGCCTCGGTCGTGATGCAGCTCGTGACCCTGGCCGACCGCGGCACGGCCGGCGAGCAGTCGGCACTGGTCTCGATGCCCCTCGCCGCGCTGCTGGTAGCCTACGTCTCCGCCGGCGTCATCCGCGCCCGGATGGTCCGCACCTGGCTCGCCGGGATCGTCCTGGTGCTGGTCGTCCTCGCCAGCGTCATAGACCTGGTCACCGGCCCGTCCCTGACCGAGCTGCTCGGGACCGGCGCCGCCGTCGTCGCCCTCGGCGCGTTCGTCTCCTACCTGCGCAGCGACTGCTTCGCCCGCCTCCGCGCGGACCGCGACGCCTCCCCCGCCGGCCTCGGCGGGCTCGTTGCTCTCGCGGCGCTCGTCGGCGCGCTCGGCGGACTCACCGCGCCGGTGGAGCCCGGCCAGGAACCCGGCGTGCACCTGCGCATCCAGCCCTAGCCGCCTCGGCCGCAGCCGGTGGGTCATCACCCGACAGGATGATCTGGGCGGCGCCCCCGGGCGTGTCGCGCATGGCCATGGTCCGAGGGGAGATGGGGGTGGTGGCAACCATCCCGATCGGAAGGAACCACCCCATGATCAGCGAGACCCAGGCGCACGACGTCATCGGCTCGACCGCGTACGGCTCCGACGGCGAGAAGATCGGCAAGGTCGGTCAGCTCTTCCTCGACGACCAGACCGGTCGTCCGGAGTTCGTCACCGTCAACACCGGCCTGTTCGGCATGAAGGAGTCCTTCGTGCCGGTCGCCGATGCCCACCTGGACGGCGGCGACCTGCGTCTGCCGTTCACCAAGGACCGGATCAAGGACGCGCCCAACGTCGACCTCGACGCCGGCCACCTCGACGAGGCCGAGGAGGCCCGTCTCTACGAGTACTACGGCTCGGGCGGCGCCGGTGTCGGCGGTGTCGGCGGCACCTACGGTGACGCCGGCACGACGTACGACACCGGGACCACCACCGGCACGGGCACGTACGACACCGGCACGACCGGCACGGGCACGACGGGAACGACCGGCACCGCCGGCGTCACTCCCGCCGGGCACGACGTCTCCGGCCGCAACACCGACGACGCGATGACCCGTTCCGAGGAGCACCTCGAGGTCGGCACGACCAGCCAGGAGGCCGGCCGCGCCCGGCTGCGCAAGTACGTCACCACGGAGACCGAGACGCGCACCGTCCCGGTCGCGAAGGAGCGCGCGGTCGTGGAGACCGAGCCGGTCACCGCCGGCAACGTCGACGACGCGCTCGACGGTCCGACGATCTCCGAGGAGGAGCACGAGGTCGTGCTGCACGAGGAGCGGGCGACCGTGGACAAGACGGCCGAGCCCGTCGAGCGCGTGCGCCTGGGCACCGAGACGGTCGTCGACGAGGAGACCGTCACCGAGGACGTGCGCAAGGAGCACATCGAGGTCGAGGGCGACGTCGACGACCGTCGCGTCTGATCCCTCACGTCGCAGCGACGCCCGCACCCGCCCCGGGTGCGGGCGTCGCTGCGTCCTGGTCAGGCCACGGGCGCAGCGGGACCGGCGGGGAACCCCGCCGCCACGCGGTGCACGACGTACCCGCACTCGGGGTCGAGCACCTGCACCCGCAGGCCGACGCCGTCGGAGTGGCCGTGGGAGCCGGCGCCGTCCGGTCCGAGGACGACCTGGGCGACGCAGCTGCAGCGCACGAGTGCCATGCCGCGCAGGCTAGGCACCGCGGGGACCGGTCGGCGGCAGAACGCGGCAGCCGGTGGCCGGTTGTGACCAGGCTCGCGCCCGGGGCCGGCCAGGGCTGCGGAGTCGCTCAGGCGTCGGGGGTGGCGCGCCGGTCCTCGACCTCGACGCCGTCGTCGCCCTCGACCGTGACGTGCTCACGCCGCAGATCGGTGCGGAGCGTGTGCTCGTCGACGACGGTGTGCTTGCGGACGATGACCCGCTCGCGGACGACCAGCTTCTTGGTCACCACGAGCACCTCCTCGAAGACGGGGATGGAGATCGACCCGTCCGGGAGGGTCTCGACCTCTCCGCTGTCACCCTCGGTCGCGGGAACCCGCTCGGAGGTGTCGGCGTGCTCGACGCCGCGGCTGACGGTCTCCTCGACCGGGTGCGTCTCGACGTGCTTGCGCACGCGGACCCGTCCGGACTCGTGGACCTCGGTGCCGACCTCGGCGCGCTCCTCGTGCCGGACGACGGAGGCGTCGTCCTCGGCCAGCGGAGTGCGCGGGTCGAGCGGGTCGGGCTGGTTCGGCCGGTCGTCGGGGTGCTGCTGGGTCATCGCCCGACCTCCGTGTCGATGCCGCCCTGGCGGGTGCGCACCTTGCGCCGGGTCCGGACGAGCTCGACGTCGCCGTCGTGGCGGTGCCGGTCCGCCAACCGACCGCCGAGCCAGCCACCGAGCAGCATGAGCAGGAGCGCCACCACACCGGTGACGACGGCCGCCGTGCCGAGGGCGTCGGAGCTGAACCAGTCCGGCAACCCGACCTTCTCCCGCACGTCTGCGTCGTCGCCCGCCAGGGCGGCCAGCCCGGCCAGCACCGCGGCGAGCACGACCAGCCAGACCACCGCGAGCAGACCGTGCAGCGGGCCGCGGGCGTGGGCGACGCGGCCTGCGACCCAGCCGCCGACGAGGCAGGCGAGGAGGAGGACGACGAGCCCGGCGACCAGTCCGCCGATCGACAGGTCGCGTCCCTCGACCCCACGCTGGAACCCGATCGTCCCGATCGTGCCGACCAGGCTGGACAGGAGCAGGAGGGTGCCGAGCGCCGCCAGGGCCCCGGCCAGGGTCGCCGGGACGTCCAGTGCGCGCCTGCGCGAGGCACCGACGACGTCGCTGTCCCCGGCCCGGAGGACCATCTGCTCCTCCGCCGGGCGCGGCATCGAAGGGCGGCCGGACGAGCGGTCGCCGGCGGGCGGGTGGACGTCGGTCATGGCTGCTCCTCGGGACGACGGGCTGGGTCGCGGTACCCGGGGTCGGAGCGCACATACGACGGGTCGACGGTGCGCCATCGAGGCGAGCCGGTTGCCAGAGCCCGACCTGCCGACCACCGGGATGCGTTCCATGCCTCCGAGACCTCGGAGGGGAAGCGCGCTCTGCCGTTGCGTCAAGCTCGCGACCAGCGCCGTGGGCTCGCGGGTCGGAGTCGCGTGCGGTGGGCACCCTCGGAGGAGCGCTGCTGAGGTGGGCCCGCCCCGGCTGCGTCAGGCCCGGGGACTTCAGCAGAGGGGTTCCCGGGCCGCCCCGGGGGCCTCTACGCCGGTGACGTCTCTTCGGATGCTCCGACTCGGCGGGTGCGGACGATCTCCTCGGCCACCTCGAACAGCCTGCGGTTCGACTGCGAGCTGAGGCGCGACAGGACTGCGAACGCGGCGTCGTCGCTGAAGTCGTAGCGCTCCATCAGGATGCCGAGCGCCTTCCCGATCACCGTGCGGCGGGCGACTGCGGTGTCAAGCTGCTCGATCTTCTGTGCCGCCGCGACGGCCACGGCGACGTGCGCGGCAAAGGCCAGACCGTCGTCGCGGTCGACCGCATCAAAGGCGTCCGGCGTGGTCGCGTAGAGGTTGAGAGCGCCGACGGTGTCCTCGTTGGTGAACAGCTGGAAGCACATCATGCTGCGCACGCCGAAGTCCTCGGCGATCCGCGGCGCCCACCGCGGCCAGCGACCCTCGGTCGTCAGGTCCGGCGCGTGGACCAGCTTCTCCCGGAAGATCGCGTCGAGGCATGGCCCCTCGTTCAAGTCGTTCTGCAGCTCGTCACTGCGCTTGACGTAGTCCTCGGTGAACGCCGGCGACTCAACCCGACGGCGGCGACGCACCAGCGAGAGGCCGGCCGCATCGGCGCCGTGCACGTTGTTGACCGCCAGGCGAACCGCATCGTCCATCGTCTCCTGCGGTCCCACACCCTGCAGCTCGCGGGCAGCGTTCGACAACCGCTGTGCAAGGTCAGCCCGATCGCTCGCCATGCCAGGACCCTCGCACACCCCGTCCCTGGTGCGCACGGGTTGGCAACCGGTGACAGCCAGGCGGCACCTGCTCGGCGGCGGCCGAGCAACCATCGTCGCCCCACCGCCGACCCCGCCAGGCGCTGAAGCCGCGCCATTGCGCGACAGTGTCCAGTCCGGGATCGCGGTCGTGTGCTTGAGAGCGCGCCTGGGCGCGTCGCCAGGCACACGGCCCCGGTCATCGCTCCTTGCTCACTCGGACCGAGATGCCTGAGGTCGGCTCGATGGCCGCTGCCCAGCAGCGGCGCAGTCGACGCCCGGCACAGGCATGATGGCTCCATGAGCCTGACGAGCGACGGAATCCCTGCGGAGGTCAGGGAAGCGTTCTGGGCTGACGTCCTCGAGTGGTTGTCGGGGGTGGCATGGATCCATCACTCCGATGACTCCAGCACCATCTTCACGTTCCGGGGAGAAGGCGGCAAGGAAGTGCTTGCCTTCGGGCCGGAGGGCTGGGCTGACTTCGTGCTGCACGGCGCTTGGTTCCAGGGTGACGTCGACGAGGTCTACGACGGTGTCATCTCGGGGAGCGCAGTCGATGAGTTGGCGGAAGCGCTGGGCAGCAAGGGCTCGCCGCTCACCTTGCAGGCGGGGCAGATCCTCCGCATCGATGGCACCCGCGGGCCCATCTCACCGCGGTCAGACTGAGCCCTCCGCGAGCACAACGGTGAACGGTGGGCGCAGTTCCTCCGCAACACGAGTCCGGACTGCGTGCGTAGGTGCAACAGTAGATGAGCGGTCGCCTCACTCGGCCCGGAGTGCGTTGGCCTGAGTGTTGACGAGTGCTCCGCGTCTGAGTCCGGACGGGCGAACGGCGTGTGCGACCGGTCGCCCGACAGGCGGTCCTCGTCGTGGCAAGGTGCTTCCATGACCTCCGGACGCTCCGTGAACGACGTCCGTGATCAGCTGCGAAACGCGCAGGATCACATCCAGGTCATCGAGGCCATCCTCGTCGCGGCGAACGACGCACACGAAGTTCTTGATGTTGTGCTTCTGGCGTCGGGTCGGCCTGCCGCCAGGCGCGCCCTCGAGGAGCGGTACGGCCTGACGGAGATGCAGGCGACTGCGGTGCTGGACCTGCAGGTCGGGCGCCTGAATGCCGTCGACGTCGCGGAGCTCGAGCGGCACCGCCAAGAACTCGTCGAACGTGTGGCAACGCTGACCGCGGAGCTGGCCGCCCGATGACTTCGCGAGGTCCGCGAGCTCGCTCACTCGACCCGCTGTGCGCTGCCCCTGCGTCCTACTCGGCGCGGTAGGTGACGAGCCCCGCGCCGAGGCACGAGCTGGGGATCGTCGGTGACTGCGGTCCTTGGGGGTTCCTGGCGAGCCCGTAGCCCCCGGCACCCTCCACGTAGTCCCCGACGGTCACCGAACCCAGCCCCGGCACGTCGATGACCGGTCCGGCCTCGGCGGTCACGCGCGTCCCGGCTGGCCATATGGCGACGTCATCGCCGATGGCGAGACAGCCCTTGATGATGCCGATCTCGCCGCTGACCAAGGCGTCGTCCCCGCCATCGGCAGGCGCCGCCACCAGCACGGCGGCCTTCGGGGTCTCGATCACGGCGGGAGAGTCGTCGGCGCAGCCGCCCAGCAGCGCGACGACGAGCAGGCACGAACCAGCGGTCCAGGGTTCGGGCCTCGCTGACACGCTCACAGAGCAGGGACGGACGTCGAGCGCTGGCGGTTCCGCGAGAGGTTCGCGGTGGGTCTTCAGGGCACGGGGCCGACCGGGGATCGCCGCAATCGGCGACCCGGAGCCTGCGGGAGCGGCGAGGAGCAGGTCAGTCGCAGAGCGACCGCCCCGCGTCGACCAGGGCCGACAGGTCCTTGCGTCCATCGAGTCGTTCGGGGTCGGTCGCCCACAGTCGCCGGAAGCCTGGATGGGCGTCGTCCGGACCCGCGATGCCGTCGATCCGGAAGGAGTTGCCGTCGACCTGGACCAAGACGTATCCGTCGTCGCACGTGAGCAGAGCCGACTCGACCGTCAACGGCCACGCGTCTCCGAGGTCGTCATCGCTCACCCGCTCGGTCTCGCCCAGGCCCTTGTCCGAGGAACACGCGGCCAGCACCGGCCCGATGACGAGGAACGCAAGCAGGCGGCGCACCACGGAACGGTACGCCGCCGGGCAGCATCCGCCGTCCACACAGCCGGGCCACCCCCGCCCGGGTCGTGTGCTTGACGACGCACACCGACGCGTCGCCGGGCACACAACTGCGACGACGAGCTCACCGGCATGCTGGAGGCGCCGTTCGTCCGGTGACGGAGGTCGGCGCGCGCCTCCTACGACGGACGACGCCGCGGCCGGGCACGTTCTTCGTGTCCGTCGACGCCGCGGTCGCCCGCGGCCCGATGGGCGCCCAAGCCCAGTCGAGGCACTGCGCGCTCGGGATGCACCAAGAACTCCGGGCCCGACACCGGACGGCGTGGCGAATGTCGAGGAGGCGCCGGCGCAGTCAGCCCGGCGTGCCGACGATCCCCGTCCCCCAGTGGACGCCGCCCCCAGGGAGGCGGATCGCCGAGACGGTCCGACCGGTGCTCGACCGGAGGGTCAGGTACGCGGTCCGGCTGCGCCACGGAGCGCCGACCCCTGCCGGTTTACGTTGGGCCGGGGCAGGAGATGTAGTCCCCGTGACGCACCGACTCGATCGCCCGATCGCCGCGTTGGCAGCCGCCGCTCTCCTGGCAGCGTCGTTGACGGCGTGCGGGCAGGACGACGGCCCTGACACCTCGACCGGTCCTGGCAAGGCGGCGGCCTCGTCGTCCGCGTCAGCAGGACCCACGACGAGCTACGACCAGTACGACCTCGCCGACACCAAGGGCCTGTACGCCGAGGCGGCCGAGAACCTGGACGCCGTCACTGACGTCTCCCTCTCCGTCGCCGGTCCCGGCGAGACCCAGGTCTACGTCTTCACCGGCGAGGACGTGCTGCTCAAGGTCCTTTCCAGCAACGGGGCGATGGTCGAGACGCTCGCCGTCGACGGACGCATGTACGTCAAGGCCCCCGCGAGGTGGTGGGACGAGCGGCCGCTGGTGACCACCAAGGACGCCCGGCTGATGGCCGGCACGTGGATCGGGTACTCCAGCGACAGCAGCAAGGACGTGCCACAGATCGTCACGCGGGACCAGGTGCTCGAGATGGTCACCGGCGGCCTGACGAAGGCCCGGGCGACCGAGACCGAGGAGCCGATGACCGAGATCGACTTCGAGGGCGTGCCCGCGCTCCTCAACGAGGGCCAGACCGGCCGGGCCGTGCTGGCCGGCGACCCGCTGCTGCCGTTGTCGCTGGGTCCGGCTGATGGAGGCGAAGGCACCATCACGTTCTCCTACGACGTCGAGCCGCTGACCGCACCGACCGACGTCGTGCTCTACAAGGACATCATGCGCGAGAGCCTTCGCCTCGACGACCTCTCCGACCTGTAGGCAACCACGCAGCGGCACGACGCGGCTGCTGCGAGGCTCAGTCGACGAGCACCGGGATGAGCATCTCCTCCGGCGTCAGCGACCCGTGCAGGCCGACGAGCGTCTTCTCGTAGGCGAAGTCGGTGGTGGAGAAGATGCCGTGGTCGCCGGTGGAGGCGACGACGACGTCGCCGAGGCGGGGCAGGACGGACGCGTCGACGGGGCCGAACCAGCCGCGGCGGATCGCCTGGTCGCGGGTGAGGACGTCGGCCCGCTCCCCCAGCACCGAGGACCAGGTGGCGGCGACGTCGTCGACGGCGCCGCGCTGGCAGTAGAGGTGGCGGAAGCGGGCCTCGCCGCCCAGCAGCGCCACGCCGTCGCGGAGCTCGGGGTGGTCGTCGACGTCGAGGCGGTGGTCGGGCGGGCAGTCGACCATGCCGTGGTCGGCGACGATGACGAGCCGCACGTCGGCGGGAAGCGCCTCGCGCAGCTGCTCGGCCTCGGAGTCGATGCTGGAGAGCTGCTGGAGCCACTGGCTGGAGGAGACGCCGTACCGGTGGCCCGTCCAGTCCAGGTCGCTGTCGTAGAGGTAGGTCAGCGAGGGCCGCTCGATCGAGGCGGCCACCGCGGCGGCGACCCGTTCGCCGACCTTGTCGGCGCCGACGTACTCCGCACCCCGCGAGCCGGCGAGCGTCAGCCCGCTGCCGGCGAACTCCCGCTTGTTGACCACCGTCGTCGTGACGCCGGCCGAGCGCAGCCGCGCGAACGCGGTCGGGTGCGGCTGCCACTCCAGCGGGTCGATGTCCTTGGACCAGAAGAGCGCGTTGAGCAGCCGGTCGGTCCCGGGCACGCGCGAGGTGAAGCCGACCAGCCCGTGCACGCCCGGCACCAGCCCGGTGCCGAGCGAGGTCAGGCTGGTCGCGGTCGTCGACGGCACCCCGGCGGTGGCGGGCTCGCGCCCGAGCAGCGAGGAGAGGTACGGCGCGGCGTGGGCGTGACGCTCGAGCAGCCGGTGGCCGAGGCCGTCGACGAGGAAGACGACGTACGACGACGCAGGCGGCAGCTCGAGCCGGGTCGGCGCGGCCCGGTCCAGCGCCGAGCCCAGGTCGATCCCCAGCGCGACCGCGACCGCGGGCACGACGTCGGAGAGCGACCGCTGCCCGTAGGCCGGCTCGTGGAACTCCCCCACCGGACCCGGTCCGAGCCCCGACATGCCCCGTCCCTCAGGCGTGCGTGGCGGCCGAGAGCGACTCGGCGAAGGACAGCAGCCCGTGCACGGCGTCGGCGCCGTCCGCGGCGGCCGATACCCGCAGCGAGAAGTCGTCGGAGGAGAGCACGCCGGTGTAGCCGTGGTCGGCCTCGCACTCGGGGTCCGAGCAGCCGGCCGGCTCGAGGTCGATCCGGGCGACGCCGCCCCAGCCGATGGTCATGACGACCTCGGCGGGCCGCGACGGGCCGGAGGTCGGGTTGGCGATGTTGCGGGTGACGACGACGGACTTCACCGCCGAGAGGCTGACCGCCTCGGTCGAGGTGGAGGTGTAGGGCTCCGGGAGCAGGTCGTCGCCGGGGTGCTCGTCGGTGTGGGCGAGGACCAGCCGGGTCGGGGTGAGCACCACGACGGAGAGGTGGCGGCGCACCTCGTCGCGCTCGAACGTGGGCTCGTGGTGGACGAAGAACGACACGACCTGCTCGCCCGCCACCGCCGCGGCCACGCCGTCCGCGACGACCTCGGGGTAGTAGCCCGTGCGGTCGATGGCGTGCCGGAGCTCGGTGGCCCGGTCCCGGTCGTCGGTGGTGCGGGTGCGCATGGTCCGAAGTGTGTCACGCGGCACCCCCCGCGACCCCAACGGCACGGGAGGCGGGTCAGCCCGGGATCGTGTCGCCCGGCGCCTGCGGGAGCCGCCGCACGTACCAGTCCGAGCGCGGGTCGGTGACCGGCTCCACGCGGGCGCCCGCGGTGAGCACGCTCGAGCCGTGCGCGCCGGCCAGCACCAGCGACAGCTCCAGCGAACGGACCTGGGGCAGGTCGTTCTGCAGCTGCGAGATCCGCAGGATCAGCCGCTCCACCTCGGCGACGTCGACGACCTCGCTGCCGCGGTAGCCGAAGAGCATCGGCGCGGCCTTGATCTCGCGCACCATCGCTGCCGCGTCCCGCTCCGAGAGCGGCGGGATCCGGAAGGACCGGTCGGTCAGCAGGTCGGTGATCGCTCCGGAGATGCCGAAGGAGACCACCGGTCCGAAGAGCGGGTCCTCGATCGAGCGGATCGAGACCGGCACGCCCGGCTGCGCGACCTTCTGCACCACGAACCCGGCGCCCCCCGGGTCCCCGATCACCGACGACAGCGAGTCCCAGGCGTCGGCCATCTCCTCGGCGTCGTCGATGTTGCGCCACACGTGGGCGAGGTCCGGCCGCTCGCGCAGGTGGTCGGCGGTCGCCTTGAGCACCACGTCCCAGCCCAGCTCCTCGCCCGCGGCACGTGCCTCCTCCAGCGACGCCACCTTGCGCACCGGCCACAGCTCCACGCCGTACGCCGCCAGGAGCTCCGCCAGCGTCTCCTGGCTCAGCTCGGTGCCCTCGGGGTGCTGCACCAGCACGCGGTCGACGACCGCCTTCGCGGCCCGCCGGTCGACGGTGTCGCCCACGCGGGGCGGCGCGTCCGGCGTCCGCAACCACACGGCGTACTCCACGACCCGCGCGAGCGCCCGCACGGCGTACTCCACCGCGGGGTAGGACGGCACCGAGCCACGACCGGCCGTCGAGCCGGCGACGTCGGGGACGCGCAGCAGCTCGGGGACACCCTCGGCACCGAGGAAGGAGGAGACCAGCGGCTTGTCGGACTGCTCGCCGACGGCGGCCAGGACGTTCGCGACGTCCTCGCCGGAGACGTTGAGCGGCGGGATGTAGACGGCGACGACCGAGTCGATCTCGGGGTCGTCGATGGCGGCGTCGAGCGCGTCCTCGAAGTCGTCGGCGGTCGCGTCGGCACCCAGCGCGACGGACTTGTTGACGACCAGCCCGACGGCCGCGGCGGCGTCCGCGGCGAGCAGGCCGAGCGCGTCGGAGTTGCCGACGATCGCGACCCGGCGCCCGCGCGGCAGCGGCTGGTGGGCCGACAGCTGGGCGACGTCGAACATCTCCTCGAGCGTGTCGACCTGGATCACCCCGGCCTGGCGGAACATCGCGTCCACGGCCTGCGGCGGCGCGGAGATCCGGCGCACGGCGTGGCCCATCGGCACGCCCTGGGTGGTGCGGCCCGATCGCACGGCGATGATCGGCTTGCGCAGCGAGACCCGGCGGGCGATGCGGGAGAACTTGCGCGGGTTGCCGATGGACTCCAGGTAGAGCAGGACGACCTCGGTGGAGTCGTCCTCCTCCCAGTACTGCAGCAGGTCGTTGCCGGAGACGTCGGCGCGGTTGCCGGCGGAGACGAAGGTGGAGAGGCCGAGGCCGCGGTTCTGCACCTTCTCCAGGATCGCCGAGCCCAGCGCGCCGGACTGGCAGAAGAAGCCGGCACGGCCGCGCGGCGGCATCACCGACGACAGGGAGGCGTTGATGGAGACGGCCGGGTCGGTGTTGATGATGCCCAGGCAGTTCGGGCCGATCAGCCGCAGGCCGTAGGAGCGGGACAGGCCGACGAGCCGGCGCTGCCGCTGGCGACCCTCCTCACCGGTCTCGGCGAAGCCCGAGGAGATGACGACCAGGCCGTGGACGCCCTTGGCGGCGCAGTCCAGGACGACGTCCTGCACCGACTCGGCCGGGACGGCGACGATCGCGACGTCGACCTCGTCGGGGATGTCGCCGACGGTCTTGTACGCCGGCATGCCGGACACCGCGGCGGCCGTCGGGTTCACGACGTACACGCGTCCGGTGAAGTCGCCGGTCACCAGGTGCCGCACGAGCGCCTGGCCGATGGTGTCCTGGCGCCGCGAGGCACCGATGACCGCGACCGAGCGCGGGTTGAAGAACCGCTCGATCGAGGCGGCCTCGGCCTTGTGCTCGCGCCCCTGCATCAGCCCGATCGCGGTGTCGGTGGCGGTGATGGGGAACTCCAGCGCCAGCACGCCGTCCTCGTACTCGCTGGCCACGTGGTAGCCGGCGTCGCGGAAGGTCTGGATCATCCGGGTGTTGTCGGGCAGCACCTCGGCGACGAACCGCTCGACGCCGCGCTCGCGGCCGGCCTGCGCGAGGTGCTCGAGCAGCAGCTGGGCGATGCCGCGGCCCTGGTGCCTGTCCTCGACGAGGAAGGCGACCTCGGCCTCGCCCGGGCGGACCACGTCGTAGCGGCCGACCGCGATCATCTGACCGCTCAGCGTCAGCACGAACGCCACCCGGTCGTGGTGGTCGACCTCGGTGAACCGCTTGACGTCGCGGTCGGAGAGCCGCGGCATCGGCGAGAAGAACCGGTAGTACTTCGAGGTGTCGGAGACGCGGCTGTAGAACTCGACCATCAGCTCGGCGTCGGACGGCACGATCGGGCGGATGTGGGCGGTGCGTCCGTCGCGGAGGAGGACGTCGGCCTCCCAGTGCCGGGGGGCGGTGGGGACGTCCTGCTCGGTCACGGGAAGGAATCTAGCCGGTCGCCGGGCGTGCCCCCGGCCGGTCCGGGCGGCCCGGCGGGGAGAATGGGCGCCATGGCACGACGTACGACTCCCCCGCCGCCCGAGGACTTCGAGGAGCACATCCTCGACACCGACATCCAGCAGGAGATGGAGTCGTCGTTCCTGGAGTACGCCTACTCCGTCATCTACTCCCGGGCGCTCCCCGACGCGCGCGACGGCCTCAAGCCGGTGCAGCGGCGGATCCTCTACACGATGAACGACATGGGCCTGCGGCCCGACCGCGGCCACGTCAAGAGCGCCCGCGTCGTCGGTGAGGTCATGGGTCGGCTGCACCCGCACGGCGACGGCGCGATCTACGACGCGATGGTCCGGATGGCCCAGCCGTGGTCGATGCGGCTGCCGTTCATCGACGGCCACGGGAACTTCGGCTCGCCCGACGACTCCCCCGCCGCCATGCGCTACACCGAGGCCCGGATGGCGCCGGCCGCGGTGGCGATGACCGCCTCGATCGACGAGGACACCGTCGACTTCCGGCCCAACTACGACAGCCGCGAGCTCGAGCCGTCGGTGCTGCCGGCCGCGATCCCCAACCTCGTGGTCAACGGCACCACCGGCATCGCGGTCGGCATGGCCACCAACTGCGCGCCGCACAACCTGGTCGAGGTGGTCCAGGCGCTGCGCCACCTGATCAAGGACCCGAGGGCCACGCTCGACGACCTGATGCGGTTCATCCCCGGGCCGGACCTGCCCACCGGCGGCAAGATCGTCGGCCTCGACGGCATCCGCGACGCCTACGAGACCGGCCGCGGCACGTTCAAGATGCGCGCCAGCGCCCGCGTCGAGAACGTCACCGCCCGCCGCAAGGGCATCGTCGTGACCGAGCTGCCCTACGGCGTCGGCACCGAGAAGGTCGTCGAGCGGATCAAGACCCTCGTGCAGGCCAAGAAGATCCAGGGCATCGCCGACATGAAGGACCTCACCGACCGCGAGCACGGCCTGCGGCTGGTCATCGAGGTCAAGAACGGCTTCGTCCCCGAGGCGCTGCTCGAGCAGCTCTACCGGCTCACGCCGATGGAGGACAGCTTCGGCATCAACAACGTCGCGCTCGTCGACGGCCAGCCCCGCACGCTCGGGCTCAAGGAGCTGCTGGAGGTCTTCCTCGCCCACCGCTACGACGTCGTACGCCGTCGCTCGGCGTTCCGCCGCGGCAAGGCCGCCGACCGGCTGCACCTGGTCGAGGGCCTCCTGGTCGCGATCCTCGACATCGACGAGGTCATCCAGCTCATCCGCTCCAGCGACAACGCCGACCAGGCGCGCGGCCGGCTGATGGACGTCTTCGAGCTGACCGAGCCGCAGGCGACGTACATCCTCGAGATGCAGCTGCGCCGGCTGACGAAGTTCAGCCGGATCGAGCTGGAGAAGGAGCAGTCCGAGCTGCAGCGCACCATCGAGGACCTCGACGCGATCCTCGGCGACGACGCGCTGCTGCGGAGGGTCGTCTCCGACGAGCTGGCCGAGGTCGCCAAGACCTACGGCACCCCGCGCCGCACCGTGCTTCTGGAGTCCGCCGGCTCGCCGGTCAGCAGCGCCGTGCCGCTCGAGGTCGCCGACGACCCGTGCTTCGTCTACCTCTCCTCCTCCGGCCTGCTCGCCCGCACCGCGACCGACGAGCCGCCCGGCAGCGGCGGCGGCCGCGCCAACCACGACGTCGTCGTCTCCGCGGTCCGTGCGACCGCCCGCGGCGAGGTGGGCGGCCTGACCAACCTCGGACGGTTGGTGCGGATCGGCGTGCTCGAGCTGCCGCAGCTGCCCGGCACCGCCAACGACCCGCACCTGGCCGGTGGCCTGCCGGTCAGCGAGATCCTCGCGCTCGAGCCGGGTGAGCGGCTGCTCGCGCTGTGCACGCTGGCCAGCGAGGGCCCCGGCCTCGCGCTGGGCACCAAGCAGGGCGTGGTCAAGCGGGTCAACCCCGAGGTGCTGAACAAGGACGACTGGGAGGTCGTCCGGCTCGCGGACGGCGACGAGGTCGTCGGCGCGGTCGAGCTGACCACCGGCGACGAGACGCTCTGCTTCGTCACCACCGACGCGCAGCTGCTGCACTTCGGCGCCGACGCGGTCCGACCGCAGGGCCGCTCCGGTGGCGGCATCGCCGGCGTCCGCCTGGCCGCCGGCGCGACCGTGCTGTGGTTCGGCGCGGTCGACACTGCGCCCGAGGGCTCGGTCGTCGTCACGGCGTCGGGCTCCTCCACCGCGCTGCCCGGCACCGAGCCGGGCGCGGTCAAGGTGACGCCGTTCTCGGAGTACCCGCCCAAGGGCCGCGCCACGGGCGGCGTCCGCTGCCACCGCTTCCTCAAGGGCGAGGACGCGCTGGTCTTCGCCTGGGTCGGCACCGCGCCGGCCCGGGCCGCAGCCGACAGCGGTGCGCCGGTCGAGCTGCCCGAGGCCAACGGCCGCCGCGACGGCTCCGGCGTGCCCGGCGCCCAGCCGATCGCCGCGTGCGCCGGCCCGGTCGCCGCCCGGCTCGGCGGTGGCGACGGCGGTGACGGCGGTGGCGACAGCGACGGTCCCGAGACCGCTCCCGCCGGTGTGGAAGGCTGATCGCGTGCTGCGCTCCCTCCGTCCTGTCGTCATGCCCGCACTCGCCCCCGCGCTCGGCCTGGTGCTCACCGCTGCCGTCGTCGCCGGCTGCTCCGGCGGGGACGACGAGTCCTCTCCGGTCGGCGAGGAGCAGACCCCGGCCGAGGTGATGGAGCTCGCGAAGACCACCTTCGACGAGACCAGCGGCCTGTCGATCACGCTGACCACCGACGACCTGCCCGAGGGCGTCACCGGCATCGTCGACGCCTCCGGGGTCGGCACCCACGCGCCGGCCTTCGAGGGGTCGATCACCGTCGTGCTCCTGGGCCAGCAGGTCGAGGTGCCGGTCGTCGCCGTCGACGACAAGGTCTACGCGCAGGTGCCGTTCACCGACGGCTGGCAGGAGATCGACCCGACCGAGTACGGCGCGCCCGACCCCGCCGGCCTGATGAGCACCGACGCCGGCTTCTCGGCGCTCCTGCCCGCGACCACCGGCCTCGAGGAGGGCGAGTCGGTCCGCGGCGGCGCGAACAACGACGAGGTGCTGACCGAGTACACCGGCACGGTCCCCGACACGGCCGTCAAGAACGTCATCCCGAGCGCGTCGGGCGACTTCGACGCGACGTACACGATCACCGCCGAGGGCGAGCTGCGCGCGGCCGTGCTCACCGGCGTCTTCTACGCCGACTCCCCCGAGATGACCTACACGATCGGGTTCGACGACTACGGCACCGAGCAGGACATCACCGCCCCGTGAGCGACACCGTCGCCGGGGCGGGCCGGGGGGCCGGGGGACGCTCGCCGCGGCTGCTGCTCGTCCTGGCGTCGGTCGCGGTCGCCTTCGCGGCGGCCGACACCTACGTCGTCGTGCTGGCGCTGCCGGACATGATGACCGGCGCCGGGATCTCGGTGGAGCAGCTGCAGAAGGCCGCGCCGATCATCTCCGGCTTCCTGCTCGGGTACGTCGCGATGCTGCCGCTCATCGGGCGGATCGCCGACCTGCGCGGCCGCACCCCGGTGCTCGTGGCCGCGCTGGTGCTCTTCGCCCTGGGCTCGCTGGTGACCGCGGCGGCGTACGACCTCCCCAGCATGGTCGCCGGCCGCTTCCTCCAAGGTGTCGGCGGCGGCGGGCTCGTGCCGGCCACCCTCGCGCTGGTCGCCGACCTCTACCCCGCCGAGCGGCGCGGCGTGCCGCTCGGGCTGGTCTCGGCCGTCCAGGAGATCGGCAGCGTCCTCGGCCCGCTCCTCGGCGCGGTCGTGCTCGCCGTCGCCGACTGGCGCGCGATCTTCCTGCTCAACCTCGCCGTCGGCCTGGTGCTCGCCGCCGCGATCCGGTCGGTGCGCGGCGCCTCCGTGGTCGGGCCGGGCGAGCCGCCACCCCGACGCGGGCTGCCCGACCTGCTCGGCGTGCTCCTCGCGCTGGTCGCCATGGTGGCGGGCGGCCTGGTGTTCCTCCGGCCCAGCCAGCTGCTGCGCGACCTGACCTGGGGCGAGATGTTCGTGCCGTACGTCGGCGACGGCCGCTGGCTGACGCCTGTCGGCCTGGTGGCGATCGGCGCGTCGCTGCTGTTCCTGGTCCGCTGCGCCCTTGCCCGCCGGCCGCTGGTGGACCTGCGCGCCTGGTGGCGCAGCGCCCGCGAGGCCGACCTGACCGGCGCGCTGCTGCTGGCGATCGCTCTCGGCGGCGTCATCCTCGCCTTCGCGACCGCCGACCCGAAGGTGCAGGTCTTCTCCGACCAGGGCCTCTGGTACCTCCTCGGCGGCGCCCTCGGTGCCGTCGCCTTCGTCGTGCACGTCCGCCGCGCCGACGCGCCGCTCGTGCCCGCCGGGGCGCTGCGCCGGGTGCCGGCCTGGGGCGCGGTCCTCGTCAGCTTCTTCATCGGCGCCGCCCTCATCGCCGCCCTGATCGACATCCCGCTCTTCGCGCGCACGACCATCCACCGCGACTCCCAGCTGATGGCGGCGCTCGTCCTGCTGCGGTTCCTCGTCGCCCTCCCCGTCGGCGCGGTGGTCGGCGGCTGGCTGACCCGCCGGGTGGGCGCGGGCGTCATCACCGCCGCCGGCATGGGTCTCGCCGCGCTCGGGTTCGCGCTGATGACGCAGTGGGAGGTCGACAGCCTCGAGCACCTCTCCTCGGACCTGACGCTGGTCGTGTGCGGCTTCGGCTTCGGACTGGCGCTGGCGCCGGTGAACGCCGCGATCCTGGCCAGCACCGACGACGACGTCCACGGCGTCGCCAGCGCGATGGTCGTCGTCGCACGGATGGTCGGCATGCTCGTGGGCATCTCCGCACTCACCGCCCTCGGCCTGCGGCGCTACTACGACCACCTCGAGGACAACCCGCTGCCCTCGGCCCGGGAGGTCTGCGGCGACCGCACCCGCTGCACGGCGTACTCCGACCTCATCGCCGCCGCCGGCATCCCCCAGGAGCACGCCGTCTTCGCCGGTGCCGCCGTGGCCGCGGTGCTCGCGGGGCTCATCGCGCTGGTCGTCTTCCGCGGCGCGGCGACCAAGGCCGTCTCGACCGCCGAGGTGCTGCGCGCCGGTGCTTGAGGGTTCCGCTAGGTTCCGGTCCGTGGCTGACTCGGACTTCGACGACCTGCTCGACGCGAACCGACGCTTCGCGGAGACCTTCGACCTCGCCGGCTTCGACGGCGTCGCCCACGCGGGCGTCGCGATCGTGACCTGCATGGACTCGCGGATCGACCCGCTCGGCATGCTCGGGCTCAAGCCGGGCGACGCCAAGATCTTCCGCAACCCCGGCGGGCGCGTCACTCCGCAGGCGCTCGAGGCGCTCGTGCTCGCGGTGCACCTGCTCAACGTCGACCGCGTCCTCGTGGTGCCCCACACCCGCTGCGCCGTCGCCTCCAGCACCGAGGAGGAGCTGCGCGAGCGCGTCAGCGCCTCCGCCGGCACGGACGCCACCTGGCAGCAGTTCCCGGTCGTCGCCGACCAGCGCGCCACGCTCGCTGACGACGTGCACAAGGTGAGCAGCCACCCGCTCGTCCCCGACACGGTGAAGATCGGCGGGTTCGTCTACGACGTCGACACCGGGCTGCTCGACCGCGTGGTCTGACGCGTCGCTCCCGCCGGCGGCCGGCTGATCGGCTAGCAGCCCCGGCGCTCGACGCCGGAGACCTCGACCGGCAGGCGGCCGGGTGCCTCCGCGCGCCCGAGGAGGACGTCGACGAGGGCTGCCATGGCGCCCGGGTTCGTCCCGTACGTCGCGATGCGGACGGCTGCTGCCGAGCCGCCCAGCACGCTCGGCCGGTCGGTGGCGACGACGATCCCGCTGCCGGGCGCCGCGCCACCGCTCACCAGGTGCACCGGCGTGCCCCGGACGACCTGGTGCGGCTCGGCCCGTCGCCACGCGCGCAGGCGGCGCCGGTCCTTCTTCCTGTTGCCGGTCCGCTCCGGTCTGGGCGGCTTGACGAGGTCGACCCTGCCGAGGGCCATGCCGGCGCGGGTCGCCGCCGCGCGGAAGCCGGCCACCGCCGTGCTGCTGCCCAGCGGCACCACCGGGCCCTCGACCAGCCGACCCTCGCAGGGCCCGGCCACGACCGTGACCGCCGCGGCCGACAGCTTGCGGGCTGCCTCGGCTGCCGACCCCGGTGCCGCTCCCCTGCGTGCGGTCGCCGCCCGGTGCTCGAGCAGGGCGACCATCCGGGTCGCGGCCTGCTCGAGCCGCCGCCGCGGCAGCCGGCCCTCGCGGACCGCGCGCACGATCGAGGCGCGCGCCGCGGCCGGGTCGACCGGCATCAGCACCACGTCCCCGCCCGCCCGCAGGAACCGCACCGCGGGCTCGCGACGACCGCGGACCGCCGCCATCTCCAGCGCGTCGCTGACGACCAGCCCGTCGAAGCCCAGCCGCTCGCGCAGCATCCCGTGGACCACCGGTCGCGACAGCGTCGCAGGCACACCCGGATCGACCGCCTGCACCGCGATGTGACCGACCATGACGGCCGGCAGGCCCGCGTCGACCGCGGCGCGGAACGGTTGCAGATCGACCCGACGCAGCTGCGGCACCGTGCGCGTCTGGACCGGCAGCGCGACGTGGCTGTCGGTCGTCAACGACCCGTGGCCCGGGAAGTGCTTGACCACCGGCACCACCCCCGCGTCCCGGAGACCCAGCGCCGCCGCCACCGCGTGGGTCGCCACGGTCCCGGGGTCCGACCCCGGCGAGCGCGAGCCGATCACCGGGTCGGCCGCGCCGACGGTCACGTCAGCCACCGGAGCCAGGTCGACGTTCAGCCCGATCCCGGTCAGCTCGGCGCCGAGTGCCCGGTGGGCCCAGCGGGTCAGCCGCCGGTCGTCCGCCGCGCCGGCGCTCATCAGCGCGGGGTACGCCGTGACCGCCCCGCCGACCCGCTGGACCAGCCCGCCCTCCTGGTCGACCGCCGTCATCAACGGCCAGCCGCGGCCCGAGCCGCGCTGCAGCCGCCGCAACGACCCGGCGAGCGCCTCCGGACCGGCGACGTTGTCGTCGAAGACCACCACGCCGCCCAGGTGGAGGCGGCGCACCAGCTCGGTGGGCGCCCGCGTGCCGGCGTACCTCGTCACGACGACCTGGCCGGCCAGCTCCGGCAGCGCCAGCCGCCCGACCTTCCGGGCGGCGCGGTCGAGCTCGGCGCGGCTCGGGCCCCAGCCGGTGCTCAGGCCGAGGCGCTCCGACGGGCTCCGCGGCACCGCCTGCTCCGTCGCGCCCGCTCCCGTGCCGGCCGGCGGCTCCCCGTCGCCGCTGGTGCACCCCGCGACCAGGGCCAGCACCGCCACGACGGCGACGACCAGACGGGAGGGCACCCGTCCCATGCTGCCAGCCCGGTGCGTCCGCCGGTCGCGCGCGGAGGTGTCCCAGGGCCTAGCGGACGAGCGCGCGGAGCGCCGGCGCCACCTGCTCCCGCCCGAGCTGGCCCTCGCCGACCAGCGCGGCCAGCCCGTGGACCGCACCCCAGAACGCCGTCGACAGCGCCTCGAGGTCCTCCGGGCCGCGGCCGCGGGCGGTCAGCCAGGCGGCGACGCACTCGGCGAGGAGCTCCTCGTTGCGCGCGATGAGCGGCGCGCGCTCGGGGCTCGGGTCCTGCGGCGGGCACAGCTCGGGGTCGAAGACCAGCGCGAAGGCGTGCGGGCGCTCGGCGGCGAAGGACACGTAGGCCTCCCCGAGGGCCACGATCCGGTCGGCGGGGTCGCTCTGGGTAGCCGCGGCGTCCTCCTGCCGGGCGAGGAAGTCGCCCATGCAGGCGTCGCCGATCGCCTTGAGCAGGCCGCCGCGGTCCCCGAAGTGGTGGTACGGCGCCGCGTGGCTCACCCCGGCGCGGCGCGCCACCTCCCGCAGGCTCACCCGGGCGGGTGCCTGCTCCTCCAGCAGGGCCGCCCCGGCCTCGAGGAGGGCGCGACGCAGGTCGCCGTGGTGGTAGCCCGTCGAGGATCTTGACACGGGAAAGATCGTACCGCAGGCTGGCTGCACCCCATCTTTACACCGTCAAGACCGACGGTCGTCAACCAGGAGACGCCATGACCCGCACCCTCGTCATCGATGCCCACCCCGACAGCGGCTCGCTCTGCGCCGCCCTCGCCGAGCGGTACGCCGCCGGCGCCTGCTCCGCCGGCGCGCAGGTCGAGCTGCTCGCCCTGCGCGACCTGCACTTCGACCTCGACCTCCGCCGCGGCCTGCGCGCCGAGCAGCCGCTCGAGCCCGACCTGCTCCGCGCGCAGGCCTCGCTCGTCGCCGCCGACCACGTCGTCGTCGTGGCGCCCGTGTGGTGGGGCTCGGTGCCCGCGGTGCTCAAGGGCTTCCTCGACCGGACCCTCGAGCGTGGTTGGGCCTACCGGTACCGCGACAACGGGCTCCCTCAGGGCCTGCTCGCCGGCCGGTCCGCGCGCGTGGTCATGACGACCGACTCCCCCGGCTGGTGGCTGCGCGGGCTCATGGGCGACTCCGCCGTGCGCCAGCTGCGCCGCAGCACCTTGCGCTTCTGCGGTCTCAAGCCGGTGCACGCCACCAGGCTCGGCCCGGTTCACGGCAGCTCTGCCGAGCAGCGCGAGTCGTGGCTCGAGCAGCTCGCCGACCTCGGCCGGACCGACGCCCGTCGTGCTCCTCGCGCCGACAAGCTCATGCCGGTCGTGCGCGTCCCTGCGCCCGACCTCGCCGCCTGAGCCGCCCGGATCCCGGGGCCTCCCCAATGCCCCGCGCCCGCCGACCGGGTAGTAACGGTGAGAAACGTCCGTCACGGTCACCGTGACGGTCAGATCCGTCCGTTACTACCCCGGCTCCCCCGCTCCTGGGACTCCGCGGGCGTCAGCCGACGCCCGACGCGCGCTCCGCCCGGACCTGGGACTCCACGACCAGCACGACCAACGAGTTGCCGACCAGCAACAGTCCGAGGGTGGTGAGCACCCACACCGCGCTCGCGTGCACCCCGTCCGGCTCGCCCTCGATGTAGCAGAAGAAGGCGACCAGGAGCGTGAGGCAACCCGACATCAACAACGAAGCGCCCAGCGCGCGAGCGAGACGGTTATCCATGGACCCGACCTACCCGGCTGCGGGCGCGCCGACACCCGAGCGGCTCACTGGTGGACGTTGGGTGCAGACAGGAGTAGGTCTCTTGTCTGCACCCCGGGTCTGCCGGGTCACTGCCGAGCTGAGCCAGTCGCTCTTCGGGGATGACCTGCCTGAGAGTTGCAGGG
>NZ_JAANMS010000042.1 GCF_011250565.1 Nocardioides sp. IC4_145
GACGATGTCGGGGGCCTTCACGCGGGCCTCGTCGGCCTCCTGGTCGGTGAGCTGGAGCTGGCTCTGGCGCTCCGCCTCGACGCGACGGAGGTAGTGGTCGACCTCGTCGGCGGTGCGGGCGTCGTCCCAGCCGAGCTCGGCGGCCATCAGCGTGGCGACACCGGAGGCGGCGCGGGTGCCCCGGTCGAAGGTCTCGATGGAGATGCGGGTGCGGCGGGTGAGGACGTCGTCGAGGTGGCGGGCGCCCTCGTGGGTGACGGCGTACACGACCTCGGCCGCGAGGTGCTCGTCCGCAGCCTCGAGCGGCTGCCCGAGCTCCGGCCGCTCGGCGACCAGCGCGAGCAGGTCGTCGACGAGCGCGCCGTACCGTCCCAGCAGCGCGTCGATCCGCGCGACGTGCAGCCCGGACCGCCGCGCGAGCAGCACCCGCTGGTTGGTCCGCGCCTCCCAGCCGTCGGCGCCGAGCAACGGGACGCGGTCGGTGATCGAGGGCCGCACCGCCAGGTTGCCGGTGGTGCGCAGCGAGTGGGCGGCGGCGTCGACGGCGTCCTGCGCCATGACGCGGTACGTCGTCAGCTTGCCGCCGGCGATCATCACCAGCCCCGGGACGGGCGTGACCACGGTGTGCTCGCGCGAGATCTTCGAGGTCGTCTCCGACTCCCCGCGGAGGAGCGGCCGCAGGCCGGCGTACACCCCCTCGACGTCGTCGTGGTCGAGCGGCTCGCGCAGGATCGCGTTGACCCGGTCGAGGACGTACTCGATGTCGGTGCGGCTCGCGGCCGGGTGGGCCTTGTCGAGGTCCCAGGCGGTGTCGGTGGTGCCGATGACCCAGTGCCGGCCCCACGGGATGACGAACAGCACCGAGGTCTCGGTGCGGACGATGAACCCGGCCTCGGAGCGGATGCGGTCGCGCGGCACGACGAGGTGGATGCCCTTCGAGGCCTGGACGTGCAGCGCACCGCGGCCGCCGACCATCTCCTGCACCTCGTCGGTCCAGACGCCGGCGGCGTTGACGACCGCCCTCGCCCGGACCTCGAGCTCGCGGCCGGTCTCGAGGTCGGTCGCGCGGACCCCGACGACCCGCTCGCCCTCGCGGAGGAAGCCGGTCACCTTGGTGCGCGTCGCGACGGCCGCTCCGTGGGCGGCCGCCGTCCGGGCGAGGGTGAGCACCAGCCGGGCGTCGTCGACCTGGCAGTCGAAGTACCGGATCGCGCCGGTGACGGTCTCGGCGCGGAAGTCCGGCGCCATCCGGGCGACCTGCCGCCGGGTGAGGTGCCGGTGCCGCGGCAGGCCGGCGCCGCCGGGCGCGAGCGCCGCCATGCCGTCGTACAGCGCGAGCCCCGCGCCGACGTACGGCCGCTCCCAGCCACGGTGGGTCAGCGGGTAGAGGAACGGCACCGGCCGGACCAGGTGCGGCGCGAGCCGGGTGAGCAACAGCCCCCGCTCGTGCAGCGCCTCGCGGACGAGCCCGAAGTCGAGCATCTCGAGGTAGCGCAGGCCGCCGTGCACGAGCTTCGAGGAGCGGCTGCTGGTCCCGCTCGCGAGGTCCCGCTGCTCGACCAGGGCGGTGGAGAGACCGCGGGTGACGGCGTCCAGGGCGACCCCGGCGCCGACGACACCGCCCCCGACCACGAGCACGTCGAGCTCGTGGTCGGGGGCGGCCAGCCGGTCGAGGGCCGCCTCGCGGGCGGCGGGGCCCAGCGCGCTCGGGTCGGGACGGACGGGCGCGCCGGGCGAGCTCATGGCTCCAGTGTGGCCGACGGCTCGTGACTGACCTGGTCCCAGGTGAAGCGGTAGGTCGCTCCGCCCTCGGGAACCACGAGCACCAGGTTGTCGCCGCCGGCCGCTCCGCCCGCGCCGTAGTTCTCGTCCCAGGATCCGTCGACCGCGATCTTCCACTCGTAGCTGCCGGCAGGCAGCTCGAAGGTCGCGTGCCACCGGCCGTCGCTCGGGTCGAAGGCCAGCCGGCTCTCCTCGCACGCGGGGTCCCAGTCGGCGGCGCACCCGATCTCGTCCTGGAGGCTGCCGGCGACCGTCACGCTCTCGCGGGCCGGCGTCGGCGCCGCGGTCGTGACGGCGACGGGACCGCCGACGACCCGCGGCGTGCCGGGCTCGAGCAGCACGGCGCGGTAACGGACCCGCGTGCCGAGCGGCAGGCCGGAGACGTCGTCGCGGAAGGTGTACGCCGGCGAGCTGGTGTCGGTGCCGAGGACCTGCCACGCGCCGTCCCCGACGCGCCGCTCGAACCGCACCGACTGGCCCGGCCGCTCCGGGTCGACCGTCGCGGTGACCGTGACCGGGTCGACGTTGCTCACCGTGCCGTCCTCGCCCGAGGTCGTGACGTCGACCGTCGGCGGCGCCACCCGGGTCGTGCGGACCGCGCTGGTCCGGCTGTGGCCGCGGTTGTCGAGGACGGCCGCGCGGTAGGTCACCTTCGTGCCCGTGGCGAGGTCGCGGGTGTCGTGGAAGACGCGGTAGGGCGCGGAGTCGTCGGTGCCGATGTCGCGCCAGCGCCCCTTCCCGACCTTCGCCTGGAAGGTCACCTCGTAGAAGGAGTCGCCGCCGACCTTCGCGGTCACCTTCGTGCGGCTGCGGGCGACCTTCGTCGGCGCGGGCTCCACCAGGCGCATCGACGGCGCCTTGCGCGAGGCCGGGATGCGCTCGCTCGAGGCGTAGACGACCGCGCCGAGCGCCGGCACGGCCACGCGGAGGTCGCCGTCACGGGCGCTGCGCAGGGTCGCCGGGCCCTCCCCGTGGATCTTCCGGAAGCGGCCGGCGCTGACCCACGTCGGCACCCGGACGGACCGGCGCTGCTCGGCGGTGTTGAGGACGACGACGTGCTCCCGCTGCTGGCGGCGGTCGATGCGCGAGAAGGCGACGACGTCCTCGTCGGCCACGCGCACCTGCTGGGCGCCGCGGCGCAGGGCCGGGTGCTGCTCGACCAGCCGGTCGAGGTCCGCGACCGCGCGGTAGAGCGGGTGGTCGGTGTCGAAGCTGTCAGTGGCCGGGGTCTCCTCGGAGCCGAGCTGGTCGTCGTCGACGTACTCCGGCACCTGGCTGGCGAACATCGTCTGCCGGGCCAGCTGGTCGCCGCCGGTGCCGGTGAAGCCCTGCTCGTCGCCGTAGTAGACGACCGGGTTGCCGCGGGAGAGGTACATCAGCTCGTGCGCGAGCAGGTCGCGCCGCAGCATCTCCTCCGGCGTCCGCTCGGGGTCGTCGGCGGCGAGGAAGTGGCCGAACCGGCCCATGTCGTGGTTGCCGAGGAAGGTCGGCAGGGAGTGCACGTTGCTGTCGGCGTCGGTGTACCAGTCGTCGTCGCGGAAGAACCGCGCCAGCTTCCGGCCGCTCCCCTCCTTGGACACGAAGTCGCGCGCGGCCCACTGGAAGGGGAAGTCGAGGATCGCCTGCATCCCGTTGTGCGTCGTGTAGTGCGAGGTGAACGCCTTGGCCGCGGCGTCGCTGCCGTCGAGCGCGACCTCGCCGAACATGAAGAAGTCCGGCTTGCCGTGGCTGCGGGCGAAGTCGAGGATGCCTGGCCCGAACTCCTGCCAGAAGGCGTCGTCGACGTGCTTCATCGTGTCGATGCGGAAGCCGTCGATGCCGAAGTCCTCGACCCAGGTCCGGTAGATGTCGACCATCCCGTCGACCACCCGCGGGTGCTCGGTGAACAGGTCGTCGAGGCCGAAGAAGTCGCCGTACTGGCTGTCCTCGCCGGTGAAGGTCGTGTTGCCGCGGTTGTGGTAGAGCGTCGGGTCGTTGAGCCAGGCCGGGACCTTGAGGTCCTCCTCCCCCGGCTCGAGCACCGGCGTGTAGGGGAACGACGTGGCCGGGTCGAGCTCGGGGAACGTGCGCCCGCCGGTGTGGTCGCGGTCGTCGAACGGCGTGCCGTCGGCCGTGCGGTAGGGCTCGACGTCCTTGGGGACGTACGCCGTCCGCGCGCCCTCCTCGTAGCCGATGACGTCGGCGGTGTGGTTGGTGATGATGTCGAAGAAGACCTTGATGCCACGGTCGTGCGCGGCCTCGACGAGCTCGGTGAGGTCGGCGTTGGTGCCCAGGTGCGGGTCGATGCGGGTGAAGTCGGTGATCCAGTAGCCGTGGTAGCCGGCCGAGGGGCCGTCCTCGAGCTGGACCGCCTTGTTCTTGAACACCGGGGTCAGCCAGATCGCGTCGGTGCCGAGACCCTCGATGTAGTCCAGCTGCTCGCGCAGGCCGTCGAGGTCGCCGCCGTTGAAGTAGCCCTTCGCCGTCGGGTCGAAGCCGTGCTCGTCCTTGCCGCCGTCGATCCCGCCGGTGTCGTTGGCGGGGTCGCCGTTGGCGAACCGGTCGGCCATGACGAAGTAGAAGCTGTCGTCGGTGATCCCCGCCCGCAGCGCGGGCTGGGCGATGCCACGCCCGAGGTCGCGCCGGTCGCCCTCGGCCGGAGGAGCGGGGGCCGCGGAGACCGGCGCGGTCGGCCAGAGCAGCGCCAGCGCGGCGGCGCCGGCGACGAGGGTGGATGGGACGGTACGACGCACGACAGCCTCCCGAGTGATGGCGCTCACGCGAACTGGTGAGAGCCGGAACCCTAGGGCGGGCCGCCGACAGCCGACAACCACCAGGTGGGGGAAGGTCGCGGAGCCTCAGCCGCGGACCCGGGCGCCCAGCGAGGCCAGGTGGTCGTCGTGCATCGAGTGCCGCGCGCGGGTCGCCTCGACGAGCGCCGGGTCGAGCACGCCGACGGCCAGCCCCTCATCCTCACCGAGCCTCTCGAGCGGCCGGCCCTCGGGGTCGTAGACCGCCGAGCCGCCGATGAAGGAGCTGCCGCCGCACCGCCCGGTGAGACCGGAGAAGACGACGTAGAAGGAGTTCTCCACCGCCCGCGCGGCGTAGTAGAGGTCGCGCCGGTGCTCGCCACCCGGGAAGTACGCCGCGGAGCTGAGGTAGCCGAGCGCGCCGTCGACCGCCGCGGCCCGGGCGTGCTCGGGGAAGCAGCCGTCGTAGCAGATGCTCAGCCCCAGCTCGACGCCGTCGACGGTGATCGAGCAGCCGTGGTCGCCGGGCTCGAACCACGGGCGCTCGGAGCGGTCGACGTGCTGCTTGTCGTAGGGCACGGTCACCTCGCCGGTGGGGCGGACCACGACCGAGGACAACGTACGACGGTCCGCTCGCTGCAGGGCGGTCCCGGCGACGACGACGAGGTCGGCCGCCCGGGCGACCTCCCGGAGCGGGTCGAGCTCGGGGCCGGCCAGCCGCTCGGCGGTCGGGAGCGGGCCGTCGAACGCGGAGGCGTCGTACCCCGTCAGGAACGCCTCGGGCAGCACCAGCACCCGCACGCCGCGGTCGCCGGCGTCGGAGGCGAGCCGGACCGCGGTGGCGACGTTCGCGGCGAGGTCGCCGGCTGCCGCCTCGGCCTGCCCGGCGGCCACCAGCAGCGGGGCCGGCTGCCCGGTCATGCCCGGGCCGCCGCGACCGCCTCGGCGAGGCCGCGGGCGGCCAGCCGGTCGGCGCGCTCGTTGCCCTCGTCGCCGTTGTGGCCCTTGACCCAGTGCCACTCGACGTCGTGCTCGGCGCAGGCGGCGACGAGCCGGCGCCAGAGGTCGGCGTTCTTCACCGGCTCCTTGGCCTTGGTCTGCCAGCCGTTGCGCTGCCAGCCGATGACCCAGGAGGTGATGCCGTTCCGCACGTAGGTGCTGTCGGTGTAGAGGTGCACGATCGAGCGTCGCTTGAGGGCTTCGAGCGCCTCGATCGGCGCGGTGAGCTCCATCCGGTTGTTCGTGGTCTGCTCGGCCAGGCCGCCGCAGAGCTCCAGCTCGTGGACGCCCTGCCGCAGCAGCGCTCCCCAGCCACCGGGGCCCGGGTTGGGCACGCAGGCGCCGTCGGTGTGGATGGTGACGGGCTGCTCGCTCACGGGCCGAGGGTAGTCGGCGACCGGCGTCAGACGACGACGACCTCGACCCGCTGGAACTCCTTGACCTCGGTGTAGCCGGTCGTGGCCATGGAGCGCTTGAGCGCACCGATGAGGTTCATCGTGCCGTCGGCGACGCGGGAGGGGCCGAAGAGGATCTCCTCGAGCGTGCCGACGGTGTCGAGGTGGACGCGCTGGCCGCGCGGCAGGTCCGCGTGGTGGGCCTCGGTGCCCCAGTGGAAGCCGTGGCCGGGCGCGTCGGTGGCCCGCGCGAACGGCGACCCGACCATGACCGCGTCGGCGCCGCAGGCGATCGCCTTCGCCAGGTCGCCGGACTGGCCGATGGAGCCGTCGGCGATGACGTGGACGTAGCGGCCGCCGGACTCGTCGAGGTAGTCGCGGCGGGCCGCGGCCACGTCGGCCACGGCCGAGGCCATCGGCACGGCGACGCCCAGCACGGTGCGGGTCGTGTGGGCCGCGCCGCCGCCGAAGCCGACCAGCACGCCGGCCGCACCGGTGCGCATCAGGTGCAGCGCCGCCTGGTGGGTCGCGCAGCCGCCGACGATGACGGGGACGTCGAGCTCGTAGATGAACTCCTTGAGGTTCAGCGGCTCGGCCTGGGAGGAGACGTGCTCGGCCGAGACGGTCGTGCCGCGGATGACGAACATGTCGACGCCCGCGTCCACCACCGTCTTCGCGAACTCCTTGGTCCGCTGCGGGGACAGCGAGCCCGCGACGGTCACGCCGGCCTCGCGGACCTGGCGCAGCCGCTCGGTGATCAGCTCGGCCTTCACCGGCTCGGTGTAGATCTCCTGGAGGCGGCGGGTCGCGTCGTGCCCCTCGAGGCCGGCGACCTCCTCCAGCAGCGGCGCCGGGTCGTCGTACCGCGTCCAGATGCCCTCGAGGTTGAGCACGCCCAGCCCGCCGTGCCGGCCGAAGGCGATCGCGGTCTCCGGCGACATCACCGAGTCCATCGGCGCCGCGAGCACCGGGATGTCGAACCGGTAGGCGTCGATCTGCCAGTCGGTGCTGACCTCCTCGGGGTCGCGGGTGCGCCGGGAGGGCACGATCGCCACGTCGTCGAAGGAGTAGGCGCGCCGCGCCCGCTTGGCCCGGCCGATCTCGATCTCGGTCACCGTCGAACCCTACCGAGGAAGTCCGACAGCCCGGGCAACCGTTCGTCGGTGCCGCCCGGTAGAGGTGGTCATGGACACCCTGACCGGCGAGCGGTCGACGACCTCGGGAGCAGACGTGGGCGCACACCCCGGCGCAGCGCCGGACTTCGACGCGTTCGTCGCGGCCCGCTCGACCGACCTGCTGCGCACGGCGTACCTGCTGACCCGCGACGCCGCGCTGGCCGAGGACCTCCTGCAGACCGCGCTGACCAAGGCGTGGTTCGCGTGGTCGCGCATCGAGGGCAACCCCGAGCCCTACGTCCGCAGGATCCTCGTCAACACCTTCGCGTCGTGGTGGCGGCGCCGCTGGAACGGCGAGCACCCCTGGGCCGAGCCGCCGGAGCCGCCGCCGGCCACCGGCGGGGAGGCCGGGGTCGACCAGCGCCACGACCTGTGGGCGGCGATGGGCCGTCTGCCGCGCCGCCAGCGCGCCGTCGTGGTCCTGCGCTTCGTCGAGGACCTCTCCGAGGCCGAGACCGCGCGGCTGCTCGGCATCAGCACCGGCACCGTCAAGAGCCAGACCAGCAAGGCCCTGGCGAAGCTGCGGATCGACCCCGCGCTCGCCTCCCCGACCACCGCCCCTGCGAGCACCACGGAGGACCCGGCATGAGCACCCTGGACGACCTGCGCGCGACCCTGCTCGCCCACCGCGACGAGGTCGACGACCCTGACGCCCACCTGCGGTCGGCGGCCGTCCACCGGCGGGTCGAGGCGGTACGCCGTCGCCGCACCGCGGTCGCGTCCGTCGCGGCGGTCGTCGTGCTCGTCGGCGGCGTCGCGGGTGTCTCCGGCCTGCGCCCCTACCCGACGCCCGACGTCGCGGGGCCGGTCGTGCTGGGCCTGGACGTGCCGCAGGAGCTGCGCCTCGACGGGTTCCCCTACGAGCTGGTCGAGGCCGACGGCGTCACCCCGGGGGAACGGGTCGACCTGCCGGACGACCAGGAGCAGCGCGCCGTCACCCTGGTCGCCCGCGACCTCGGCTCCGGCACCGCGACCCTGCTCGCCGACGGCGAGCCGGTGGCGCGGGTCCTCGACGACGGGCTGTCCGCGCCGTCCCTGGTCCACGGCCCCGCCCGCCTCCAGGTCCGGCTCGACGGCGCCGCCGAGTCCGCCCGCGTGAGCGTCGCGCTCTACGCCGCGACCGGTGGGCTCGCGCCGGGCGTCACCGACGGCACCGCGGTCTTCCGCGACGACGTCGCGGGCGAGCCGTTGCTCGCGGGCGCCTTCTCCGAGCCCGGCGTGGCCGAGGTCGAGCTGACCGTGACCGGCGCGCTCGGAGACCTCCGGTTCACCCATCACTGCCGGGGCGCCGGCGACGACCCGGTGCTCCACATCGAGGTCGACGGCGAGGGCTGGAGCAGCGGCGGCTGCGACGACGGCCCGGACGCCGGCCGCGGCGGCACCTGGGCCCACACCGACGACCGGCCCGCGGAGCACACCGTGCGCGCGTGGGTGACCGACGGGGCCGACGGCCCGCTGGTCGGGTCCGCCGACGTGGTGGTCGGCCTGGCGGCGTACGAGCGTCGTCCGGCGGAGGTGCGTGCGCTCGGCGGGGAGGTCGCCGAGGTCGTCGAGCACGACGGACGCCGCTGGGGCCTCGCCGAGGTGGTCCGCCAGCCCGAGCCCGGCGAGCCGTTCACCACCGAGGTCGAGGCCGACGAGGACGTCCTGCTGGGTCTCGTCTCGCAGGGCGACCGGGTCCACCTGAGGTGGTCGGGCGGGCGCGACCGCGGCGAGTCCACCCGCTACACCGGCGAGGGGTCCGTCGGTCCGGGCACGGGTGTCGACACGCTGCTGCTGGCCGGCGAGCGGTACGACGTGGCCGTCCGCAGCGACGGCGACGCGCCGTTCCGCGCCGCCGTGCTGGTCTACCGACCGTTGTAGTTGGGCGCCTCGGCGGTCATCTGCACGTCGTGCGGGTGGCTCTCCTTGAGCGAGGCCGAGGTGATCCGCACGAACTTGCCCTTCTCCTGCAGCTCGGGCACCGTCCGGGCGCCGATGTAGAACATCGACTGGGCCAGGCCGCCGATCAGCTGGTGGGCGACGGCGGCCAGCGGGCCGCGGTAGGCGACCTGGCCCTCGACGCCCTCCGGCACGATCAGGTCGTCGCTGACGACCTCGGCCTGGAAGTAACGGTCCTTGGAGTAGGACTTCTTGCCACGGCTGCTCATCGCGGCGAGCGAGCCCATGCCGCGGTAGGCTTTGTACTGCTTGCCGTTGACGAAGATCAGCTCGCCCGGCGACTCGTCGCACCCGGCCAGCAGCGACCCGATCATCACGCTGTCGGCGCCGGCGACGAGCGCCTTGGCGATGTCGCCGGACTGCTGGAGGCCGCCGTCGGCGATGACCGGCACACCGGCCGGCCGGCACGCCAGCGACGCCTCGTAGACCGCGGTGACCTGCGGTACGCCGGCGCCGGTCACGACCCGCGTCGTGCAGATCGAGCCGGGGCCGAAGCCGACCTTGACCGCGTCCGCGCCCGCGTCGACGAACGCCTGCGCGCCGTCCCGCGTGGCGACGTTGCCGCCGATGACCTGCACGTGCTTGGTCGCGGGGTCGGTCTTGAGCCGGCGGACCATGTCGAGCAGCAGCCGGACGTGCCCGTGCGCGGTGTCCGCGACCAGCACGTCGACGCCGGCGTCGATCAGCGTCGTCGCCCGCTCCCAGGCGTCACCGAAGTAGCCGATCGCCGCGCCCACCATCAGCCGGCCCGAGGCGTCGTTCGACGCGTGCGGGAACTGCTCGGACTTCACGAAGTCCTTGACCGTGATCAGCCCGACCAGGCGGCCCTGGTCGTCGACCAGCGGCAGCCGCTCCTTCTTGTGCCGGCGCAGCAGCACCGTCGCGTCCTCACGCGAGATGCCGGCCGGACCGGTCACCAGGCCCTCGGTCGTCATGACCTCGTCGACCTTCGTCGTGGCCCACTCCGCGACCGGGGTGAACCGCAGGTCGCGGTTGGTGATGATGCCCAGCAGCCGCTGGTCGCCGTCGACCACCGGGAAGCCCGACACGCGGTACTCCCCCGCCAGCCGGTCCAGCTCCTCCAGCGTCGCGTCCGGGCCGATCGTCACCGGGTTGGAGATGATCCCCGTCTGGGTCCGCTTGACCAGGTCCACCTGGTAGGCCTGGTCCTCGATCGACAGGTTGCGGTGCAGCACGCCCAGGCCGCCCTGGCGCGCCATGGCGATCGCCATGCGCGACTCGGTGACGGTGTCCATCGCGGCGCTGACCAGGGGCACCCTGAGGCTGATCTCGCGGGTCAACCGGCTCGTCGTGTCGATGTCCGACGGCGCCAGGTCGGAGTACCCCGGCAGCAGCAGGACGTCGTCGTAGGTGAGACCGAGGGCGGCGAACTTGTCCGGGAGCTCCACCCCACCAGCCTACTGGCGCCCACCCGGCCGGCGGTCCCGACCGCGGCGACCGTGGCGGACACCACGCCTCCGGTCGAGCAGGGAGGCGCCCCGGCCCGGACGACGTCCCCCCGGGCCGCCGCCGAGCCGGAGGACGGGCCGCAGGACGGGTACGCCGCGCGGGTCGGGGCCGGAGGCGGACGACGGGCGGGCAGGCCCGGTCGTGGTTGGGTCTGGCGGGCCGGAGCGAGGAACGAGCGCAGGCCTGGTAGACCGGGCCTGCCGTCCGGCGGGAGCCGCAGGCCCCGACCCCACCCCCGGCGTACCCGCACCCACGGGTCGGCCGCAGTGCGACGTGGGAGCCACCAACCAGCCGGGGCAACCAGCCGCCTGGCCGGCCGGGTCAGGCGGGGAGGGGGCGGAGGTCGCGCACGGGGACGCGGACGGTGAGGACGTCGCCGGCGAGGCGGATCCGGCCCCGCATGCCGGCGGCGAGCACCATCGGGAGGACCGCCTGGTTGTCGGAGCGGGTGGTGAGGACGATCTCCTGCGCCCCCCGCGAGTGCGCGAGCCGGGCGACGTCGACGAGCAGCCGCGAACCGATGCCGCGACGCTGCCAGGCGGGGTCGACCCGCAGCACGACCGGCCGGGCAGCGGGGTCCTCGGTGAGGGACGCCTGCACCGTGGCCAGGCCCACGACGACGCCGTCGACCACCGCCGAGATCGAGTCGCCGTCGACGACGTGCTCGGGGGTGGTGCCACCGCCGAGCCGGCGGCCCGGCGACACCGCGATCGCGGAGTCCGTCCTCGTCCGCTGCAGGACGTCGCTCACGAGATCGGCCAGCGCCGACCCGCGGGCGTGCTCGGTGGCGGTGAACGCGGCGGTCCGACGTACCTGCACCTGCACGTCGCCCACCGTCAGCTCCATGACGTCCTGCGGCGGGCCGTCGGGGTCGACCGGGTCCGCCTCGGCGTCGAAGAGGACGGCGACCACCTCGGGGAAGGACATGGGCGAGGCGAGGATGGTGCGGGCGGCCTGGACGTAGCGCGTGGGCTGGTCGCCGAGCGCCGCCTCGGTGCACGACTGGACGACGACGTTCCGCCCCCCGGCACGCTCGACCAGGTGCGCGGTCCCGGAGGCGCCCCACCCGGCCGGCGTGCTGAGCACCAGCTCGTCGGTGACGGCCTCGATCCCCGGGAAGATCTGCAGGCCGAGGATGTTCACGCCCGCCCGCCCGCAGTGCTCGGCGAGCACCGCCAGCGCACCGGGTCGATCGGGAAGGGTCGTCCGCACTCGCCACAACATGCGGCCCAGCGTGGACGTCCGACGTTGCCCATCAGGGTCCGTGGTGTTTCGCCGGTGCTACGGCGGCCGCCCCCGAGCGGTCTGGGAACCTGGGCGCATGCTCGAGCGCCGGCACGCCCTGACCCAGCGGGTCGAGGGCGTGGTGGACACGCGGTGGACCGTCCCGCTGGCGGCGGCGCTCGCGTTCCTGCTGCGGCTGCCAGGGCTGACCCGCCCGCTGCGCGCCGACGAGGCGGGGTTCACGCTGGTCGCGCGGGGCTGGGACCCGCGACCCGACAGCGTGTACGGCGACCTCTTCGTCGACCGGCACCCGCTCGTCGTGGCGGTGTTCGGCCTCAGCGACCGCATCGGCGGCGAGCACGCGATCCGTCTGGTGGGCGCGCTCGCGTGCGCGCTCGCGGTGCTCGGCGCCGCGGCGGTCGCGCGCCGCGTCGGCAGCGAGCGCAGCGCCCGCTGGACGGCCGTCGCCGTGGCGGCGCTGCTGACCAACACCGTCATCGACGCGGTGGCCGTCAAGGGCGAGATCCTCGCGCTGCCGTTCCTGCTCGGGTCGATCCTGCTCTCGCTGGACGCGCTGGCCCGCCGCTCGGCCCCGCTCGCCGCGGGGGCCGGCCTGCTCGCGACCACCGCGCTCGGCATGAAGCAGAACCTCGTCGGCGCGCTCGTCTTCGGCGCCGTCCTCCTCCTGGCCGGCCACCTCGCCGGACGGGTCGACCGCCGCACGATGCTCCGGCTCGCCGCGGCCGCGGTCGCCGGCGCCGCCGTACCCGTCCTCGCGACCGTCCTCTGGGCACGGGCGGCGGGCGTGGACCTGGCCGAGGTCTGGTACGCCGTGTACGGCTTCCGGCTCGACGCCAACGACGTGCTGAGCGAGAGCTCCTCAGACGCGCCGGCCTCACGCGCGGTGACGCTCGCGTTCGCCGCGCTGGCGGCCGGCATGGTCGCGGTGGTCGGCGGGTTCCTCGTCCACGTCCGGCGCGAGTGGCGCGCCGACCCGGTGCTGACCGCGGCGACGCTGGCGATCGTGCTCGCCGACGGGGCCGCGCTGGTCATGGGCGGGAGCTACTGGCGCGACTACCTCTTCGGACTGGTGCCGGCGACCGCGTTGTGCGCCGCCCTGCTGGCCCGCCACCGGACCGGCCGCGGGCGGGCGATGCGCGCCGTGATCGGGCTCAGCGCGGTGTCCTCGCTGGTGTGCCTGCTGGGCTGGGTCGGCTGGAACGCGCTGGACTTCCAGGAGTTCGACGAGGCCGACACCGGCACCGCGGTCGCGGCGGTGGCCGAGCCCGGCGACACCCTGGTCGTCTTCGGCGGCCGCGCCGACCTCCAGCTGCGCAGCGGCCTGCCCACGCCGTACCCCCACCTGTGGAGCCTGCCGATGCGCACCCTCGACCGCGGCTACGACGACCTGCGCTCACTCGTGGCGGGACCGGACGCCCCGACCTGGCTGGTCCAGTGGGTGCCGTGGGGCGCCTGGGGAGCCCCTGGCGCCGAGGAGCTGTACGACGCCGTGCGGGCGCGCTACGAGCGGCACGGCACCGGCTGCTCGGACCGGCCGGTCTACCTGCTCAAGGGGCTGGACCGGCCGCCGCTCGAGCCGGCCTGCTGAACCACCCACGTGCCTCGTGCTGCCCAGCGTGCGACCCGCCGCACGCTCAGCAGCACGAGGCCGGTTCGGGGCGGAGGCGCGTCCCGGGAACGCCGAACGGCGCCGGCCCCCTGCTGGGGACCGGCGCCGGCCGGGTGGCGCTCGGGTGCTCGAGAGGAGCGGTGACTGGTCTCGACACGCGGTTCGGGCCTTCGCAGGCTCAGGCCGCGCTTGCTCGACCTTCGTGACCCCACGCCCGGTCCTCGTTCCTCGGACCGGGCTGGTCACTCAGTGGCCGTGGCCGTGACCGTGGCCGGCGGCCGCGGTCTCGTCCTCCTCCTCAGGCTTGTCGACGACGAGCGTCTCGGTCGTCAGCAGCATCGCGGCGATCGAGGTGGCGTTGACCAGCGCGGAGCGGGTGACCTTGACCGGGTCGAGGACGCCCTGGGCGACCAGGTCGCCGTACTCACCGGTGGCGGCGTTGTAGCCGTTGCCGACGCCGAGCTCGCGGACCTTGGTGGTGACGACGTAGCCGTTCTCGCCACCGTTCTCGGCGATCCAGCGCAGAGGCTCGTCGGCGGCCTTGCGGACGACGCGGACGCCGACGGCCTCGTCGCCGGTGAGGCCGAGGTCGCCCTCGAGGACGGAGACCGCGTGGATGATCGCGGAGCCGCCGCCGGGGACGATGCCCTCCTCGATCGCGGCGCGCGTCGCGGAGACGGCGTCCTCGATGCGGTGCTTCTTCTCCTTCAGCTCCACCTCGGTGGCGGCGCCGACCTTGATCACGCACACGCCGCCGGCCAGCTTCGCGAGGCGCTCCTGGAGCTTCTCGCGGTCCCAGTCGGAGTCGGTGGACTCGATCTCGGCCTTGATCTGGTTGACCCGGCCCTCGACCTCGGCGGCGTCACCGGCGCCGTCGACGATCGTGGTGTTGTCCTTGGTGATCACGACGCGGCGGGCCTGACCCAGCACCTCGAGGCCGACCTGGTCGAGCTTGAGGCCGACCTCGGGCGCGACGACCTGACCGCCGGTCAGGGTCGCGATGTCCTGCATCATCGCCTTGCGGCGGTCGCCGAACGCCGGGCTCTTGACCGCGACGGCGTTGAACGTGCCGCGGATCTTGTTGACGACCAGGGTCGAGAGCGCCTCGCCCTCGACGTCCTCGGCGAGGATGAACAGCGGCTTGCCGGCCTGGATGACCTTCTCCAGCAGCGGGAGCAGCTCGGAGACGGACGAGATCTTCCCCTGGTGCAGCAGGATGTAGGGGTCGTCGAGGACGGCCTCCATCCGCTCGGGGTCGGTCACGAAGTACTGGCTGATGTAGCCCTTGTCGAACTGCATGCCCTCGGTGAAGTCGAGCTCGGTGCCCATGGTGTTGGACTCCTCGACGGTGATGACACCGTCCTTGCCGACCTTGTCGAAGGCCTGCGCGAGCAGGTCGCCGATGTGGCTGTCGCGCGAGGAGATCGTGGCCACCGAGGCCATGTCCTCGCGGGTCTCGACCTCGCGGGCGGCGTCGCGCAGCGCGTTGCCGACGGCCTCGGCAGCGGCGTCCATGCCGCGCTTGAGGCCCATCGGGTTCGCGCCGGCCGCGACGGCCTTGAGACCCTCGTGGACCATCGCCTGGGCCAGGACCGTCGCGGTGGTGGTGCCGTCACCGGCGACGTCGTTCGTCTTGGTGGCGACCTCCTTGGTGAGCTGGGCGCCGAGGTTCTCGAACGGGTCGTCCAGCTCGATCTCACGGGCGACGGTCACGCCGTCGTTGGTGATCGTCGGGGCGCCCCACTTCTTGTCGAGGACGACGTAGCGGCCCTTGGGGCCGAGTGTCACCTTGACGGCGTTGGCGAGCGCGTCGACGCCGCGCTCGAGCGCGCGGCGGGCGTTCTCGTCGAACTCCAGGATCTTGGGCATGACTCTCCTAGCAGGTGGTGCGGGAAAGAGGACCGGGTCGTGTGCCGTCGGACGCGCCGAAGCGCGTCGTCAGGCACACGACCCGGGAGAGATCAGGAAACGATCGCGAGGACGTCGCGGGCGGAGAGGATCAGGAACTCCTCGCCGGAGTACTTGACCTCGGTGCCGCCGTACTTGCTGTAGATGACCTTGTCGCCCACGGAGATGTCCATGGGGACGCGCTCGTCGCCGTCGTCGTTGAAGCGGCCCGGGCCCACGGCCACGACCTCGCCCTCCTGGGGCTTCTCCTTGGCGGTGTCCGGGATGACCAGGCCGGAGGCCGTGGTCTGCTCGGCGTCGAGCGGCTTGACGACGATGCGGTCCTCGAGGGGCTTGATGTTGACCGACACGATGTCGACCTCCACTTTCAAACTCAGGTGTCTCAGGTGGGTGGTGCACGTCTGGTGCCTGCGGTCCCTCGCACGCCGTCGCGGGGGTCGTGCGTGGTGCGCAAGCGCTGGCACACTCACGGGGAGAGTGCCAGGACAGAAACTAGCACTCACCTCGCGCGAGTGCCAGGGACCCCTGCCCTGCGAGGATCCGACTGTGGACCTCGACGCCTTCCGCTGGCTGCTGACCGACGCCGGGCAGCGCCTGCTCGACCGGGCCGGCGGGCTGGTCGACGTCGACCCGCTGCTCGCGCAGACCACCCTGCGGCGCGAGGCCGACGCCGAGCACGCGGCCGCCGCGCTCACCCAGGCCCGGCTGCGGGTGCGGGCCGAGGCGAAGTTCGGCGACCTGGCCGCGCGGATGTACTTCACCCCCGACGGCCTCGAGCAGGCCACCCGGCTCGCCGTCGCCACCCACCGCGCCGCCCGGCTCCAGGCGTACGCCGCGCGGACGCTCGTCGACCTCGGCTGCGGCGTGGGCGGGGACCTGGTCGCCGCGGCCCGGGCCGGCCTGACGTGCGCCGGCGTCGACCTCGACCCGGTCCGGGTCGCGGTGGCCGAGGCCAACCTCGCCGCGCTCGACCTGCCCGGCGCGGTGGTGGTCGCGGACGCGACGACCGTCGACCCCTTCCCCTTCGACGTGGCGTTCGCCGACCCGGCCCGCCGGGGCGCGCGCGGCCGCACGTTCGACGTCGACGACTGGACGCCGCCGTGGTCGTTCGTCGAGCGGCTCCTGCGCCGCGACTCCTGCGTCAAGGTCGCCCCCGGGATCCCGCACGACCTGGTCCCGGCCGGCGTCGAGGCCGAGTGGGTCAGCGACCGCGGCGAGGTGAAGGAGGCGGCGCTGTGGTCCGGCGGGCTGGCCACGACCGCCCGCCGCGCGACGGTGATCGGGGACGGCGGCCTCGCCACGGTCACCGACGAGGACGCGCCCGCGCTGGGCGACGGCGTCGACGTGCGCCCGGTGGGCCAGTACCTCTACGAGCCCGACGGGGCGGTCGTCCGCGCCGGGCTGGTCACCGCCGTCGCGGCGGCCGTGCAGGGCGGGCTCGTCGACGAGCACATCGCCTACGTCACCGGCGACGCGGCGCACCGCTCGCCGCTCGCCCGCGGCTACGAGGTGCTCGAGGAGCTGCCGTACCGCGAGAAGGCGCTGCGAGCCGCGCTGCGCGAGCGACGCATCGGCACGCTGACGATCAAGAAGCGCGGCGTGGACGTCGTGCCCGAGCAGCTGCGCAAGCGGCTGTCGCTCGGCGGCGACGAGGAGGGCACGCTCGTGCTCACGCGCGTCGCCGGCGCCGGCACCGCGCTGCTCGTCCGGCCGCTGGCCTGACGCGAGCGAGCCTCAGACGGTCGTGAGGCCGTCGGTCTGACCGCCGTCGGTGGCGCCGCCCGGCGCCGCGGAGCCGGCCAGGTGCACCCGGGCGAAGGGGTGGCCGCGCAGCGGCACGGCCAGGAGCTCCCAGACCTCCGCGACGAGGCCCGCGCCGGCACCACGCGCCTCCAGCACGCGCGTGAGCCAGTCGCGCACCTCGACCATGATCGTCTCGTCGCCGGTGACGAGCGAGGCGGCCAGGCAGCCGAGCACGTGGTCGACCAGGTCCTCCAGCTCCGCCCACCAGCGCGCCCGGCGCGGAGCGGGGTGGCGGGCGGCGAGGGCGCGCAGGACGTACGGCGTGATCTCGTGACGGAAGTCGGTCAGCCAGGCCGCCTCGAGGTCGGCCGGGACCGGCGGCTCGGGTGTGGCCGGAGGCAGCCGGCGCGGCAGCTGCTCGAGCAGGGTGAGGACGTCGCCGACCGACGCGGCGTACGCCGCCGCGCCGATCGCCGTGGCGCGTTGCGGGTCGCCGCCGAAGGCCGCGCCGACGGCGATGACCGGGATGCCGGTCGCGCGGACGTGGCCGAGCAGCGGCTTGAGCCGCGCCAGGGACGACGTGCGGGCGACGCTGACCAGCAGGGCACGGGGCTTGCGGGTGAGCACCTGGCGCAGGAGGTCTTCGGCGGCGGCGTCACCGCCGGCGAAGGTGGTGCGGTAGCCGGCGGCGCCCAGCGCCTCGGCGAGCACCAGCGCCGGCAGCTCCTCGCGCTCGACGGTCGCGACCACGACGAGCGGGTGGTCCGAGGACGGCGGCGGGCTGAAGGAGCACAGCCAGTGGACGAGCCCCTCGTTGATCGAGGTGGCGAGCTGCTGCTGGGCGGCGCTCCACTCCCCCGCCAGCCACAGGCCGGACACCCGCTCCTGGGCGGGGACGAGGACCTCGTCGATGATCTCGAGGTGGGTCCGGCCGTCCTCGTGCATCCGCTTGACGGCCTCGAGCGCGCTCGCCCGGTCACCGTTCCGCAGGGCCACCCAGTACTGCTCCCGAGGTGTGTCCACACGTCCCGATTCCCCCGGACCGGGGGCGCTCATGCTTGGAGCGATCCAACGCCGGCCCCGGGGTGGTCCTCCGGGGCCGGCGTCGGGTCGGGCCGGGTGTGCGGGGCGGGTCAGGCGCCGAGGGCCTGCTTCTCCGCACCGATGGTGGTGTCGTCGCCGTGGCCGGTGTGGACGATCGTCTCGTCGGGCAGCGCGAAGAGCTTCGCGCGGATCGACGCCTCGAGCGTGGGCCGGTCGCTGAACGAGCGGCCGGTCGCGCCGGGCCCGCCGTTGAACAGCGTGTCCCCGGTGAAGACGCACCCGAGGTCCGGGGCTGCGAAGCAGATTGCACCGGGCGCGTGGCCGGGGGTGTGCAGCGCCCGCAGCGTCGTGCCGCCGACGGAGATCTCGAAGCCGTCGGCGAGGTCGACGTCCCACAGCCGGTCGGTGTGGGTGAGCTCCCACAGCGGCCGCTCGTCGGGGTGCAGCAGGATCGGCGCGCCCGACCCGCCGTTGACCCGCTCGCGCAGCTCCGGGGCCACCCGGCAGTGGTCGTCGTGGGCGTGGGTCAGCAGGATCGCCTTGACCGTGCGGTCGCCGACCACGTCGAGGATCGCGTCGACCGAGTGCGGGGCGTCGATGACGACGCACTCGGTGTCGTCGCCGACGACCCAGATGTTGTTGTCGACGTCGAAGGTCTCGCCGTCGAGGCTGAAGGTGCCGCTGACGACCGCGTGGTCGACCCGCACGCTCACAGGACCACCACCGAGCGGAGCACGTTGCCGTGGTGCATCTTCTCGAAGGCCGCCTCGACGTCGTCGATGCCGATCTCCTCGGTCACGAACGCATCCAGGTCGAGCCGGCCCTGCTGGTAGAGGTCGACGAGCATCGGGAAGTCGCGGGTCGGCAGGCAGTCGCCGTACCAGCTGGACTTCAGCGAGCCGCCGCGGCCGAAGACGTCGATCAGCGGCAGCTGCGGCACCTTCATGTCGGGGGTCGGCACGCCGACCAGGACGACGGTGCCGGCGAGGTCGCGGGCGTAGAACGCCTGCTCCCAGGTCTCCGGACGGCCCACGGCCTCGATGACGACGTCGGCGCCCTCCGCGCCGTCGTACACCTCGCCGCAGATCTCCTTGACCCGCGCGACGACGTCCTCCTTCGAGGAGTCGATCGTGTGGGTGGCGCCGAGCTTCTGGGCGGCCTCGAGCTTCTGGGCGTCGATGTCGACGGCGATGATCGGGCTGGCGCCGGCCAGCGCGGAGCCGGCGATCGCGGCGACGCCGACGCCGCCGCAGCCGATGACCGCGACGGACTTGCCCCGGGTGACCGCGCCGGTGTTGATCGCCGCGCCGATGCCGGCCATCACGCCGCAGCCGAGCAGGCCGACGGCGGCGGGGCGGGCCGACGGGTCGACCTTCGTGCACTGCCCGGCGGCGACCAGCGTCTTCTCCGCGAACGCGCCGATGCCCAGCGCCGGGGACAGCTCGGTGCCGTCCTCGAGGGTCATCTTCTGCTTCGCGTTGTGGGTGTTGAAGCAGTACTGCAGCTCGCCGCGCTTGCACGCCCGGCACTCACCGCACACCGCGCGCCAGTTGAGGACGACGAAGTCGCCCGGCGCCACGCCGGTCACGCCCTCGCCGACCGCCTCGACGATCCCCGACGCCTCGTGACCGAGCAGGAACGGGAACTCGTCGTTGATCCCGCCCTGCCGGTAGTGCAGGTCGGTGTGGCAGACCCCGCAGGCCTGGATCTTCACGACCGCCTCGCCCGGGCCCGGGTCCGGCACGTTGATCGTGACCACCTCGACGGGCGCTCCCTCGGCTCGTGCGACGACCGCCTTGACCTGCTGCATGTGCTGCTCCTGCTCCTTCGTGGGGTTGGTCCGTGGCCACCCTAGGACCGCGGCTGCAACCATCCGTCGGCGCTTCGCGTCCTGAGGGCAGGAGACGAAGGACGGAGGGCGCATGCCACCCACCCGGGAGCTGCCCGCGGCGACCGACGCCGACACTGGGCACATGACCGACCGCGGGGCGACGCGCGAGGCGACCCGCGACGCCGAGCTGACCGCGTGGCTCGTGGCGCGGCAGCCCGCGCTGCTGCGCACGGCGTACCTCCTCACCGGCGATCGGCACGCCGCCGAGGACCTGCTGCAGACGTCCCTGGCCAAGCTGTACCTGTCCTGGGACAAGATCCGCGACCGCGGCGCGATCGACGCCTACGCCCGCCGGATCCTCGTCAACGAGCACACCTCGCTGTGGCGACGCGGCTGGAAGCGGCGCGAGCACGCCACCGACATGGTGCCCGAGCCGGAGCCGGTGCTGGAGTCGTACGACGACGGCACGGCCGCACAGGTCTGGGAGCTCGTCCAGGGCCTCCCGCGCCGGGCGCGCGCCGTCGTCGTCCTGCGCTACTACGAGCAGCTGACCGAGGCCGAGACCGCCGACGTGCTCGGCATCTCCGTCGGCACCGTCAAGTCCCAGTGCAGCCGGGCGCTCGCCGCGCTGCGCGAGCGCACCCCGTCCCACCTGGCCCCGAGCCCGGACCCGACCTCCCGGGAGGAGGAGCGATGACCGACCGCACCGAGGAGCGCCTCGAGCAGGGCCTCCGCTCCCGCGCCGACGCCCTGACCGAGGCGCCGCTGACGCTCGCCGACGTCAAGGCCACCGCCCGCACGATCCGCCGCCGGCGACGCTCCGCGGGCGCCGGCGTCGCCGCCGCCCTCGTCGCGGCGGTCCTGCTGCCCCTCGGCCTGGGCCTCGGCGACGGCGACGACACCGCCGTCGTACCGGCTCCGCAGCCCGCCGTGGCGCCTGCGGGGTGGCTCACGGACGGGACCGTGCACCTGCTCGACGGCACCGAGGTCCCCCTCGGCGGCGTCTCCGAGGTCCGGGCATGGGCGCCGCTGGTCGAGGGGTACGTCGCCGCCGGCATGCGCCAGGGCCGGCCGGTCGTGTCGTTCCACGACCGCGGCGGCGCGCTCGAGACGACGTGGCCGGTCTCGGACGCCGGCTCGTTCGTGGTCGACGACGACGGCCGGCACGTGGCCTGGGTCCTCGACACCGGCGAACCGGTGCTCCTCGACGGCGCGTCCGGGGAGATCGAGCGGCTGTCGTCGGACGGCCTCGGCCGGAGGCCGCGCCTGGTCGGCATCACCGGGAGCTGCCCGGACGAGTGCGGGGTGGTCCTGGCCGGCGGGTCCGGGTCGACGTACCTCGTGTCCCGCGACGGGGCGGTCGAGCCGTTCCTGCCCGGCGTCCCGCAGGTCCTCGCGCTCGCCCCGGACGACTCGCTCGTCGCCGGCCTCACCGGCCCGGCGCCGGACGACATCCACGCCTGTGGGGGCGTCTGGCTCGCGAGCAGCGGTGGGTCCACCGAGCCGGCGTGGGAGGACTGCGTCGACAACCTCTACCGGTTCTCCCCCGACGGTCGCCACGTCGCGACGAGCTTCGCCGAGGGCGCTGGGATGCGGGAGCTGCGGCTCAAGGACGCCGCGACGGGGGTGCTGCTGCACGAGATGCCGATCGCCGACGCGCTGGACCGGGTGGTGTGGGCCGACGAGCAGCACGTCCTGGTCGCCGTGCTGCGGGACGGGCGCTGGTCGGTCGTCCGGATCGGAGTCGACGGGCAGGAGGAGGTCCTCGGTCGGCCGCTTCCGCCGGTGCCGGGCGACATCGCGGAGGTGTCCTCGCCGTACCTCCTGCCGACCGGACCCTGACGTCCCCCCGCGCCCCTGGTGTTCCCCTGGTGTTCCCCCGGGATGCGCGGAAAGGAGAGGCGCGGCGTCGGCGCGCAGCACTACGTTGTTGGCCGTGTTCAGCGCGCTCGGCAGACTCGCCTCCCGTCGTCCCTGGTTCGTGATCGCCGCCTGGGTGGTGCTCGCCGTCGCCGTCGTCTCCCTGGCGCCGACGCTCGAGACCACGCAGGAGGAGTCGGAGTTCCTGCCCGACCACTACGAGTCGATCAAGGCGGTGGAGCTGCAGGAGGAGAAGTTCCCGGGCGCGACGTCGCCCGCCGCGCTACTGGTCTTCCAGCGTGAGGGCGGTGGGCAGCTGACCGCCGAGGACCAGGCGGCCGCCGGGCGGATCGCCGAGGAGCTCGGGCCGCGGCTCGGCGCGGAGACGTTCGTCCAGCAGGTCGTGGTCGTCGGTCCGGACGGCGAGCCCAACGTCTCCGAGGACGGCGAGCTGCTGCTCGGGATCGTCGGCCTGGCCGAGGATGCGACCGGCTTCGACCCCGCCGCGTTCGAGGACGCCGAGGAGCTGCGGACCGACCTCGCCGAGCTCGCCGACGGCACCGGCCTGGAGGTCACCACGACCGGCTCCGTGCCGCAGGGCCTGGACTCCCAGGAGTCGGGCGAGCGCGCGCTCGCGATCGTCGGCATCGCGACCATCGTGCTCATCGTCGCGCTGCTCGCGATCATCTTCCGCAGCGTGATCATCTGCCTGCTGCCGATCGTTGTCGTGACGCTCGTGTCGATGGTGGCCACCGGCCTGATCGGCTGGGCCAACGAGGCCTTCGACCTCAAGGCCGACGCCTCGATCGAGACGATCCTGGTCGTCGTCCTCTACGGCATCGGCACCGACTACATCCTGTTCTTCCTCTTCCGCTACCGCGAGCGCCTGCGCCAGGGCGCCGACACCCGGGCCGCCGTCGTGCACGCGCTGGAGCGGGCCGGCGAGGCGATCGCCTCCGCCGGCGGCGCGGTCATCGTCGCGTTCCTCGCGCTGCTGCTCAGCTCGCTCGGGGTCTTCCAGGCGATCGGCCCCGCGCTGGCGATCGCCGTCGCGGTCACCCTGGTCGCCGCCCTCACCCTCGTGCCGGCCGTCGTCACGGTCCTCGGGCGCGCGCTCTTCTGGCCGTCGAGGAAGTGGCGCGAGGAGCCGGAGGCGGCCCGCTTCGCCCGCGCCGGCACGAGCCTGGGCCGGCGGCCGGGCTCCTTCGCGCTCGGGTCGGGCGCGGTGCTGGCGGCGCTCGCGGTCTTCGCGTTCGGGTTCAACCCGTCGTTCGACTTCAACTCCAGCCTCCCCGACGACGTCGAGTCGACCCAGGCGCTGGAGACGTTCCAGGACCACTTCGCCGCCGGTGCGAGCGAGCCGGTGCCGGTGCTGCTGCAGTCCTCCGACGGACAGCTGGCGCCGGACGCGCTCGAGCAGTTCCGCACCGACCTCGAGGGGGCCGAGGGCGTCGCACAGGTCTACCCGGGCACGCCGTCGGAGGACGGCACGACCGCGCAGTTCATGATGGTGCTCGACAACGACCCCGTCTCCGACGCGGCGCTCCAGGACGTCAAGGGCCCCATCCGCGACCAGGCGCACGAGTCCGCACCCGAGGGCACCGAGGCGTTCGTCGGCGGCACGCCGGGCATCTTCGCCGACCTCCAGGACGCGATGGTCCGCGACTACACGGTCGTCTTCCCGGTCGCGGCGCTCGTCATCATGCTGATCCTCGCCCTGCTGCTGCGCAGCCTGGTCGCCCCGCTGTACCTCATGGCCGCGGTCGGGCTGAGCTTCGCGGCGACCCTCGGTGCGACGGTCATCGTCTTCCAGCACCTCGGCGGCGAGAGCGGCCTGATCTTCATGCTGCCGATCTACATCTACCTGTTCGTCACCGCGCTCGGCACCGACTACAACATCTTGATGATCGCCCGCCTCCGCGAGGAGGCCCGCGAGGGCAAGGACCCCCGGGCGGCCGCGGCCGAGGCGCTCAAGCACGCCGGCCCGACCATCGCCGCCGCGGGCGTCATCCTCGCCGGAACGTTCGCCTCGCTGATGCTCAGTGGCAACAGCCTGATGATGTCGATGGGCTTCGCCCTGTCGTTCGGGATCATCATCGCGGCCTTCGTCATGTCGATGTTCTTCACCCCCGCCCTCACCGCGCTCATCGGGCACGCCGCTTGGTGGCCCGGCCACGCGGACGAGAAGCGCGGCCCCCGGTCGGGCTCGGGCTCGAGCTCCGACGCCGGCCCGTCCGACCGCGGCGCCGAGGTCTCGGCCGGCATGTAGCCGGCCGGAGCTCCGGCGTGCTCCGCGGGGTCTCGGGTGGGTGCTCGAGGCCGCCGCGGCACATGTAACGCACAGTTACACACTGTGTAGGCACGTTGCAGCGTGCCGACACAGCAGCGAACGGTCCGTTACAAGCCCGGGCCGGCCCGCGCACCTCGGGAGCGGAGCGCTAGACGAGCACCTCGGTGACGGGGAGCGAGGAGTCGGCGGGCAGGTCGAGGGGCGAGGGGGTGCGGCCGCGGGCGACCATCTCGGCGCCGAGGGCGGCGACCATGGCGCCGTTGTCGGTGCACAGGCCGGGGCGGGGCACGCGGACGCGGATGCCGAGCTTGGCGGCCCGCTCCTCGGCGAGGTGGCGCAGGCGGGAGTTGGCGGCGACGCCGCCGCCGATGAGCAGGTCCTCGATGCCCTCCGACGAGGCGGCGTCGAGCGCCTTGCGCACCAGCACGTCGCAGACGGCCTCCTGGAACGACGCCGCGACGTCGGCCACGGGGACCGGTTCGCCGGACCGCTCGCGCGCCTCGACCCACCGGGCCACCGCGGTCTTGAGGCCGGAGAAGGAGAAGTCGAACCGGTGCCGCTCGAGGTCGCGGCGCGAGGTCAGGCCGCGCGGGAAGTCGACGTACACCGAGGAGCCCTCGCGGGCGGCCCGGTCGATGTGCGGGCCGCCCGGGAACGGCAGGCCGAGCAGCCGCGCCACCTTGTCGAACGCCTCGCCGGCCGCGTCGTCGATCGTCGCGCCCATGGGGTCGACGCCGCCGTCGGCGCCGGTCACGTCGGTGACGCGCAGCAGGCTGGAGTGGCCGCCGCTGACGAGCATCGCGACGCACGGCTCGGGCAGCGCGCCGTGCTCGAGCTGGTCGACGGCGACGTGGGCGGCGAGGTGGTTGACGCCGTACAGGGGCTTGTCCAGCCCGATCGCCAGCGCCTTGGCCGCGGCGACGCCGACGAGCAGGGCGCCGGCGAGGCCGGGTCCGCTCGTGACGGCGATCGCGTCGACGTCGGAGGGGCGGATGCCGGCGGTCTCGCAGGCGCGCTCGATCGTCGGCACCATCGCCTCGAGGTGGGCCCGGCTGGCGACCTCGGGCACCACGCCGCCGAAGCGGGCGTGCTCGTCGACGCTGCTGGCCACCGCGTCGGCGAGCAGCTCGTGGCCGCGGACGATGCCGACGCCGGTCTCGTCGCAGGAGGTCTCGATGCCGAGCACGAGGGGGGCGTCCGTCACGGCTCCATTGTGCGCGGTGGAGGATGACCGGCGTGCGTGAGGTGTCGGGGGCGGGGCTCGAGCAGCTCGCGGCGGCCAGCCAGGTGCCGTTCGTGCGGCACACCGTCGGCTCGGCGACGTACGACGTCGCGTGGGTGCGCGGCGACGCGGTCGTCGTCCACAACCTGCGCCACACCGTCGCCCTCGGCCCGGCGGGCGACCTCGGCCCGCTGCTCGCCGAGCTGGCCGAGCGGTTCGTGCCGGAGCGGCTGACGGTCGAGGAGGCGGCGCACGACGCGCTGCCCGCGGCCTGGCACCACGGGGTCCGGGGCCACTGGCACTGGATGCGCTGCACCACCCCCGCTCCCCCGCCGGCGGTGCCGCTCGAGGAGGTCAGCGACCCCGTAGCGATCAACGCGGTGCTCGACGCCGCGCAGCCCGACACGTTCGGCCGGCCCGGCACCCCGGGGATCGAGGGCTGGCTGGGCGTGCGGGAGGGCGGGCTGCTGGTCGGCGTGGGAGCGGTACGCCGTGACCCGGACGGCAGCGGGCACCTGCGGGCCGTCTCGGTGCTGCCGGAGGCGACCGGCCGCGGTCTCGGGCTGGCCCTGTCGCAGGGGCTCACCCGGCGGGCGATGGACCGGCCGCCGGACGTCGCGACGCTCGGGGTGTACACCGACAACCTGCCGGCGCTGCGGGTCTACGGCCGGCTGGCGTACCGGACCGAGCACACCTTCCTGTCGGGCCCGGTCAGCAGCCCTTCCTGAGCCCGCGGCGCAGGACGACCGCGGTCGCCCCGTCGCGGTAGTAGCGCCGCCGCCGGTCGACCTCGACGAACCCGCGCGCGGCGTAGAACGCCAGCGCCCCCGCGTTGTCCTCGCGGACCTCGAGCAGCAGCCGCTCCGCGCCGCCCGCCCTCGACCGCGCGACCACCTCGTCCAGCAAGGCGGTCGCGTGGCCGCCGCGCCGGGCGGTCGGCGTGACCGCGATCCGCTGGAGCTCGGCGACGTCGGCGACGATGCTCGCGACCGCGTGGCCGACCACCGGGCTGTCGGGGCCGTCGGCCTCGGCGACCAGGTAGACCACCGTCGGCACCTCGCCGGCCAGCCCCGCCTCGACCAGCCCGCGCGACCAGGCGTCGGCGCCGAGGCACTCCTCCTCGAGCGCGGCGACCGCGTCGAGGTCGGCGGGCGTGGCGGCGCGCACGCTCACCGGAGGGCCCTCACGAGACCGGCTTGGGCTTGCCGGGCATCTCGGCGTCGGGCCGCCGCAGGTACAACGGCTCGGGGTCGACCAGCTCGGCCCGCTCCTCGGTCACCACCCGCGCCAGCCACCCGGCGCTCGGCCGGACCGGGCCACGAGCGTCCGGGAACGCGTCGGGGTAGAGCACCGCGCCCTCGCCGACGACCGGCCGCTCGGTCGCCACGACGGCCGGGCGCTCGACGACCGGCCCGTCCAGCCGCGTGCCGTCGGCGTCGTACGTCGCCAGGTAGACCTCCTTGCGGCGCGCGTCGGTCGCGACGCAGAAGTCCGTGCCGATCCCGCCGTCCGCGGCCTCGGCGGCGAGCACGTCGAGCGAGCACACGCCGTACACCGGCACGTCCAGCACGAACCCCAGCGTCCGCGCGGTGACCAGCCCGACCCGCAGGCCGGTGAACGGGCCGGGGCCGACGCCGGCGGCGACCGCGGTGAGGTCCTGGCGGACCGCGCCGACCTGCTCGAGCGCGGCGGCGACGAGCGGGGCGAGCTGCTCGCCGTGCTTCATGGAGCGCTCCGAGACGAGCTCGGCGACGACGTCCTCGCCGTCATGGAGCGCGACGGTGACGAAGGGGGTGGCGGTGTCGAGGGCGAGCAGCAGGGTCATCCGAGTCCTCGGAAGGAGAGGGCGTGCCAGCGGGGGCCCACCGGGGTGATCTCGACCCGGCGCGGGTCGAGCACGTCGTCGGCGTCGCTGGGAGATCCCGTGCTGTGCGACCCGTCGGGCACCTCGTCGGCCTCGGCCCGGACAATGCGGACCTCGAGCCGGGAGTCGGTGAGCCCCTCGGCGAGCCCCTCGCCCCACTCGACCACGGTGACGGCGGTGTCCAGGTCGGTGTCGAGGTCGAGGTCGTCGAGCTCCTCCATGCCGCCGAGCCGGTAGGCGTCGACGTGGACGAGCGCGGGTCCGTCGACCAGCGACGGGTGGACGCGGGCGATGACGAACGTCGGCGAGGTGATCTGGCCGCGCACGCCGAGACCCGCGCCGATGCCCTGGGTGAGCGTGGTCTTGCCGGCGCCGAGCTCGCCGCTGAGCACGATCAGGTCGCCCGGCGCGAGCTGGCCCGCGAGCGAGCGGCCGAGCGCGTGCATCGCGTCGGGGGTGGGCGCCTGGAAGACGGCGGTCCGCAGCGGCCGGCGCATCTCGACCAGCGGCGAGCGCCGGTCGATCTCGCGGAACCCCTGCCGGTCCCAGAACCGGATGGTGCGGGGCAGCTCCTCGCGCGCCACGACCGTCACGTCGTCGTACCCCTCCGCGTGGTCGACGACCGCGTCGATGAGCCGCCCGGCGATGCCGTGGCCCTGGGCGGACGGCACGACGCCGAACCGGCGCAGGTAAACGGTGTTGCCGACCGGGTCGAGGACCAGCGCGCCGACGGGGTCGCCGTCGAGGCAGGCGAGCAGCCCGCCGTGCGGCGTGAGCAGCGCGGCGATCGACTCCTCGGTCTCGCTGAGCGCGTCGGCCGGCGGGTCGAGCGGTGGTCTGGCGGCGAAGGCCTCCTGCACCACCCGCAGCACCTGCGCGGCCGACTCCGGCCCCACGCGCACGACCTGGACGTCGCTCACCCTGCCAGCTCCTTCTCCCCTGCCGCAGCCAGCAGCCGGCCGAGCTCCGCGTCGACCTGCTCGTGCCGCTCCAGCACCACCATGTGCCCGGCTCCGTCGACCTCCACCAGGCGCGACCCCCGGATCCGCGAGTGCAGCTTGCGGCTGTGGCCGATCGACGTCAGCCGGTCGGCGGTGCCGCAGACGACCGTCGTCGGCACCCGACCGAGCACCTCGACGGCGTCGAACTTGTCCAGCCCGCCGAAGGCCGGGAAGAACTCCGCGACCACCTCGTACGGCGTCGCCGACAGCATCCCGTCGACGAACTCGACGTAGGCCGCCGGCACGTCGTCGCCGAACGCGAACACGTCCGTGGCGACCATCGCCACCGCCTTGCCCAGCCGTCGCAGCCGGTCGACGCTGGTGTGCCGGCGGGCGAGCGTCGCGACCGTCCGCTGCGCCAGCGGCAGGCCGATCTTGGCCGGCACCACCGGCAGCAGCAGCCGCCCGACGTTGAGGCCGCCGGCCGTCGTGCTGATGAGGCCGACCGCCGCCACCCGGTCGCCGAAGAGCTCCGGGTGCTGCTCGGCGAGGGCGACCACCGTCATGCCGCCCATCGAGTGGCCGACGACCACGACCGGGCCGTCGGGGACGACCTCGTCGAGGATGCGGGCCAGGTCGCGGCCGAGCTGGTCGATGGTCGCGTGCTCGACGTCGGAGCGGCCGGACCGCCCGTGCGAGCGCTGGTCGTAGAGGACCGTGCGGACCCCGGCGCGGCGCAGGTGCAGCCGCTGGAAGTGCCAGCAGTCGAGGGTCAGCGCGTAGCCGTGGACGAGCACGACCGTCACGTCCGAGCCGGCGCCGGTCCCGCTGTGCTCCGGCTCGTCGACCTCGACGTGCAGCGGCACGCCGTCGTCGGCGACGACCGTCAGCGGAGCGGCGCGCAGCGAGCCGAGGGGCACGTCCGGGTGGTCCTGCGGCGGCGGACCGGGCCGACGGGACAGTGCGCGGCGGTGGTGGGTGACGCCGAACGCGGTGCCGGCCGCAGCCACTCCGGCTGCGCCGAGAGCGGTGAACCCGAGGGTCCGGCGGGGGCTCACGCGGGTGCCTCGCTGTCGACGTGGGTGCGGACCACCCGGCTGCCACCGAACCGGGTGACGATCTCGTAGCTGATCGTCCCTGCCGCCTCGGCCCAGTCCTGCGCGGTCGGGGCCCCGTCGCGGCCGGTGCCGAAGAGGACCACGTCGGTGCCCGGCTCGGGCCGTTCCCCGTCGAGGTCCACCACGAGCTGGTCCATGCAGACGCGGCCGCGGACGGGTCGCTGCGCCCCGGCGATCCCCACCGAGGCGCGGTTGCTGAGCGAGCGCGGCACGCCGTCGCCGTACCCCACCGGCACCAGGCCCAACGTCGTCGCCCGGTCCGCGACCCAGGTGTGGCCGTAGGAGACGCCGGCGCCGGCCTCGACGTCCTTGACCATCGCCAGCGTCGCACGGGCGGTCATCGCGGGCACCAGCCCGAGGTCGGGGGTGTGGCCGGGCGCGGGGTCGAGGCCGTAGGACGCGATGCCGCACCGGACCAGGTCGAAGCGCGCGCTCGGCCGCAGGATCGCCGCCGCGCTGTTGGCGAAGTGGCGCACCTCCGGCTCGAGGCCGGCCGCCGCCGCGACGTCGAGCGCGTCGCGGAAGACCTGCTCCTGGCTGTCGTTGGCCGGGTCGTCGGGCTCGTCGGCCGAGGCCGGGTGGGTCCAGATGCCGGTGACGCGCCAGTGGCCGGCGACCTCGCCGGCCCGGGCGGCCTCGACGAGCGCCGGCCAGTCGGCGTACGTCGACCCGCCGCGCGACAGGCCGGTGTCGATCTTCAGCTGGAGGCGGGCCGGCGTGCCCACGCGGCCGACGGCGGCCTCGACCTCGGCCAGCTCGGCGAGGGAGTACGCCGTGACGTCGACGCCGGCGGCGATCGCAGCGGCTTGGTCCTCTCCCGGCACGGTCAGCCAGCACAGCACCCGTCCGGTGTCGCCCGCCGCCCGCAGCGCGAGCGCCTCGTCGATCGTCGCGACCCCCAGCCAGCTCGAGCCGGCCTCGCGCGCGGCGCGGGCGACCTCGACCATGCCGTGGCCGTACCCGTCGGCCTTGACCACCGTCATCATCGCGACGCCGCAGTGCTCGGCCAGCGTGCGCACGTTGTGCCGGATCGCCGCGAGGTCGACGACCACCTCGGCGCGCGGGACCGGCAAGGGGCTCATGGCCGTCCATCCTCCCACCGTGCCGGGTGGGCGGCGCGGTCAGGTCTGCGGCAGGTCCCGCACGACGGCGGGCAGCGCGCGGGCGACCTCGGTCGCCACCAGCGGCCCGCCCGCGCTCGCGAGCGTGGCCGCGGCGCCGTGCAGCCACGACCCCACGCTCGCCGCGTCGAACGGCTCGAGCCCCGCCGCCAGGAGCGCGCCGACCAGCCCGCCGAGCACGTCGCCGGCGCCCGCTGTCGCCAACCACGGGTTCCCGGTCGTCGTCACGCGGACCCGTCCGTCGGGTCGCGCGGTCACGGTGTGGCGGCCCTTGAGCACCACGACCGCGGCGTGGTGCACCGCTGCGCGCCGCGCCCACCCCAGCGGGTCGCCCTCGATCTCCGCGCGCTCACGTCCGAGCATCGCGGCGAGCTCGCCGGCGTGCGGAGTGAGGACGAGGTCGCCCGGCCCCGGCTGCACGTGCTTCAGGGCGTCGGCGTCGACGACGGTCGGCACCTCGTCGGCCAGCGCCGCCGCGAGCGCCTCGTCGGCGTGCGCGCCGCCGCCGGATCCCACCACCCACGCCTGGACGCGGCCGGCGCCGACCACCTCGGGGTGCGCCTGGCGCACCCGGTCCGCGACCGGGGCCTCGCCGACGTACCGCACCATGCCGGCGAGCCCGCAGGCCGCGCCGGCGACGCTGAGCAGGGCGGCGCCCGGGTACTCCGCCGAGCCGGCCCGGACGCCCACGACCCCGCGGGTGTACTTGTGGTCCTGAGGCCGCGGGCGCGGCACCAGCCGCGCGACGTCCTCCGCCTGCAAAGCCTCGATCTCCGCGGTCGGGAGGTCGAGGCCGATGTCGACGAGGTGGACCGCCCCGCACGCCTCCGCCGCCGGGTCGACGAGGTGCGCCGCCTTGTGCGTGCCGAAGGTGACCGTCACGTCGGCCGTCACGTGCGGGCCGTCCACGCGGCCGGTGTCGACGTCGACCCCTGACGGCACGTCGACCGCGACCACCGGCACCCCCTCGACCTGGGCGAGCGCCCGCTCCGCCTCCGGCTCGAGCCCCGGGCGGCCGCCGATGCCGACGATCCCGTCGACCACCACGTCCGGCCGCCTGCTCGGCTGGCCGACGGTGCGCCCGCCGGCTCGTCGCAGCGCCTCGAGGCCGCCCTCGTGCACACGCTCGCCCAGCAGCACCGCCTCCACCCCGCACCCCCGCCGCGCGAGCAGCGTGCCCGCGAACAGCGCGTCGCCCCCGTTGTCCCCCGACCCGACCAGCAGCAGCACCCGCGCGCCGTACGCCCCGCCCAGCAGGTCCACCACCGCCTGTGCCAGCCCGTGCGCCGCCCGTTGCATGAGCGTCCCCTCCGGCACCCGCGCCATCAGCTCCCGCTCCGCCTGACGCACCTGCTCGACCGTGTGGGCGTACCGCATGGGCGCGACGCTATCCGCCTCGTGCTCGTCCTGCGCCGGTCCTGTCCGCTGCCCTCGTCCCGCCGCCGCTCCGTCCCGCTCCGTCCCGCTCCGTCCCGCCGCCGCTCCGTCCCGCCGCCGCTCCGTCCCGACGCCGCTCCGTCCCGACGCCGCTCCGTCCCGACGCGGGGTCGTGTGCCTCAGGACGCGTGCCGGCGCTTCCTCAGACACACGACCGCACCGGCCGGCCGGCTCCGACGTCCCCTTCGGCGCCCACCCGAGGGTCGTGTGCCTGTCGACGCGTTCCGGCGCGTCCTCAGGCACACGACCCGCATGCAGAGGGCGGGCCTGTGGATGAGCGCCGACGTCCGACGGTCGGTTCGACCACCCTCGTGGCATGGATCCGGACCTCGAGCGGCTGCTGACCGATCAGCACGGGCTGGTCGCACGACGCCAGCTGCTCGCCCACGGGATCGATGCCGACCGCGTGCGGAACCAGGTCGTCGCCGGCCGGTGGACGCTGCCGACCCCGCGGGTCGTTGCGACGGTCACGGGCACCCTGACGACCGAGCAGCGCCAGTGGATGGCCGTCCTGCACGCCGGGCCTCGGAGCATGCTCGGGGGTCTGACCGCCGCGACCCGGCACGGGCTCACCGGCTGGGAGACGCCCGTCGTCACGGTGATGGTCGACGACGAGCTCGCTTTCGAGCCGGTGCGCGGTGTCCGGTTCTTCCGCAGCCGCCGGCCCTTCGACCTTCTGCTCTCCCCACGTGTCGGCCCACCGACGTGCCGGCTCGAGCCGGCAGTCCTCCTGCACGCGGGGTACGTCGCCGACGCACGCGCCGCGCACGGGCTCGTCGCCGCGACGATCCAGCAGCGGCTCACCACCTCGACGCGGCTCGTCGAGTGGATCGACGTCCTCCGGCCGCTGCGACGGAGCAGGCCGCTGTCGGCGACTGTCAGCCACGCCGGCGCCGGAGCGCACTCGGCGGCGGAGCGCGCGGTCAACCGCCTGTGCCGCGCACACGGCATGCCGCTGCCGAGCCGTCAGGTCGAGCGCACCGACTCGACCGGCCAGCGCCGATTCACCGACTGCGAGTGGCGGCTGCCGGACGGGACCACGCTGGTCCTGGAGGTCGACGGCGGGTTCCACATGGAAGTCCGGCAGTGGATGGAGGACGTCCGACGGGCACGCCGGCTGGTCGCGCGAGACCGCGTCGTCGTGCGGTGCACGGCGTACGAGCTGCTCCACGAGCCTGACGAGCTCGCGCGTGACCTGATGGCGCTCGGTGTGCCGGGTCGTGTGCCTGGCGCCGCGGCCTGACGCGTCCTCAGGCACACGACCCCGACGTCGGGTGGCCGGAGGGCTCGAGCCCGCCCCATCGCCCGGCCGGGACCAGGGGTCGTGTCCCTCAGGGCGCGGGCCGACGCGTCCTCAGGCACACGACCCCCGCACCCGCCGGCCCGTGCCCCAGCACGCTCAGCAGCACGAGGCCGACGACGAGAACCCTCAGGACTCCAGCACCACGACAGCCGAGGCGACGCCGGCGTCGTGGGAGAGCGAGAGGTGGACGGAGGCGACGCCAAGCTCGTCGGCCCGGGCGCGGACGGAGCCGCGCATCTCGAACAGCGGGCGGCCGGACGATTCCGAGACGACCTCGGCGTCCTGCCAGGACATCCCGACGGGGGCGCCGAGGGCCTTGGCGAGCGCCTCCTTGGCGGCGAACCGTGCGGCGAGGGACGCGAGCGGGCGGGACGCCTCGCCCGGGGTGAACAGGCGGGCGGAGAGGCCGGCGGTGCGGGCCAGCGACTCGCCGAACCGCTCGATGTCGACGACGTCGATGCCGACGCCGATCACCGGCACGCGCAGACCACCTTCACGAGCCCCACAGGCACGACGACCCTCACTCGACGGTGACGGACTTGGCGAGGTTGCGGGGCTGGTCGACGTCGTGGCCCATCGCGGTGGCCAGCTCGCAGGCGAACAGCTGCAGCGGCACGACCGCCACCAGCGGCTGCAGCAGCACCGGCACCCGCGGCAGGCGGATCAGGTGGTCGGCGTACGGCTCGATCGAGGTGTCGCCCTCCTCGGCCAGGCAGATCGTCCGCGCACCCCGCGCCCGGACCTCCTGGATGCCCGAGATCATCTTCTCGTGCAGCTGGTCCCGGCCCCGGGGCGGTACGACGCACAGCACCGGCAGCCCCTCCTCGACCAGCGCGATCGGGCCGTGCTTGAGCTCACCGGCCGCGAACCCCTCGGCGTGGATGTAGGCCAGCTCCTTGAGCTTCAGCGCCCCCTCCAGCGCCACCGGGTAGCCGGCGTGGCGGCCCAGGAACAGCACCGACCTCGTGTCGACGTGCGCCCGCGCCAGCTCGTAGACCTCCTCCGAACGCGACAGCACCGCCGCGATCTGGTCCGGGATCGACTCCAGCTGACGCATGATCTCGCTGATCTCGTCGCCGTAGCGGGTGCCCTTGACCTGCGCGAGGTACAGCGCGAGCAGGTAGCAGGCCACCAGCTGGGTCAGGAATCCCTTGGTCGACGCGACCCCGATCTCCGGGCCGGCGTGGGTGTAGATCACCGCATCCGACTCCCGCGGGATCGTCGACCCGTTGGTGTTGCAGATCGCCAGCACCTTCGAGCGCTGCAACCGCGCGTGCCGGATCGCCTGCAGCGTGTCCGCGGTCTCCCCCGACTGCGAGATCGCCACCACCAGCGTGGAGTAGTCCAGGATCGGGTCGCGGTAGCGGAACTCGCTGGCCAGCTCCACCTCGACCGGCACCCGCGTCCAGTGCTCAATCGCGTACTTCGCCACGAGCCCGGCGTAGAACGACGTCCCGCACGCGATGATGATGATCTTGTCGATGTCGCGCAGCTCCTGGTCCGAGAGGCGCATCTCGTCCAGCTGCAGCAGCCCGTCGCGCGCGTGGCGCCCCAGCAGCGAGTCCGCGACCGCGCGGGGCTGCTCGAAGATCTCCTTGCGCATGAACCAGTCGTGGCCGTCCTTCTCCGCCGCCGACAGGTCCCAGTCCACGTGGTAGCGCGTTCCCTCGGCCGGCGCACCGTCGAACGTCGTCACCTCCACGCCCTCACGCGTGATCGTCACGACCTGGTCCTGACCGAGCTCGAGCGCCTCACGGGTGTGCTCGATGAACGCGGCCACGTCCGAGCCCAGGAAGTTCTCCCCCTCCCCCAGACCCACCACCAGCGGCGAGTTGCGACGCGCGGCGACCACCCGCGAGGGGTCCTGCCCGTCGACCGCCACGAGGGTGAACGCACCCTCGAGCTGCTGGCAGACCCGCTGCATCGCGGTGGTCAGGTCCACGCCCGACTCCACCTGGAGCTCCAGCAGGTGCGCGGCGACCTCGGTGTCGGTCTCGGAGACGAGCACGTGGTCGTCGGCCTCGAGCCGGGCCCGCAGGTCCGCGAAGTTCTCGATGATCCCGTTGTGCACCAGCGCCACCCGCCCGGTCGAGCCCAGGTGCGGGTGCGCGTTCACGTCGTTCGGCGCACCGTGCGTCGCCCACCGGGTGTGCCCGATGCCGGTCGTCGACGCCGGCAGCGGCGCCTCGCCGATCACCTTCTCCAGGTTGGCCAGCTTCCCGGCCTTCTTCGCCGACGCGATGGTGCCGCCGTCGACGAGGGCGATCCCGGCGGAGTCGTACCCGCGGTACTCCAGCCTGCGCAGGCCCTCGATGACGACGCCCTGGGCCTGCTTGTCCCCGACGTACCCGACGATCCCGCACATGGGGGTCACTCTAACGACGTGGGACCGCGCGCCCCGCTTCCTCGCGCGGCTGCAACAATCGCGCCATGTCGCCTGGGTCGTCCGGCTCGACCGGTCCCGTGACCGGGGCCGGTCCCGTCTCCGCCGACGAGCACCCCAAGGAGTCCTCGCCGTACATCGAGCTCGATCGCAGCGCCTGGGCCGCCCTCGGCACCGGCGCGGAGAGCCCGCTCAGCGCGCAGGAGATCCGCACGCTCCGCGGCCTCGGTGACTCCCTCGACCTCGACGAGGTGCGCGATGTCTACCTGCCGCTGAGCCGGCTGCTGAGCCTGTACGTCGAGTCGGCCGGCCGCCTGCACCGCAAGCAGGAGGACTTCCTCCACCGGCGTACGCCGCCGCGCACGCCGTTCGTCATCGGCGTGGCCGGCTCGGTGGCGGTCGGGAAGTCGACCACCGCCCGCGTCCTCCAGCAGATGCTGGCCCACTGGCCCGAGCACCCGAACGTCGCGCTCGTGACCACCGACGGCTTCCTCTACCCGAACGCCGAGCTCGAGCGCCGCGGCATCCTGCACCGCAAGGGCTTCCCCGAGTCCTACGACCGCCGCGCGCTGCTCCGCTTCGTGGTCGACATCAAGTCCGGCAAGGACGAGGTCGAGGCGCCGGTCTACTCCCACCTCGTCTACGACGTCGTCGAGGACGAGAAGGTCGTCGTCAAGCGCCCCGACGTGGTCATCGTCGAGGGCCTCAACGTCCTCCAGCCGGCACGCGTCCGCGACGACGGCCGCACCGGCCTCGCGGTCAGCGACTTCTTCGACTTCAGCGTGTATGTCGACGCCGGTCGCGACAAGATCCGGGCCTGGTACGTCGAGCGGTTCCTGCGCCTGCGCGAGACCGCGTTCCGCGACCCGGGCTCGTACTTCGGCAAGTACGCCACCTTGACCCACGACGAGGCCGTCGCCGAGGCCGAGCGGATCTGGGACACCATCAACGGCCCCAACCTGGTGCAGAACATCCTGCCCACCCGCTCCCGCGCCACCCTCGTGATGCGCAAGGACCGCGACCACTCCGTGCGCTACGTGCGGCTCAGGAAGCTGTAGCCCCGACCCTCTTCTGCACGTCCAGCGCCCGCTCGACGACGCGGTAGCCCATCGCCTCGTTGACGGCGTTCATGGGCGCGTTGACGCCGGCGTTGCCGGTCTCGACGTGCTCGCAGCCCGGGTAGAGCTCGAGCACGCGGCGGTGGGTGTGCAGCTTCATCGCCAGGCCGAGCCGGTGACCCCGGTGCTCGGGCAGCACGAGCGTGCCGCCGACGGAGGCGGTGCGCGGGTCGGCGTCGGGCACGTCGAGCTCGGAGAAGGCGCAGGCCGTGCCGCCGGGCGCGACGCCGAGGGCGCCGATCCAGGTGTGCCCGCTCTCGAGCGTCCGCTGCTCGGTCTCGTGCAGGCGCTCGGGAGTCCAGGAGGCGCGCCCCAGCTCCAGGTCGCCGGTGGGGACCATCGAGGAGAAGACCGAGAGCATCGCGCAGAACGCCTCGACGTGCTCCTCGGGCACGTGCCGCTCGAAGCCCACCACCGTGTAGTCGCCGAGGCCGGCCGCCACGTCGGCGTCGAGCGCGGCCCACGAGGCGGGAGCGGTCCGCAGGTCGAGGAGCTTGGTCTCCTCGTGGCTGGCCACGGGATAGCCGCGGGCGGCGCAGAAGAGCGAGCCGGCGCTCTCCGCCCCGACCGGTGCGTACGCCGTGCCGAACAGCGCCGTGCGCCCGTCGGCGACCGCGCGGGCCTCGAGGTCGGCGAGCACTGCCGACCCGACGCCCTGCCGGCGCGCCTCGGGCACGACGTACACCTCCAGCTCGGCCAGGTACAGGTGGTCGGAGCGGAACAGCGTGAGCCGTCCGGCGCCGACGGCCCGGCCGTCGTCGTCGACCGCGACCAGGAACGTGACGTCGAGGTCGGGGCGGGCGCGCGGGAGCGAGAGCCGGGCGACGTCCCAGGCCGGCCACGCGTCGTACGCACGCTCGCGCGACGCGGCGTCGCCGACCTCCCACCAGGCGCGCAGGGCGCGCTCGTCGGTGGGATCGATCGGGCGTACGACGACGGCGGGGCCGGCGGAGGAGGACACGCAACGACGCTACGAGAGCGCCAGCCGCTCCCGCACCACATTTGCGAGCCGGTCGGCCACGTCGCGGGCGCCCTGCTCGGTCGCGGCCTCGACCATCACGCGGACCAGCGGTTCGGTGCCCGACGGCCGCAGCAGGACGCGGCCGGAGTCGCCGAGCGCGGCCTCCTCCTTGGCCACCGCGTCCGTGAGCACCTCGTCGTCGGTGCGGGTCTTGTCGACGCCCGGCACGTTGACGAGCACCTGCGGGAAGCGGGTCATCACCGACGCGAGGTCGGCCAGCGACCGTCCGGTCGACGACATCTGCTCCAGCACGTGCAGCGCGGTGAGGATGCCGTCGCCGGTGGTGGCGTGGTCGCGCATGATCACGTGGCCGGACTGCTCGCCGCCGAGGGAGAAGTGGTGGGCGTTCATCTCCTCGAGGACGTACCGGTCCCCCACCGCGGTCTGGCGCACCTCGATCCCCGCGTCGCGCATCGCGTTGACGAAGCCGAGGTTGCTCATCACGGTCGCGACGACGGTGTCGTCCTTGAGCTGGCCGGCGGTGCGCAGGCCGAGGGCGAGGATCGCCAGGATCTGGTCGCCGTCGACGACCTGCCCCGAGGCGTCGACCGCCAGGCAGCGGTCCGCGTCGCCGTCGAGCGCGAAGCCGGCGTCGGCGCCGTGCTCCACGACAGCCGCCTGGAGCGGGCCGAGGTGGGTGGAGCCGACGCCGTCGTTGATGTTGAGCCCGTCGGGCGAGGCGTTGATCGCGACGACGGTCGCACCGGCGGCCTCGAGGGCGCGCGGGCCCGCGACCGAGGCGGCGCCGTGGGCGCAGTCGAGGACGACCTTCAGCCCGCGGAGCGGCTGCACGGTGGCGACCAGGTGGTCGACGTACTCCTCGATGGGCGTGGCGTACGGCGTCACGCGGCCGACGTCGCCGCCCACCGGGGGCTGCCACGGCTGGCCCATGAGCGACTCGATCTCGCGCTCGAGCGCGTCGTCGAGCTTGATGCCGCCGCGGGCGAGGAACTTGATGCCGTTGTCGGGCATCGGGTTGTGCGAGGCGCTGATCACGACGCCGACGTCGGCGCCGAGCGCGTCGGTCAGGTACGCCACGCCGGGCGTCGGCACGACGCGGACGCGCACCACGTCGACGCCGGCCGAGGCGAGCCCGGCGACGACGGCGTGCTCGAGGAACTGGCCCGAGATCCGGGTGTCGCGACCGACGACAGCGAGCGGGCGCGAACCCTTGTACTCACCGTGGTCGACCAGGACCCGGGCGGCAGAAACGGAGAGGTCCAGGGCCAGCGAAGCGGTGAGGACACCGTTCGCCTGGCCCCGGACCCCGTCCGTGCCGAACAGACGACCCACGTGGGACGTCAGCGCTTGCTGAACTGCGGCGCCTTGCGCGCCTTCTTCAGACCGGCCTTCTTGCGCTCGATGACACGAGCGTCGCGGGTCAGCAGGCCCGCCTTCTTCAGGGTCGGGCGGTTGGCCTCGACGTCGATCGCGTTCAGCGCACGCGAGACGCCGAGACGCAGCGCGCCGGCCTGGCCGGTGATGCCGCCGCCGTGGATGCGGGCGATGACGTCGAAGCGACCCTCGAGCTGCAAGGCGGCGAACGGCTCGTTCACGACCTGCTGGTGCAGCTTGTTGGGGAAGTAGGAGTCCAGGGTCCGGCCGTTCACGGTCCACTGGCCGGTGCCGGGGACGATGCGGACGCGGGCGACGGCCTCCTTGCGACGGCCGGTGGCCGCGCCGGGGGCGATGGTCGCGGGACGGGCCGGCGCGTCGGCGGACGGCGCGCTCTCCGAGCTGTAGGCGACGCCCTGCTCGTTGACCTCGTAGGTCTCCTCGACCTCGGTGTTGGTGTCGGTGGTCTCAGCCACGGTGATCCTCACTCAGACTTTCGGTAGGGCAGTCGATTACTGGGAGATCTGGGTGATCTCGAACGGGACGGCCTGCTGGGCCTGGTGCGGGTGGTTCGGGCCGCTGTAGACCTTGAGCTTCTTCAGCATCTGCCGGCCGAGGCGGTTCTTGGGGAGCATGCCCCAGACGGCCTTCTCGATGACCTTGCGCGCGTCCTTCTCGAGGAGCTCACCGACCGGGGTGGCCGAGAGGCCGCCCGGGTAGCCGGAGTGGCGGTAGGCCATCTTGGTGGTCTTCTTGTTGCTCGACAGCGCGACCTTCTCGGCGTTGATGACGATGACGAAGTCGCCGGTGTCGGTGTTGGGCGCGAAGATCGGCTTGTGCTTGCCGCGCAGGAGGTTGGCGGACTGCACGGCAAGGCGACCGAGGACGATGTCGGTCGCGTCGATGACGTGCCACTCGCGCTGGATGTCAGCGGGCTTCGGGGCGTACGTACGCACGGCTGAGGCTCTCTTCGTTCGTGGTGCCCGCACGGCGGTCCCGCGCGGGTGATGCTGCTGCGGCTTCTGACGAACACGGCCCGGCTCGCCCGAGCCCCGCGGAGGGCCTCGGCGTCCGGATCTGCACCCACCCCACGAGAGGGGACGAGCGCGGCAGGAGTCGCGACCGGCAAGACTACGGCGGCGCGGACCCGAGGGTCAAAACGCGGCCGCTGGCCCGGCTCCGGCACCGCCTCCCGTACCGGGTCGCGGGACACCGGGTTAACGCGGCTCCCGTCCCCGGTCTAGGTTGGTGACGTGACTGACTCTCTCACCGTCCGCGACAACCGCACCGGACAGGAGTACGACGTCCCGATCACCGACGGCACCATCAAGGCCGCGGATCTCGGGAAGATCAAGTCCGGGGAGGATGCTCCGGGCCTGGCCGTCTACGACCCCGGCTTCGTCAACACCGCCTCGTGCCGCAGCTCCGTCACCTACATCGACGGTGACGAGGGGATCCTGGAGTACCGCGGGTACCCGATCGAGCAGCTGGCCGAGAAGTCGACCTTCCTCGAGGTGGCCTACCTGCTCATCCACGGCTCGCTGCCCGACAAGGCGCAGTACGACGCCTGGGTGCACGAGATCACCTACCACACGTTCGTGCACGAGAACGTCAAGAGCTTCATGCAGGGCTTCCGGTACGACGCGCACCCGATGGGGATGCTGATGGCGTCGGTGGGGGCCCTGTCGACGTTCTACCCCGACGCGCGCAACATCAGCGACGGCGACAACCGGCACATGCAGATCGTCCGGATGATCGCGAAGATGCCGACGCTCGGCGCCTGGGCGTTCCGCCACGCGCAGGGCAAGCCGTACGTCTACCCCGACAACGACCTCGGCTACACCGCCAACTTCCTCTCGATGCTCTTCAAGATGAGCGAGTCGAAGTACGAGGCCGACGAGCGGCTGGTCAAGGCCCTCGACGTGCTGTTCATCCTCCACGCCGACCACGAGCAGAACGCCTCGACCAACGCCGTGCGCTCGGTCGGCTCGACGCAGGTCGACCCCTACTCGGCGGTCTCGGCCGGCGTGGGCGCGCTCTTCGGCCCGCTGCACGGCGGCGCCAACGAGGCGGTCCTGCGGATGCTGCGCCGGATCGGCTCGAAGGAGAACATCCCCGCCTTCATCGAGGGCGTGAAGAACGGCAACGAGCGGCTCATGGGCTTCGGCCACCGGGTCTACAAGAACTACGACCCGCGCGCCCGGATCATCAAGAAGGCCGCGACCGACGTCTTCGAGGTCACCGGCACCAACCCGCTGCTCGACATCGCGCTGGAGCTGGAGAAGATCGCGCTCGAGGACGAGTACTTCGTCAAGCGCAAGCTCTACCCCAACGTCGACTTCTACTCCGGCCTGATCTACGAGGCCTTCCAGTTCCCGCCGGAGATGTTCACCGTCCTGTTCGCGATCGGCCGCACCCCGGGCTGGCTGGCCCAGTGGCTGGAGCTGACCCAGGACAAGGAGCAGAAGATCGCCCGTCCCAAGCAGATCTACACCGGCGACCGGGGCCTCACGTTCACCCCGGCCTCCGAGCGGTGGGCCTGACGCAGGACCCGGACCCGATCACGACCCCGGACGGCTCGCCGTCCGGGGTCGTGCGCGTCCGGGGCGTGGTGTGGGACTTCGGGAACGTCCTCATCGACTGGGACCCGCTCGCCGCGATCGCCGCGGGGGTCGGCGAGGACGAGGCGCGCCGGTTCCTGGCCGCGAGCGACTTCGACTTCCTGGCCTGGAACCACGGGCCCGACTCGGGCGGGACGTGGGAGGACGCCGAGGCGGAGGTACGCCGCACGCACCCGCACTGGCTGGAGCACGCGCTGGCGTACCGCGCGAACTTCGCCGCCTCGCTGCTCGGCGAGGTGCCCGGCACCGCCGACCTGGTCCGTGAGCTGCGCGCCGCCGGCGTGCCGCAGTGGGGGCTGACCAACTGGTCCGACGAGCTCTACCCGCACGCGCCCGAGCGCTTCGAGGTCGTCGCCCTCCTCGACGGCGTGGTCGTCTCCGGCACCGAGCGGGTCGCCAAGCCCGACCGACGCGCCTACGAGCTGGTCGCGGAGCGGATGGGCCTGCCCCTGGGGTCGCTGGCCTTCGTCGACGACCGGGCCACCAACATCGAGGCCGCCGACGCGCTCGGCATGGCCGGCGTCCTCTTCACCGGCGCAGACGACACCCGCCTGCGGCTCCGGTCGCTCGGCCTGCCCGTCTGACCCCGGTCAGGCGCCGCTTCACCGCACCCGGACGGTACGCCGCGTGGCGGGCCCGCGGGCCGGGTCGACCACGACGACGGCCCGGCCGGCGCGGCGGACGGCCGTGCGACCGGCCTTCGTCAGGGTGACGCGCGCGGTGGTGACGCCGCCGGGGCGGAGCGAGACCTGCGCGCGGCCGACCGCCTTGCCGCCGGCCCGGAGCACCACGCGGGCGGTGCCGGGCATCGAGGAGACGACCGGCAGCGTGAGCGTGCGTCCGGCGAGGCCGGCGGCCGCGGCGGGCACCGCGGTGGTGCTGCCGGGGGTCACCGTCACCGTGGCGGTCGCGCTGTTGTTGGTCGGGTCGGCGTCGACCGAGGTCGAGCCGACGGTCGCGGTGTTGGTGACCGCGACGGGCTGCGCGTGCCCGCGGACCTCCTCGCCGGGCCGGTCCGCCAGGCACTCGAGGTCGACGACGGCGTCGACGGGCGTGGTGGTGGTGTTGAGCAGGCGGAACGCGCGGGCCTTGAGCCGCGGGTCGTTGCCGAGGTGGACGACGCCGGGCGGCAGCGACCAGGTGGCGGTGATGCCCTTGGCGTCGTCGGCGCAGCTGACCTGCTCCTCGACGACGTCGCCCGGCGGGAGCGTGACGGTGCGGACCACGTGGTCGAGCCGGAGCAGGTGGGTGTGCCCACCGGCCGAGGCGACCTCGCGGCGCAGGCACCGCAGCGACAGCGAGACGGTGGCGGGGTCGGTGACGTCGACGGTGAACCGCCAGCCGGTCCCCCCGTCGGCCACCGGCTCGGAGCCGGACCAGCGGGCGGCGCCGCCGGCGAGCGCGAAGCCCGGCACGACGGGCACGGTGCCCGTCGGGCAGGCGAGGGTGGCGGCCTGCCGGCCGACGCCCCAGGCCTGGGTCGTGGTGACCGGGGCCGGGTCGAGCGACAACGCGTGGCGGTGGCCCTCGGTCACCTCGGTGGAGCCGGGCAGGCAGACCGCGAAGGCCTTGGCCTGCGCGCGGCCGGTCGCCTCGTTGCGGAGCACGGCCTTCCACGAGCCCGGTCCGGTCGACTCCGAGCGCAGGACCCGCACGTCGGTCAGCTCGCCGGTGTCCTGGTCGACGTGGTCGATGCGCACCTGGCCGTCGCTGAGCAGGGCGTCGGGCGCGGCGCAGGCGACGTTGACGGTGCGGGTCTCCCCCGGTTCGAGGTCGATGTGGACCTCCTGCTTGGTCGGGGTGAGCTCGTGCAGGAGCCAGCGGTCCGCGGGCGCGCCGGCGCCCGCGACCGGGTCGACGGTGACGCGCACGGTCCAGGACCTGGAGGCACCGGGCGCGAGCGTCCCGGCCGTGCAGGTGACGACCCGCGCGGCTGCGGTGCAGCCGGTCGGCAGCGGCGCGAGCGTGACGCCGGCCGGGAGCGGGTCGGTGACGGTCACGCCGGTGGCCGGAGCGGCGCCGACGTTGCGCGCGGTGAGGGTGTAGGCCAGCTCGTCGCCACCGCGCGCGGCGGGGCGGTCGAGGTCAACCCGGCGGGGCA
>NZ_JAANMS010000043.1 GCF_011250565.1 Nocardioides sp. IC4_145
GGCCGAGTCGATCCCGAGGAACGCCTCGTCCCAGCCGAGCACCTCGACCACCACCGGCGCGCCGTCCCAGGTCACCGCACGCAGCGTGGCCATGACCTCCGCCGACGCCGCGTCGTAGGCCGCCTTGTCCACCGGCAGGAACACCGCGTCCGGGCACTTGCGGGCCGCGACCCGCAGCGGCATGCCCGAGCCGACGCCGTGCGCGCGGGCCTCGTACGACGCGGTCGACACGACCCCGCGCTCGGTCGGGTCGCCGCGACCGCCGACGACGACCGGCCTGCCGGCGAGCTCGGGGCGCCGCAGCACCTCCACGGCGGCGATGAACTGGTCGAGGTCGACGTGCAGCACCCACCCCGCCCGCGGGTCCGCCGGCCGGTCGGTCCCGTCGTGGCTGGTCATCGCGGAGGCGGAGGCAGCGCGTTGGTGGACTCGATCTGGTCCATGCCGGTCAGGACCAGCAGGTCGACCACCACCGACCGCAGCTGGACCAGCACGACCTCGGCGTTCATCTCCACGGCCCGCTCGACCCGGCCGGAGGCGTCGCCGACCGCCAGCAGGGCGGTGCGGGCCGCCGAGGCCATCCGGTCGGCCTCGAGTTCGTCGGCCACCGTGTCCGCGGCGTCGGCGAGGTCGAGGGCGAGCAGCGCGTACGACGAGGGCACCGGCCGCCGGTGGTAGGCCAGCACCGCCACCTGGCGGACCAGGACGCGGGTGCTGCGCAGCGCGCGGTCGAGCGGCTCGACCAGGTCGGCCATCCGGCGGAGGTCACCCCGGTGCCGCACGCGGAACGGTGAGGACGCCACCACCGCCATGCCCTCGTCGGCAGCCGCCTGCAGCTCGCGGATCAACCGGTCGGTCTGCCGGGCGTCGGCGAGCAGGTCCAGGCCGCGCTCGGACGCCCCGTCGGTCATCACCTCGCCGGCCGCGCGCAGGAGCGCGGAGATCTTCCGGACGATCACCGCGGCCTGCTCGCGGGGCCGGCGCAGCGGCGCGGACGGGACGACCGTCGCCGCCACGAGGGCGACCGCTCCGCCGACGAGCGCGTCGGTCCAGCGCACCAGCGCCGCTCCCGGGTCCGGGAGCAGGGTGGCGACCACGATCGACTGCACGGCGGCCTGCGTGACCACCACCTGCCCGCCGTCGAGGAGGAACGCCGTCGACATCGCGAGGACCACCACGAGCGTCAGCTGCCACGCGCCCGTGCCGATCTGCAGGGTCAGCAGGTCCCCGACGAGCACGCCGACGGCCACCCCGAGCGCGACCTCGCCGACCCGTTGCAACCGCTGCCCGTAGGACGTCCCCAGGCTGAGGACGGCCGCGACCGGGGCGAAGAAGGGCGTCGGGTGGTCCAGCAGGTCGGCCGCGATGAACCAGGCCACACCGGCCGCGACCGCGCACTGCGCGATCTGCCACCGCTTCGAGGACAGCCGATCCAGCCGCGCCCGGGCGGAGGTCCGACCACGGGCCCGCAGTCGGTCCACCGGGCCGGGCTCACGCATGGCGATGATCGTGCCAGAGCCCGCCCCACCGCACCGGCCGACCGGCCCGCGCCCGGCCGCGACGGCCCTGAGGAGTGACGACCCGACGGTCAGGAGCCCGAGGCCGAGGACCGCGCGTAGTGGATCGCCCGCTTCATGTCGCCCAGGTCGCGGTACCAGGTGCGGACCTCGCTGCGGCACCGCACGCGGGCGACCTCGGTGTCGTACTCGTTGCACTCCGCCCGTGCCTCGGAGTCGGTCGGCGGGAACTGCTCGCTGCCGTCGTAGCGCCGGATCTCGAAGCCGTTCTTCTTGTCGCCGGTCACGCTCACGATCGTGCTCGGCACCGGCTTGTACTTCTTGCCGCCGACGAGCTCCGGCCCGTCCGCCGCGGTCGCTGCCCCGCCGGCGAGGCCGCCGACCACCAGCCCGGCGACCACGCCGATCGCACCCACGCCGGCCGTCCACCCGTTCGTCCGCTTCTTCGTCCGGCGGCCCGTCCTGCACTGCGTCATGTCTGCTCCCGAGGAGTCCGTGCACCGGCGAGTTCCGGTGCGAGCACGACGCTAGGAAGATCCGGCGACCGTGCCGGCCGGCACCCGGAGCGCCGGTGGACAGCCGTGCGCGAGCCGGCGTTGTGGACGGGAACGGGGCCGGCCGGCGGCGCCGGCCGCCCGGCGGCGTACCCGACCCTTGTGGCAGCCGTCACTGCGAGCCACACTCTGCCCCTGACCGATCCCGCCCGACGCCGCCCGACCGCCGCTCGCACCGCCGCGCGCACGGGCGGCACCCGTCGCCACCGAAAGGCCCTCCGTGGTCACTCCGATCGACCCCACGTCGTTGGCCTTCCTCATGGCCGAGAACCGCAGCATGCCGATGCACGTCGGCGGCCTGCAGCTGTTCGAGAACCCGGCGGACGCGGGGCCGGGATACACCCGGGAGATGTACCAGTGCATGCGCGACGTCTCGGAGATGTCGCCGCTGTTCCTCAAGCGCCCCCACCGATCGCTGCGGACGGCCGGCCAGCTGGTGTGGCAGCAGGACGAGCAGTTCGACATCGACCACCACGTCCGGCACAGCGCCCTGCCCCAGCCGGGCCGGATCCGCGAGCTGCTCGACCTCTGCGGCCGGCTGCACGGCACCCGGCTCGCCCGCGAGCGCCCGCTGTGGGAGGCGCACGTCATCGAGGGCCTCCACGACAGCCGGGTCGCGCTCTACACCAAGGTCCACCACGCGCTGGTCGACGGCGTCTCCGCCATGCGGCTGCTGCAGAGCGTGCTCAGCGAGGACCCCGACGAGCGCGGCATGCGCGCCCCGTGGGACGCCCGGCCGCGCGAGGGCGCCGAGCCCCGCGTCCGCGACCGCCGGTCCGTCGACCTCGCCGAGGTGCCCGTGCAGGCGCTCCGCAGCGCCCTCGGCCTCACCGCCGAGGCCGCCGGCCTGCCCAGTGCCCTGGTCCGCACGCTGACCAAGGGGCTGCGCAACGAGACCTCGGCGCTCTCGCTCTACGCCCCGCGCACGATCTTCAACCAGCGGATCACCGGCTCCCGCCGGTTCGCCGCGCAGGACTGGCCGATCGAGCGGCTCCGCGCGGTCGGCAGGGCGACCGGCACCACCCTCAACGACGTCGTGCTGGCCATGTGCAGCGGCGCGCTGCGCAGCTACCTGCTCGAGCTCGACGCGCTCCCCGACTCCTCGCTGGTCGCGATGGTGCCGGTCGGTCTCAACGCCAAGCAGTCGCACATCGCCAACCCCGACGGCGGGAACGCGGTCGGCGCCGTGATGGTGCAGCTCGCCACCAACCACGACGACCCCGCCCGCCGGCTCGACCTCATCCACGCCTCGATGCGCGACGGCAAGGAGGCGCTGTCGTCGATGACGCCGGTGCAGATCGTCGCGATGAGCGCACTCGGCCAGGCGCCGGCGATCCTCACGCCGATGCTGCGGATGCAGGGGCTGGTGCGGCCGCCGTACAACTGCATCATCAGCAACGTCCCGGGCCCCGGCTCGACCCGCTACTGGAACGGCGCCCGCCTCGACGGCACCTACCCGCTGTCGATCCCCATCGACGGGATGGCCCTCAACATCACGTGCACGTCGTACGACGGCAAGCTGGCGTTCGGCGTGACCGGTTGCCGCCGCACCGTCCCGCACCTGCAGCGGCTGCTCGTCCACCTCGACGACGAGGTCGCGGCGCTGGAGAAGGCCGCGGGCGTGGCCTGAGCCGGCTCAGCCCCAGCCGACCCGCTCGTCGAGCCCGCCCCCGAGCAGCCGGTCGACGGCGCGGAGCCGGGCCCGGGTGATGTCGGCGACGGTGAGCAGCCCGGCCGCGTGGGCGTTCGAGCCGGGACGGGTCGGCTCGGCCGAGTTCACCGAGATGCAGCGACGGGTGCCGCCGTCGGCGAGGTTGGCCAGCGCGACCGCGTGGCCGGTGGTGCCGCTGCCGGCGAAGGGGTCGAGGACGACCGCGTCAGCGGGCATCGTGCCGAGCACGCGGCGTACCAGCCCGGTCGGCTTGGGCGACTCGAAGACGTGGCCGACGAGCTCCTTGAGCTCGGCGACGGCGGTGTCGGTCGAGCCGACCTCCTCGGCCAGCCAGATCGTGGGCAGCTTCTTGCGGCGGCCGCCGTCGCGCTCGAGCCAGTCGCGCTGGAACACGTCGACCCGCTCCCCGCGCCGGCCGCGGACGACGCGGCAGACGAGGTCGCCGGGACGTTCCTCGATCAGGGGCCGGCTCCAGCGCCAGACCGCCGGGCGGCCGTCGCCGAAGACCGGCGCCACCTCGACGGCCCCGGCGAACGGCGCCGTGGCCACCCGCCCGGTGACTGGGTCGCCCCACACCGGGAAGTGCAGGGTCGGCGAGGTGACGGGGTTGAACTTCTTGTTGGTGTTGCGCAGCGGCAGGTGCCGGTAGCGCCGGCCGGTCGCCTCGTCGGCCAGCGGGAAGTCGCGCTCGTCGACGGTCTCGGCGCTGCTGGCGTCGAGCACGGTGCGCCGCGCGTCGCGGGCGTAGACGAGGAGGTACTCGTGGCTGGTCGCGAACCCGCGGCCCAGCTGCCGCCCCTTGGGGTTGAGGTTGACCACCACCTGGGCCAGGAAGTTCCGCTCCCCCATCACCTCGTCGAGCAGCAGCCGCAGCCGGGCCGCCTCGTTGTCGTCGATGCTGACGAAGAGCGCACCGGTCTCGCGCAGCACGTCGCGGCACGCCTCGAGCCGCGGGCGGACCATCGCCACCCAGGCGTCGTGACGGCTGCCGGGTCGGCCGCCTTCGTCGCGGAAGTCGTCGCGGTAGGCGAACTCGTTGCCGGTGTTGTACGGCGGGTCGGTGCACACCAGGTCGACCCGCTCGCCGGCGGCGGCCATCGCGCGGAGCACGTCGAGGTTGTCGCCCTCGACGAAGGTGTTCCACGGTCGCACGCGGCCGACCCTAGGGCCGCCGGGGCGGGATTGCCGGGACGTCCGCCCGGTCACCAGGGGGTCGTGGACCACCGGGAGCCCCGCCGGCACGGCCCGGTCCTCCCGGGCGTGCTGGTCGTGCTCGCCCTCGCCGGGCTGGTGCTGCTCCGGGACCCGAGCGGCAGCGGCGACCGCCTCCGCGAGCTGCTCGGCACCGAGCAGCGCCGGGCCGAGGCGGTGTCGGTGCCGGTCGGCGGCGGGAGCTACCAGTTCGCCGCCACCCAGCCCGACTCCGAGGAGCCGGTGAGCTGGAACCCGTGCCGCGACATCGAGTACGTCGTCAACCCGGCCGGCGCGCCGGCGCACTGGAGGCAGCTGGTCGAGCGGAGCGTGGCGACCGTGTCGGAGGCGACCGGCTTCCGGTTCGCCTTCGTCGGGGAGACCGACGACCGCAACTTCACCGACCGCATCGGCGCGCTCGGCCGGTCCGCGCCGGTGCTGATCGGCTGGGCCGACGAGGAGGAGGTGCCCGACCTCGCCGGGGACGTCGCCGGCGTCGGCGGCGCGGCGTACCTCGAGACCTCCGGGCGCTGGACCTACAGCACCGGCATGGTGGTGCTCGACACCGACGTCTTCGTCGACCTCTCCCCCGGCGCCGGTCCGCGGGCCTTCGACCTGCAGGCGGCGATCCTCGACCACGAGCTGGGCCACGTCGTCGGCCTCGGCCACGTCGAGAGCCGCGCCGAGCTGATGCATGCCGACAACATCGGTCGGACGTCGTTCGGCACCGGCGACCTGCGGGGTCTCGCGCTCCTCGGCGCGGTGCCGTGCGACTGACCCGGCTCCTCCCGAGCACCCCGCAGACCGGCGTGACCTCGGTCGCGCTCGCGCGTTCTACCCATCGGTAACACGCCTCGCCGACCGACAGGGACTCCATGCGCCGTACCGCCGCCACGCTCACCGCCACCCTCGCGCTCCTGGCGGGCGGACTGGCCGCCGCCCCGAGCAGCCCGGCCGCCGACCCGGCGCGCGGCGAGGCCGCGGCGCGCGCGGCGGTGACCGAGCGCGACGGCTGCATCGCGAGCGTCCCGGAGCCGGGCGAGACCGCGAAGGTCGAGATCTGCTACACCGTCTTCAAGCCGGCCCGGGCGTCGACGAAGCGGCGGGTCCCGATGATCATGCACAGCCACGGCTGGGGCGGGCAGCGCGCGGAGCAGCGCGAGGTGCAGGCCTGGCTGGACGCGGGGTACGGCGTGCTCACCTTCGACCAGCGCGGGTTCGGCGCCTCCGGCGGCCACGCCCACGTCGAGGCCCCGGCCCTCGAGGGGCGCGACGTCCGCGGCCTGGTGAAGGTCGTCGCCCGGCTGCCGTGGGTGCAGCAGGACGGCCCCGGCGACCCACGGCTGGGCGCGATCGGCGGCAGCTACGGCGGCGGGTTCCAGTACGTCGGCGCCTTCGAGCTGCTCCGTGCGCGCGGCAAGCCGGTCTTCGACGCCCTCTCCCCGCAGATCACCTGGCACGACCTCAGCCAGAGCCTCGCGCCGAACGGCGTGGTGCGCACCGAGTGGGCGCTCGCGCTCAGCGCCGCCTCGCTGCCCAGCGACGCACTGCCGGCGAACGTCTACAAGGCGCTCCTCGAGGGCGCCGCGCTCGGCGTGTGGCCCGACGGCTCGATCCCCGGCACCGAGGACATGGTGTCGTTCTTCCGCAAGAACGGACCGAAGTGGCACGTCGAGCAGGGTCGCCGGCTCGACATCCCGATGCTGCTCGGCCAGGGCACGACCGACGGGCTGTTCCCGCTCGAGCAGGGCTTCCGCAACTGGCAGCGGGCGATGACCGCGAAGGCCCGCAAGCAGAGCATCTTCGTCGCCTACAACGGCGGCCACGTGCTGCCCGCGATCCTGCCCGCCGGCACCACCGCCGACACCGACCCGTGCAGCCGCAAGCTGGCCGGCGGCGACTTCGAGAAGCTGAACATCGCGTTCTTCGACCACGTGCTCAAGGGCCGGCCGACCCGCTTGCGCGGCTTCGGGAAGATGCACCTGGCCACGCCGGGCGACCGCTGCACGACCATCACCTCGCCGCGGGCCAACACCGCCCGGAAGGTCGGCACCGTCGCCACCCTCGAGGGCGTCGGCACCCCGCTGTCCTACCGGGTCGCCGCCGGTCCGATCCGCGTCGCCGGCACGCCGTACCTCACGGGCGAGCTGACCGCCCTCGGCGTGCAAAACCGCGCCTTCTACGGCCTCGCGATCGGCCGCACCCCGCTCGACGCACGCCTGGTGCAGAACAACGTGCTGCCGATCAACGAGCCCACCCCCGTCCTCGGCGAGAAGCGGCGCGTGGCGTTGCCCTCGGTGGCCGTGGACGTGCCGGAGGGGCAGAACCTCTACCTCATGGTCACCCCGATCTCCGACACCTTCCTCCTGATGGGCTCGCGGCTGCCCGGCGTGGTCACGATCGAGGACACGGTCGTCCATCTCCCTGTGGTCGGCCGGTGAGCGGCCTAGCCTTGAGCGGGTGCGCGCCCGACTCCCCCTGACCGCCGGCGCACTCGTCTGTGCGCTCACCCTCGCCGCGACCGGAGCCACCAGCGCCGCCGCAGGCCCGGACGGCACGTCAGGCGGTACGCCGGGCGGCGGGCCGGACCTGCGGGCCGAGCGCGGCCCCCGGCACACCTCGGACGGCCAGCCCGGCTGGCGGGCGCCGGCCGTGCCGCGGCTGCTCGCCGGGCTTCCGCCGACCCGGACGGCCCCGACCCGGTCCACGGTGGCGCCGGGGGTGACCCTGACCCGGTGGGACGAGGCGGACGCCCGCGGGCCGCAGCGGTTCTCGCTGCTGACCGTCGACCCGTCGGTCCCCGGCGTCTCGCTCGACTACGCGGGCGCCCGGAGGATCTCCGGCACGGCCACCCTGCCGACGCTGCTGTCGGCGGCGTACTCCGGTCCGGGCACGGTCGCGGGCGTCAACGGCGACTTCTTCGACATCGGCGACACCGGCGCGCCGCTCGGCACCGGGCGCGACCGCGAGCGCGGCGTGCTGCACGCGCGCCGGTCGGGGTGGACCTCGTCGTTCTCGATCGACAAGCAGGGTCGTCCCGACATCGGCGAGGTGCCGCTGCGGGCGAAGGTCGCCCAGCGCCCGGGGTGGACGATCACCAACCTGAACTCCCCCTTCGTCGAGCCCGGCGGCATCGGGATCTACACCGCCGCGTGGGGCACGACGTCGGGTTACCGGGTGACCAGCGGGCAGCGGAAGAACGTCCGGATGGTGCTGGTCCGCGGCGGCAAGGTCGTGCGCACGCGGGCCAAGCTGTCGAGCGCCGAGAAGATCCGCGGGGTGATGCTGGTCGGTCGCGGGCCCGGGGCGAAGGCGCTCGGGACGCTGCGCAAGGGCGCCCGCCTCGACGTGCGCTGGTGGCTGCAGGGCGGGCCGCGGATGGCGATCAGCGGCAACAAGGTGCTCGTCCGCGACGGGGTCGTCGAGGTCGTCGACGACCGCGAGATGCACCCCCGCACCGCGATCGGGATCGACCGCGACACCGGCGAGGTGCTCGTGCTCGTCGTGGACGGGCGGCAGACCTGGAGCCGCGGCGCGACGATGGTCGAGCTGGCCGCGACGTTGATCGACCTCGGCGCCGACGAGGCGCTCAACCTCGACGGCGGCGGCTCGACCACCATGCTCACCCGCGGCAGCGGCGGGCGGCTCGGCGTCGTCAACACCCCCTCGGACGGGCACCTCCGGCAGGTCGCCAACGGCCTCCAGGTCCGCTACCTCCCGCCCGGCGGCTGACCCGTGGCCCGCTCCTTCACCCGCGCGGAGCTGGAGTCCTTCCGCGACCGGGAAGTGCCCGACCTCCTCCCCGGCCCCGGCGACCCCGACCTCCGGCTGCTCTTCGTCGGCATCAACCCGGGGCTGTGGACGGCCGCGACGCAGACGCACTTCGCCCACCCGGGCAACCGCTTCTACCCCGCGCTGTTCCTGGCCGGGATCCTGGAGCGTCGCATCGACCCGGCGGCCGGGATGTCGGACGAGGACCGCGACCACCTCCGCTCGCGCGGCATCGGGATCACCAACGTCGTGCGGCGAGCGACCGCGAAGGCCTCCGAGCTGACGCCCGAGGAGTACCGCGCCGGCGGGCTCGCCCTCCTCGAGACCGTGCGTCGCGCCCGCCCGCGCGTGGTCGCCGTCGCCGGCATCACGGCCTACCGCGCCGCCTTCTCGCTGCCCAAGGCCGTCCCCGGCCGCCAGCCCGAATCGCTGGCCGGCGCCGAGCTGTGGGTCGTGCCCAACCCGAGCGGGCTCAACGCCCACGAGACCGTCGCCTCGCTCGCCGAGGCGTACGCCGCCCCCGCTCGCGCCGCCGGCATCCTGCCGGAGGCCTGAGCCCTCCCCGGCTGCCCGGCTGCCCGGCTGCCCGGCTGCCCGGCTGCCCGGCTGGTTGAGGAAGGCGCCCTGGCGCCTGTCTCGAAACCCGCCGGACCCACCCTCAGCGCCGGCCCACCGTCCGTCCACAACCTCGCCGCACAGCACCGTCCTCCACAGGCGCCGGCCGCGCGCCTGCGAAAGGTCCGCAGCCGGCGCCAGGGTCGGTGCCATGACCTACGCACCCGTGATCAAGACCCAGACCGACCTCGAGCGCGCCTGGCGCACGCTGATGAACCCGCTGGGCTGGACGCGCACCAGCACCTGGCTGATGCTCGTCGGACCGGACTCCGTGCCGCTGCCCTCCCTGACCGAGATCGAGGACTGCGCCGGCCCGCCGCCCGAGGACGGCGCGGACCAGCTCGGCGGCATGCTCGCCCAGCTGCGCAGCGAGGCGCTGCCCGAGGGCTCGCGGGTGGCGTTCCTGCGCTCGCGGCCGGGCTCGGGCCGCGCCGACGAGGACCGCGCCTGGGCCGGGATGCTGTACGCCGCAGCGCGCGTCGCGGGCCTGCCGGCCGAGATGGTCCACCTGGCCACCGACGTGGACGTGCTGGCGCTCCCGATGGACGAAGCGGCCCTTCCCGTGGCGACCTGAGAGTGGCTACGGTCCGCCGGTGACCAAGCTCGTGTTCCTGCTCTCCGGCGGCCCCGACTCCGGCTCGCTGCGCGCCCTCCTCCTCGGCACCGACCTGCGGGACCGGCTCGCCCGGGCGGGCGCGCAGCGGCTCCAGGTCAACGTCGACGACGAGTCGGTGGCGGCGGCGATGCGGATCGCCTCACCGACAGGGCCCGTGCGTGCGGTGGTGTCGGTCTGGACCACGGACGAGCGCACGCCCACGGGGCCGGTCGTCGAGGCCCTCACCGCCGTCCTGGACGGCAGTGGGACGTCGCTCGCCGGCTTCGAGGTCGAGGAGCGGTTGCCGCTGACGCCCCCGGCCGTGCCTGACGGCCAGCGGACCGACGCGCTGGCGAACGTCGCGGTGCTGCGCCGCCCGGCCGAGCTCGACGAGTCCGAGTGGCGGCACCGCTGGCTGGTGGACCACACGCCCGTGGCGATCGAGACGCAGGGGACGTTCGGGTACGTCCAGAACGTCGTGCTCGACGCGGTCACCGACGACGCGCCGTACGTCAGCGCGATCGTGGAGGAGCTGTTCCCCATGGCGGCCACGACCGACCTGCACGCGTTCTACGGCAGCGGCGGGGACGACGCGGAGCTGCGCTCGCGGATGGAGCGGATGATGGCGAGCGTGTCCCGGTTCGGCGCGGACCAGGGCATCGACCTGGTGCCGAGCAGCCGGTACGTCTGGTCGCTCTAGCGGCGCGAGCTACGGGCCACGGCGTACGACGGCGCCCGCACGCGACGGACCCAGTCGTAGTTCGGCAGCTCGGGCAGTTCGTTGAGGATCGCGTCGAACTCCAGCTCCGGGTCGTCGGTGCCGTCCCCCGTCGCTCCGGGCTCCTCGAGCTCCAGGTGGAGGTCGGCGAACACCCGCCAGTCCGAGCGCAGGCCGGCCACGCCGAGCTCGACGTGCCGCTCGTCGACGTACCGCGCGCCGAGCAGCACCGGCCCGCGTGGGCTCCGGTAGGGGAACAGCGTCGTCAGCGGACGGGTCGTCATCCCGGCTGACGGCACGACGAGGAAGCGCGTGACGGGCCCCCAGCCGTTGGTGGAGAACAACAGGTCGGCGTGCCGGCCCGAGCCGCCGCGGGCCTCGTCCACGGTGGCGCTGCCGAGCGGCACCCTGATCGCGAGCCCGTGGATGTCGGGGAGGCCGAGCGGGAGCCCCACGCCCTTGGACTCTCGAGCGACCACCTCGTCCACGCCCGCTCGGTCGACGAACGGCACGCCGATGCCCGGCTCGAGGCCGTGCCGCTCGAGCCGGCCGCGGAGCACCCGGCCCGTGGGATGCATCGGCTTCTCCGCCGGCCGCACGGCGGCGAGCCCGCGGACGGCGGTGGCGATCACCGCCCCGCCGACCTTGGCGGGCAGTGCCGCGAGCGGGTGCGCCGGTCCATCCTCGTGCTGGGTCTCGCGCTGGGTCTCGCGCTGGGTCGAGGTCATGCGGGCCTCCGGGGTGTGCGGGGCGGGAGCCGGTGGAGGACGACGTCGCCGATGACGCCGTCAGCCACGCGGGCGGTCAGGTAGGTGCAGTGCGGCTGCTGGCGCCGGTCCGTGGGAGAGCCGGGGTTGAGCAGCCGCAGGCCGCGGGGCGTGGTGGTGTCCCACGGGATGTGGCTGTGACCGAAGACGAGGACGTCGAGGTCGGGGTACGCCGCGTCGGCGCGCTGCTCGCGTCCCTGCTTGCCACCGGTCTCGTGCACGACGCCGAGGCGTACGCCCTCGACCTCGGCCCGGGCGACCTCCGGCAACCGCGCCCGCAGGCCTGGGCCGTCGTTGTTGCCCCAGCAGGCGACGAGCTCGCGGGAGCGCTCCTCGAGCCGGTCGAGCGTCTCCTCGTCGACCCAGTCACCGGCGTGGACGACGACGTCGGCGGCCTCGACGGCCGCCCACAGCTCGGCCGGCAGGTCCTTGGCCCGCTTGGGCAGGTGGGTGTCGGCCATGATCACCAGGTCCACGTCCCGCCCGGTGCCCATCCTGGAGCGGTTCTCTCCGCCTCGTCCCCGGCTGCTCGTCGGTTCGTCGTCGGGTCAACCGCAGGCGACGCAGCGCCGCGCATCGGGCCGGACCTCGAGGCGCTCGGCGGGGATGGCGCGTCCGCAGCTCTCGCAGGTCCCGTAGGCGCCGGTGTCGAGCCGCGCCAGGGCGGCCTCGATCTCGGTGAGCCGGCGCGAGGCCTGCCGGACGAGGGTGTCGAGCTGGGATCGCTCGAACGCGATGGTCGCGCCCTCCGGGTCGTGCTCGTCGTCGGCGTTGGTGTCGCGGGACGCCTCGACCATGCCGGTGTAGTCGCCGCGCAGCGTCGCCAGCCGGCGCGTCACCAGCGCGTGCTCGGCCCGCAGCCGCTCCGCGGCCCCGGCCGCATCCGCGGCAGGATCCGGGGTCAGGCCGCCACCTGGTCGCTGATGATCAGGCAGCCGAACTCCTGCCAGGGCCGCCCCTGCCGCGCGACGGCGAGCTCCGCGGTGCTGCCGCCGACCATCCGGGCGGCGACGAGCAGCGGCTCGCCGTCGTCGGTCTCGCCGGGTGCGGCGAGCACCCCGGTCATCGTCCACTCCAGGCCCGGTACGCCGTGGCGCATCCGCCGGCTCACCCGGCTCCACGTCGTCGCGGCGAGGACCAGGTGCAGTTCCGTGCCGTCGTCGAGCGGGACGTGGACGGTCAGCCCGTGCACCGGCGCCTGCGCACCGAGCACCCCGGCCTCGCGGGACTCGGTGACGACCACGTCGTCCGTGCCGGCCGAGTCGAAGAACGCATGCCCCACGGGCTCCTCGAGCCCACGACGGAACAGTCGCCCGCGCACCGGCACGGCCACTGGCCTGATCACCGAGGCGGTGCGCGTGGCGAGGGACAGGATGGACATGCCTCGGCGGTACCCGCGCCACCTGTCGCACACACCGCCCAGACGGGTGACTCGGCGGGAAGGCTGGGCGCTGGGGCGCTCGGCCGGCTGGTTGAGGAGCGCGCTGGCGCACGTCTCGAAACCTGCCGGTCTACGTCCGCATGTGGAAGGTGACCTGGTTGTCGGGGTGGATGGTGGTCCCGAACCCGGGGTCGTGGATGCGGGCGTGGTGCTTCGGGCAGAGCAGCCGGGCCTTGTCGAAGTTCGTCTCGCCGCCGGAGAGCCAGCTGTCGTCGTGGTGGCGTGGCACAGGTGGGCCGGCCAGTCACACCCGACTGCGGTGCACACCCGCTGGGTGACGACGAGGCCGAGGCGCTGGGCGCCGGAGAACAGGCGGGCGGTCCGGCCGAGGTCGAGGAGCTCGGAGCGGCTGCCCAGGACGGCGGGGATCAGTCCTGCCTCGCACGCCATCCGGCGGGCGAGGGAGGCGGAGATGGGCTCGCCGTTCTCGAGGACCGCGCGTCCGGTCTCGCTCTCGAGGCCGCTGTAGTCGAGCAGGACGATGATCGAAGCGTTGAGCCCGCCGAGCTGGGGCAGCTTGTGGGCGGGGAGGCGTTCGAGGAGCTCGCAGAACGCGTCGCCCATCCGCTCCGGTGACGGCCGCCGCCCCGTGACTTCGTCGTGCGGGCCGGGCGGCCCTCCTCGACCGGCCGAGATGAGCCCGCCGCGAGCCGGGACCGGGATGCAACCGCGAGCGACGGCGTACCTCTCCTTCTAGTTGCCCCCGCCGCGACCACCCACGGCCCGCAAGCCGACGGTCGGCTGCCAGGGCTCCCTGCTCGACCAGCCCAAGGGCACGGCGACCCGGGTCAGGAGCTGCGGCGTTCCATCGTGTCGACGTACGCCTGGACGATCGCGTCGACGCCCTGGTCCACCTCGAGCACGACGCCGTCCTCGTCGGGCTCGAGCGGCTCGAGCGTGGAGAACTGCGAGGTGAGCAGGGAGGGCGGCATGAAGTGGCCGGGGCGGGAGGCCTGGCGCCGCTCGATGATGTCGCGGCCCCCCTCGAGCAGCACGAAGGTCGTCTCGGGGGCGTGGTGGCGCAGCTGGTCGCGGTACGAGCGCTTGAGCGCCGAGCAGCTCATCACCCCGCCGGTCCCCGCCGCGGCGCGGTCGGCCAGCCAGCGGCCGACCTCCTGCAGCCACGGCCAGCGGTCGGAGTCGTCGAGCGCTTCGCCACGCGCCATCTTCGCGACGTTCGCCTCCGGGTGGAGGTCGTCGGCGTCGGCGAACGGCACCCGCAGGCGCTGCGAGAGCGCGGCGCCGACCGTGGACTTCCCCGACCCCGAGACGCCCATGACGACGAGCAGGTGGCTCATGTCATCACCGTACGCCGCGCGGCAGCAGCGCCCCGGTGAGGAAGTCGGCGGCGGCCCGTTCGAAGACCGACGCGTGCCGGAGCATCGCGTGGCCGGCGCCGGGGACGTCGCGCCACTCGACGTCGGTGTGCCGGCGGAGCCGATCGACCACCCGCCGCGCCCGGGCGGGATCCGCGACCCGGTCCTCGGTGCCGTGCACCACCAGGACCCGCCGGCCGGTCAGGTCGACGTCGTCGGACGCGTGCAGCCACGGGTTCAGCGCGACGACGGCGGCGACACCGGGCTCGCGGCCCGCCAGCAACGCCGCCCGGCCGCCTAGCGAGTGCCCGACGAGACCGACCGGCAGGTCGCCGTACCGCTCGCGCACCTGCGCCAGCGCCCACCGCACGTCGTCGACGGGCGTCCGATCGACGCCCCACCCGCGGGCGGCGTTGAGCACGCGGTGGACCGCGAGCCGGCCACGTCCGGCGCGCGCCACCCGTGCGGCGACGGGCACCACCCGCAGCACCGACAGCTGCCACGGGCTCACGTCGGGGTCGCCGGGGCGGACGTCGCCGCCGTGCAGGGCGAGCACCACCGCCTCAGGGACGCGGGGGACGCGGGCGGGGACGAGTCGTGGCTCGGTCACTGGCGGAAGGTACCCGCCGGCCTCGACGAGCCAGACGGGCACGTCAGACCAGGGCGTCGAGCCGCCGGATCTCCACCTCGACCTGGCGCTGCTGGCGCTCGCGGACGTCCTGGAGGACGGCCTGCTTCTGCTCGCGGCTGAGGGCGCGCCAGGACGCGCGCGGCTGCGGGCGCGTGGTGGTCGGCCTCATGGCGTCATCGTGGCGGCGACGGCGGCGACCTGTCGACGCATTTTCCGCGCACCCTGCTCACCCCACGGACCGAGAGGGCCCGCGCTCCGGGCCTAGGCTGCGGGCATGGGCGAGCGGAACGTGCTGGGCGGGGAGCTGGTTCCGTGCGGGACCGACCCGCTGACCGGGTTCTACCGCGACGGGCACTGCTCGTGCGGTCCCGACGACGTGGGGCTGCACGCGGTGTGCGCGGTGATGACGAGCGAGTTCCTCGACCACCAGCGCTCGGTCGGCAACGACCTGACGACGCCGCGGCCGGCGTGGCACTTCCCGGGGCTGCACCCGGGCGACCCGTGGTGCGTGGTGGCCGGCCGGTGGTTGCAGTCCTACCAGGCGGGCGCCGCCGCGCCGGTCGTGCTGGCCGCGACCAACGAGCGCGCGCTCGAGATCGTGCGGATCGAGCTGCTCCAGGAGCACGCCGTCGACGTGCCGCCGGACCTCAGCTCGCTCGCCTGAGCCCTGCCGGGAGCCGGCCGACGCCTCAGCGCAGGCGCCACACGCCCGGCGTACCGGGCTCGATGACGCCCTCGTCCTGCAGCGCCCGGCGGGCCTTGCGCGCGGCCAGCTGCCAGCGCGGCTCGCCGGTCGGCGACGGATCGCGGTCGCCCGCCCGCAGCGCCTCGCCGAGCCGCTCATCGAGGGACGGGAACACGTCGTCCGCGTCGAGCTCGCCGCCGTGCTCCTGGAGCAGCGCGACGATCGGCGCCTTGAGCTCGTCGGGCGAGGTCCACTTGCGAGGCGCGGACTTCTTCACCGGCGTGCCGGGCACGCGCGGGGTGGCGCTGCGGGTGCGGACCGGGGAGGCCTTCGGCTCGGGCGGTGCCGGCGTCGGCTCGGGGCGCCCGTGCACGCACTGGCTCAGCGGGAGGTCGCACAGCTCGCAGTAGTCCTCGGCCACGTCGACCCAATCTACGGACCCGGGACCAGTCGCCGCGAGCGGGTCGCGCGCGGCGGCCCGCAGCGAGGCGGACGTCACCTGCGGCCCATCATCGACGGCTGAGCAGCACCAGTACCTCGTAGTGACGGGTGTTGGGGAACATGTCCAGCAGCCGGCCGCGCACCGGCGCGAAGGACGGCATCGCGGCCAGGTCCGCGGCGAGCGTGCGCGCGTTGCAGCTGGAGTAGAGGACGTGCGGCACGCCGGAGGTCTCCAGCCAGCCGGCGAGCTGGTCGCCGATGCCGCGCCGCGGCGGGTTGACCACGACCAGGTCGGGCAGGTCCGCGGCGGCCGCGTTGACGGCGTACGTCGTCGCGTCGCCGGCCTTGAACACGACGTCGGACAGCCCGGCGGCGGTGGCGCTGTGCTCGGCGGAGCGGACGGCCTCGTTCGAGATCTCCACGCCGGTGACGGTCGGGCCGGGCGTGGTGCCGTCCCCGGCGAGGTGCAGCGCGAAGCCGCCCACGCCGCAGTAGAGGTCCCACACCGACGCCGGCGCGAGGTCGGCGACCCACGCGACCGCCTCGCCGTAGAGCGCGGTCGCCATCGCGGTGTTGGTCTGGAAGAAGCTCTGCGGGCGCAGGTGCAAGGTGACCGCGCCCAACGGCATCGCCAGGGTGGCGTCGCGGGTCAGCACGACCTCCCGCTCCCCCTCGAGCACGGCCTTGTGCGCGGGTTGGAGGTTGACCGTCGCGACCGCGACCGGCAGCCGCTCGAGCAGCCACGGCAGGTGCTTGCGCAGCCGCGCCACCGGCTCCTGCGAGCGGCACACGAACCGCACCATGAGCTCACCGGCCGGCGACTCGGTGACCAGCAGGTGCTTGAGCTCGCCGCGCCGCTGCCCGACGTCGTACGGCGCCAGGTCGGCGCGGCCGATGAACTCGGCGAGCACCGGCAGCGCGTCGTGGAGACCGCGCGTGTGGAGCCGGCACTCCCGCAGGTCGACGCCGGCGAAGGTCTCGTCGAGGATGCCGAGCGTCGGCGCAGCGGCCGTCCCACCGACCACCATCTTCGCCTTGTTGCGGAACTCTGCAGGCGCCGAGGCGACCGGCTCCGACCACCCCGCGGCCGGCGTCGGCAGCAGCGCGGCGACCTCGCGCTGCTTGTCGGCGAGCTGCGCCTCGTAGGGCTGGTCGAGCAGCGCGCAGGAGCGGCACCGACCGGTGTCGAAGTAGTCGCAGCGGACCGCCACCGACGACGCGAGGATCACGCGATCACGAGGTGGTCGACACGCCGAGCTCGGCGAGCGAGTCGTACCCACCGCCGTTGACGACGCTGCCGAACCCGAGCGACTGCATGATCGCCACGGCGCGGCTGGCCCGGGAGCCCGACGCGCAGTAGACGACGTAGTAGGTGTCGCGCGGCAGCTCGTCGACCCGCTCGCGGAAGTCGTCGGCCGCGAGGTCGATGTTGATCGCGCCCTCGACGTGGCCGGCGGCGTGCTCCTCGGGAGTGCGGACGTCGACCACCGTCGTGTCGCCCTCGATGAGCCGCTGGATCTCGCTGGTGTCGTCGGCGCAGGCGCCCAGGCCCACCACGAGCGCGAGGAGGGCGCCCAGCAGCAGCGGCGCCCGGAACAGGGTCACCACTGGTCGTGGACCGCGTCGCGGAACGAGGCGTCGTAGAGCCGGCGCACCCCGTCGAGCAGCTCCGGCGACAGCGGCGGGAGCGCGCCGGCGGCCGCGTTGGCACGGGCCTGCTCCGGGTTGCGGGCGCCGGGGATCACGGTGGTGACGCCGGCCTGCTGCCACACCCACGCGAGCGCGACCTGCGCGGCGGTGGCGTCGTCGGGGCCGTGCTCGCGGGTCAGCGCGGTGAACTCTCGCGCGGCGGCGACGCCCGTCGCGAAGTCCACGCCGGAGAACGTCTCGCCCTTGTCGAAGGCGCTGCCGTCGCGGTTGTAGGTGCGGTGGTCGTCGTCGGCGAACGTCGTGGACTCGTCGTACTTGCCCGACAGCAGGCCGGACGCGAGCGGCACGCGCGCGATGATCCCGACGCCGGCCTCCTGCGCAGCGGGCAGCACGCGGTCGAGCGGCTTGAGCCGGAAGGCGTTGAGGATGATCTGGACGCTGGCGACGTGCGGGCGGGCGATGGCGGCCAGCGCCTGGTCGGCGGTCTCGACCGAGACGCCGTACGCCGCGATGGCGCCGTCGGCGACGAGCGCGTCGAGGGCGTCGTACGTCGCGTCGTCCTCGATCGTCGCGCTTGGCGGGCAGTGCAGCTGCACCAGGTCGAGGGTGTCGACGCCGAGGTTGCGGCGGGACCGGTCGGTCCACTCGCGGAACGCGTCGAGGCGGTAGTTCTCGGGGACCTGGTCGACGCGGCGGCCCATCTTGGTCGCGACCGTGATGCCGTCGTGGTCGCGCAGGAACGCGCCGATGACCTGCTCGCTGCGGCCGTCGCCGTACACGTCGGCGGTGTCGAAGAACGTCACGCCGGCCTCGACCGACGCCTCGAGCACGGCGCGGGCGTCGGCCTCGCTCACCTCGCCCCAGTCGGCGCCGAGCTGCCAGGTGCCGAGGCCGACGACGGAGACGTCGCGACCGGTGCGCCCGAGGGTGCGTGAGTCCATGCTGCGCTGCGGGGAGACCATGCGCCCATCCTCCCCGACGGGGCCAACGATGAGTCCGGGGGTCGTCGCCGGTCCACCCGGCATGAACCTGAACCTGAGCCCCTACCTCCACTTCGACGGCACCGCCCGCGAGGCGATGACCTTCTACCAGTCCGTGCTCGGTGGCGAGCTGACGATGAACACCTTCGGCGAGTACGGCGTGGAGGGCGACGGCGCCGACGGCGTCATGCACGCGATGCTCCGCACCGAGGAGGGCTTGATGTTCATGGCCTCCGACCTGCCGCCCGGCACCACGCTCACCCCCGGCGACGCGACCGTCACGATCGCGCTCAGCGGGGACGAGGAGGAGCGGCTGACCCGGTGGTTCCACGCGCTGGCCGACGGCGGTGAGGTGCACGTGCCGCTGGAGAAGCAGATGTGGGGCGACGTGTTCGGCCAGCTGGAGGACCGGTACGGCGTCCAGTGGCTGGTGGACATCGGCTGACCGCTCCCCGGACACCCGCTGACCGGCGCTGTTGGGCGCCCGGCACGACGCGCCCGGTCGGTGCCCCCGGCTACGGTGGCCTGCGCGCGGTCGGACGACCGTTGCCGCCGAGCCGGGAGGGTTGCCGATGCAGCTGGAGCTGTCCGCCGAGGACGCCGCGTTCCGCGACGAGATGCGGACGTTCTTCACCACCGAGGTCCCGCAGGAGATCCGCGACGCCGTCGCGAACCGCCGCGAGCTGACCAAGGACCAGATCGTCGAGAGCCAGCGGGTGCTCAACGCCCACGGCCTCGCGGTCCCGAACTGGCCGGTCGAGTGGGGAGGCAAGGACTGGTCCCCGCTGCGCCGCCACATCTGGCACGAGGAGATGCAGCGCGCCGACGTCCCTGCGCCGCTCGCGTTCAACGCCTCGATGATCGGTCCGGTGATCGCGCACTTCGGCTCCCAGGAGATCAAGGAGCGGTTCCTGCCGGCGACGGCGAACCTCGACATCTGGTGGTCCCAGGGCTTCTCCGAGCCCGACGCCGGCTCCGACCTGGCCTCGCTGCGCACCACCGCGGTCCGCGACGGCGACGAGTTCGTCGTCAACGGGCAGAAGACGTGGACGACGCTGGGTCAGTACGGCGACTGGATCTTCACCCTGGTCCGCACCGACCCGGACGTGAAGAAGCAGGCCGGCATCTCGATGCTGCTCATCGACATGACCTCGCCGGGCCTGACCGTCCGCCCCATCGAGCTCATCGACGGCGGCCACGAGGTCAACGAGGTCTGGTTCGAGGACGTCCGCGTCCCGGTCGGGAACATGGTCGGCGAGCTGAACTCCGGCTGGACCCAGGCCAAGTTCCTCCTCGGCAACGAGCGCGTCGGCGTCGCCCCCGTGGGCGCGACCAAGCGCGTGCTGGCGCAGGCGAAGGACTGGGCGCGCGAGACCGGGCAGCTGGACGACGTGCTCACCGCCAGCCGGATCGCGGAGCTGGAGAACGAGCTGCTCGCCCTCGAGCTGACCGCGCTGCGCGTGGTCGCGCACTCCGCCGACGGCAGGCCGCACCCGGCCTCGTCGGTGCTGAAGCTCAAGGGCACCGAGCTGCAGCAGGCGGTCTCCGAGCTGGTCGTCGACCTCGCCGGCCCGGCCTCGCTGGCCTCCGGCGCCGGGGACGACTCCGACCTGCCGTGGTGGTCGCGCCGCGCCACCCCGGCGTACCTCAACCTCCGCAAGGCCTCGATCTACGGCGGCTCCAACGAGGTGCAGCGCCAGATCATCGCCAAGACGATCCTCGGTCTCTGAGCGGGACGGGAAGGACTTCGACATGGACTTCACCTACGACGAGGAGCAGCAGGCGCTGCGCGAGGCCGTCCGCGGCCTGGTCGGCAAGGCCTACTCCGACTACGAGCAGCGGCGGCAGACCGTCGCGGCCGACCCCGGCTTCGACGAGGCGCAGTGGGGCCGGTTGGCCGAGATGGGCCTGCTCGGCCTGCCCTTCAGCGAGGACGACGGCGGCGTCGGCGCCGGCCCGGTCGAGATCTCGATCGTCGCCGAGGAGCTCGGCCGCGTGGTCGCGCCCGAGCCCTACCTCGCCTCGGTCGTGTGGGCCGGCGGCCTGGTCAGCGCGGTCGGCACCGCCGAGCAGCGCGCCGAGGTGCTCGGGGCGCTGAGCGCCGGCGAGAGCGTGCTCGCCCCGGCGCTCGCCGAGCCCGGCCGCCGGTGGACCAACGACGCGACCGCGACGACCGCTGCCGAGGACGGGGGCTCGTGGACGCTGACCGGCGCCAAGGAGCCGGTCGTCCAGGGCGCGCGCGCCGACGTGCTCGTGGTCAGCGCGATGCTGCCCTCCGGCGGCACCGGGTTGTTCCTCGTGAGCGGGGACGCCGCCGGCATGACGCGGACGGGGTACGCCACGCACGACGGCGGCCGCGCGGCGAAGGTGACCTTCGACGGCACGCCCGCGACCCCGCTCGGCGAGCCCGGCGCGGACGTCGCGGCCTCGATCGCCACCGTCACCGACCTGGCGCGGATCATGGCGTGCAACGAGGCGGTCGGCGCGATGGAGACCGCGCTGCGGACCACCTCGGCGTACCTCACCTCGCGCAAGCAGTTCGGCGTCACCCTCAACACCTTCCAGGCGCTGACGTTCCGGGCCGCGGACATGTACATCTCGCTGGAGCTGGCCAAGTCGCTCGCGGTCTGGGCGACGATGGTCGTGGCCTCCGGGTCGCCGGCGGAGATCGCCGAGGCCGCGCAGCGCGCGTCGCTGCAGGTCGCGCGGGCCGGTCGGCACATCGGCCAGGAGGCGATCCAGCTCCACGGCGGCATCGGCATGACCGCGGAGTACTCCATCGGCGCCTACACCAGCCGGCTCACCTTCCTCGACCACCTGCTCGGCGACGCGACGTTCCACCTGCGCTCGCTCGCCGCGACGGTCGGGGACCACGCGGAAGTCGACCCGCTGCCCTGACGCCCGCCCCGCGGGTGGTCCGGGCCGGCTTCGCGCCGGTCAAGGGCACCCGGCACCAGTCGTACGACGCGGTCCGGCTCGACGAGTCCGGACCCGTCGGCGACCGGGCCTGGTGCCTCGTCGACGTCGACCAGCGACGGGTGCTGCGCACCGTGCAGCACCCGTCGCTCGTCGCCGTCTCGGCGGTGGCGTCCACCGACGGGCTCGCGCTCACCCTCCCGACCGGGGAGGTCGTGTCCGGCCCGGCCGTGCCGTCCGGGGAGTCGCTGACCTGCGACTACTGGGGCGGCCCGGTCACGCTCGACCTGCTCGACGGTCCGCACTCCGCGCTGGCGTCGTCCTACCTGGGCAAGCCCGTGCGGCTGGCGGCGGCACCACGTGGCGGGGTCGTGTACGCCGGCGCGGTCACGATCGTCTCGACCGGCACGCTCCGCGCGCTGGCCGAGCGGCTCGGCCTGCCGGCCGACGCGCGGACGCTCGACGGGCTGGCCGCGCGGTTCCGGCCGACGTTCGTGGTCGAGTCAGACGAGCCGCACGCCGAGGACTCCTGGGTCGGCGCGGAGGTCGACCTCGGGCCGGCCCGCGTGCGGGTCACCTCCCGCGTGCCGCGCTGCGCCGTGGTCGACGTCGACCCGGTCACCGGCGAGCGGGGCGGTCGCGTGCTGGCCGCGCTGGCGGCGTACCGCCCTCGTCACGGGTCGGGCGAGCTGCTCCTCGCCGTCGACGCCGAGGTCGTCGTGCCCGGCACCGTGGCGGTCACCCCGGCCCGCCTGCCCGACCAGCGGCGCCGAGTGCTGAGGAACCGGCCCGCAGGCGGCCCCGGCTGGGCGTGAGCTCGCCGCCGCGGCGGTGGGGTCGACCGGAGGTGGGACGGCTCAGGCAGGCAGGGCGGCCGGCTCGGGGCCGGCGAGCTTGCGCAGCTGGCGACCGAGGTTGCGGCGGTTGGTCTCGGCGAGCCAGCCGTTGGGCAGGGACAGCCGGACGACCTTGTGCCAGGCGCTGGCGACCTGCTGCGGCAGCGGGCGGGCGTTGTAGGAGAGGCCGTAGCGGTCGAAGATCTCCCGCATCCGCGGCGCGATCTCGCCGTACCGCCGGCTCGGCAGGTCGGGGAAGCAGTGGTGCTCGATCTGGTGGGACAGGTTGCCGGTCATCAGGTGCATGAACTTCGAGCCGGAGATGTTCGCCGAGCCGAGCATCTGGCGCAGGTACCACTGCGCTCGGGTCTCGTTCTCGTCGAGCTCGGCCTCCTCGAAGGTCTCGACGCCCTCCGGGAAGTGGCCGCACATGATGACCGAGTGGCTCCAGACGTTGCGGGCCAGCGTCGCGACGGCGTTGGCCGTGAGCGTCGCCTTCCAGCCCGGGCCGCTGAGGACCGGGTGGACGACGAAGTCCTTGGTGACCTGCTTGCGCACCTTGTGCAGCGCGGCCTTGACCTCCTCGCGCTTCTCCGGCGACATCTTGCGCTTCTCGCGCAGGTGCTCGCCGAAGTCGAGGTCGTACATCGCGATGCCGTACTCGAAGATGCAGGCGGTCACGAAGTTCCACACCGGCTGGATCAGGTGCCGCGGGCGCCACTGCTGGGCCTCGTCGACGCGGAGGATGCCGTAGCCGAGGTCGTTGTCGCGGCCCAGGATGTTCGTGTAGCGGTGGTGCTCCTCGTTGTGCGCCCGCTTCCACTGCTCCGCCGGCGAGGCGTGGTCCCAGTCCCAGGTCGAGGAGTGGATCTTCGGGTCGCGCATCCAGTCCCACTGGCCGTGCAGGACGTTGTGGCCGATCTCCATGTTGTCCAGCGCCTTGGCCGTGGCCAGGCCGACGGTGCCGACCAGCCAGGCCAGCTTGTTGCGGCTCGCCGCGATGAGCACCACGCGGCTGCCGAGCTCGAGGGCGCGCTGGGCGCGGATCACCCGACGGATGTACGCCGCGTCGACCTCGCCGCGGTCGTCGAGGACCTCCTGGCGGATCGCGTCGAGCTCACGGCCGATCTCCTCGACCTGCGCCGCGGTCAACCCGCCTGGGTAGACCTTCTCGACCGCCTTCCCCGAGCCGGGCCCCGAGGTGTCCGCCGACGCGGGCGGGGCGGTCGTCAGGTCGTCCCGAGTCACGGTCGTCATGCACATACGGTGCCCGATCGGCGGTGAGGGCACCGTCATCGGGTCGGGATTTGACCATCTGTGGGGGTGGTTGCGGTCGTGGGCACGTCACGGGGTCTCGACACGCTCAGGCCCTGAGCGGGCCTTCGCTGCTCCACCAGCGGAGGTGCCTTTGCTGCTCAACCAGCGGTGGTGGCGGAGGGGTGGCGGACCGGACCCTCGCGCTCGAGCCGCTCGCGCTGGGGGACGACGGTGTACTTCGGGTCCATGGCCGAGGCCTGGCCGGCCTCGAACACCCCGAACCGGGTGCACGCGGAGCCCACCATCAGCGCGGCCCCGGAGAGCACCGACAACGCCCGGCTGCGGCGCGCGCCCGCGAGGAGCGTCCCGGCCGCGCCGGCGACGGTGAGCGCCTTGGACGCCCGCATGAGCCGACCGGCCTTGCCCTCGTGGAGCGGCTCGGCGGTGATGCCCATCGTCTGCTCCATGCGGTGCTCCATCACCAGCTCGAACGCCGCGCCGGCGACGGCGAGCCGGCGGGCGGGCCCGGCCTCGGCGACCGGGGCGGTGATCATCGCCATCCCGGAGGAAGCGGCCGCGGCCGAGCCGACGAACACGAAGGGGAGCTCGCGGTAGGCGGAGTGCCACGACGGCGTCGCGGTGTCGGAGAGCAGCACGGCGGTGTAGGAGGCGACCGCGGGCGCGACGACGGCGGCGAGCACGCCGGCCGGCCGGTCGGCGTACGGCAGGAGGTCCAGCGGACGGTGCAGGACGCGCGGCACCCAGCGGCGCGGCACCATCCGGCCCACCTCGGCGGCGGTGGCCGCGCCGGCGAAGGCGCCGTACGCGGAGAGGATCCACGTGCCCATCGACATCGGCGAGGTCGGCTTGGCGACCCGCAGCATGTTGTAGAACCGGCTCGGCGTGCCGAGGTCGTGCACCAGCGCGACCATCGAGAACCCGAGCGCGCCGAGCGACACGAACCGGCCCGAGCGGCGCATCGCCGGCCAACCAGTCAGGTCCGCGCCGGCGGCGAGGATCGAGGAGCCGGCGGCGAGCCCGCCGGCGAAGAGGTACGCCGGGATGTCGGCCTCCCACGGGGAGGGCTTGACGATCGGCCGGCCGTAGTAGGAGGTGAACTCCGCCTCCGGCACCATCGAGCGGTCCCCGCCGCGCCGCCCGCCGCCGCGGCGCCGACCACGGCCGCCCTCGCCGCTCCCCCGGCGACCGCCGCGGGTGCCGACGGTCGCGGTCGTCTGCGAGCGCACGTCGATCGGACCGTCGCGGCCGACGGCGTTCGACCCGTCGGCGCCGAGCGGGTCGCTGGCGGCGTTGACCTGGTCCTGGGTCCCGGCGCCCTCGGTGGGGTCGCCCTCGGGACCGGTGGGTCGGCCGGTGGTCACGGTCGCCTCCCGAGGAACGCGACCGCGGCGCCGGCGAGCAGCGCCCCGGCGGCGGCCACGGCGTGCTTGTACATCGCCGGGAGGTCCTTGGTCGTCACGACCGGGTCCGGCGGGAAGCCGTAGACCTCCGGCTCGTCGAGCAGCAGGAAGAACGCGCCGGTGCCGCCGACGCCGTCGTTGGGGTCGTTGCCGTAGAGGCGGGCGTCCATGATTCCGGCCTCGTGGAGCTGCTCGACCCGCTTGTTGGCCCGCTCGCGGAGCTCCTCGACGTCGCCGTACTGGATCGACTGGGTCGGGCAGGCCTGCGCGCACGCCGGTGTCTTGCCGGCGTCGAGGCGGTCGTAGCAGAGCGTGCACTTCTGCGCGATGCCGACGTTCTTGGCACCGTCGGGCGCCTTGCGCCGCTCGATCACGCCGTACGGGCAGGCCGGCACGCAGTAGCCGCAGCCGTTGCAGATGTCGTCCTGCACGACGACGGTGCCGAACTCGGTGCGGAACAGCGACCCCGTCGGGCACACGTCGAGGCAGGCGGCGTGCGTGCAGTGCTTGCAGACGTCGGAGGACATCAGCCAGCGGAAGTCCGGTCGGTCGTCGGCGCCGTTGGCCAGCTGCTCGGCCGCGCCGGTCGGTGGCACGGTCGGCATGCCGAGGTCGACGGTGCCGCGCAGGCCGGTGTCCTGGCCCTCGCCCTCGGTGACCAGCCGCTTGGGCTGCTCGATGAAGGCGACGTGGCGCCACTGGTTGGCGTTGAGCGAGTGGCTGTTGTCGTACGACGTCGCGGTCATGTCGAAGTGGTCCGACGGGACGTCGTTCCACTCCTTGCACGCGACCTCGCACGCCTTGCAGCCGATGCAGATGCTCGTGTCGGTGAAGAAGCCCTTGCGCTTGGGGCGGTCCTCGTCGTAGCCGGCGTCGGCCGCCGGGTCGAGCGGCCCCCAGAAGGAGTTCTCGCTGATCGTCCAGCTCACTCGGCCCCTCCTCCCCCGCCGGTCGGGTCGCCCTCGTCGTCGCCCGCGGCACCCGGGCCGGTGGTGACGATCGGGACCGTGTGGTCGTCGTAGACCCCGGACCGCTGCTGGTAGGTCGTCACGAGGTCCACCACCGCGCGGCCGGTCGGTCGGCGGCCGGGAAGGACGTCACAGGTGCCCACCTTGCTCTCCTGGATCAGGACGTTGGGGTCGAGCGAGATGCCCAGCAGGTCGTTGGCCGAGTCGCCGGTCACCAGGCCACCCGTGCCCCAGTGGTAGGGCAGCCACACCTGGTGCACGGTGCGCCCCTCGACGCGCAGCGGGGTCATCCGCTCGGTCACGAGCACCCGCGCCTCGATCGCCGCGCGGGCGGTCACCACGTGGCACCAGCCGCCGTTCTCCAGCCCCCGCTCGGCGGCCAGCTCGGGGCTGATCTCGACGAACATCTCCGGCTGGAGCTCGGCCAGCCGGGCGACGTACCGGCTCATCCCGCCAGCCGTGTGGTGCTCGGTCAGCCGGCTGGTGGTGAACACGTAGGGGAAGACCTCGCTGCCGTCCTCGGGCGGGCTGGGGTTCATCCGGTTGTCCTGGCGCGGGTACTCCTTGCGCGTCGGGTTGGCCTGCTGGCCGTAGATCGGGTTGCGGAAGGGCGACTCGACCGGCTCGTAGTGCGTCGGCAGCGGGCCGTCGATGAGGCCCTGCGGCACGAACAGGCCGCCCTTCCCGTCGCCCTGCATGATGAACGGGTCGTCGCCCGCGATCCCGGCGATGCCGTCCACGCCCTCGTCCGGCCGGTACGACGGCGGCTTGGTCACCTCGAAGTCCGGCACGTCGTGGCCGGTCCAGCGCTGCTGCTCCTCGTCCCACCAGACGTAGGCCTTGCGCTCGCTCCACGGGCGGCCCTCGGGGTCGGCCGACGCGCGGTTGTAGAGCGTGCGCCGGTTGGCCGGCCAGGTCCAGCCCCACTCGGCCGCGACCCAGTCCTGCTCGTTGCCGGGCTTGCGGCGGGCGGCCTGGTTGACGCCGTCCTTCATGACGCCGGTGTAGATCCAGCAGCCACCCGCGGTCGAGCCGTCGTCGGCCATCTCGGTGAACGTCGACAGCGGTCGCCCGGTGGCCACCTCGAAGCCGTTGATCTCCTCGAGCACGGCCTCGGCGTCCGGGTCCTGGGTCTCCCCGAGCAGCGGGTAGTCCCAGGTGAGGTCCAGCAACGGCCGGTCGCGCTCGTCGGTGGAGTCGGCGAGCCGCTCGCGGATCATCCGGCCGAGGTGGAAGAAGAACCACAGCTCGCTGCGGCAGTCGCCCGGCGGCTCGACGGCCTTCTCGCGCCACTGCAGCATCCGGTGGGTCTGGGTGAACGTGCCCTCCTTCTCCACGTGGGAGGCGGCAGGCATGAGGAAGACCTCGGTGCGGCATTCCTCGGGCACGATCTCGCCGGTCTCGACCTCCGGGGAGTCCTTCCAGAACGACGCGCTCTCGATCTCGAACAGGTCGCGCACGACCAGCCAGTCGAGGTTGGCCATGCCCAGGCGCTGAGCCTTGCCGTGCGCGGAGCCGACGGCGGGGTTCTGCCCGAGCAGGAAGTAGCCCTTCACCTTGCCGTCGATCATGTCGAGCACGGTGCGGTAGGTGCCGTGGTCGCCGGTGATGCGCGGCAGGTAGTCGTAGCAGAAGTCGTTCTCGGCGGTCGCGTGCTCGCCCCACCACGCCTTGAGCATGCTGATGCCGTAGGCGTCGGCCTTGGACCAGAAGCCCTTCGCCCCCGGGTTGCGGACCGCGTCGATCCACTGGTCGAGGCTCTGGTGCTCCTCCGCGTTCGGCATGGGCAGGTAGCCGGGCAGCAGGTTGAACAGCGTCGGGATGTCGGTGGAGCCCTGGATGCTGGCGTGGCCGCGCAGCGCCATGATCCCGCCGCCGGGGCGGCCCATGTTGCCCAGCAGCAGCTGGAGGATCGCGCCGGTGCGGATGTACTGCACGCCGACGCTGTGCTGGGTCCAGCCGACGCTGTAGACCAGCGCGGTCGTGCGGTCACGGGTGGAGTTCTGCGTCCAGGCCCGGCAGACCTCGAGGAACTGCTCCTCGCTCACGCCGCACGTGTTCGCCACGACCTCGGGGGTGTAGCGGGCGAAGTGCCGCTTCAGCACCTGGTAGACGCAGTTGGGGTGCTGCAGCGTCTCGTCGCGCAGCACGTCGTCGTTGACGCTCATGCCGTGCGTCTCGTGCTGCATGCCCGAGGCGGTCTCCCGCTGGGTCTCGTGGTCCTGGCGGTCCCCGCCCTCGTCCTCCTGCGTGGCGTATTGCCAGGACTGCGGGTCGTAGGTGCGGGTCTCCGCGTCGAACCCGGAGAACAGCCCGTCGAGGTCGTCGGTGTCGGCGTACTCGTCGCTGACGATGGTGGCGGCGTTGGTGTACGCCACGACGTACTCGCGGAAGTCGAGCTCGTTGGTCAGGACGTAGTTGATGATCCCGCCGAGGAACGCGATGTCCGTCCCGACGCGCAGCGGCACGAACGTGTCCGCGAGCGCGCTGGTCCGCGTGAACCGCGGGTCGATGTGGATGACCTTCGCGCCGCGGGCCTTCGCCTCCATGACCCACTGGAAGCCCACCGGGTGGGCCTCGGCCATGTTGGAGCCCTGGATGACGATGCAGTCAGCGTTGGACAGGTCCTGCAGGAAGCCTGTGGCGCCGCCGCGCCCGAACGAGGTCCCCAGACCGGGGACCGTGGCGGAGTGTCATATCCGCGCCTGGTTCTCGATCTGGATGGCGCCCATCGCGGTGAAGAGCTTCTTGATGAGGTAGTTCTCCTCGTTGTCGAGGGTCGCCCCTCCGAGGCTGGCGATGCCCATCGTCCGCCGGACCTTGCGGTCCTGGTCGTCGAGTTCCTGCCAGGTGTCGTTGCGCGCCTTGACGACCCGGTCGGCGATCATCTCCATCGCGACGTCGAGGTCGAGGTCCTCCCACTCGGTGCCGTAGGGGCGGCGGTAGCGGACCTTGGTCTGGCGCAGCTCGCTGGTCACGAGGTTCTTGCTGGCCGCGCCCTTCGGGCACAGCCGGCCGCGGTTGACCGGACTGTCGGGGTCGCCCTCGATCTGGATGACCTGCTCGTCCTTGACGAAGATCTTCTGCGCACACCCGACCGCGCAGTAGGGGCAGACGCTCTTGGCGACCCGGTCCGCGGTCTCGGTGCGGGCGGTGGTCGCGTCGGTCTGCTTCGACCGGGCGGCGACGCCGCGGCCGAGCACGTCGGAGCCGAGGAGCTGCCGGAGCACCGGCCATCCCAGGTTCGTCTTCGCCACGGTCACCCTCCCTCGGTCTGGCGACAGTACCCCCGTCCGCCGACAACCAATCTCCTCCTCCCCCTCGGCATGTCGGCTCGACCACTTGCCAATCCGGAAAGTGACTGGTTCACTTTCCAACATGGAAAGCAACCAGGACGCAGACCTCCTCCGCGAGCTGGAGCGCGCCGAGGCCGCGCCGTACGTCGACTACCCGCCCACCCCGTGGTGGTACTACCCCGCGGCCGGTGCCTGGTTCGCCGGGATGACCGGCCTGCAGGGCCTGACCGACGTCAACCTCGCCGTCGCGGTCGCCCTGCTCGTCGTGCTGCTGGTGGCGCTCGGCGCGTTCTGCGGGTGGTACGCCCGCTACCGCGGTGCGATGCCGTCGATGCTGCGGCGTGCGCCGCGCGGGATGGGCCCGATGTTCGCGATCTACTTCGTCGGCGTCGCGCTCGTCTTCGCCGCCGTGTGGTGGACCGGCAAGGAAGCCGGTTGGGGCTGGGCCTCGGCGCTGATGTTCGTGCTCGCGACGGTCGGGCTCTGGCTGCACGAGCAGTCGTACGCCGCGGCCGCCGCGCGCGTGCGGGAACGGCTCTCGTGACCAGCGGGCTCGAGGAGCTCGACCCGGTCATCCACGCGCCCAAGCGGCTGGCCGCGATGGCGATGCTGTCGACGGCGACGTCGGTGACGTTCCCGTTCCTGCGCGAGCACCTGCAGGTCAGCGACTCCGACCTGTCCAAGCAGATGTCGGCGCTGGAGAAGGCCGGCTACGTCTCGGTCAGCAAGGACGGCCGCGGCCGCGGGGGCACGACGTCGTACCGCATCACCCGCGCCGGCCGCGCGGCCTACACGAAGCACCGCAAGGCGCTCACCGCCATCCTCGGCGGCTAGCGCACCTGCACGGTCACGCCGTCGCGGGCGGGCACGAGCTCGCCGATGACGGGGTGGCCGGGCAGCTCGCCGGCGACGAGGAGGCCGCCGGAGGTCTGGGCGTCGGCGAGGAGGACCAGCTCGTCCTCGTCGACGCCGGCCTCGAGGAACGGGCGGACCCAGTCGAGGTTGCGGCGGCTGCCGCCGGGGACGAACCCGTCGCGCAGCGCCTCGCGCGCCCCCTCGACGTACGGCACCGCGCTCGCGTCGACCACCGCGGTCACCCCGCTCGCGCGCGCCATCTTGTGCAGGTGGCCGAGCAGGCCGAAGCCGGTCACGTCGGTGGCCGCGGCCAGCCCGGCGCCGACGGCCGCGCGGGACGCGTCGCGGTTGAGCGTCGTCATCACGTCGATCGCGTGCTGGAAGACCTCGCCGGTCGACTTGTGCCGGTTGTTGAGCACGCCGAGGCCGATCGGCTTGGTGAGCGTGAGGGGTACGCCGGGGCGCGCGGCGTCGTTGCGCAGCAGCCGGTCCGGGTGGGCGAGCCCGGTGACGGCGAGGCCGTACTTCGGCTCGGGGTCGTCGATGCTGTGCCCGCCCGCGAGGTGCGCGCCGGCCGCGCGGCACACGTCGGCTCCGCCGCGCAGCACCTCGGCCGCGACCTCGAACGGGATCCGGTCCCGCGGCCACGCCAGCAGGTTGAGCGCCACCAGCGGCTCGCCGCCCATCGCGTAGACGTCGGACAGCGCGTTGGTCGCGGCGATCCGCCCGAAGTCGTAGGCGTCGTCGACGACCGGCGTGAAGAAGTCCGTCGTCGCGATGACCGCCCGCTCGCCGTCGATCCGCACCGCCGCCGCGTCGTCGCCGGAGTCGAGCCCGACCAGCAGGTCGCCGCTCGCGTCCTGGTCGGTCCGCCCGCTCGACAGGTCGCCCAGCACCCGCTCGAGCTCCCCGGGCGGCACCTTGCACGCGCACCCGCCACCCGAGGCGAACTGCGTCAGCCGGATCCCTGCCGCCACCGAGGTCGTCATGGGAGTGACCGTAGTCCGGTGTCGTGCGGGCCGGTGGTGGTCGGCGGCCGGCGGGGGTCTGTCGGGGTCACCGGTGAACCGGTGACCCCCTCGCATACCGGGGTAGATCTACCCCGGTATGCGAGGGACTCCCGTGGTAAGTCGCCGCGCGGGGACGCCGGAGGGCGCTCGCCGGGACCAGCGCCTAGGATCGCCGCGGAGGCGTTCCTCGTCTGGTGACGGGCGCGGTCCTCAAAACCGTAGTGGCCGAGCATCTCGGTCAGGCGGGTTCGATTCCCGTCCGCCTCCGCCAACTTCTCCCGGATCCCCGCTTCCTCCACGCAGAGTTTCCGGCACTTCGGTGACGGGGCTCACGTCGGAGGTCTACGCTCAACGGGCGCTGCTGCGCAGCAGCCTTCGGATACGTCCTGGGAGGGACCCTTCTTCATGCAGATCAACCGCTTCGCCCGCCGCCTCGCCGTGGCCACCACGTCCGTCGCCGTCGCCGGCACCGCCCTCGTCGGCGCGACCATGAGCACGGCGCAGGCCGCGACCGTCACCAACGACTACACCTGCGCCGCCGGCCCGATCAACGCCGGCACGTTCACGCTGTCCGTCACCGGAGACATCCCGGTCCCGGAGTACTGGGCCGGCGCGGGCGTCCCTGCCGGTCTGCTCAACGTGACCGCCAGCGCCACCGTTCCGCCTGAGGCCGCCGGTCTGCTCACCGCTGCGGGCATCGAGCGCGCCGAGTCGCCCGACTTCGGGTTCACGCTGGGCACCTCGAAGGCGCCCGTGCCGCTCGCCGGCGACTTCGTGACCCAGGACGGCACGACCACGTGGAACGCCACCGGCAAGAACAGTGCATTCCAGACCCCGAAGCCCGGCGCCTACGACGTCCTCCTCCCGACCGTCTTCTCGCTTGCCACCAAGACGGCCACCGCGGACTCGGTCACGCTCACCTGCACGATCGTCGAGGGTTCGACGCCCGCCGCGGTCGACACCATCACGCTCAACCAGCAGAGCGTCAAGGAGTTCAAGGCCAAGGGCGCGACGGTCAAGAAGGGCAAGAAGGCGACCGTCAAGGTCACCTCGCTCCAGGCCGACGCCGGTGCGGTCAACGCCGGCAAGGTCACCGCGTTCAAGGGCAAGAAGAAGGTCGGCTCCGCCAACGTCAAGAACGGCAAGGCCTCCATCAAGATCGCCAAGCTGCCCGTCGGCAAGAACAAGCTGACCCTGAAGTACGGCAACAACCCGAGCGTGAAGGCGGCGACCGCGAAGGTCACCGTCACCGTCAAGAAGAAGTGACGCGAGCCCCTCGGGGCACCGCAGCACCACGGCAGCACCACGAACGCCCGGCCGGGTCTCCCGGCCGGGCGTTCGGCCGTCTCGGGCATGCTGACCCCGTGCCCAGCGACGACCCGAGACGACGGACGCCGCGCACCGACGCCGTCCTGGCCGACCCGCTCCTGGCCGAGCCGCGGACGCGGCTGGGCGACACGATCGTCAAGCGGGTCGTGGCCGAGACGCTCGAGCGGTGCCGCGCGGGCGAGGTCGCGCCCGAGGACGTGGCGGCGACGGCACACGCCGCGCTGCCGACGTACGCCGTCTCGTTGCGGCGGGTCGTCAACGCCACCGGCGTCGTGGTCCACACCAACCTCGGCCGGGCGCCGCTCTCCGAGGCGGCCGTCGAGGCGCTCACCGTCGCGGCCGGGGCGACCGACGTCGAGCTCGACCTCGCGACCGGCCGCCGGGGTCGGCGCGGCCGGGACACCATCGCCGCCCTGGCCGCGGCGGTGCCGGACGCCGGCGGGGTGCACGTCGTCAACAACGGCGCAGCCGCCCTGGCGCTGGTCACCTGCGCGCTGGCCGCCGGCCGCGTCGTCGTGATCGCCCGCGGGGAGCTGGTGGAGATCGGCGACGGGTTCCGCATCCCCGAGCTGCTCGAGTCCGTCGGTGCGCGGCTGCGCGAGGTCGGCACGACGAACCGGGTGCGGCTGGCGGACTACGACGCCGCGATCGACGACGACGTCGCGTTCGTGCTCAAGGTGCACCCCTCGAACTTCCTCGTCTCCGGCTTCACCTCCTCCGTCCCCGTCCGCGACCTGGCGACGCTGCCGGTGCCGGTCGTCGCCGACATCGGGTCGGGCCTGCTCGCGCCGCACCCGCGACTGCCGGACGAGCCGAGCGCGGCCGCTGCCCTGAAGGAGGGCGCCGACCTGGTGACCGCCTCCGGCGACAAGCTGCTGGGCGGCCCGCAGTGCGGGCTGCTGCTGGGGCGCGCGGACCTGGTGGAGTCGCTGCGTCGACACCCGTTCGCCCGCGCGCTGCGCGTCGACAAGCTCACCCTCGCCGCGCTGGAGGCGACCCTGACCGGACCCGTGCCGCCGGTCGCGGCGGCGCTGACCGCGGACCCGCTCGCCCTGCGGGCGCGGGCCGAGGCGCTGGCCGCGGCGATCGGCGAGGTGCCCGGCGGGAGCGCCGAGGCGGTCGACTCGACCGCGGCCGTCGGCGGCGGCGGCGCTCCCGGGGTCGACCTGCCCTCCGCGGCGGTCGCACTGCCCGCCGCGCTGGCCGAGCCGCTGCGCCTCGACGCCGAGCTCCCGGTCGTGGGCCGGGTCGAGCGCGGCCGGTTGCTCCTCGACCTGGTCGCGGTCGAGCCGGCCGACGACGCACGGGTCGCCGCCGTCGTACGCCGTGTCGCCGGCGCGGGAGCCTGAGCGTGCACGTCGTCGCCACCGCCGGTCACGTCGACCACGGCAAGTCCACCCTCGTCCACGCCCTCACCGGCATGGAGCCCGACCGGCTCGCCGAGGAGCGCGCCCGCGGGCTGTCGATCCAGCTCGGCTACGCCTGGACCGAGCTGCCCACCGACACCGGCAGCGAGCAGGTCGCGTTCGTCGACGTGCCCGGCCACGAACGGTTCGTCACCACCATGCTCGCCGGCATCGGGCCCGTCCCCGCGGCGCTGCTCGCCGTCGCCGCCGACGACCCGTGGATGCCCCAGGCCGCGGAGCACCTCGCCGCCCTCGACGCGCTCGGTGTCGCGCACGGCGTCGTGGCGGTCACCCGCGCGGACCTCGCCGACCCCGCGCCGATGGTCGAGCGCGCGCGGGCCGAGGTCGACCGCACCTCGCTGGTCGGCGCGCCCGTGGTCCCGGTCAGCGCCCGCACCGGCGCCGGCCTCGACGAGCTGCGCGAGCACCTCGCCGCCCTCGTCGCCCGCCTGCCGCAGCCCGACCCCGCCGCGGCCGTGCGGCTGTGGGTCGACCGCCGGTTCACCATCACCGGCGCCGGGACGGTGGTGACGGGCACGCTGCCGGCCGGGACGGTACGCCGTGGCGACGCGCTCGAGCTGTGGTCCGGGGGCCCGGCCGCGCCGGTCCGCGTGCGCGGCGTCCAGTCGCTCGGCGCCGGGGTCGACGCGGCCGCCGGGGTGGCCCGGGTCGCCCTCAACCTCACCGGCGACGGCCTCGACCGGGTCGACCGCGACAGCGTGCTGGTCACGCCGGGCGCGTTCCACCCCGCGACGACGGTCGACGTCCGGGTGACCGGGGAGGGACGCATGCCGGAGCGACCGGTGCTGCACGTCGGGGCTGCGTCGTTCGCGGTCCGGGCGCGGCCGCTCGCCGGCGACGAGGGCGCGCTGGTGCGGCTCGCGCTGCCGCGGGCGGTGCCGCTGCGGGTCGGTGACCGGGCGCTGCTCCGCGACCCCGGGTCGCGCCTCGTCTGGGGCGTGCGGGTGCTCGACCCCGAGCCGCCGCCGCTCGACCGGCGCGGCGACGCCGCCGCCCGCTCCCGGGTGCTGGCGACCGTCGGCGACGAGCCGGACCTGGCCGGCGAGCTGGACCGTCGCGGCCTGGTCGCGGCCGCCCTCCTCGAGCGCCTCGGGGTCCCGACCACTCCCCTGCCCGACGGCGCGGTCGACGCCGACGGCACCTTCGTCTCCGCGGCCCGGGCCGCCGCCCTCGCCCGCGAGGTCGCCGAAGCGGTCCGCAAGCACGACGCGGCCCACCCCCTCGACCGTGGCGTGCCGGCAACGGCGCTCGCCGACCGGCTCGGCGTGCCGGCCGCGGTCGTCGCGGCGGTCGCGCCTCGCGTGGACGGCGGGCGCGTCGAGCGCGGTCGCGTCGTTGTCGGGGACGCAGGCCCGGCTCTGCCGGCAGACCTCGAGCGCGCGCTGGCCGAGCTTGCGACGGACCTCGCCGACGAGCCGTTCGCGGCGCCCCCCGCCGACCGGCTCGCCGCCCTCGGCCTCGACCCGCGGCGTACCGCTGCTGCCGCCAAGGCCGGCCGACTCCTCCGCCTCGCGCCCGCGGTCGTGCTGCTGCCCGGCGCGGACGCCCTCGCGGTCGAGCGGTTGCGCGGGCTGCCGCAGCCGTTCACCACCAGCGAGGCCCGGCAGGCGCTCGGCACGTCGCGCCGGGTCGTGCTCCCGCTGCTCGAGCACCTCGACCGCGCCGGCCGCACCCGGCGACTGCCGGACGACCGCCGGCAGGTCGTCGACCGCTGAGGGCGTGCCCCGGGAGCGCCTCAGTCCTCCAGCAGCGCCCGGACGTCGTCGGCGGTGACCGCGGCCGACATGGCCCCGTCGCCGTCGACCACCTGGGCGAAGAGCGCGGCCTTGCGGGCCTTGAGCTCCATCACCTTCTCCTCGATGGTGTCGGTGGCGACCAGGCGGTAGACAGTGACGGGTGAGTGCTGCCCGATCCGGTGGGCCCGGTCGACGGCCTGGGCCTCGGTGGCGGGGTTCCACCACGGGTCGAGGACGAAGACGTAGGTCGCCTCGGTCAGCGTCAGCCCGACGCCGCCGGCCTTGAGGCTGATGAGGAACGCCGAGGCGTCGCCGTTGCGGAACCCCTCGATCGCTGCGTCCCGGTCCCGCGTGCGGCCGTCGAGGTAGGAGTAGGACAGCCCCTCGACGTCGAGCCGCTCGCGCACCCGCGCGAGGAAGCCGGTGAACTGGCTGAACACCAGCGCCCGGTGGCCCTCCTCGGCCAGCTCGCGCAGGTGGTCGGCGAGCAGGTCGATCTTGGCCGAGCCGACCGAATCGAGCTCCGGGTCGACGAGGTACGGGTCGAGGCTGAGCTGGCGCAGCTTGGTCAGCGAGCTGAAGATCGCGACCCGGTTGGCGGCGAAGTCCTCCTGGATCAGGCCGAGGATGTGCTGGCGCTCGCGCTGCAGGTGCGCGTCGTACACCTTGCGGTGCTTGGCCCCCAGCGCCACGTCGAGCACCTGCTCCTGCTTGGGCGGCAGGTCGGCGGCGACCAGCTCCTTGGTGCGGCGTAGCAGGAACGGGCGGATCCGGGTGCGAAAGCGTCGCAGCGCGGCCTCGTCGCCCTGCTTCTCCACCGGCTTGGCGACGATCTCGCCGAACTTCTTCGGGTGCGGGTAGAGCCCGGGCGCCACGATCGAGAGCAGCGACCACAGCTCCATCAGCCGGTTCTCGAACGGCGTGCCCGTCAGCGCCAGGCGGAACGGCGCGTCGACGAGCCGCACGGCCTGGTAGGTCTTGCCCTGGTGGTTCTTGACCTGCTGCGCCTCGTCGAGCACCAGCCCGCCCCACGGCATCGCGGCGTAGTCGTCGGACTCCAGGCGGAGCAGCGTGTACGTCGTCACCACGACGTCCGCGCCGGCGATGACGTCCTTGAGCTCCTCGCCGCGGCGCCGGCGGCCGGCGGTCACCGCGCGGACGTCCAGCCCGGGGGCGTGGGTCGCGGCCTCGCGGACCCAGCCCGGCACGACACTCGTGGGCGCGACCACCAGGAAGGGTCCCGCTCCCTGGGCTCGCGCGTGGCTGATCAGCGCGAGCGTCTGCAGCGTCTTGCCGAGGCCCATGTCGTCGGCGAGGATCCCGCCGAGCCCGGCGTCGTGGAGGAAGGCGAGCCAGCGGAACCCCTGGAGCTGGTACTCCCGCAGCGTGCTCACCATGCCCGGCGGGTCCACCTCGGGCAGGGTGGTGAGGCCGCGCAGCGCCTGCGCCGCCTCGACCCACTGGCGGGCCTGCTCGTCGACGACGCCGATCTCCGCCAGCTCGCCCCACGTGCCGAGGTCGCCGGCGCCGACACCGATCGAGTCGGGGTCCTTCTGCTCCGACAGCTCCTCGGCCGCCCGCACCGCCTCGGCGAGGCGGGTGAGCGCGGGGTGGGCCGTCGGCAGGTGCCGGCCGCTGGGGAGGAACACCATCTCCTCGTCGTGGCGCAACGCCTCGGTGATCGCCTCGATGAGCGAGGACAGCGGCACCTCCTCGCCGTCGACGTCGATGACCACCCGGAGGTTCAGCCAGTCGACCCGGCCCTCGCCGGACTGGTCGTCGAGCTCGAACCGGATCTCCGGCTCGCCCTCGGCGGCGCGGTGGTCGGGCTGGATGCCGACGTCCTCGACCTCGACGAGCGGGTCCTCGCGAAGGTCGGGCAGCACCTCGCCGACGAGGGTCAGCAGCCGGCTGCCGCGCAGCAGCTGGCTCGCGACCAGCGCGCCGTCCTCGCCGCGGAGCAGCTCGTCGCCGGTCGCGCCGAGGTCGAGCCGGTCGAGGTGGGCGCGTTCGCGGTCGTGACGTCGTGCCGCCCTCGACGCTGCGCCCGCGTCGAGCGGCGCGCGGACCTCGTGGTCGCCCGTGCGGTAGGACCAGCCCCAGGTGACCTCGGCCGTGCCGGGTCCCTTCCAGGCGATGGTGAGCACCAGGGCCGGCGGCTGCTCCTCGGGCACCGGCACCGACCCGTCGCGCGAGGCGACGGGCAGGTGGCGGCGCAGCCGCGGCAGGTGGGTGCTGACGAAGAGCTCGCCCTGGTCGGCGGGGATGCGCAGCGGGTCGGGGTTCTCGACCAGACGCCGCACCGGCTCGGGGACCAGCCGGTCCAGCGGCGCCAGGACCAGCGTCCCGGCGGCCTCGTCGAGCAGGCCGACGCCGTGGCCGCGCTGGCCGACCACGAGCAGCTCGTCACCGGTCCAGAAGCGGTCGTCGTGCCACACGCCGACCACGAGCCGCGCGGCGCCGGTGTCGGCTTCCTCGGGGCCGTCGGCGCTGAGCTCGGCGCTGAGCGACAGCGGTCGCGGGGCGAGGGTCACCGAGGTCAGGCCTCCCCCGCCGCGGAGCTGCACGCCCGCGGCACGGGCCCGGTCGAGCATCGCCCAAAGACCGGGCCCGAAGTCGTCGAGGGGTGACTCGCCCGAGCCGTAGTAGTACGGCGAGCGCCGGGCCCCGGCCAGCTCCAGCAGCGGCGCGAGCTGGTCGGGGTCGTGGGTGCGGGAGTACGACACCCGGGTCAGCTCGTCCCACCCGACACCGCGCTTGACCCACTTGCCGCGCGCACCGGAGCCGAGGGGGCGCATCCGCAGCGAGGGCCGGCTCGCCCGGACCTGCCAGGACGGGGCGCGTCGGTGCGCGGAGGCGTCGCGCCGCGCCTCGGGTCGGTCGAGCGAGACCTCGAGCGCGAGCGCCTGGGTGCGACCGTCGGCCGGGCCGGCGTCGAGCTCGTCGAGCACCCGCCCGAGTCGCTCGGTCCAGGCCGGGCCGGCGCCGGCCTGCCCGGACTGCCCTGCCTGCTCGGCCTTCTGCCGGCTGATGGTCAGCGCCAGCGCGGCGCCGTGCTTGCAGCCCACCCCCACGGGGCAGGTGCAGTCGCTGTAGAGCTCCCACCGGCTCGGGGTCCGCACCGCGCACAGCTCGACCTCGTAGGGCTGGGGCGACGAGCCCTCGACGGTCGCAGCCACCACGACCTCGTCCACGTCCGCGCCGACCAGCCGGATGTCGTCGACGAAGCGGCCGACGTACTCCTGCGCCCGGGTGACCGTGCCAGCGTCGAAGGAACGCTGCACCATCGACTCGTCCAGGTCCGGCAGTGGCGACTGGGACACGGCCCCTCCTGTCTCGTCGTCCATGGGTCTTGTCCGCGACGATCATCCCCCGCGCCGCCGACATCGACGCCGTCGGTGGGGCGCGGCTGTGGACAACCACGCCGACCCCGTCGTCGACAGGCACAACACTGCTCGGCGCCCCGTGTTCCCGGGGGCCCGCGACGAGGCGGGAACACGGACGCCCGCCCTCCAGGGGGGACCGAGGGCGGGCGACCGTGTGCGCTCCTGGTGGATCGCTGCCCGGCCCCACAGGGGGACCGAGGCCGGGCGGCGCTCCGGAAGGTGCTTCGACCGACACCTGTCACGGACGTCCCGGCCCGTTACACCGACCTCCGACCGGTCTGGACCGGGAACGGACGGAGCCCGGCGCGTCGCGCCGGGCCCCGCCCAGTGGAGGTCGTGCGAAGAAGGAGGTCAGTTGACCCGGACGGTCATGAACCCCTGCTTCTCGTTGCTGTTCACCACGCGGATGGTGGTGCCGCTGCCGGCGACGCGGACGCTGCCCTGCGGGTTGGCGGGGTCGTAGTAGCGGTCCGGGTCGCTGTCGTCGAAGACCGGCGACTGCTGCCGCGACGGCACGTCGAGCGTGGTCATCCCGCCGGCGGTCTCGCGGTGCAGGCTGATCGCGTCGGTGCGGCCGAGGCCGAAGGTGGCGTCGAACGAGCCGATCCGGTTGCGCGCGAGCGTGCCGTCGGACCAGCGCAGCGCGCTCGCGTCGGCGTCGACCGGGAGGGCCTCACCAGCACCGGGGTGCTGGCTGGTGTTGTTGTCGGCGAAGAGGCCGTTGACGTACCAGACGAGCATGCCGTTCTGGTACGGGAAGCGCTCGACCCGGTCCGGCGCGGAGACGCCCCAGCCGAAGTTGTACGGGCCCTCGGCGAGGGTGGTGTCGTAGCCGGCGTACTGGCGGTTCTCGGCGAGGTAGTAGTGGGTGTACTCCTCGATGTACGAACCGTCCTCGACCGCCACGAAGCCGTCGCGCGTCCACGCCTCGTCGCCGTCCTCGAAGCCGGTGGTCAGCGCCGAGCCGACGGCCACGTCGTCGACCTTCAGGCCGAGCTCGTGGTACGCCGCGTCGTTGAACATCCGGAACCGGACCTGCGCCTGCTCGCCGGCGTACGCCGCCAGATCGGCGCTCAGGTCGACCCACTGGCCCTCGGAGGAGCCGGTGATCCCGTGGCCGTCGTTCTGGCCGTTGGGGTCGGTGTCGGTGGAGAGGTTGGTCGCCAGCGGGGTGAAGGTCGACCCGCCGTCGGTGGAGACCTCGGCGTAGGCGTAGTCCCAGTCCGTCTCGATCTGGTAGTCGACCTTCGCGGTCAGCGTCGCGCCCTCGGGGACCGTGAACGCGGGGCTGGTGGCCGTCGCGGTCCGGTCGTCCCCGGTGCCGGAGTAGAGGTAGCGGCTGCCGGACGCGGCCGGGCCGACCTCGGTCTCGGTGGTGCCGTTCGGCAGGTTGACGAGGACGGCCTGCGGCGACTTGGTCGCGTGGTAGGCCGGACCGAGCTTGACCTGCGCGGACTGCCCGGCGCGGACGGTGGCGTGGTCGAGCCAGCCGAGGAACAGCTTCTCGTGCGGGCCCATCGAGTTGGGCAGGGTGCCGATGGCGTCGTCGTCGGCGTGGCTGAGCCAGGAGCCGGAGCTCATGAGCGTCCAGAAGGCCGTGCCGTTCTCGCCGCCGTTGGTGTCGTAGTAGTCGGGCAGGCCGAGGTCGTGGGCGAACTCGTGGGCGAAGACCCCGAGGCCGCCGTTCTCCGGCTCGGTGGTGTAGTCGCGGATCCAGATCCCCGTGTCACCGATCTCGACGCCGCCGTGCTTGGCGCCGTCGGGGCCGACCGGCGCGGTCGGGCGGACCGCCCAGCGGTGCGACCAGATGGCCGACTCGGGTGCGCCCGCCTCCTCGCCCTCGCCGGCGTGGATGGCCTGGAAGTGGTCGATGTAGCCGTCGGGCTCGGCGAAGTCGCCGTCCCCGTCGTGGTCGAAGCGGTCCCAGACGTCGAAGCGCTCGAGGTAGTCCTGGATCTCGGCGTCGGACTTGCCGGCGGCCTCCTGGGACTCCAGCCACGCGGTGGCGGCGTCGGAGATGAAGCGGGTCATGTCCTGGTTCGACTCGGTCATGCCGTAGCTGGCCGAGTTGTACGGCACGGTCACCCAGTCACTGACGTCGCCCTGGACGTCGAAGCGGCCCGAGGACATCTCGTCGTAGACCTGGCGGAACGACGCGCCGCCCTCCTCGGGCATGCCGTGGAAGAACATGTCCATGAAGTGCGAGCGGTCGAACGTCTCGCGCCAGTAGGTGCTGTTGTCGTCCTCGGCCGGCTCCTCGATCTGGCCGTGCCGCGGGCCGGCGCCCTCGGCCGGGAAGCGCGGGTCGACCTGGTCGCCGAAGTCGACGAGGAAGGAGAGCAGCTGAGCGGTCTCCTGGGTGCCGTACTCGACCCACTGGCCGGGCGCGACCTTGACGGCCTCCGAGCCGCCGCGGTCCTGGGGCTTCACCTGGCCGGTGACGACGAGCTCGGTGGCGCGGGCCTTGCCGGCGCGGCGCTTGGTCTCGAGCGGGTCGGGACGGTCGTCGGCCTTGGCCTGGCCGGCCGTCTGGTGGGTGGTGGCGTCCGGGTCGGCGGCAGGGGTCGCCGTGGCCGGTGCTGCGACGGCGCCGGCGGCGAGCCCGAGGGCTGCGGCCACGCCGAGGACGCTCGTGGTGCGTCTGTTCACGTGTTCCTCCGAGATGGTTCCGAGAGGCCGCGCGGGGGCGCGGCCGGCGTCACCCGACCACTGCGGAGGTGGTGCACGGAAGGGCCCGGGCGCTCCTTCGCCGCTTCGTTACGAACTCGAGACCAAGCGCGCCCGGGTGTCACATCTCGCACTACCGCAGCTCAGCGCGGCGCGCACCTGTCCCTTCGGGTGAGGCGGGTCAGCCGCGGGCGCGCGCCTCGGGGCCGAGCACCTTGGTGCGCGTCGGGTCGTCGAGGTTCGTCTCGACCTCGAAGGTGCGCCGGTAGCCGGTGTGCTGGATCCGCCACCCGTCGACGGTGCGCACGTAGCGGTCGGAGTAGATCGCGCCGCCCTCGAGGGAGAAGCGGAAGGCGTCGACGATGACCTTGTCGTGGAGGTACCACGTGCCGCTCGCGCGGTCCGGGTCGTCGGGGTCGAGGTCGACCTCGGGGTGGTGCGCCTGGTGCATGGTCAGCACGCCCTCCCCCATGTTGCGACGCATGAAGTCGACCAGCGACGTCGGCTCGTCGAAGACCAGCCCGTTGTAGTCCGCGGTCGCGTCGGGCGCGAAGCAGTCCGCGAACTCCGCCCAGCTCTTGGTGTCCAGGCAGCGCAGGTAGCGGTACTTCAGCCGCGTGATCGCAGCGACGTCGGCCAGCTCGTCCATGGTGGTCCTCCCACTCATCCGAAGAACGCCTGCCCGCCGTCGAGCGGCAGGGTCGCGCCGGTCAGGTACCGCATGTCCGGCCCCAGCAGCGCCACGACCGCGCGGCCGATGTCCTGCTCGGGGTCGCCGATGCGACGCATCGGGATGGAGGCGACGAACTCCGCGGCCTCCTCGGGGTGGTTCTCGGTCCACCACTTCAGGCCCGGCGAGAGCGCGTGCGGCGCGATCGCGTTGACCCGGATGCCGTCGGGCGCCCACTCCACGGCCGCGGTGCGGGTCAGCGAGCGCAGCGCGGTCTTCGCCGCGGCGTACGGGCCGTAGGTCGTGGGGTCCCACCGCACCATCGCCGAGGTGACGAGGTTGATGATCGAGCCGTCGCCAGTCGCCTTGAGGTGCGGGTGGGCGGCCCGCATCAGCGCGAACGCCGCGAACGGGCCGGTGCGGAAGCCCTTCTGGAAGAGGTGGTCGTCCACCTCGAGCAGCTTCTTGCCGACCGCGCCCGCGTAGGCGTTGTTGACCAGGACGTCGAGGCGGCCGAACCGCTCCACGGTCTCCGCGACGACACCCGGGAGCCGCTCCAGCTCGGCGACGTCGCAGGCGATCGCGTGGGCGTCCGCGCCGCGCTCGCGGACCAGCCGGCAGGTCTCCTCGAGCTTCTCCGGCGTCCGGCCCACGACCGCGACCGACACCCCCCCGGAGGCCAGCGCGAGCGCGATGCCCTGCCCGACCCCCTGCC
>NZ_JAANMS010000044.1 GCF_011250565.1 Nocardioides sp. IC4_145
TCGCGGGAGCCACTCGTGGGTGACGTGGTCGACGATGTGCTGCCCGGCGGGGGCCTCGATCCGGACGACGCCGGCGGGGACGGTGCCGTCGCGCAGCGCGTTGAAGACCTCCCACTCGCGCCGCTTGCGCTTGTTGCGCCAGGACGTGGCGAACGACGCCGGGTCGGTCCAGTGGGCGAACTCGTCGCCGTCGAGGTACTTGAGCTCCACGCACAGCCCGAACGGCAGCCCGATCGACCGGACGTCCTCCGGCGTCGTGCGGATCTCCCACTCGAAGGCCTTGGTGTAGACGAAGTCCGGGCCGATCGGGAAGCCCCACTCCTCGGCGTTGCGGAGGCCGAGGTCGAGGTAGCCGAGGGAGTCGGAGGCGAGGAACAGCGGGTGCCGCGGCACCCGCACGATCGTCTGCACGTCGCCGACCTGCCAGCCGAGGTCGGCGATGGACACCTCGCCCTCGGTGGTCAGGACCATGTCGCCGTCCCACTTCCACGAGTAGCGGGTGCCGACCTGCGCGAAGCACCAGTTGTAGAAGTACGACAGCGAGTGCACCGACAGCTCGTGCACGGCGAGGTGCTCGGCGCCGGCGCGCGCGACGGCGAAGGGGTACGACGTGAGCGTGAGCTTGTCGGGACGTCCGTGCCGCTCGGCGGTCTCGCGCACGACGTCGGGCGTGCCGTCGGTGGAGCCGTTGTCGACGACGAGCACGTGGTCGCAGGCGCGCAGCAGCGGCGGCAGGACGAACGGCAGCGAGGGCGCCTCGTCCTTGACCCGCAGCACGGCGGTGGTGCCGGGGCGCAGCCCCTCGGGCCGGGCCCAGGGCCAGGTGATGTCGTAGTCGGTGTGGCCCTCGAGGTTGGTCAGGCCGGTGCGGCCGAGGTGCGCAGTCACGGGCGCGTCTTGCCGACGGCCTTGCGCAGGCCGCGGCGGACCGACGGCGGGATGGCGGCGCGCAGGCCGTGCGGGATGCGGTCGGCGAGGTCACCGGCCGGCGCGGCGGGAGCGGCCGCGGCCGGGCCACCACCGGGGCGACCGGCGTTCGGGCGGCCCTTGAGCTCGCGGCGCACGGCCTGCTCGGCGGCGACCACCGAGGACCGCGAGATCGCCTCGGACTCCTCGTAGAGCTCGACGTACGCCTCGCGCAGCTGGTCGAGGTTGTGGTGCACGTCGGGGGTGTCGCCGCCGGGGTCGGCGAGCTTGTTGAGCTCGGCCCAGGTGTCGGCGGTGAGGTCGTGCAGCCGCTTCGGCAGGCCGAGGTCCTCCAGCGACTGGGTGACGCGGCGCAGGGAGGGGTCGACGAAGCGGTGGCCGTCGCGGATCTGCTCGCTGCGCGCGTGGAGGACGTGCTGCAGGCCGAGCGTCTCGCCGGCGTGCATGCAGGTCTTGGTCCAGTCGTCGAGCAGGTCGGCGTACCGCACGAAGACCCGCGCGCTGCCGTCGCCGCCCTCGATCGAGCCGCGGGTGGCGCGCTCGGTGTGGAGCAACATGTTCAGCCACGAGGCCGCGAGGTGGGCCGAGCCGAGGCGGTTCTTGTAGTAGGTCTGCTTGCTGCCGACGACCTCGGCCGGCGGCCGGAGCATCGTGGCGAAGACGGGGGTGGCGCCGGTGCGGACGGCCGCGACGCGCCACAGGGAGAGGAACCACGCCAGGCGCGGGTCCTTGACGACGAGCTCGCTGCTGACCGCGAAGTGCGACTCGAGCCACTCGGCGGTGGTGATCCGCTCCTTCTCGCGGGTGGAGACCCGGCCGGTCTCGAACCACGCGTCGGGTCGCGAGTCGCTGACCTGGACGCCGGCCTCCTTCAGGAGGCGGTCGTGGTGCTCGACGGCCCAGGCCGGCTCACCGAAGCCCTTGGGGTTGGTCTCGTCGGCGACCACCTCGGGCTGCGGCACGTGCAGGCCGAGGATCTGCATCAGCCCGGCCATCGTGCTGGTGCCGCTGCGCCCGGCGCCGGCGACGAAGAGCACCTTGCGGGGGTAGTCGGCGGGGTCGACGGCGGACGGGTCCGCAGGCTGCTGTGCGGAGGGGACGGCGTCGGGGGCACTCACGACCAGGGAGCCTATCGCTCACTACTGTCGGCCCATGCAGCTGCGACCGTGGGCCCGGCGCCGGCCAGGGCGCCGGACGCGGGTGAGCGTCGTGGTCCCGGTGTACGACGTCGAGCAGTACCTCGCGGAGTGCCTCGACAGCGTGCTGGCGCAGGCCTCACGGCAGCTCGAGCTCGAGGTCCTCGTCGTCGACGACGGCTCGCCGGACGGCTCGGGCGCGATCGCGGACGAGTACGCCGCCCGGGACCCGCGGGTGCGGGTCGTCCACACCGAGAACCGGGGCCTGGGCGCGGCCCGCAACGAGGGGCTGCGGCACGTCACCGGGGAGGTCCTGGCGTTCGCGGACTCCGACGACGTCGTGCCGCCCGGTGCGTACGCCGTGCTGCTGGGGCAGCTGGCGCGCACGGGCAGCGACCTGGTGACCGGCTCGGTCGCGCGCTGGGAGGACGGCGGGCTGGCCGAGCCACCGTGGATGCGCCGGCTGCACGCGCAACGCGGCGCGTCCACCATCGAGGAGCACCCCGAGCTCCTGGGCGACGTCTTCGCGTGGAACAAGCTCTACCGCCGCGACTTCTGGGAGTCCGCGGGGCTGTCCTGGCCGGAGGGCGTGCGCTACGAGGACCAGCCGACGACGACCGAGGCGTTCCTGCGGGCGCGGCGGTTCGCGGTCGTGCCGGAGGTGGTCTACCACTGGCGGATCCGCCACGACGGCAGCTCCATCACCCAGCAGCGCTCGTCGCTGACCGACCTGCGCGACCGGTGGACCACCAAGCGGATGGCGCTGGTCAGCGTCGAGGCGCACGGCTCGGCCGAGGTGCTCCGGGTCTTCCGCGACCGGGTCCTGGCCGGGGACCTGCACCGCTACTTCGACGAGCTGCCCGGCTGCCCCGACGACTGGTGGGAGCTGCTGCACGCCGGCGTCGTCGAGCTGTGGGGCGACCGGTCGCTCACGCACTCCGGGCTGACGCCGGCGTACCGCCTCGTGGGGTGGCTGGTCGAGCAGGGCCGCCGCGAGGACGCGGCCGCCGTCGTCGAGCACGTCCGCGCCCACCGCGGGCCGCTCCCCCGCGTCCGGACAGCAGCAGGGCCGCGGATCGACGTGCCGGTCATCGACCTGGACACCGTCGCACCCGCGGCCCTGGAGCTGCGACCGCACGAGGTCTAGGGCCGGGTCAGAGCAGGCCCTCCTGCTCGAGGAAGTCGCGGGCGACGTCCTCGGGCTTCTCCCGGTCCACCGCGACGCGGCCGTTGAGCTCGGTCAGGTTCTCGGTGGTCAGCGCGTCCATCAGGCCCTCGAGCAGGTCCTCGACGTCCGGGTGCTGCTCGAGGAAGTCGGTGGCGACGGCAGGCACGAGGTTCTGCGCCGGCTGGATCTGCTTGTCGTCCTCGAGGACCACGAGGCCCTGCGACTCCAGCGTGCCGTCGGTGGTGCTGGTCAGGCCGAGCTGGGACTCGCCGTCGAGCACCGACTGGTAGGTCTGGTCGCTGGCGAACCCCAGCGGCAGGACCTTGGTGACGTCGATGCCGTACTCGTCGACCAGGCCGCCCTCGCAGTCCAGCCGGCCCTCGCAGTCGGGGGCCGCCGCGAGCACGACCGACTCGCCCTCGAGGTCGGAGAGCTTCGAGACGCCGTTCTCGTCGGCGTACTCCTGGGTCACGAAGAAGGCGTTGGTGTCGGTCGCCTCCGAGACGTCGAGCAGCGTGATGCCGGCGGCGTCGAGGAGGTCCTCGCCCTGCTCGGCCAGCTCCTCGCCGTCGCCGGCGGTGAACGGCTCGGCCCGGTCGCCCAGCTTCCGAGCGTTGAGCTCGTTGACGATGCCGCCGACGTACTCCGGCACGACGTCGATGTCGCCCGGGAACGTCTCGATGTAGACGCTGCGGGAGTCCACTAGCCTGACGGTCGGCTCGTAGCCGGCGTCGGCGAGGAGCTGCTCGTACATCGAGGCGACCAGTGTCGCCTCGGGGAAGTTCTGGCCGGAGATGCTGACCGGCCCGCCGGCGGTGGCCGCCGGGGTCGAGTCGTCGTCGGCGGTGGTGTCGTCGAGGTCGTCGCCGGCACAGCCGGCGAGGAGGAGCGATCCCGCCGCGAGCGCGGCGGCGAGGGTGCGTCGTACCTGCATGGCTGTGCGTCCTTCTGTGTCCCGCGGCTCTGCTCACCGCGCGTGTCCGGAGAAGCGGGTCACCCGACTGGGTGAAGGCCCGTCGACACAGTAGCCAGGGGGTCCCGACGTTCCCGGGTGGCGAGGCGCTGCGCCCCGGCGGCGAGCAGCTCGAGGAGGAGCGCGACGACGGCGACGACGACGGCGCCGGCGATGCCCTGGCCGTACTGGCTGCGGTAGAAGCCGTCGGTGATCACGCGCCCCAGCCCGGGCCCGGCCACGAGCGCCGCGATGGTGGCGGTCGCCCAGACCTGCACGAGCGCGAGGCGTACGCCGGAGGCCACCAGCGGCAGCGCGAGGGGCAGCTCGACCCGCCAGAACCGTTGGGCGCCGGTCATCCCCATCCCGTCGGCCGCCTCGCGGACGTCCGCCGGGACCTCCCGGACCGCGACGTAGCCGTTGGTGATGATCGGCGGCAGCGCGAAGAGCGTGAGCGCCAGCAGCGTCGCGACCCCGGCCCGGCCGTACGGACCGAACGAGTCGGTGCCGGGCCAGCCCAGCGTCACCAGCACCGCGAGGAGCGCGAAGGTCGGCACGGCCCGGCCCACGTTGGAGATGTTCACCGCGAGGAAGCCGCCGCGGCCGAGGTGGCCCAGGCCGAGCGCGACCGGCAGGCCGACGACGAGCGCGAGCAGCAGGGCGGTGAAGGTCAGCAGCAGCTGCTGGACCAGCAGCTCCAGCATCCCGCCCTCGCCGGTCCAGCTGCCGGCGGCGAGCAGGAAGTCCCAGGCGTCCTGGAGCACCCTCATGCAGCAGCCCTCCCCGTGCGCGTGGTGCGGCCCGCCCGGGTCCACGGCGTCAGCAGGCGCTCGGCGAGCACGATGAGCGCGTCGAGGACGAACGCGATGACCACGCACAGCACCGCGGCGGTCAGCAGCTCGGCGCGGAAGTTGGTGGTGACGCCGTCCCGGATCAGGTTCCCGAGCCCGCCGTACGACACCAGCGAACCGACGGTCGTCAGGGCCACCGTCGAGACGGTCGCGACCCGCAGTCCGGCCATCACCACCGGCAGGGCGAGAGGCATCTCGACGCGCAGGAGGAGCCGGCCGGCGCCGTACCCCAGGCCGCGCGCGGACTCCCGGACGTCGTCGGGGACCGAGCGCAGCCCCTCGAGGAACGCGCGGACCAGCACCGTCAGCGCGTAGAGCGCCAAGCCGATGACGACGGTGGTCATCGTCAGGCCGGTGAACGGCACGAGCAGCGGGAAGAGCGCGATCGACGGCACCGTGTAGAGCCCCGTGCTGAGCCCCAGCACCGAGGACTCCAGCCGCGGCAGCCGCCGTGCGAGCAGCGCCAGCGGCACCGCCAGCGCGACGCCGAGCGCGACGGCCAGCACGGTGATCAACAGGTGCTGGCTGGTGGCGTCGAGGATCTCCTCGCGCCGGTCACGGACGTAGTCGAGGCAGAACCACTCGTTGGTGAGCCGGCTGTAGCAGCTCGGCTCGGCTGCGGGCGCGGGTGCGGCCGCCGCCAGTACTGTCACGCGCATGGACGCTACCGGCCCTGCGGGCGGGACCGCGATGATCCGGCTCTCGGGCGTCGGCAAGACCTACGGCGACGGGACGGTCGCCGTGCAGGCGCTCGACCTCGAGGTCGCCGCAGGGGAGCTGCTGTGCCTCGTCGGGCCCTCGGGCTGCGGCAAGTCGACGACGCTGAAGATGATCAACCGGCTCATCGAGCCCAGCACCGGCCGGATCGAGATCGACGGGCGCGACGTCACCGCCGAGGACCCGGTGCGGCTGCGGCGCGGCATCGGCTACGTCATCCAGCAGGTCGGGCTCTTCCCGCACCAGAAGATCGTCACCAACGTGATGACCGTGCCGCTGCTGTACGGCGAGTCGAAGGCGACCGCCCGCGCCCGGGCCACCGAGCTGATGGAGCTCGTCGGGCTCGACCCGGCGACGTACGCCGACCGCTACCCCCACCAGCTCTCCGGCGGCCAGCGGCAGCGTGTCGGCGTGGCCCGCGCGCTCGCCGCGAACCCGCCGGTGCTGCTCATGGACGAGCCGTTCGGTGCCGTCGACCCGGTGGTGCGGGTGCGGCTGCAGGACGAGTTCCTCCGGCTCCAGCGCGAGCTCGGCAAGACCGTCGTGCTCGTCACGCACGACATCGACGAGGCGGTGCGGATGGGCGACCGGGTCGCGGTGTTCGCCGCCGGTGGCCGGCTCGCGCAGCACGCGACGCCGGCCGAGCTGCTCGCCCGGCCCGCCGACGACTTCGTCGCGGACTTCGTCGGGTCCGAGCGGGGGCTGCGCCGGCTCTCGGTCACCCCGGTGGACCCCGCGCACCTCGAGCCGCTCGACGACGTGCGCCTCGGCGACCTCGGCGCCGCGGTCGAGGTCGGCGCCACCCTCGAGGAGGCCCTCGCCGCGATGCTGCGCAGCGACCACGGGATGGTCGGCGTCAAGCGGGGCCCGGTCTTCCTCGGCGTCCTCACCCCTGCCGGCGTCCACCGAGCCCTCCGCGCCTCCCTCGCCGGCTGACCCGGCGGACCCGGCAGATCGGGCTCGGGTCGCGGGTCGGGGTCGGGGTCCGCGCGTCGACCATCGTGCAATTGCGCGGAAGTCGACCGGTGGAAGCGCTCCCGCACGTCCACAACCGCGCAATTGCGCGATCGTGGCCGGCCCGCGCCTGCCGGCTAGGCGACGGGGACGTCGCGGTGCCAGGACTCGGTGACGTACTTCGTGGCCCAGCCCATGGAGGTGTAGAGACCGTCGGCCCCGGTGGAGGAGTCGGCGTCGACCTCGAGGCCCACGCGGTCGCGGCCGCGCTCGGCGGCGTCGGCGATGATCGTGCGCAGCAGGCCCTTGGCGACGCCGCGGCCGCGGGCGGCCTCGAGGACGCCGAGGTACTCGACGTACGACCCGTCCGGCCCGCCGCCGGAGCTCTCGGAGACCGCACCGACGAGCGTGCCGACGGCGGTGCGGCCGCCGTCCTCCACGAGCTCGGCGAGCCACCAGTGGTCCCAGCGGTGGCCGGGGTCCTCGCGGAGCCGGTGGACGAACTCCTCGAAGGTCTCCTCGTGGTGGTTGAAGTGGTCGACGAAGGCGCCCTCGAGCACGTCGTGGACCTTGCGCAGGTCGTCGGCGTCAGGCATCCCGCCGTCGGCGCGGCGCACACGCCGGAAGACGACGCCCTTGCCCTCCCACCGGGCCGGCGAGGGCACCAGCCGCGCCTCGTCGGCGGTCACCGGCCGGCTCATCTGCCACCAGGTGCGCACCCGCTCGAAGCCGGCATCGGCGAGCCACTTGTGCTGCCGCTCGTCGTCGGCGAAGGCGCCGGTGTCGATCTGCTGGCTCTCCAGCCCGCGGGCGGCGCCGAGCACCTTGGCCTGGCCGACGCCCCACTCGAAGAGCACGTCGGAGCAGGCCTTGGCGATCCGCTCGGGCAGGTCGCGCTCGACGACGTGCACGAAGAGCATCCGGCCGGCGGCGCGGTCGTGGGCGCTCGCCCAGGCGCGGATCTCGCCCTCGGCATCGCGGACGACGACGTTCTGGCGCATCCGCAGGCCGTGCTCGGAGACCTCGACGAGGACGTCGTCGACGCCGGCGCCGGCCCAGCCGCGGCCGTGCCGCTCGTGGGCGCGCAGCAGGTGCGTCAGCCGGGCGACGTCGAACCGGTCGGCCGGGTCGGGTGTCCCGACCTCCCACCCGCTCGGCAGCCCGGGCGCCTCGGCCACGAGCTCCTCGGGGTCGTTCTCGAACCGGGAGTCCTCAGGGATCACGAAGGACAAGTCTCCCCGGTGGCCGGGTCGGCAAACCCCCGCGGGGTACGCCGGGTGCCCGGCTCAGGCGCGCTTGCGGCTCGCCTCGGCGGTCTGCCAGGCGGCGGTGACGACCTCGAGCTCGGCGCGCAGGACGTCGACCTCCTGCTCGAGCTCGGCCATCCGGACGATCGCCTCGGCGGCGCGCTCCTCGGCCGCGTCGAGGTCGGCGGCGAGCTCCGTGCGGGCGCGGTCGGCCGCGTCGGCCCGGCGCGCCTCGGTGCCCAGCTTGAGGGTGGCGTCGGCGACGCGCTGCTGCGCGGCGGTCAGGCCCTGCTCGAGGTCGGCGATGCTCGCCTCGCGCTCGGCGATGCGGCGCTCGACGGTCTCGACGTACGTCGCGTGCTCGGCGGCGCGCTCCTCGGTCAGCCGGCGGTAGGCCTGCGCCTGCTCGGCCCGGTCGCGCGCGGCGTCGCGACGGGACTGGGCCAGCTCGGCGGAGGTGATCCGCGTGGCGGCCGCGCCGAGGAGCACGGCCAGCACGGCGGCGGCAGCGGTGAGCCCCCACGAGCCGGTGGCGATGGCCGCCGCGACGGCGACCGCGCCCACCACGAGCAGCCCGACGGCCACGGTCAGCCGCGTCGAGCGCTGCCGGCGACGCGAGGCAGGAGTGACCGATGGTGCCGCTGAGGTTGCCATGTCCAGCAGGTTAGGGCGCCGGGTCGTCGGACCGGACGCGACACGCGCGCTCGAGCAGCAACGCGGTCACCGCCACACCGGCCCCGGTCAGCGCCGCCGCGGCCGAGCGCCAGGCACGCTGCTCGGCCAGCTCGGCCGGCACCCCGAGCCAGGAGACGGCGTACCCGAGGTAGCCGCCGGCGGCCAGCGCGCCGACGTACGCGCACGCCCGTGCGAGCACCAGCCGGTTGACCGCCTGCTGCGGGTCGAGCCGCTCCCGGCGCACGTGCACCTGCCGGTAGGTGATCCAGGCGGTCGCGCCGAGGATCGCGACGACCAGCAGCAGGGCCAGCGGCTGCGCCCAGGTGACGAGCGGCGGGGTTCCCCAGCGGTCCGCGACCGGGTGCACCAGCCACCCGCCGACCAGGCCGACGACGGCCCAGGCGGTCAGCGCCGCCGGCGAGGTGGGCCGGAGGCTGCCGCCCGGCTCCTCCGGCGGGCCGGGGTCGCCGAGCGGGTCGCTCACCCGACCTCGAGCGTCAGGTCCTCACGCAGTGTCAGCCCGTCGGTGCCGATCCCGGCCAGCAGCTCGCTGATCGGGCCGTGGCCCGGCAGCTCGGCGTCGGGCTCGAGGTCGAACCACGGCTTCAGGACGAACGCGCGCTCGTGGGCCCGGGGGTGCGGCAGTCGCAGGCTCGGCTCGTCGCTGCGGCGGTCGCCGACGACGACGAGGTCGACGTCGAGGGTGCGCGGGGCGTTCGGGACCTCGCCGCGCTCGCGCTCGAAGGCGTCCTCGATCGCCAGCGCGCGGTCCATGAGGCGGCTCGCGGCGAGCGTGGTGTCGATGAGGACGACGGCGTTGAGGTACGTCTTCGCGTCCGCCGGGGAGTCGACCGGGTCGGTCTCGTAGACCGGCGACGCGGCGGTCACCCACACGTCGGGGGTGTCGGCGATGGCGTTGACCGCGCCCTGCAGGCTCGCCATCCGCTCACCGAGGTTGGACCCCAGGGCCAGGACCGCACGACGGATCGGACGCATCTCCCCGGTGAGGGTGTCGGCGTCGATGATGTGCGGGTTGGGGGTCTCAGTCACGGTGGGCCCTCCGAGTGATGGTGAGTGCGACGTCGGCGAACGTCGCGTCGACGGGTGCGTCCGGCTTGTGGACCGTGACCCGCGCCCAGGCGACCTTGGCGTCCGCCAGGCAGACGTCCGCGATGCGCTGGGCCAGGGTCTCGATCAGGTCGACCGGGTCTTTCTCCACGGCGGCCTTCACCGCCGCCACGAGACTTCCGTAGTCCACGGTGTCGTGCAAGTCGTCACTCGCCGCCGCGGGGGCGGTGTCGACGCCGAGCGTGAGGTCGACGACGAACGTCTGCCCGTCCCTCCGCTCGAAGTCGAAGACACCGTGATGTCCCCAGCACTCGATGCCGGTGACGGAGATCTCGTCGGTCATGGGCGTCCCTCCTGGACGGGTGCGGGGACGGGTGCGCCGGCGGTCGGCTCCTGCAGGGCGGCGACGACCGCGAGGGCGTCACGCGTGGCGCGCACGTCGTGGACGCGGACGCCCCAGACACCCTGCTGGGCCAGGTGGACGACCACCGCGGTGTGGGCGTGCTCGCGCTCCTCGACCGGGCGCGGCGTGCCGTCGTCGGCCGCGAGCAGCCGACCGAGGAACGACTTGCGGCTCGCGCCCACCAGCACCGGCTGGCCGAGCGCGGTGATCGGGTCGAGGTCGCGCAGCAGCTCCCAGTTGTGCTCGCCGCGCTTGGCGAAGCCGAGCCCCGGGTCGAGCACCACGCGGGCCGGGTCGACGCCCGCGGCGAGGACCGCTTCCAGCCGCTCGGACAGCTCGGCCGCGACCGTGCCCACGACGCCGCCGGGTCCGTCGTACGTCGCGAAGTCGGCCATCCGGGTGCTGTGGGCGCGCCAGTGCATGGCGACGTACACCGCGCCGGCCGCTGCGGTGACCTCGAGGACCCGCGGGTCGGCCAGCCCGCCGGAGACGTCGTTGACGATCGTGGCGCCGGCCTCGAGCGCGGCCTCGGCGACCTCGGCGCGCATGGTGTCCACCGACACGACGCCGTCGCGGGAGAGCTCGCGGATCACCGGGACGACCCGGTCGAGCTCCTCGGAGACCAGCGGCCGGGTCGCGCCGGGACGGGTCGACTCGCCGCCGATGTCGAGCACGTCGGCCCCGTCGGCCAGGAGGCTGCGACCGTGGGCGACGGCGGCGTCCGGCTCGACGTACCGGCCGCCGTCGGAGAACGAGTCGGGCGTGACGTTGACGATCCCCATCACCCGGGGACGGCCGATCGGGAGGAACAACCCACCGACCGCCGACGCCGGGGCGGCGTCGTGGTGCTGGCCCGGCTGGAGCGTCGCCACGGCAGCCCTCAGCGGGTGCCGCGGATCAGCGCCATCGCCTCGGCGCGCGTCGCGGGCTCGGTGAGGAAGCTGCCGCGCACCGCGGACGTGATGGTGCGCGCGCCGGCCTTGCGGACGCCGCGCATCGTCATGCACAGGTGCTCGGCCTCGATGACGACGATGACGCCGCGGGCCTCGAGCAGCCGCACCATCGCGTCGGCGACCTGGGTGGTCAGCCGCTCCTGGACCTGCGGGCGGCGGGCGTAGAGGTCGACCAACCGCGCCAGCTTGGACAGCCCGGTGATCTTGCCCGACTCCGCCGGGATGTAGCCGACGTGCGCGACGCCGGTGAACGGGACCAGGTGGTGCTCGCACATCGACCACAGCTCGATGTCGCGGACCAGCACCATCTCCTCGTGGCCGATGTCGAACGTCGTGGACAGCACGTCCTCGGGCCGCATCCGCAGCCCGGCCGTGACCTCGGCGTACGCCCGGGCCACGCGGGCCGGGGTGTCGAGCAGGCCCTCGCGCTCCGGGTCCTCACCGATGGCGATGAGCAGCTCGCGGACCGCCGCCTCGGCGCGTGCCTGGTCGAACGGCGGCACCTCGGCCGGGTCGCGCTCGACCTGGCTCACGCGGTCGGTCATGCGGTCCCGCCGGGGTAGGGACCCGGGCTCGGCGGCGTCGGCGGGTCCACCGGCCCGGCCGGACCCGCGCCCGGGCCGCCGTGCACGTCGCCGCCGGGGCCCGGCGGGGTGACGATCGAGCCGGCCTCGCCGTTCGGGGCGACCGCGGCGTTGGCCTTGGCCCGGTCGCGGATCTCCTGCGGGATCTCGATCGGGGGGATCGCCGAGGGGTTGCGGTCCGGCGAGCCGGTCCACGCCGGGCGCGGCGAGCGGCGGCGCAGCGGCTCGAAGATCCGGGCGACCTCGGCCTTGTCCAGGGTCTCCTTGTCGAGCAGCGCGAGCACCAGCGCGTCGAGGACGTCGCGGTTCTCCTCGAGGATGTCGAAGGCCTCCTGGTGCGCGGCGGCGAGGAACTTCTTGGTCTCCTCGTCGACGATCGCGGCGACGTCCTCGGAGTAGTTGCGCGAGTGGCCCATGTCGCGGCCCAGGAACGGCTCGCCCTGGGTCTCACCGAGCTTGATCGCGCCGAGCCGCTCGGTCATGCCGTACTGCGTGACCATCGCGCGGGCGAGCGAGGTCGCCTTCTCGATGTCGTTGCCGGCGCCGGTGGTCGGGTCGTGGAAGACCATCTCCTCCGCCGCACGGCCGCCCAGCATGTAGGCGAGCTTGTCGAGCATCTCCGAGCGGGTCTGGGAGTACTTGTCCTCGTCGGGCAGCACCATCGTGTAGCCGAGCGCGCGGCCCCGCGGCAGGATCGTGATCTTGTGGACCGGATCGGTGCCCGGGAGCGCCGCCGCGACGAGGGCGTGGCCGCCCTCGTGGTAGGCGGTGATGAGCTTCTCCTTCTCGCTCATCAGGCGGGTGCGGCGCTGCGGGCCGGCGATCACGCGGTCGATCGCCTCGTCGAGGGCCTGGTCGGTGATCAGCTTCTGGCTGCTGCGCGCCGTCAGCAGGGCGGCCTCGTTGAGGACGTTGGCCAGGTCGGCGCCGGTGAAGCCCGGCGTACGCCGTGCGACCGACAGCAGGTCGATGTCCGGCGACATCGGCTTGCCGCGGCTGTGCACCTGGAGGATCTTGTGGCGGCCGGCGAGGTCGGGGGCGTCGACCTGGATCTGGCGGTCGAAGCGGCCCGGGCGCAGCAGCGCCGGGTCGAGCACGTCGGGACGGTTGGTCGCGGCGATGAGGATGACGCCGCCGCGGACGTCGAAGCCGTCCATCTCGACGAGCAGCTGGTTCAGGGTCTGCTCGCGCTCGTCGTGGCCGCCGCCCATGCCGGCGCCGCGGTGGCGACCCACGGCGTCGATCTCGTCGATGAAGACGATCGCCGGGGCGTTCTCCTTGGCCTGCTCGAACAGGTCGCGCACCCGGCTCGCGCCGACACCGACGAACATCTCGACGAAGTCCGAGCCGGAGATCGAGTAGAACGGCACGCCGGCCTCGCCCGCCACGGCGCGGGCGAGCAGCGTCTTGCCGGTGCCCGGAGGGCCGTAGAGCAGGACGCCCTTGGGGATCTTGGCGCCGACGGCCTGGAACTTCGCCGGCTCCTGGAGGAACTCCTTGATCTCGCCGAGCTCCTCGATGGCCTCCTCGGCGCCGGCGACGTCGGAGAACGTCGTCTTGGGCATGTCCTTGGTGATCAGCTTGGCGCGGCTCTTGGCGAACTGCATGACGCCGCGGCCGCCGCCGCCCTGCACCTGGTTCATGAGGAAGAGGAAGAGCAGGATGATCAGCGCGAACGGCAGGAGCGTCGCAAGGATCGAGCCGAGGAGGCTGGGCTGGGGGTTCTCCGAGTTCGACTTCTCGATCGTGCCCTCGGCCCGCTGCTCGTCGACGGCGTCGATGATGTCGATCTGCTGACCCAGCACGTAGTGGGTCATGACCTTGTCGCCGTCCTCGCGGACGCCGTCGTCGAGGGTCGCCTCGATCTTCTGGTCACCGTCGATGAAGGTGATCTCCGAGACCTCGCCGTTGGCGATGTACTCCTCCATCTGGGAGGTGTCGATCTCGTCGTACCCGCCGTTGGGCGCGAGGTACTGCAGGGCCAGCAGGACGCCGACCACGGCGACCACGATCCAGATCCAAGGACCCTTGAATATCCGCTTCACAGGCTTCTTCCGACGCTCGTCTTGAATCCCTGACGGTACAGGTCCGCGGCAACGGGGAGCAGGACCGGTCCGGGCCGCTCAGCGTGCTCTCAGGAAGGCGGGTCGCCGGGGCGTCGGGGTCACCGGTTCACCGGTGACCCCCTCGCATACCGGGGCAGATCTGCCCCGACAAGCGCGGGACTCCCGTGGCAAGTGCTCGGCTCGGCCGCGCCGTCCGACGTCGGCCGTCAGGAGTAGACGTGCGGCGCGAGGGTGCCGATGTCGCGCAGGTTGCGGTAGCGCTCGCGGTAGTCCAGGCCGTAGCCGACGACGAACTCGTTGGGGATGTCCCACCCGACGTACTTCACGTCGACCGGCATCTGCAGCGCCTCCGGCTTGCGCAGCAGCGTCGCGATCTCGACGCTGGCGGGGTTGCGGCTGCTGAGGTTCGACGTCAGCCACGACAGGGTCAGGCCGGTGTCGATGATCTCGTCGACGATGACCACGTGCCGGCCGCTGATGTCGGTGTCGAGGTCCTTGAGGATGCGCACCACGCCGCTGGACTTGGTGCCCGAGCCGTACGACGAGACCGCCATCCAGTCCATCTCCACGTGGCGGTGGAAGCTGCGGGCCATGTCGGCCATCACCATCACCGCGCCGCGCAGGATGCCGACGATCAGCAGCTCCTTGCCCTCGTAGTCGCGCTCGATGTCGGCGGCCATCTCCTTGATCCGGTCCTGGATCTGGGCCTCGGTGTAGAGCACGTGGAGCAGGTCGTCCGACACGTCAGCAGCGTCCATGCGAGCAGGGTATTCCGACGCCCCCGCGGACGTTCGTCCCGGGTCAGGCGCGGGCGACGACGACGCGGCCGTCCACGCGGCGGGCGCGGAGGTGGCCGGGGAGGTCGACCCACTTCTGGCCGTGCCAGTCGGTGAGGAGGGCGTCGACGGCGAGGACGTGCTCGGAGAAGAGCTCGGAGGCGGGGGCGCCGGCGGCGAGGGCGGCCAGGCGGAGGACGCGGTGGCGGATGGCCGGGTGGTCCTCGAGGAGGGCGTCGACGGGGAGCGAGCCGTCGGGGGCGTCAGCGACGAGATCGGCGAGGGCGGCGTGGCGGGCCTCGGCGAGGTCGTCGAGGTGGTCGACGTCGTGGCGGACCTGGTCGGCGGTGCGGGCGAGGGTGGCGGCGACGCCGGGGCCGAGCTGCTCCTCCAGCACCGGCAGGACGGTGACGCGGACGCGGACGCGGGCGTAGCCGGGGTCGGCGTTGTGGGGGTCGTCCCAGAACGCGATGCCCTCGACCTGGCAGGCGGTGACGGTGTCGTCGCGGGTGACGTCGAGCAGCGGTCGCACGAACGGGCCGAAGGCTCGGCGCATGCCGGCGAGCGAGCGGCCGCCGGAGCCACGGGCCAGCCCGAGCAGGACGGTCTCCGCCTGGTCGTCGCGGGTGTGGCCGAGCAGGACCGTGGCAGGGACGGTGGCCGGGCCGTCGCTGGTGGCGAAGTGGGCGGCGACCTGCTCGAGCACGGCGTACCTCGCCCGCCGGGCCGCCGCCTCGACGCCGAGCCCGGCGGGGTCGACCTGCACGCGGGCCGACAGCGTCTCGTCGGCGCCGAGGTCGGCCATCTGGTCGACGACCCGGGCGGTGTGGTCGGCCGAGCCGTCCTGGAGGCCGTGGTCGACGACCGCGCCGACGACGCGGAGGCCGGCCTTGCGGCCCTCGAAGACGGTGGCGGTAAGCAGGGCGAGGGAGTCGGCTCCGCCGGAGCACGCGACGACGACGGGTACGCCGGGCGGGAGCGGCGCGAGGGCGGCCCGGACGCCGCGGCGTACTGCCGCGACCGCGGGGTGGAGCGACATCAGCGGCTCACAGGACCCGCGAGACCCACAGCTCGGGATCGGCGACCTCGTCGCGGGTGGGGAGGTTCTCGGGGCGCTCCCAGACGGCGTTGAACTCGGCCATGCCGACCTTGTCGACGACGCCGCGGACGAAGCGGGCGCCGTCGCGGTACTGCGCCATCTTCGCGTCGAGGCCGAGCAGGCGGCGGAGGATCCGGTCGAGGGTGCCGACGCCCTTGCGGCGCTCGTCGAAGCTGGCGCGGATCTTCGCGACGCTCGGGATGACGGTGGGTCCGACGCCGTCCATGACCACGTCGGCGTGGCCCTCGAGCAGCGACATGACGGCGGTGACGCGGTCGAGGATCTCCTTCTGCTCCGGCGACCCGACGACGTCGAGCAGGCTGCCGCCGCCGACACCCTGCCGCAGCGACTCCAGGGCCCGCTTGAGGCCGTCGTCGAGCAGCGCGTCGGGCTGCATCGTCGCGGCGAGCGCCTCGATCTGCGCGAACAGGTGGTCGCGCATCCACGGCACCGCGGTGAACTGCACGCGGTGGGTCTCCTCGTGCAGGCACACCCACAGCCGGAAGTCGGTGGGGTCGGCGCCGAGCTCGCGCTCGACGTGGACGATGTTCGGCGCGACGAGCAGCAGCCGGCCGTGCGGGTCGTGGAACGGGTCGAACTGGCCCAGCACCTTGCCGGCGAGGAAGCCGAGGAGCCCTCCGACCTCGGCGCCGGTGACCTTCGAGCCGACCGCCGTCGCGAGCGGACCGGGTGCCTTCTTGCCGGTCAGCTGGTCGACGACGGGGGCGAGCACGGTCTTGAAGCCGTCGGCGTTGGCCTGGACCCAGCCGGCCCGGTCCACGACGAGCACGGGCGCGGTGCGCTCCTGCGCCACGAGCCCGGTGAACTCCCGCACCAGGCCGGTCGAGCGGTCGGCGTCCGCCCGCAGCTCCGCGACCGTGGCCGCGGCCTGGTCGCGGGTGACCTCCGGTCCCTCACCGGCGATCCGGGACCCCAGCGAGACCGCGAGGTCCCAGTCGATCATGGCCTCGACGCGCTCGCTCATGACGCCGAAACTATCCGCAGCGGCAAGCGCCGAGCGCCGCGGCGGCCGCGTCCATGGCGTCGCGGGCCTCCAGGGTGTCCTCGACGCGGACCCGGTCGGCGAGCATCGCGAAGACCATCGTCCGGCCCTCGCGGTCGGTCGCGATCCCGGCCAGCGAGGTGACGCCGGTGAGCGTGCCGGTCTTGGCGCGCACCCGGCCACGGCCCTCGGCCGCCCCGGTGTCGAACCGGTCGGTCAGCGACCCGGTGAACCCCGCCACCGGCAGCCCGGTCAGCACCGGCCGCAGCTCGGGCCGCTCGTCGGAGGCGGCGAGCCGCAGCAGGTCGAGGAGCGCGGCCGGCTCGACCCGGTTCTCCCGCGACAGCCCGCTGCCGTCCCAGAAGACGCTGCGCCCGAGGTCGACGCCCGCCTCCCCCACCAGTCGTACGACGCCGCGCCGGCCGGCCGCGAAGGAGCCGCTGCCTCCGGTGGCCAGCCCCACGTGGCGCAGCAGCACCTCGGCGGCCTCGTTGTCGCTCACCACGAGCACCTGCTCGACGACCTGGGACAGGGGCGCGCTGCTCACCGAGGCCAGCTCGGCCGCTCCGGCGGGCGCGGCCTGCTCGCGGGGGACGCCGACCACCTCGACCCCGCGGCGGGCCAGCACACCGGCGAAGACGGTCGCCGCGGTGAGCGCGGGGTCCTCGACCCGGCCGAACCCCTGGGCGGGGCGACCCTGGTCGACCCAGAGCGCGGTGATCGGCGAGACGACCCCGTCGGGGACGTAGTCGGCCCGCCACCGCGGGCTCACCTCCGGGCCGCTGAACAGCGAGGTGTCGTAGCCGACCCGCACGCGGGTGCGCCCCTCGCCGACCAGCGCGTCGGCGGTCGCCCGGGCGAGGGTCGTGACGTCGGCCCGCTCCGGCCAGACCGGCCCGTCGTTGGGACCCGCCGGCTCGCTCGCCAGGAACGGGTCGCCCCCGCCGACGAGCACGATCCCGCGCGGGCCGGCGTCGACGACCCGCGTCGTGAACCGCGTGGCCGGGTCCATCGCGAGCAGGGCGGCCACGGAGGTGACGATCTTCGTGGTCGACGCCGGGATCGCGAGCGGGGCACCCGAGCCGGAGCGCGCCAGCACGCCGGCGCCGTCGAGCGGGCCGACCGCGGCGAGCACGTGGCGGCCGAGGTCCTCGTCGGCCAGGTGGGGGCGGATCGCGCGCCGCACGGCCGCCGCGGCGACCGGCCCCGGGCCGACCGCCTCCTCGGCGACGACGGGCGCGGCGGCGACCGCCGGCAGGTCGAGCTCCGGCGGCGGCGCGACGGCGGCCGGGTCCGCGGGCCGGCCGGGTTCCAGCCAGCGGTCGAGGACGTCGTACCGCCAGGTCGCCGCGGCGGCCACCGCGAGCACGAGGAGCAGCAGCAGCGGGAGGAGGCGCGCACGCCGATGACCGTGGCGTGCGTCACGTCGCGCCACGATTCCTCCCTCCGGATGAGCGTTGGCGCCCATTCTGCGGGACACTGTGCCCCTGGCCCGTCCCGGGCCGTCCTGAACGCCCCCGGAGCCAGCGGAGGAAACACGTGCTCGAGTTCGACGTCCTGGTCGAGATCCCCAAGGGTCAGCGCAACAAGTACGAGGTCGACCACGAGTCCGGGCGTCTCCGCCTGGACCGGACCCTGTTCACCTCGACGCAGTATCCGGCCGACTACGGCTACATCGAGGACACCCTCGGCATGGACGGCGACCCGCTCGACGCGCTGGTCATCCTCCAGGAGCCGACCTTCCCGGGCTGCCTGATCAAGTGCCGCGCGATCGGCATGTTCCGCATGACCGACGAGGCCGGCGGCGACGACAAGGTCCTCTGCGTCCCGTCGACCGACCCGCGCCTGGAGCACCTGCGCGACATCAGCCACGTCTCGAAGTTCGACCGCCTCGAGATCCAGCACTTCTTCGAGGTCTACAAGGACCTCGAGCCCGGCAAGTCCGTCGAGGGCGCCGAGTGGGTGGGCCGTGCGGAGGCCGAGGCCGAGGTCCACGCCTCCTTCGCCCGGGCCAAGGAGCAGGGCGGCCACTGAGCCCTCCCGGCTCAGCAGCCGGCAGCACCGCACGACGTACGACGAGCGCCCGGTCCCCCGCGAGGGGGCCGGGCGCTCGTCGCACGTCCGGGTCAGGCCGGCGGCCAGTCCAGCAGGTCGGGCGAGCGGAGCATCTCCCGCGGGACGGCGAAGGCGTCGACGAGCTCCTCCGCGAGCGGGCGGATCTTGCGGCACAGGCTGCCGATCTCGCGGCTGATCGCCTTGGACCGGGCGACCGAGAGCCGGCCGTGCTCCATGAACCAGGCGCGGTCGGCCTCGATCGTGCTGAGCGCGAAGAGGTCGCACAGCAGGTTGAGCGCGACCTTCTGGTCGCGGTCGGGCAGCGCGGCGGTCTTGGCGACGAACGCCTCGAGCACCAGCCGCTCGACGTGCGCGCGACCGGCGGCGATGACGTGGTCCTGGACCCGGGAGAACACCTCGCCGGGGTTCATCCCGCGGTCGATGCCGCGCTTGAGGCGCCGGGCGACGCCGGAGACGATGTGCTCCTCGCGGAAGCGGAGCATCGCCAGCTGGTAGTCGGGGTCGAGCAGGCCGGCCTCCTGGTCCCACTCGTCGCCGCCGGGCAGCACGTCGCGGATCCGCTCGAGCAGCTTGTTGACCGCCGTCCGCTCGATGACGGTCTCGACGGCCAGGCCGGTGACGAACCGGACCATGCCGAGCTGGTCCATGTCGCTGAACTCGCTGGCGTAGTCGGTGAGCAGGCCCTTGGCCACCAGCTGCAGCAGGACGGTGTTGTCGCCCTCGAAGGTCGTGAACACGTCGGTGTCGGCCTTGAGCGCGTCGAACCGGTTGACCGAGAGGTAGCCGGCCCCGCCGCACGCCTCGCGGCACTCCTGGATGGTGCGCGTCGCGTGCCAGGTGCCGAGCGCCTTGGTGCCGGCGGCGCGCGCCTCGAGCTCGCGCTGGGTGTGCTCGTCCTCGACCACACCTGACAGCACGTCGTGCAGCTGCGAGGCGAGCTCCTCCTGCGCGAAGTGCAGCGCGTAGGTCCGCGCGAGCAGCGGCAGCAGCCGCCGCTGGTGCATGCCGTAGTCGAGGAGCAGCTCCTCGGTGTCCTCGCTGGTGGCCTCGAACTGGCGGCGCCTGTTGGCGTACTTCACCGCCAGCGTCAGCGCGACCTTCGAGGCGTTGATGCCGGCGCCGCCGACGCAGACCCGGCCCTGGATGAGGGTGCCGAGCATGGTGAAGAAGCGCCGGTTGGGGTTCTCGATGTCGCTCTCGTAGACGCCGGCCGACGTTACGTCGGCGAACCGGTTGAGCAGGTTCTCCCGCGGGATCCGCACGTGGTCGAACCAGATCCGGCCGTTGTCGACGCCGTTGAGGCCCATCTTGCGGCCGTCGTCCTCGATGCGTACGCCGTCGAGCACGGCGCCGTCCTCGTCGCGCAGCGGCACCACGAAAGCGTGCACGCCGTGCCGCTCGCCGGCGACCTCGAGCTGCGCGAAGACGACGCCGAGGCGGGCGTGGGCGGCCGCGTTGCCGATGTAGTCCTTGCGCGCCGCCTCGGTCGTCGTGGTGACGACGAACTCCTGGGTGGCGACGTCGTAGGTCGCGACGGTGCCGAGCGCCTGGACGTTCGAGCCGTGGCCGGACTCGGTCATCGCGAAGCAGCCCATCAGCTTGCCGGTGATGAGGTCCGGCAGGTAGGCGTCGTGGTGGTGCTTGCTGCCGAGCTGGAGGATCGCGCCGCCGAACAGGCCGAACTGCACGCCGACCTTGACCAGCACCGACAGGTCGCCGTAGGCCAGCGTCTCGAACGCCGCGATCGACGCGCCGATGTCGCCGCCGCCGCCGTACTCCTCGGGGAAGCCCATGCCGGTCTGGCCGGTGGCGGCCATCTCGACGACGACCTCCTTGACCCGCTCGCGGAAGTCGGCCATCGACATGGTCTCGGCGTCCTCGAGGATCGAGGAGTAGTCCGCCAGGTTGGTGCGCACGAGGTTGCGGACCTCGGCGTACTTGCCGTCGAGGAGCCGGGTCAGCGCCGGGACGTCGACCTCGGGCCGGCGGTAGCCGGACTTGGACTCGACCTGCGCGTCGGTGTCGGTCTGCGGGGTGCCCCCGGGCTCGGCGGGGACGTCCTCGGCCGAGGACGGGGGCACGGTGTCGGTCGCCATGACCCCCTCGTTACCCGCGGGTCGGTGCGGCCAACCCGGATGGGAGCCGGGTCACGGCGCCGGTCTGGAGCGCCCTGGCCCGCCCGCCGCTCAGTCCCGGACGCGCTCGACCGGGACGGCGGAGGTGGTCGTCGTCGGGTGCGAGGCCAGCCCGTGCCGGTCGAACTTCTGGCCCGTGGCGATGCCGGCGACGTAGAAGGAGAACAGCGCGATGAAGATGCCGGCGACGTCGTCGGCGACGTAGTGCCAGCCGAAGTAGAGCGTCGCGACGACGGTGAGCCCGAAGTTGACCCAGAACAGGATGCGCAGCACGCGGGACTGGACGGTGTACTGCACCATCAACGCCCACAGCAGCGAGATCGCGGTGTGCAGGCTGGCGAAGCCGGCGACGGTCTGGGCCTGGCCGTCGCTCCACAGGACGTTCTGCCGCGCGTTGACCAGGGAGTTCATCAGGTCGGTCGTGCCGGTGTGGGCGAGGTCGTAGAGGTGCGGGTACTCCAGGCCCGGGCCGAGTGTCGGCAGCGCGTAGTAGGAGATCGTCCCGAGGGTCCACGCCAGGCCCTGCGAGGTGACGAACCACCAGCCGAAGGAGAGGTTGCGCGACCACACCAGCCAGACGGTCACGAGGATCGCGACCATCGGGATGAAGAGGAGGTAGAAGGTCGACAGCACGTGCGCGACGACCGTGCGGCCGAGGACGTCGTGGATGATCCCGGCCGGCTCGTGGCCGAAGAACAGGATCCGGTCGACCAGGTGCAGCTCGCGGTCGTACATCCGGCCGCTGACGAGGGGCAGGAACGACTTGAGGTTCCGGTAGCAGACGTAGATGACGTAGAAGCAGACGATGCCGAGCATCACCAGGAGCACGCGCTCGCGGTTCCAGTGCGACCGCAGCCGGTCGCGGACGATGTCAGGCATCTCCTTGACCCGGCCGCGGGAGAGCCACAGCGCCCGCGGCACCAGGTCGAGCGCCAGCGCGCCGATGCACAGCAGCGGCAGGCGCAGCCACGACGGGCCGAGGAAGCTGCCCTCGGGGTCGATCAGCGGCCGGTCGATGAGGACGGCCGTGACGACCGCCCACGCACCGATCACCAACGCGGTCGCGACAAGCAGGGCGTAGGCGCGGCGGTACACGGGGGTCAGTCTAGGTACGTCGCTGCACCGGCACGCGGTGGGTTCAGGGCGCGCCGGCCTCGATCACTCCCAGCACTGCCAGTCGGGAGCGGTCCACGGCGAGCCGCACGTCGGCCCCCAGGGCCGGCCGGCGGTCGAGCGGCGCCACGGCGTCGACCTCGCCGAGCCCGGCGACGTCGACCACCAGGCGCACCTGGGTCGGGGTGGCGCGGGCCGCCCGGACGGTCCCGGCGAGGCGGCCGGCCTCGTCGAGCACGAGCGCCGAGCGGCGTACGGCGACGGCCGGGGCGGGTCGGCCGAGGACCAGCTCGGCGGCGGCCCCCTCCAGCACGCGGGCGTAGCCGAGGAACAGCGCGGTGTCGCGGTCGGCCGGCGCCCGCCACACCTCGTCGATCGCCCCGTGCTGGACGACCCGGCCGCCGCGCATCACCGCGAGCCGGTCGGCCACGGTGAACGCCTCCTCGTGGTCGTGGGTGACCATCAGCGCCGTCGTGCCGGCCTCGCGCAGGATCCGCCGCAGGTCGACGGCCAGCCGCTCGCGCAGGCCGGCGTCGAGGGCGGAGAGCGGCTCGTCGAGCAGCAGCAGCCGCGGCTGCACCGCGAGCGCCCGGGCCAGCGCGACCCGCTGCCGCTCGCCGCCCGACAGCGTGGCGGGCAGCCGGTCGGCGTACCCCTCGAGGCCGACGAGCGCGAGCAGCTCCTCGACGCGGCGGGCCGTGTCGGGGGCCCGGCGCAGCCGCAGGGCGTAGCCGACGTTGCGGGCGACCGAGAGGTGCCCGAACAGCTGGCCGTCCTGGAACATCAGCGCGAAGCCGCGCCTGTGGGTGGGCGTGCGGCCGACGTCGACGCCGTCCCAGGCGATCGTCCCGCCGGCCGGCTCGAGCCCGGCGACCGCGCGCAGCAGCGTGGACTTGCCGCAGCCGGACGGGCCGAGGACGGCGAGGACCTGGCCGTCGGGCAGGTCGAGGGTGACGTCGCGGACGGCGTGCACGCCGTCGTAGGCGACCGAGACATCGGTGAGGGACAGCACTTCTAGAACGCTCCGAGGGAGGGGACGCGCAGCCGCTCGACCGCGAGCATGACGACGGCGGTGGTGGCGGCGAGGACGACGGAGGCGGCCAGCGCCATGCCGTAGCCCATCGCGCCCGGGCTGCCGATGAGCCGGAAGATGACGACCGGGACGGTGGCCCGGTCCTCCCGGGCGAGGAACGCGGTCGCGCCGAACTCCCCGAGCGAGGCGGCGAACGCGAAGCCGGCCGCGGCGAGCAGCGGCCGCCAGACCACCGGCAGGTCCACGGTGGCCAGCGTGCGCAGCGACCCGGCGCCGAGCGAGGCCGCCGCCTGGCGCTGCCGGTCGTCGATGCCGCCGAGGACCGGCACGATGGTGCGGACCACCAGCGGCAGGGCCACCAGTGCCTGGGCGACCGGCACGAGCAGCGCGGAGTCACGCAGGTCCAGCGGAGGCCGGTCGAGGGTGATGAGGAAGCCGAAGCCCAGCGTGACCGCCGAGACCCCGAGCGGGAGCATGAAGAACCCGTCGAGCACCGACCGGACCCGCCGCTCCCCCGGCGTCCGGGACCGCCGCGTGACGACGACGGCGACGACGAGGCCGAGCAGCAGCGCCATCCAGGTGGCGTCGACGGCCGTGCGCAGCGAGGTCGCCAGCGCCTCGGTCACCGGCACGAGCAGCGCCCCCTCACCGGTGGTCTGGAGGGCGCGGTAGTTGCCCAGGCTCCACTCGTCCCCGACCCGCAGCGAGCCGACCACCAGCGTGGCGATCGGCGCGGCGACCAGCGCGAGCAGCGCCAGCGTCGCGGCGACCTGCGGCCAGTCGGAGCGGCGTACGGCGCGGGGCCGGGCGGTCCGCCGGGCGACGGCCGGGTCCGGCACGGTCCGCAGCCGGGCGGCGAGCGCGAGCAGCGCGGTGATCGCGACCAGCTGGACCACGGAGAGCGCGGCGGCTGCCTGGAGGTCGAGCAGGTTGGTGGTGAGCAGGTAGATCTCGGTCTCGACCGAGGCGTAGCGCAGCCCGCCGAGGGTCAGGACGACCCCGAACGACGTCGCGCAGAACAGGAACACCACGCTCGCGGCCGACACGATCGCCGGCCGCAGCGCGGGCAGCGTGACGGTGCGCAGCACTTGCGCCGGCGACGCCCCGAGCGCGGCGGCCGCCTCGGCGGGGCGCGGGTCGAGCCCCTCCCAGGCGGCGCCGACGCTGCGGATCACGACCGCGACGTTGAAGAACGCCAGGCCCGCGACGATCGCGACCGGCGTGCCGTCGAGGCCGAGACCGCCGAGCGGTCCAGCCTCGCCGAGCAGCTGCCGGAAGGCGACGCCCACCACGACGGTCGGGAGCACGAACGGCACCAGCAGCGCCGCGCGCACGACCCGGCGCAGCGGGAGGTCCAGGCGGTGCAGGGCGTACGCCGCCGGGAGCCCCAGCAGCACCGAGACCACGGTCGCCACCGCCGAGGACCAGAGCGTGAACCACACGACCCACCCGGTCCGCGGGCGGGTGAGCACCTCGAGCACCCCGCCGGGGTCGAAGGCGCCGTCCGGCCAGAAGCCGCGGGCGACCATCCCCGCCACGGGCAGCACGAAGAACACGCCGAGCACCAGCACCGGCCCGAGGGCCAGGCCGAGCAGGGCGAGCGTGCGCCTCATCGGGACGTGACGTCGCTCCACTCGCGGAGCCAGTCGTCGCGGTTCTCGGCGATCTCCGCCGGGTCCACGTCGTACGCCGTCTCCGGCTGCTCGGCGAACCGGGCCCAGTCGGCGGGCAGCTCGACGTCGTCGCGGACCGGGAAGACGTACATCGAGTCCGGCAGCGCCTCCTGGACCTCGGGGCCCATCAGGAACTCCAGCAGCGCCGTGCCGCCGTCGGGGTTCGCGGCGCCCTCCAGCAGCCCGGCGTACTCCACCTGGCGCACGCAGGTGTCGAGCAGCGCGCTGGTGGTGGTGCCGCCGTCGCCGTCGAGGGTGAAGGCCGGCGAGGAGTCGTAGGAGACGACGATCGGCCGGTCGCCCTGGCCGCCGCCCTGGGTGAAGTCGACCTGGTAGGCGTCCGACCAGCCGTCGACGAGCTTCACGCCGTTGCCGAGCAGCCGCTCCCAGTAGGCCGGCCACTCCTCGCCCTCCTCGGCGATCGTGGCGAGCAGGAACGCCAGGCCCGGCGAGCTCGTGGTCGCGCCCGGGACGACGGTGAGGTCGCGGTAGGCCGGCTCGGTCAGGTCCGCCAGCGTCCGCGGCGGCTCGACGCCCTCCCGCTCGAACCAGGTGTCGTCGACGTTGACGCACACGTGGCCGGTGTCGACCGGGACCAGGTCGTCGCTCGCCTCGAGGTCGTACGCCGCTGCGCCGGCGGGCCGCTCGACGTCGGTGTCGGCGAGCACGCCCTCGTCGAGCGCCCGCGAGGCGAAGGTGTTGTCGATGCCGAACACGACGTCGCCGATCGGCCGTTCCTTGGTCAGCACCAGGCGGTTGGTCAGGGAACCCGCGTCACCGGCGCTGCGGACCTCGAGCCGGAAGCCGGACTCCTCCGCGAAGCGGTCCAGCACCTCCTCGGGCAGCGTGAACGACTCGTGGGTGACCAGCACGACCTTGCCAGGCGAGCCGTTCGCGTTCTCCTCCTCCTCACCTCCCCCGACGAGCGAGCAGGAGGCGAGGGCGGTGGTGGCTACCCCCGCCGTCAGGACGGACGCGAGCGCGCGCACGGATCTCATGGTGACTCCCTTCGCCGGTGCTAACCGGAGCAGGTTCGAGGGTCTGCAGCTCTTCTGCACTCTCAGCACGCCTGCGCGTGCTCCCCTGTCGTGTGCTGGCGACCCTAGCGTGCGAGCACCACGGGCTCGCCGGGGTGTCCGAGGCGTGCCAGCTTGTCCGGGTTGCGCACGAGGTAGATGCCGCGCACGACCCCCTCCTCCACGAGCAGCGTGGCGACCGTGTCGAGCACCCCGTCGACGACGAAGCGCAGCGCCGGCGCGCCGTTGACCTCGACCGCGTCCATCGCCAGGTCGCCCTCGGTCGGCATGACGCCGAGCAGGAAGCGCAGCACCTTGTCGCGCCCGAGGATCGGCCGCAGCGCCGCCGAGCGCAGCCCGCCGCCGTCGCTGGTGAGCACCACGTCCGGCGCGAGCGCCTCGACCAGCGAGGCCAGGTCGCCGGTCGCCGCCGCGGCGAGGAACCGGTCGACGACGACCCGCTGCTCGGCGCGGCTCACGCCCACCCGCGGCCGCCGCGCCTCGACGTGGCCGCGCGCCCGGTGCGCGACCTGGCGCACCGCGGCCGGCGACTTGTCCAGGGCGGCCGCGATCTCGTCGTACGGCACGTCGAAGACCTCGCGCAGCACGAACACCGCCCGCTCGGTCGGTGTCAGCGTCTCCAGCACCAGCAGCATCGCCGTCGAGACGCTGTCGGCCAGCTCGACGTCGTCGGCGACGTCGGGCGCGGTGAGCAGCGGCTCGGGTAGCCACGGCCCGACGTAGGACTCCTTGCGGCGAGCGAGCGTGCGCAGCCGGTTGAGGCTCTGCCGGGTGACGACGCGGACGAGGTAGGCGCGCGGGTCGCGGACCCCGTCGAGGTCGACCTCGGCCCAGCGCAGCCAGGCGTCCTGGAGGACGTCCTCGGCGTCCGCGGCCGAGCCGAGCATCTCGTAGGCGACGGTGAAGAGAAGGTTGCGGTACGCCGCGAAGGCCGCGGCGTGGGGCTCGTCGTGGGGCTCGGCGTGGGGCTGGTCGTGCGTCACGGGCGGACCGTAGCGAGCGGGAGCTCGCAGACGTCGGAGAACCCCTGGCTCTCGAGGCCGGCGGCGAAGTTGAACCGGGAGCGCATGTTCTCCAGCGCTACCATCTGCGTCAGCTCGACGACGGCCGGCACGCCGAGCCGCTCGACGAGGCCGGCCACCATGTCGTCGGTGACGCGCAGCGGGGTCTCGCTCATCGCCTCGGCGTAGTCCATGACGTCACGCTCGAGGTCGGTGAAGACCGCCGACTCCCGCCAGCGCGGCACCTCACGGACCTTGGCGGTGTCGAGGCCCTCGTCGTGGGCGAGGAAGTAGCCGAAGTCCAGGCACCAGCTGCAGCCGATCGTGCCGGCGCTGGCCAGCAGCGCGTAGGACTTCAGGTGCGGGTCGAGCGCGTCGAACCGCGCCACCTTCGACTCGAACGACAACACCGCCCGCAACGCCTTGCGGTGGTGCCACAGGACGTAGGCGTTGTCGGGGACCTGGCCGTAGGTGCGGCGGGCGTAGGCCTCCATCACCTTCGCGTAGAGGCCGCTGGCGGTGGCGCGGGGGATGCGGAACGTGCTGGGCATGGTGCTCTCCTCGTCGGCGGCTGGTGCGTGATCTGCCCTGGAGACACCGGCCGGCCGCTGCGTGTGACATGCGGCTGCGGGTGACGTGTGAGAGTTGCGCCCGTGCCGTCGCTGACCCACCAGGCGCTCGCCTGGGCCCTCCCCCGCCTGCGCAAGTCGCGCGACCTCGACTCCGCTGGTGCTGGCTCCCTGGCAGCCGAGCGCGCGCGGATCGAGGCCTGGCACCGGTCCACGGCGGGCGACCCGATGCCCACCAACGCCGTGACGCGGTTCGAGCGCCGCTTCGTGGTGAGCCGCGAGGAGGTCCCGGCTGCGGGCGGGTCGTTCCCGGCGTACGTCCTGGCGGCGCGGGGCGCCACCCCTTCGCGGACCGTGGTCTACGTGCACGGCGGGGGCTACACGGCGGGGATCGACCCGTTCCACGTGCGGTACGTCGCGCGGCTGGCCGACCGGCTCGGCGTGCGGGTCGTGCTGCCGGACTACCCGCTGGCGCCCGAGCACACCTGGCGCGACTCCCACGACGCGCTCGTCGACCTGACCGCGTCCTGGGTCTCCCGCTCGCCCGGTGGCGCCGTGCTCGCCGGCGACTCCGCCGGTGGCGGGCTCGCCCTCGCGCTGGCCCTGTCCCTGCGCGACCGCGGGCTGCCGCAGCCCGACCGGCTGCTGCTGCACGCGCCGTGGGTCGACCTGTCGACGAGCACGCCGGAGACCGAGGAGTACGACGCCGTCGACCCGTGGCTGTTCCTCGGCAAGCTGCGGGCGTACGCCGCGTGGTGGGCCGGCTCGGAGGCCGACCTCACCCGCCCCGAGGTCTCGCCGGCGCTCGGCGACCTGGCCGGGCTGCCGCGCGCGCTGGTCTTCCAGGGGACCCGTGACCTGCTGACGCCGGGCACCCGGCTGCTGGCCCGGCGGGCCGCCGAGGCCGGGTGGGACCTGACCTACGTGGAGGAGCCGGGGCTGCTCCACGTCTACCCGCTGCTCCCGCTCGTGCCCGAGGCGCGGCGCGCGTGGCGGCGTACCGAGGCGTTCCTGCGATGACCGTCCGCACGATCGCCGTCCCCTTCGACCGGCTCGACCCGCACGCCGTGTACGCCGTCGCGCAGCTGCGGCAGCAGGTCTTCGTCGTCGAGCAGGAGTGCCCCTACCCCGACCTCGACGGCCGCGACGTCGAGGACGGCACCCGCCACGTGCTGCTGCTCGACGACAGCACCGGCTCGGCCCTCCTCGGCTACGCCCGCGTCCTCGACGACGGCGACGTGTGGCGGATCGGGCGGGTCCTCCTCGACGTCCCCGCCCGCGGGCAGGGCCTCGCCGACGTCGTCATGCGCACCGCCCTGTCCGTCTGCCGCGGCCGTGACGTCGTCCTCGACGCCCAGTCGCCCCTCGCCCGCTGGTACGCCACCTTCGGCTTCGTCGTCGACGGCCCGGAGTTCGTCGAGGACGGCATCCCGCACGTCCCCATGCGCCTGTCGGTGTGACCCCTGGGGCTGGTGGGGCTGCCGGTGTCATCAGCATCCCAAGTCAACCTGGGAAACCGACGCTTCCCTGCCATTGCGATGGCCGCAGAGCACGCACATCCCAAGTGAACTTGGGATGCTGGCGCGCCGTCCTCAGACCGCCGCGAACACGACCCCGTCGGGCGAGTCGGTCCGGGTGGCCTGACGCCGGGCGACGAGCAGCTCGAGGTGGGCCTTGGTCTCCATGGCGGCCATGCCGCGGCTGAAGACGTCGAGGGTGTCGTAGGGGTGCTCGTGGCGGGTCCAGCCCAGGTGCCCGGCGACCTGGTGGGCGGTGAGCGGGCCGGAGGACAACGCGGCGAGCGAGTCGGCGAGGCGGGTCTCGTGGTGGGCGAGCAGCTCGTCGACGCGGGCGTGCGAGGACGGCGCGACCGGGCCGTGCGCGGGCAGGATCGTCAGGTCGGGCAGCGAGCGGACCTTGGTCAGCGAGGCCATGAAGTCGCCGAGCGGCTGGTCGTCCATCGGCATGGTGAAGCCGATCGACGGGGTGATCGTCGGGAGCACGTGGTCGCCGGCGAAGAGCAGGCCGGCGTCGCGCTCGGCGTACACGTAGTGGCCCGGGGTGTGGCCAGGGGTGTGCACGGCGTCGACGGTGCGGGCGCCGACGGACAGCGAGGTGTCGCCGTCGAGCCAGGTGTCGGCGAACGCCCAGTGGGTGGGGTCGGGCAGCTGGTCGTCGTCACCTTCCTGCCCAGGGCTGTTCCACTCCGCCGCCAGCTCGGCGGCGCCGGCGGTGCGCAGCGCGCCGGCGAAGGGGTTCTCCGTCATCGACGCGGCGTCCTGCAGCAGCTCCAGCGCGGGCCGGTCGCCGAGGCCGAGCGCCACGTCGACGCCGAGCTCGGTGCCGAGGACCCGGGCGAGGGTGTAGTGGTCACGGTGCACGTGGGTGACGAGGAACCGCCGGATGTCGCCGAAGCCGGCGCCGATGCCGCGCAGCGACCGGTCGAGCAGCTCGCGGGCCGGCGGGATCGCCCAGCCGCCGTCGACCAGGGTCAGCCCGTCGTCGGCGACCAGCACGTAGACGTTGATCGCCTTGAGCCCGTCCATGGGCAGCGGCAGCGGGATCCGGAAGATCCCCTCGGACACCTGCCAGGCGCCCTCGGCGGTCCAGTGCTCGCCGGAGTCGGGCGAGACGGCGTGGGCGGTCGAGGTACCGGGTCCCGTGGTGGTCACGGCGGCGACCCTACGGACAACCTCACGCCGACACGTCGGGCAGTCCCAGGTCCAGGTTGGGCGCCTGGATGCCGCCGTCGACCTCGAGCAGCTTGCCGGTGACGTACTGCCCCGCGCGCGAGCTCAGGTAGACCACGGCCGCCGCGATGTCCTCGGCCTCGCCGACGCGGCCGAGGGGGGTCTTGGTCTCGAGCTGGTCCATCATCTCCGGCACGCCGGCCACGAACTCCAGCGCGCTCGTCATCACCGACCCGACGTAGATGCCGTTGACCCGGATCGACGGCGCGAGGTCGGTCGCCGCGAGCCGCGCCCAGTGCGCGAGGGCGGCCTTGGCGGTGCCGTACGCCAGGTAGCCGCGGCCCGCGGAGCGTCCCATCATCGAGCTGATCACGGTGATCGACTTCTGGCCCTCGGCGCCGGACTGCTCGGACTTCAGCATCAACGGCACCGCGGCGACGCTCAGCGCGTGCGCGGTGGTGACGTTGAAGTGGAACGCCTCCTCGAGGTAGTCCGGCGTCGTGTCGAGGAACGCGTTCGGGATCGTGCCGCCGACGTTGTTCACGACCGTGTCGAGCCGGCCGAAGGCGTCGTACGCCGCGTGCGCGAGGCCGGCGACCGCGTCGAGGTCGCTGAGGTCGGCCGGTACGACGACGGCGCGGCGCCCGACGGCACGGATCCGCTCCGCGACCTGCTCGAGCTGGCCGGCCGTCCGCGCGGAGACGACGACGTCGGAGCCGGACTCCGCCAGCGCGACGGCCGTGGCGGCGCCGATCCCGCGGCCGGCGCCGGTGACGACCGCGACCTGGTCGGTGGTGGTGAACCGGTCGAGGATGCTCATCGGCCCGCCTGTCCCGGAGTGCCGGTGACCAGGCCGCGACCGGTGACCAGGGGGAGGTCGACCGCCCGGACGATGCCGGGCTCGGCGGCGACGACGGCCGGCAGCGCGTTCACGATCCGCTGGGCGGTGGTGATCATGCCGCTGACGTTGTGGTCGCCGTGCTCGCCGGAATGGACGAAGTCGACCTGCATCATCGGCTCGCCGGTGATCCGCACGCGGTAGCAACCGTCGGTGCCGGCCGGCGGGCGCTCCCAGTCGTCGTGCTCGCTGGCGTCGGTGCGGGTGACGTGCTCGAGGACGACCCGCGGCACCCCGTCGACCTTGCCGATGACCTGGAAGCGCACCGCGCCGAGCGTGCCGGCGGCGATGTCGCCAGAGACCGACGCCGTGTCGCGGGCGGCCGGCCGGCGGTCGACCTCCTCGGTCAGCGGCTCGTCGAGGGTGACCTCGAGCGCGGCGGCGATCTGGCGCACGACGCTGCCCCACGCCATCGACAGGATGCCGGGGTGCCACAGCATGCCGAGCTCGTCCATCGGCTTGCCGAAGCCGAACATCTCGCCCATGACGACCGGCTGGTAGTACGTCGAGTAGTCGCACACCTCCATCACGCGCACCTCGTCGATGCGCTGCGACAGGCTGGTCATCACCAGCGGCAGCACGTCGTTGGCGAAGCCGGGGTCGATGCCGTTGACGTGCAGGCTCGCCCCGCCCCGGCGGCAGGCCTGCTCGATCCGGTCGATGAACTCCGGCGGCAGGATCCCCTCGGGCCACTGCAGCAGGACCGGCCCGCTGCTGGTGACGTTGATCCCGGCCTCGACGAAGCCGATGAGGTCCTCGATGCACTCGAAGACCCGGTCGTCGGCCATCGCGGTGTGCACGATCGCGTCCGGCGCCAGCGCGATGAGCGCGTCGCGGTCGGTGGTGGCCGGGATGCCCAGCTCGCGGCCCAGCTCGGCCAGCTCGCCGGCGTCCTTGCCGTCCTTGGCCGGGTTGGACACCCACACGCCCACCAGCTCGAGGTCGGGGTGGGCGTCGATGCCGGCGATCGCGTGCCGACCGATGGTGCCGGTCGACCAGACGACCACGCGCAGGGGCTTCTCCGGGATGACCTGTGACATGGCGCACAACCTAGAACACGTTCTAGAATTGCGGAAGGGGTCGGTCGCGGCGGCTCATGTAACGCACAGTTGCAGACGGTGTAGGCACGTTGCAGCGCACCTACGGAGCAGCGGACAGTCCGTTACATGTCCAGCCGGCGCGCGGGACCAACCGGGGCAAGCAGGGGCCGGCTCAGGCGGAGGCCGGGGTGCCGGCGATCTCCAGGGCGACGGGGCAGCGGGTGCCGCCGTCGGCGTAGATGGTGGGCATGCAGCGGTTGCAGTGGATGCAGACGCCCTCGCGGGCACGGCCCTCCTGCATCCGGTTCAGCAGGTCGGGCTCGCGGAGCAGCGCCCGGCCCATGGCGACGAACTCGAAGCCGTCCGCCATCGCCTGCTGCATGGTCTCGAGGCGGTTGACGCCGCCGAGGAACATGAGTGGCAGCGAGAGCGCCTCGCGGAACTGCAGCGCCTTGTCGCGGAAGTAGCCCTCGGTGAAGTCGTAGGACTTCATGAACGAGCGGCCGACCGGCGTGCGCATGCCGAGGCGGACCGGCAGCGGCATGGCGGCGGCGAACTCCGCGACCGGGGTCCCGCCGCGGAAGAGGTACATCGGGTTCATCAGCGAGCTGCCGCCGGAGAGCTGCATCGCGTCGAGGTTGCCGTCGGCCTCGAGCAGCCGCGCGACCTCCAGGCCGGCCTCGGTCGTGACGCCGCCCTTGAAGCCGTCGGAGGAGGAGAGCTTGGCGGTGACGGCCACCTCACCGCCGACCTCCTCGCGCACGGCGCGGGCGACCTGGCGGGCGAGCCGGGCGCGGTTCTCCAGCGAGCCGCCCCAGCGGTCCTTGCGGCGGTTGAGCCCGGGCGCGAGGAAGGAGGAGATGAGGTAGCTGTGCGCCATGTGCAGCTCGAGCACGTCGAACCCGGCGCGCACCAGCAGCCGGGCGGCGGCGACGTACGCCTTGGTCACGCGGGTCAGGTCGGCCTCGGTCGCCGAGCGGATCATCTGCATCGACAGCGGGCTCGGCATCCCACTGGCGGCGATCGCCTTGACGCCGTTCGAGCGGCCGTTGGCGACCGGGCCGGCGTGGCCGACCTGGCCGGCGATCGCCGCACCCTCGGCGTGGACCGCGTCGGCGAGGCGCGTGAGCCCGGCCAGGGTGTCCTCGCCGACGACGACGACCTCGCGGTGGGTGCGCCCCTCCGGCGCGACCGCGAGGTAGGCGACGGTCGTCAGGCCGACCCCGCCGCGCACCGGCGCGAGGTGGTAGTCGATCAGCTCGTCGGTCACATGCCCGTGCGGCGTGCGGCCCTCGAACGTCGCCGCCTTGACCGTGCGGTTGCGCAGCCGCACCGGCCCGAGGGTGGTGGGCGAGAAGACGTCGGGAGTAGCCACGGCCAAAACTGTAACGCGTTCTACCCCCGCTCCCGGCAGGATGAACGGCATGGACATGGTGGCCCGGCTGCGTGCGGCGGGCTGCGTGTACGCCGAGGAGGAGGCCCGGCTCCTGGTCGAGGCGGCCGCCGACGAGGCACACCTCGAGCGCCTCGTCGGAGCCCGGGCCGCCGGCACGCCGCTGGAGCAGCTGCTCGGCTGGGCGGAGTTCGCGGGGCTGCGGATCGCGGTCGCGCCGGGCGTCTTCGTCCCGCGACGGCGCACGACGCTGCTGGTGCGGCTGGCGGTGTGCGCGGCGGACACGGCCGGCCCCGGGGCGGTCGTCGTCGACCTGTGCTGCGGCACCGGCGCGGTCGCCGCGGCCGTGCGGGCGGCACGGCCCGACGTCGAGGTGCACGCCGCCGACGTCGACCCCGCGGCCGTCGCCTGCGCGCGCAGCAACCTGCCGCCCGGGACGGTCCACGAGGGCGACCTGTTCGCGGCGCTCCCCCACCACCTGCGCGGCCGGGTGGACGTGCTCGTCGCCAACGCGCCGTACGTCCCCAGCGGCGACCTCGCCCTGCTGCCGCCCGAGGCGCGCGACCACGAGCACCGGGTCGCGCTCGACGGCGGGGAGGACGGGCTCGCCGTGCAGCGCCGGGTCGCGGAGGAGGCCGGGCCCTGGCTGTCGCGCGGCGCCACCGTCCTGGTCGAGACCGGGCGGCACCAGGCCCCGCGGTCGGCGGGCCTGCTCCGCGGCGTGGGGCTCGCCGCCGAGGTGGTCACCGACGACGAGGTCGACGGCTGCGCGGTGCTCGGCACTGTGACCGGCGCCGTGGCGGGCTCAGGGTCGGGCGCGGTCCAGACCGCCTGAGGTGGACGTTTCAACCACCCGGCGGAACGGGGACAAGGACCGGCGTCGACGGCTCCCCGCCGGGGAGGCCGCGCAGCACCCTGGGGGCGTGCTGCGCCGAGGGAGCCGTCGACCAGGGAGCGCCCGTGACCCGCCCCGAGCCGGGATACGGTCGCTGCATGACCGGCACCCCGGAGCGACCCCTCGAGGAGGGCGTCCGCACCGACTTCCACGGCGCGATGAGCTACGGCCGCTACCTCGACCTCGAGCGGCTGCTTTCCGCCCAGCACCCGCGCAGCGTCCCGGAGCACCACGACGAGATGCTCTTCATCGTCCAGCACCAGACCTCCGAGCTGTGGCTCAAGCTGGTCCTCCACGAGCTCCGCGAGGCCCGCGCGCTGATGGACGCCGACCGGCTGGAGCCGGCGCTGAAGTGCCTCGCCCGGGTCAAGGCCATCCAGCGCACGCTCATCCAGCAGTGGTCGGTGCTGGCGACGCTGACCCCGCGGGAGTACGCCGAGTTCCGCGGGGCGCTCGGCAGCAGCTCGGGCTTCCAGTCCCACCAGTACCGCGCGGTCGAGTTCGTCCTGGGCAACAAGTCCGCGGCGATGCTCAAGGTCTTCGAGTCCGAGCCGGAGGCGCACGCCCTGCTCACCACGCTCCTGGAGGAGCCGACGTTGTACGACGCGTTCCTGCGCCTGCTCGCCCGCCGCGGGCTCGACGTGCCGGCCGACGTGCTCGAGCGCGACGTCCGCGAGCCGTGGGCGTTCCGCGAGGACCTCGTCCCGGTCTTTCGCCGCGTCTACGAGGAGCGCGACCTGCCGTGGGGGCTCTACGAGGCGTGCGAGGACCTCGTCGACCTCGAGGACAACGTGCAGGAGTGGCGCTTCCGCCACCTGCGCACGGTGCAGCGCACGATCGGTTTCCAGCGGGGCACCGGCGGCTCCTCGGGCGTCGGGTTCCTGCGCAAGGCGCTCGACCTGACCTTCTTCCCCGAGCTGTACGCCGTGCGCGGCGAGGTGGGCGCGTGACCGCGGCGAGGACGGGCCGGCCGACCTCGGCCGAGCTGGACGCGCGCGACCCGCTGGCGGCGTACCGCTCGCGCTTCGTCGGCGCCGACGACCCGGCCGTGGTCGCCTACCTCGACGGCAACTCGCTGGGCCGGCCGGTCGCGACGGTCGCGGAGCGGCTGACGGCGTTCGTCGAGGGCGCCTGGGGCGACCGACTGATCCGCAGCTGGGACGAGGCGTGGATGGACGAGCCGACGCGGGTGGGCGACCGCCTGGGCCGGATCGTGCTGGGCGCGGCGCCGGGCCAGGTCGTCGTCGGCGACTCGACCTCCGTGCTGCTCTACAAGCTGCTGCGCGCCGCGGCCGCCGCCCGGCCGGACCGCCGCGAGGTGGTCGTGGACCGCGACAACTTCCCCACCGACCGCTACCTCCTCGAGGGCGTCGCCGGCGAGTGCGACCTGACGATCCGCTGGGTCGAGGCGGACCCGGACGGCGGCGTGACCGTCGACGACCTGGCGCCGGTGCTCGGCGAGGACACGGCCTTCGTGCTGCTCAGCCACGTCGCGTTCCGCTCCGGCCACGTCGCCGACGGCCCCGCCGTCACCCGCCTGGCCCACGACGCCGGCGCGCTGGTCGTGTGGGACCTCAGCCACTCCGCCGGCTCGGTCGAGGTCGCGCTCGACGCCTGGGGCGCGGACCTCGCGGTGGGCTGCACCTACAAGTACCTCAACGGCGGCCCCGGCTCCCCCGCCTTCGCCTACGTGCGCGCCGACCTGCTGCCGGACGTCCAGCAGCCGCTGTGGGGCTGGATGGGCCACGCCGACCCGTTCGCGATGGGTCCGTCCTACGAGCCGGCGCCCGGCATCCGCCGGATCCTCACCGGCACCCCGCCGGTGCTCGCGATGCAGCCGCTGCAGGCGATGCTCGACCTGCTCGAGGAGGCCGGCATGCCGGCGGTGCGCGTCAAGGCCATGGCCCTGACCGAGCACGCCGTCGCGCTGGCCGACGAGCGGCTGGCGGCGTACGACGTCCGCCTGGCGAGCCCGCGGGACCCGGCCGCGCGCGGGGCGCACGTGATGCTCGAGCACCCGGCGTTCCGCGAGGTGACCGCCCGCCTGTGGCAGCAGGGCGTCGTGCCCGACTTCCGCCCGCCGGCCGGGCTGCGGATCGGGCTGTCGCCGCTGAGCACGAGCTTCGCGGAGGTCGAGCGCGGGATCGACGCGGTGGCGGCGGCGCTCGCCGAGCTCACGTCTTCGTCGGGTCGTGGCCCCAGTTCATGAGCGAGTAGCGCCAGTCGCTGTGCTCGACGTCCTTGTCCGGACCCTGCGCGAGGTGCCGGTGGACGTAGCCGACGACCTTGCGCATGTGGGCGACGTCGTCGTCGGTGAGGTCGCCCTTGTTGGTCCGCAGGATCTCGACGATCCGCTTGCCGGACCTGTGGCCGGTCGACTCGCCGCTGCCGCCGGACTTCTGGCCGACGGCCTGGGACTCGTCGGTCCCCAGCCACGTCTCGAGCTCGGAGGCGGTCATGTTGACCGCCTGCTTCCAGTCCTCCCAGACCCCGTCGAGCCCGTCGGCGGTCATCGCTGCACCTGGACCAGCGGGCCGAGGGTCTTGCCGAAGTCGGCGTCGTCGTCGCCGGCCTGGCTGTCCACGCCCAGGCAGACGAGCAGCACGGCGCCGATGAGCGCGACCGCGGAGATGCCGTGCATCGCCATCGCGGCGGTCGGGATGCGGTCCTCGACCGTCGGCTCGGCGTCCTTGCGAGCCTTGAGCGTCTTGACGAGCAGCACGTCGCCGATGCCTGCGCCGGCGATGAGCACCGCGAGGGTGAGCCACGCCAGCGACTGCTGGCCGGCGGCGAGGTAGCCGATCCACAGGCCGAGGCCCGCGAGGCCGAACAGCGGGTGCACGAACAGCGCCAACGGGGGCAGCTTCGAGGCCAGCTGTCCGGGCTCGGCCTCGGCCCGTGACCGGGCCGCACCGAGGGTGAAGCTGAACATGTAGGCGCCGCCGAAGGCGGTCAGGACCCACAGTCCCAGCACCAGCTGTGCCATCTCGTCTCCTCCTGGAGCAGTCGTGCCGTCACCGTCGCGGTGCCCACCCGGCGCTTCCCCACACGCCGTCTCGCACCGCCCGGCTCCGGGTACTCCCCAGGCGTCCCTTCCCCTGATCCACCCAGGAGCCCTCCATGGACGCCACCCACACCGGACCGACCGGGCCGCCCACGGGCGTGCCGTTCCTCCGCACCGCCGCCCTCGTCGTCGGGGCCGGGTTCCTGCTCGTCGGCATCGCCGGCTTCATCCCGGGGATCACCACGAACTACGACGAGATGGCCTTCGCCGGCCACGAGTCCCGCGCCGAGCTGCTCGGCATCTTCCAGGTCTCGGTCCTGCACAACCTCGTGCACGTGCTGTTCGGCGTCGTCGGCCTCGCCGTCGCACGCAAGGCCACCGCGTCCGCGGCGTACCTCGTCATCGGCGGGCTCGTCTACCTCGCGCTCTGGGGCTACGGCCTGGCGGTCGGCCACCACAGCGACGCCAACTTCGTGCCGCTCAACGACGCCGACAACTGGCTGCACCTCGGTCTCGGCATCGCGATGCTCGCGCTCGGCTTCGCGGGTTACCGCGCACTCCGCGGGCCCGTCGGCGGGCAGTACCCCGCCTGAGGCCTAGCCTCGGCGGTCGTGACCGACCGCGAGGAACCGACCGAGCAGCTGCTGGAGCTGGGCAGCGACGACCTGCGCCTCACGCTGGCGACCCTCGGCGCGCGGGTGCACCGCCTGCGGGTGCGCGACGCCGAGGGCGCCTGGCGCGACGTCGTGCTCGGCCTGCCGCGGGTCGCCGACGCCCTCGACGACGACGCCTACCTCGGCGCGACGGTCGGCCGCTACGCCAACCGCATCGCCCGCGGTGAGCTGGTCGTCGACGGCACGACGCACGCCCTGGCGACCAACGACGGCGGCCACACCCTCCACGGCGGCCCGGACGGGTTCGACCGCCGGACATGGACCGTCGTCGAGGTCGGGCCGGCCGCCGCCGAGCTGGAGCTGGTCAGCCCCGACGGCGACCAGGGCTTCCCGGGGACGGTGACGGTGCGGGCGCGCTTCGAGGTGCGCGGCCGCACGCTGCGCACGTCGTACGCCGCGACGACGGACGCGCCGACCGTGGTGTCGCTCTCGAGCCACGCCTACTACCGCCTCGGCGGGGAGGACCTGGCCGGTCACGAGCTGACCCTGCACGCCGACGCCTACCTCCCGGTGGTCGACGGCGTGCCGACCGGCGAGGTGGCCGACGTGACCGGCACGCCGTTCGACCTGCGGGCCGGCAGGCGGCCGGCGGCCGACCTCGACCACCCGTTCGTCGTGCGCGGCTGCGGGTCCGGCGAGGACGAGTGGGCGCCGGGCGGGCCGCTGCGCGAGGTCGCCGTGCTCCGCGGCCACGGGCTCGTGCTGACCGTGGCGAGCGACCAGCCGGGCGTGCAGGTCTACACGGGCGGGGCGTTCAGCGGCCGCTTCCACGCCCCTGGCGCGGGCGTCGCGATCGAGCCACAGCTGCACCCGGACAGCCCGCACCACGCCGGCGAGCCGGGCTGGCCCTCGGCGGAGCTGCGCCCGGACGGCACGTACCGGTGGACCTCGGACATCTCGGTGACACCGGACCGTTGACTTTAGTTCGAGTGTCGTACTTAATAGCCGGGTGACCCTCGTCCTCGGCGTCGACACCTCGACCCAGTCCACCAAGGCGCTGCTCGTGGACGCTGACGACGGCACCGTCGTCGACAGCCGGTCGGTGCCCCACCCGCCCGGCACGGAGGTCGACCCGCGCGCCTGGCTGACGGCGTACGACGAGGCGGTGGCCGGCCTCGACGACGGCCGTGGCGCCGAGCGGGCCGAGGCGGTCGCGGTCGGCGGCCAGCAGCACGGCATGGTCGCGCTCGACGAGGCCGGGGAGCCGGTCCGCGACGCGCTGTTGTGGAACGACACCCGCTCGGCCTCCGCCGCCACCGAGCTCATCGCCGAGCTGGGGGGGCCGCAGGCCTGCGCCGACGCGATCGGCAGCGTGCTGGTCGCGTCGTTCACCTCGACCAAGCTGCGCTGGCTGCGCGACGCCGAGCCGGAAAACGCGGGCCGCGTCGCGCGCGTGCTGCTCCCCCACGACTACCTCTCCGCCCACGTCGCCGCGCCCGGCACCGAGCCGTTCACCGACCGCGGCGACGCCTCCGGCACCGGCTACTTCGGCACCCCCGCCGGCACCTGGCGGCCCGACCTCGCCGAGGCCGCGCTGGGCCGGCCCTTCGCGCTCCCCCGCCTCGTCGCCCCCGGCACGGCCGCGGGCGAGACCACCACCGGCGCCGTGCTGGCCGGCGGCACGGGCGACAACGCGGCCGCTGCGCTCGGTCTCGGCCTCGAGACCGGTGACGTGCTCATCTCGATCGGCACGTCCGGTGTGGCCTGCGCGGTCAGCCCGGTGCCCGTGGCCGACGGCAGCGGCGCGGTGGCCGGGTTCGCCGACGCCCACGACGGCTTCCTCCCCCTCGTCGCGACCGTCAACGCCGCACAGATCCTGGACCTGCAGGCCCGCTGGCTCGGCGTGGACCACGCCGGCCTCGCCGACCTCGCGCTGGCGTCGACCCCCGGCGCCGGCGGAGTCACGCTCCTGCCCTACTACGGCGGCGAGCGCACCCCCAACCGGCCCGGGGCCACCGGCACCTGGGCCGGCCTGACCCCGCGCACCACCCGCGAGGACCTCGCCCGCGCCGCTTTCGATGCGCTGCTGTGCTCGCTCGCCGACGCCGTCGACCACCTCGTCGCCGCCATGGGCCGACAGCCGCGCCGGATCCTCATGGTCGGCGGCGCCACCCGCTCGCCTGCCGTCCGCGCGCTCGCCCCGGCCGTCCTCGGCCAGTCCGTCGTCCTGCCCCCGACCGGGGAGTACGTCGCGCTCGGCGCCGCCCGGCAGGCGGCCTGGGCCCTCACCGGCGAGCTGCCGGCCTGGACCCTCGCCGACGCCGAGACCTTCGAGGCCGACCCCACCCCGCACGTGCGCGAGGCCTACGCCGCCTTGCGCGACCGCACCTGAACCACTGCACGCCCGCCACCCCACCCACTCGGAAGG
>NZ_JAANMS010000045.1 GCF_011250565.1 Nocardioides sp. IC4_145
GCTGGCCGTCCCCGCCCCGGCGACCGCGAGCGACGAGCAGCCCGCCCCCGGCCCCACGGCGTACGCCGAGGACGGGCCGTACGGCGTCGGGCAGCGCAGCATGCGGCTGCCGTCGGGTGCGCTGGTGGAGGTCTGGTACCCGACCCGCCCGGCCGACGTCGCCGGGAAGCCGGAGGGCACCTACGACATCGTCGAGCACCTCCCGCCCTTCTTGAAGGGGTTGCTGCCCGAGGGCGCCACCGTCACCCACCCCAGCGGCGGCGTGCGGCGCGCGCCGATCGCGCGCCGCGGCTTCCCGCTGGTCGTCTTCAGCCACGGGTTCGCCGGCTTCCGCCAGCAGTCGACGTTCCTGACCGCGGCGATGGCGTCGTGGGGCTACGTCGTCGCGGCGCCCGACCACCGCAGCCGCACGATGACCACCGTGCTCGGCGGCACGCCCGGCACGACCACCGACGTGCAGGACCTGCGCGACACGATCACGCTGCTCGGCGCCAAGTCCCGCACCAAGAAGAGCTGGCTGCACAAGCGCGTCGACATGACCCGCGTCGGCGCGGTCGGCCACTCCGCCGGCGGCCGCGCGGTCGAGAACCTTGCCGTCGCCGACGCCCGCGTCGACACCTGGGTCGGCATGGCCGGCGCCGCGACCGGGGCGCTCGACGAGGGCGCCACCGAGGTGCCCACGCAGCCGGGGCTGCTGCTCGTCGGCGGCGCGGACGAGATCGTCACCCAGGAACGGATGGAGCAGGCGTACGTCGCCATGTCGGCGCCCAAGCGCATCGTGGTGCTCGGCGGCGCCGGCCACCTCGCGTTCAGCGACCTGTGCGAGGTCGGCGACGGCGACGCCGGCCTGCTCTCGGTCGCCGAGCTGCTCGGCGTGCCGATCCCGGCCAACCTGGTCCGGCTCGCCTCCGACGGCTGCATCGACCCCGAGCTGGCCTCGGTCGACGCCTGGCCGGCCATCCGGCACGTCGTCGTCGCGCAGCTGCGCTCGGTGCTCGGCCCCGACCAGGCGGCCCCCGCGCTCGACGGGCTCGTCGAGGCCTGGCCGGGCGTCGTCACCGACAGCCGCAGCGCCCAGTAGCCCGGCCGGACGAGTCCGGCCGGGCGACGCCGAGGCTGCACCCCACCTGTCGCACAGGTCCCACCCGTTCAGCAGGACAGCGCCGAGACCCTTCTTTAGGATGAGGCGCGTGACGCAGGTCGAGGAGCAGGAGGAGCGCTCCACGACTGACCCCGGGCCAGCGCCCGCGCGGCGCACGCGGCGAGGTCCGCGCGTCGCGGCCATGACGGCGTACGCCGTGGTCCTGGCCGTGTGGTCGCAGCTGCTCGGCATCCCGAACGACACCGTCCAGGTCTTCCTGTGGCTGTGGCTGGCCACGATCGCCTGGAACGTGCAGGAGCCCGCGCGCCACCACCTGCAGTTCCTGCGGGACTGGTGGCCGCCGGTGGTCGGGCTGGTCATCTACTTCTACAGCCGCGGCCTCACCGACGAGCTCGGCCTGCCGGTGCACATCACGATGCCGATCCGCGTCGACGAGTGGCTCGGCGGAGGCACGACCCCCACCGAGCACCTCCAGGCCGCCTGGTGCGGCGACCCGTGCACGCGCGACCTGCCGCCGCGGTGGTTCGACGTGGCGCTCACGACCGTCTACGCCTCGCACTTCGTCACCGGGCTGACCCTGGCCGCGGTGCTGTGGCTGCGCAGCCGGCCGGAGTGGGTGCGGTGGATGCGCCGCTACCTCGCGATCAACTTCGGCGCGCTGGTCGTCTACATCCTCTACCCGATGGCGCCGCCGTGGATGGCCTCGCGCGACGGCTACATGGGCGAGGTCGCCCGGATCACCAGCCGTGGCTGGGCCGACGTGGGGCTCGGCCGCTTCGACCTGGTGCTGCAGGGCGTCGGCAACCCGGTCGCCGCGATGCCGTCGCTGCACGCGGGGATCGCGTTCCTCGTCGCCGGCTACGGGATCCTCCGCCTGCGGACCCGGTGGCGGTGCCTGCTCGCGGCGTACCCCCTCGCGATGTCGCTCGCGCTCGTCTACTTCGCCGAGCACTACGTCATCGACGTCGTCGCCGGCGCCGTGCTGGCCGGGCTGGTGCTTGCCGGCTGCGGCTGGTGGGAGCGGCGCCAGGACCGCGCGCCCGCGCACTGACCTCGACGCCCGGCTCCACCACGCGCCCGGCAGGATGACCGCATGGACCTCAGCCTCACCGACGAGCAGGAGGGCTTCCGGGCCCTCGCGCGGGAGTTCCTCGAGCGCGAGGCCGTGCCGCACCGGATCGAGTGGGACCGGCGCGAGGCCGTCGACACCGCGATCATCCCGGCGATGGCCGAGATCGGGTTCTTCGGGCTCACCATCCCCGAGGAGTACGGCGGGCTCGGCGGCGACTACCTCACCTACGTCCTGGCCATGGAGGAGCTCGGCCGCGCCGACTCCGCCCTGCGCGGGATCGTCTCGGTCTCCAACGGGCTGGTCGGCAAGTCGATCCTCGCCGCCGGCACCGAGGAGCAGAAGCAGGAGTGGCTGCCACGCATCGCGTCCGGCGAGGTGCTCGGCTGCTTCGGGCTGACCGAGCCCGACACCGGATCCGACGCCGGCAACCTCACCTCGCGGGCGGTCCGCGACGGCGACGACTACGTCATCACCGGCCGCAAGCTGTTCATCACCAACGGCACCTGGGCGCAGGTCGCGCTCGTCTTCGCGCGCACCGGCGGGCCGGGGCCGCGCGGGGTCACCGCGTTCCTCGTGCCGACCGACGCGCCGGGCTTCGAGGCCCGCGAGATCAAGGGCAAGCTCGGCCTGCGGGGCCAGGCGACCGCGGAGCTGTTCCTCGACGACGTGCGCGTCCCCGCCTCCGCCCGCCTCGGCGAGGAGGGGCAGGGCTTCAAGATCGCGATGACCACCCTCGACAAGGGTCGCGTCTCGGTCGCCGCCGGCTGCGTCGGCATCGTGCAGGGCTGCCTGGAGTCCGCGGTCTCCTACGCCACGACGCGCACCCAGTTCGGCCGGCCGATCGCGGGCTTCCAGCTCGTGCAGGACCTCATCGCCGACATCTCGCTCGACGCCGACGCCGCGCGGCTGCTCGTGTGGCGCTGCGCGGACCTCATCGACCGCGGGCAGCCGTTCGGCGTCGCCGCGTCCAAGGCGAAGCTCTTCGCCTCCGAGGCCGCCGTCCGCGCCGCGAACAACGCGATCCAGGTCCACGGCGGGTCCGGGTACGTCGACGAGTACCCGCCCGCGAAGTACCTCCGCGACGCCCGCGTCATGACCCTCTACGAAGGCACCAGCCAGGTGCAGAAGCTGCTCATCGGGCGCGCCGAGACCGGCATCAGCGCCTTCGTCTGAACCCTCACCCCTTCCCTCAGGAGGACCCTCCGTGCCGATCGACCCCCAGCTCGACGTGCTGCTCCAGCTCATGGCCGGCTCCGGCAGCCCGCCCATGTACGAGCAGACGCCCGAGGACGCTCGCCGGGGCTTCCGCGTGCTCACCGTCGACCTGCGCGACCCGGCCTCCGTGCCGGCCGTCGACGCGGTCGAGGACATCACCGTCCCGGGCGCCGCCGGCGACCTCGCCGCGCGCGTCTACCGACCCGCCGCCGCCGGCCCGCTGCCGACCGTGGCGTTCTTCCACGGCGGCGGGTTCGTCATCGGCGACCTCGACACCCACGACCTGACCTGCCGGACGATCGCGACCCTCTGCGACGCCGTGGTCGTCTCCGTCGACTACCGGCTCGCGCCGGAGCACCCCTTCCCCGCCGCGGTGGACGACGCGCTCGCCGCCGCCCGCTGGGTCTCGGACTCGCTGGCCGACCTCGGCGGGGACGACCGGATGGCCGTCGCGGGCGACTCGGCCGGCGGCAACCTGTCCGCGGTCGTCGCCCAGGCGTTCCGCGACGAGGACCGCCCGCTCGCCGCGCAGCTGCTCGTCTACCCCGTCACCGACATGGGCGGCTCCTACCCCTCGCACACCGAGAACGCCGAGGGCTACTTCCTCGACCGGCGCACGATGGACTGGTTCGGCGCGCAGTACGTCGGCGACCCCTCCGCGCTCGGCGACCCGCGGCTCTCCCCGCTGCACGGCCGCCTCGACGGTCTCGCCCCCGCCGTCGTCGTCACCGCCGAGCTCGACCCGCTGCGCGACGACGGCAACGCCTACGCCCGGGCGCTGTCCGAGGCCGGTGTCGCCGTCGAGCACCGGGTCTTCCCCGGCCTCATCCACGGCTTCGTCGACATGGGCCGCCACTCGACCGCGGCCCAGGCCGCCGTCGAGGAGACCTGCGGGCTCTTCCGGAAGGTGCTGCACGACGGGGCGGTGCGCTGACCGTGGCTGCCGCACCCTCCGCCCGCGACGTCGTGCTCGCAGTCGCACCCAGCGCGCTCGGGCTGGTCGACCCGACCACCCTCTCGCCGCGCGCCCGCACGGCGTACCGCCTGGGCCTCACCGTCACCACCTCCGCCTCCGCCCTCGACGGGCTGCGCGACCCGGAGCTGCACGCGCCGCCCGCCGTCCAGTGGCTCGGCGCCGCTGCTGTCGCGGGCCTGACCTGGCGGACCATGCCGCGCTGGGAGCGCGCCGACGTCTCCTTCCACCGCTGGCTCGCCGACCACGGCCTCCGCCGGTCCCGCCTCGTCGTCTCCGTCGCCTCCGCCGCTGCCCTGCTCGCGATCGCCGCCGCCGAGCGTCGGCGTGCGGCCGGGCAGGGCGTCGCGGTCGAGGAAGGGGCCGAGGCGGGCGACGAAGGGGGAGACGAGGTCCCGACCGGCGGGTAGCCGCCGCGGCGCGCTCGCGGGTCGTCGCGGAACGGCCCGCGGCGTCGACGATCGTTCAATTGCGCCGAAGTGTCGCGCGATCGGCCCGGCCGGCTGCTGAGACCGCGCAATTGCGCCGGAGTGTCGGTCCCCTGGTCGCGGTCGTGTGCCGGAGGACGAGCCGGGGCGCGTCGCTGGGCACACGACCCCGGCCCCAACGCACGGAAGGCACGGAATGCCCCGGCGGCCCCGGACTACCGCCGGGCCGGCACAGCGACGAGGTCGAGGTCGCGGGCGGCGTGGACGTCGGGGTGGTGACCACCGGCGTCGCGGGCGAAGGGCTCCTCGTCGGGATGACGGGCGGAGTAGTGGGTGAGGACGAGTCGGCGGGCGCCGGCCTCGGCGGCGAGACGGCCGGCCTGGCCGGCGGTGAGATGGGCATACCGGTCGGCGAGCTCCTCCTCGCCGTCGAGGTACGTCGCCTCGCTGACGAGCAGGTCGACGTCGGCGGCCAGGTCGAGGGCGCCGTCGCACCACCGCGTGTCCATGACGAACGCGAACGACTGCCCAGGCCGCGGTTCGCTCACCTCCTCGAGCGCCACGCGGCGGCCATCCACGACGAGCGACCCGGCCCGTTGCAGCTCGCCCACGGCGGGCCCGGCGATCCCGCGGGCGGCGAGGGCCTCGGGCAGCATCCGGCGACCGTCCGGCTCCTGGAACCGCCAGCCGTAGGTCTCGACCCTGTGGTCGAGCTCGCCGGCGCTCAGCACGAGCCCGCCCCAGTCGTCGACCCGGCCGGCCGCCGAGACGGGGTGGAGGCGCACGTCGGGCGTGGCGACGGCGGCGCTGGCGTCGAGCAGCCGCTCGACGTACGGGAGCCCGGACGCCGGGAAGTACAGGTCGACCGGCCGGGTCACCCCGTCGACGACCATCCGCTGCAGCACGCCCGGGAGGCCGAGGCAGTGGTCGCCGTGCAGGTGGGTCAGGCAGAGGCGCGTGATGCTCGCCGCGCCCAGGCCGGCGAAGGTCAGCTGGCGCTGCGTCCCCTCCCCCGGGTCGAGCAGGACGACCTCGTCGTCCCACCGCAGCGCCGCCGCCTGGTGGGCGCGCGTGCGCGTCGGCACCATCGAGGCGGTGCCGAGCACGACCAGCTCGCGCACGCTCATCGGTTCAGCCGGCCGAGCCGCACGCCATCATCGCCAGCTCGAGCAGCAGCTTGTCGCGGGGGTCGGCGAGCGAGCGGCCGGTGAGCTGCTCGATCTGCTTGAGGCGGTAGATCACGGTGTTGCGGTGGCAGTAGAGCTCCTCGGCCGCGTGCGTGGGTGAGCCGCCGTGGCGCAGCAACGCGGCGAGGGTGTCGAGCAGGGTCCGGGCCTGCGCCTCGGGCTGGTTGAGGATCGGGCCGAGGGTGCGGGCAAGCAGCAGCGGGGCGACCTGGGGGCTGCCGGCGAGCAGGACCTCGGGCAGCCGCTCGGTGACGGGCACGACGCCGCGGCCGGCGCGCGGGAGCGTCTCGGCGGCGCGGCACGCCAGCTGGAACGCCGTGGCGAAGCCGGCGAGGCCGTCGGGCGCCGCGGCCACGCCCATCCGCCCGGCGGCGTACGGCTCGAACAGCTCGGCGATCCCCGGCTCGTCCGGCAGCGGCCCGGCCAGCAGGCCGAAGTAGATCCCGGCGCGGACGTGCCAGCGGGCGACGACGCCGAGCCGGTCGAGCCGGTCCTCGGCGGGGCCGAGGGAGTCCGGCGGGTCGTCGTAGAGCGCGACCACGCAGGCGACGGCGTCCTCGGCGCCGAGGTCGAGCACGGCGCGCGCCTCCTCGGCGAAGTCGGGGTCGGCGCCGCGGCCCTCGAGCAGCCCGTCGAGCACCGACTGCTGGCGCTGCAGGTCGTGGCGCTGGAGGCGAGCGGCCTCGCGGCGGTAGGCCTCGATGAGCACGGCGTTCTGGACGTCGAGGTTCGACCACACCGTGCCGCCGGCGGCGAGCAGCACCCGGTCGTCGACCAGGCCCTCGGGCGCGGTCGCCGAGCGGGCGATCAGCGCCTCCCACAGCACCCGCGCGCCGAGCATGTAGGCGTTGAGCACCAGCTCCAGCGGCACGCCCTGCCGCGCACGCCGCCGACCGGTCTCGCGCCAGACGTCGGTCGCGGTCTGGTTGCCCGACGGCCGTTGCCCCGAGAGCACCTCGAGACCGCGGCGGATGTGCACGCGGGTGCTCTCCCGGACGTCGACGCGCAGCTCGGGGCCGATCCGCTCGTAGAGGTGCGCGTCCCGCTCGAAGAGCGCGAGCGTGATGCTGTCCGCGATCGTGTCCGACTGGTCGAGCAGCAGCGCCCACGCCTGCGCCGCGGCGTCGGCCGCAGGGGCGTCCGGCGTCGCGCCGACGGTCGGGTGGGCGGAGCGCATGAGGGCACGTTCGCACTCCCTGCACAAAGAGCACCAGCCCCGGCGCAGGTTCGGGGCGGCCCGTCCAACCGAATCTGTGCGCCGCGCCCAGTGCGCATCCTGTGCGCGGGCACCAAGGTGGTCCGCGTCACACCCCGGGGACCCGCCTCGGGGCGTCCGTCCGGGAGGTCCGTTGCCGCCGTCTCCGAGCAGCCCCGACAGGCCTGCAGGCACCCCGGCCGCGGCCGGCGTGGACGAGCGCGCCACGGCCCTGGCGCTGCACGGCGTGACGGTCACCTTCGGCGGCGTCAAGGCCCTCACCGACGTCGACCTCGCCGTCACGCCCGGCACCGTCCACGGCGTCATCGGCCCGAACGGCGCGGGCAAGACCACGCTGTTCAACGTCGCGTGCGGCTTCGTCGTGCCCGACGACGGCACGATCGAGCGCCGCGGCGAGCGGCTCACCCGGCTGCGGCCGCACGACCTGGCGGGCCTCGGGATGGCGCGCACCCTGCAGGGCCTGGGGCTCTTCGACCGGGTGACCGTCCTGGAGAACGTCCTCGTCGGCGCCGACCGCCACGCCCGCTCCGGCTTCCTCACCGCGCTCCTGGGCCTCCCCCGCGCGGCCCGCGACGACCGCGCCCTGCGCGAGCGGGCGATGGCCGTGCTTGACCGCCTCGGCATCGCGTCGTACGCCGCGCGCTATCCCGGCAGCCTGCCGTACCCGGTCCGCAAGCGGGTCGCGCTGGCCCGCGCGCTCGCGGCCGAGCCCGACCTGCTGCTGCTCGACGAGCCGGCAAGCGGCCTGGGCGCCGACGACATGGCCCAGCTGGGCGACCTGGTGCAGTCGCTGGCGGCCGAGCAGGGCGTCTCGGTCCTGCTGGTGGAGCACCACATGGACCTGGTGATGCGGGTCTGCGACGAGATCACCGTCCTCGACTTCGGCCGCCGCATCGCCTCCGGCACGCCGGCGCAGGTGCGCGACGACCCGGCCGTGCTGGCGGCGTACCTCGGCGAGCAGGTGGGCTGACCCGTGCCCGCGATGCTCACGATCACCGACCTCGCCGCCGGTTACGGCCCGGTCCGGGCCCTCGACGGCGTCTCGTTCACCGCCGAGCGCGGCCGGGTGACCGCCGTGCTCGGCGCGAACGGCGCCGGCAAGACCACGCTGCTGCGCACGATCAGCGGCCTCCACCGTGCCGAGCGCGGCTCGGTCGACCTCGACGGCCAGCGGCTGGACAAGGTCGCCGCCGAGCGGATGCCGGCCCTCGGCCTCGCCCACGTCCCGGAGGGGCGCGGCGTGATCACCGAGCTGACCGTCGAGGAGAACCTCCGCCTCGGCGCGCTCGGCCGCGCCGGCAAGGTCGACAGCAGCGACCTCGAGCGGGTCTACGGCCTCTTCCCGGTCCTCGCCGACCGCCGCGCGGCGACGGCCCACGTGCTCTCGGGCGGCGAGCGCCAGATGCTCGTCGTCGGGCGCGCGCTGATGGCCCGGCCGACGACGCTGCTGCTCGACGAGCCGTCGCTGGGGCTCGCGCCGCGCATCGTCGCGCAGATCTTCGAGCTGCTCCGGGGCCTGGTCGAGTCCGAGTCGCTCACCGTCCTGCTCGTCGAGCAGAACGCCCGCAGCGCGCTCTCGATCGCCCACCGCGGCGTCGTGCTCAACCTCGGCCGCGTCGTCGCCGACGACGATGCCGACGCGCTCGCGGCCGACGACCAGCTCCGTCACGCCTACCTCGGATTCTGAGCGGGAGACCTCGTGCAACAGCTCCTCAACACCGCCCTCGGCGGCCTGACGCTCGGCATGGTCTACGCCGCGTTCGCGCTCGCCCTGGTGCTCATCTGGCGCTCGACGCGGGTGGTGAACTTCGCGCAGGCCCCGATGGCGATGGTCACGACGTTCGTCGCGCTGGTCATCGTCGACGCCGGCCACTCCTACTGGCTGGCCTTCGCCGCGGCGCTGGCCAGCGGGCTGGTGCTGGGCGCGGTCATCGAGCGCGTGGTCGTCCGGCCGGTCGAGGGCGGTCCCGAGATCAACGCCGTCATCCTCACCCTCGGCCTGTTCATCGTGCTCCACGCGCTCGCGGCGGTGATCTTCGGCAACCGCTACCGCAGCTTCCCGGCGCCGTTCGGCGTCCGCGGCATCGAGGTCGGCGGGACGACGATCGCGCTGACCGGCTTCGGCATCTTCACGATCCTCGCGGTGCTGGTGACGATGGGGCTGCTCCTCCTGCTCTTCCAGCGCACCGACATCGGGCTGCGGATGCGCGCCTCGGCGTTCAACCCCGAGGTCGCCCGGCTGCTCGGCGTCCGCGTCGGGCGGATGCTGACGCTCGGCTGGGCGCTGGCCTCCGTGGTGGGGTCGCTGGCCGGGCTGCTCATCGCCGGCGGCAGCCTGGTCCACCCCGGCTACATGGACTCCGTCGTCGTCTACGGCTTCGTCGCCGCCGTGCTCGGCGGGCTCGACAGCCCGTTCGGCGCCGTCGTGGGCGGGCTGCTGCTCGGGCTCGCGCTCTCCTTCGTGAGCGGGTACGTCGGGTCGCAGCTGGTCGCGCTCGCCGCGCTGGTGATCCTCATGCTCGTGCTGGTCCTCCGGCCGGGCGGCCTGTTCGCCCAGACCGCGGCGAGGCGGGTCTGATGGCCGCCCTGCGCGCCCGCGCCTCCGCCTGGTGGGCCGGCTCGATCCTCGGCCGGCACCTGCTCGTCGCGCTGCTCGGCCTGGTCGTGGTGGTGGTCGTGCTCGAGAGCTCGAGCGACTTCCGCAACCTCCAGCTCGCCTCGATGGCCTACCTCGGCATCGCCGCGGGGGGCCTGACCGTGCTGACCGGCCTCAACGGCCAGATCTCGCTCGGCCACGGCGCGCTGATGGCGATCGGCGCCTACACCACCGCCCTGCTGCTCGACGACCGCGAGGCGAGCACGCCGCTGCCGCTCGTCGTCCTGGCCGCGGTCGTGGTCACCCTGCTGGTCGGCATCGCGGTCGGCGCGGCCGCCGCGCGGCTGCACGGCCCCTACCTCGCCGGCGCCACCCTGGCCCTGGCCGTCGCCGTGCCGGGCATCGCGCTCTACTTCAAGGAGCAGCTCGGCGGCGAGCAGGGCCTGCGCGTGGTGCTGCCCGACATCCCGGCGTGGGTGCTCGACCTGGCGTTCTTCGTCACCGGCCAGGACCTCACCCGCAGCCGGTACGTCGCCTACCTGGCCTGGGTCACGCTGGTCATCACCTTCGTCCTCCTCGCGAACCTCTCCCGCAGCCGGGTCGGCCGGCGCTGGCGGGCGGTCCGCGACGACGAGGTGGCCGCGGAGCTGGCCGGCGTGCACCTGGGCCGGGCCCGGGTCTCGGCGTTCGTCGTGAGCGCGGCCGCGGCGGGCGCGGCCGGCGCGATGATGGCGGTGACCGTCCGGCTCGCCGCGCCGAGCGGCTTCACGCTGACCCTGAGCCTCACGCTGCTCAGCGCGGTCGTCCTCGGTGGGCTCGGCAGCCTCGCCGGCGCGCTCATCGGGGCCGCGCTGCTCACGTTCCTCCCCCAGGTCGTCACCGACCTCGGGGTCGACGCCGGGCTCTCCGACATCCGCGCTGCCGAGCTCGCGCCGCTCGTCTACGGCGTCGTCATGGTGCTCGTCATCCTGCTCGCCCCCGCCGGGATCGTCGGCACCGTCCGCACGGCCCTCGTCAAGCGCCGGCTGCGCCGATCCGCCGTCGCGCAGACCGGCGGGGCCGCGACGACGGACCCGACCTCGCCGGCCACCCCAGCCACGGACCCAGCCACGGACCCAGCCACCACCACCTCGAAGGGAAGCACGACATGAGACGACGGCTCCATCGGCCCACCACCCTCGTCGCCGCCGCCACGGTCGGCGTACTCCTGCTGGGCGCCTGCGGCGCCGGCGGCCGGGACGACGACGGCGGAGGTGGCGACGGCGGTGACGGAGGCGGCGGCGCGACCGCGCCGGGCGTCACCGAGGACTCCATCAAGATCGGCGCGCACTTCCCGCTCACCGGCGTGGCCGCGCCCGGCTACAACGAGATCCCGACCGGCGCGAAGGCGTACTTCGACTACGTCAACGCGCAGGGCGGGGTGCACGGACGGCAGATCGAGTACGTCGTCCGCGACGACGGCTACAACCCCACCAACACCAGCTCGGTCACCAACGAGCTCGTGCTGGAGGAGGAGATCTTCGCGATGGTCGGCGGCCTCGGCACGCCCACCCACAGCGCGGTCGTGGACTTCCTCAACGACGAGGGCGTCCCGGACTTCTTCGTCTCCTCCGGCTCCCTGCAGTGGGGTGACGACCCGAGCGCCTACCCCTACACGTTCGGCTGGCAGCCCGACTACGAGATCGAGGGCAAGATCATCGGCCAGTACGTCGCGGAGAACATGCCCGACGCCAAGGTCGGCCTCTTCCTCCAGGACGACGACTTCGGCGACGACGCCGAGAAGGGCGTGCGCCAGTTCCTCGACGACCAGGTCGTCGCGGCCGAGCGCTACACCTCGGGCAACACCGACGTGGGGCCGCAGATCGCGAGCCTCCAGGCCGCGGGCGCGGACCTGGTGCTGTCGTTCAACACGCCGTCGTACACCGCGCTCAGCCAGCTGGTCGCGCTCAAGCTGGGCTACGAGCCGCAGTGGTTCTACACCAACGTCGGCTCCGACGCCGACCTCGTCGGCTCGCTGCTCTCCCGCTTCTCCGAGGGCGCGGTCGAGGGCGGGTCGAGCTCGCTGGACGGCGTGATGACCACCGAGTACATCCCCGGCGTCGACCAGCCCGACGACCCGTGGGTCCAGCTGTGGCAGAAGGTCTGGGACGGGCACGGCGAGAAGGGCAAGCTGACCAACTACCGGGTCTACGGCATGTCCCACGCCTACGCGTTCGTGCAGGCGCTGCAGGCGGCCGGCGAGGACCTCACCCGCGACGGCATCGTCGAGGCGATGGAGGAGATCGGCGCCGACCTCGAGGGACCGCAGCTCGCGCCGTTCCGCTACTCCTCCGACAGCCACCTCGGCATCTCCGGCATGCGGGTGGTCGAGATCCGGAACGGCGCGGGCGAGGACCTCACGCCGGTGCTCGTCACCGACATCGGCGACGCCGAGATCGTCGAGGACGACTCCGGCCAGGACGGCGACGCTCCGCCGGAGAACGGTGTGCCCGAGGCGCCGTGACCTTCGTCGTGACCGGCGCTCGACACGCACGCGCCTGAGGCTCCGAGACCGTGAGACGCCCACCCGGGTCCACCCGGGTGGGCGTCTCTCATCGGTAGACGCGGATCCGGGCGAGCAACGGCGCGTGGTCGGAGGCGTAGCCGTCGAGGACCCGGTGCCGCGCGACCTGCGCGGTGCCCGACCCGCCACGGGCCCCCGCTGCGGCTCTGCGCAGGGACCGGTCGGCGACGAAGACGTAGTCGATCCAGCGGGTCTCGCGGGTCGGCCGGAGCCCGTCCAGGCCGAGCAGCTGGTACGTCGAGGTGGCGTGGCCGCGGAAGGTGCGGGTGATCCCGCCGGCGGGCTTCGCGCGGGAGTCGTCGGCGAAGTCGAAGTTGTAGTCACCCGTGCCTAGCACGACCGAGCCGGGCGCGGTGTCCCACATCCGCGCGAGCTTGGCGAGGTGCTGCTTCGCGCGCTCGGCGTTCAGGTTCCGCTCGAAACGCTGGCCGGTCTCGATGTGCTGGTTCACGTGGGTGTTGAGCAGGGTGACCGTGCGCCCGGTCGCGCGGTGCCGCAGCTGCGCGGTCACCACCCACCGGGCCGGGAACGGGTCGGTCGTCTCCCGCGGGTAGCCGCCCCGGTGCATCCGCCGGAACGACACGTCGAGCAGCTCGAACGTCGCCGTCCGCCACGAGACCGCCAACGAGATCGGCCCGTCGGGGTCGGGCCAGTGCCAGGTCTCCCAGCCGCGGGCGCGGTACTGCGGGTACAGCTGGCGGAACGCCGGCGACTTCGACTCCTGCCAGCCGATCAGGTCGACGTCGTCGCGGCCGGTGAGCCGGTCCCAGTCGCGCCGGGCCCGCTCGAGCGGCAGGTGCCGCAACGCGTTGTAGGACACCACCCCGATGGTGGTCAGCACCTCTCCCGGCAGCCGTGGCGCCACCCGCGGCCGTCCCTCCTCGACGGCTGGGCGTGGCGTCCCCCCACCCGGGTCCGTCCCGTCGCGCCCGAGCGCCACCACCACCGCCACCGTGACCACCACCGCCGCGACCAGCGCGGCGAGCACGCGGAGCGCGACCCGGAGCATGGCGAGGAGCGTACGTCCCGGCCGCGGGTGGGGCCGGAAGATCGGCACCACCTCCGCGCCGTCGTATCCCCGCTCCAGGGCCGGGTACCGCTCGGGCCTCCCCACCCCTGCACCCGGAGGTACCACCCATGGCTCGCAACACCTTGTCCCGCTCGCTCCACGACGTCGGCCTCGCCGCCTGGTTCGGCGGCACGCTCGCCAACGCGGTCGCCCTCAATCCCGCGGCCGCGCAGGCCACCGCGTCCTCCGACGTCGGCGCGGTCGCGAACACCGGCTGGGACCGGTGGACCCCCGTCAACGCCGCCGCCATCGGGGCCCACCTCGCCGGGAGCATCGGCCAGCTCGGCGGCAACAAGGGCCGCATCGCCGCCCAGCAGGGCGTCGGCTCGATGGTCGTGGTGAAGACCGCGTTGACCGCCGCCGCCCTCGGCGTCACGGCGTACTCCCGCGTGCTCGGCAAGAAGGTGTCGCAAGAGACGCAGATGCCGGCGGCCTCGGGCACCGAGCCGGAGTCGGGCACCCCGCCGGAGGTGGCCAAGGCCCAGCAGCAGCTCGCCGCCCTTCAGTGGGTGGTCCCCGCACTGACCGGTGCGCTGGTCGTCGTGAGCTCCTTCGCCGGCGAGCAGCAGCGCTCGACCGAGCAGAAGAAGGGGCTGATGGGCCGGATGGCGCCCTGACGGGCCGTCAGGCCCGGCGCGACTCCAGCACGCGGAACCCCTTGGCCGAGGCCAGCCGCGTCGTCGGGTAGCCCTGCTCCCCCAGCCACCGCTGCAGGGAGTCGGCCCCGAGGTTCTTGCCGACCACCATGACCGCCCGGCCGTCGGGCGCGAGCCGCGGCAGCCAGGTCAGCAGCAGCTCGTGGAGCGCCTGCTTGCCGATGCGGATCGGCGGGTTCGACCAGATCTCGTCGTACGTCGCGTGCGGCTCCACGGCGTCCGGGGTGGCGGCGCGGTAGCGGTCGGCGACGCCGAGGGCCGCGGCGTTCTCGTTGGCGAGGAGGACCGCGCGCTCGTTGACGTCGACGGCGGTGACCGTGGCGTCCGGGGCGCTGACCGCGACCGCGAGACCGATGACGCCGTAGCCGCAGCCGAGGTCGAGCACGCGGCCGCCGGCCGGCGGCTCGGTCTCGCGGAAGAGCACCGCCGTGCCGATGTCGAGCCGCCCCTTGGCGAAGACGCCGGAGCCGCTCACCAGCGACAGCGTCCGGCCCCACACCTCGGCCGTGACCGGCTCCCGCTTGAACGGCACCGACGGGTCGGCGGAGAAGTAGTGGTCCTCGTGCTGGTCGACTCCCTGGTCGTCCCCGCTCATGCCTTGTCCCTCCTCGCCCGGGTCAGCTCGACCCGCGCACCGAGCTCGGCGTCGGGCGGGTAGGCGACCTCCTCGAGGGTCAGCCCGTGCGCGTGCACGACGGCCACGGAGGCGTCGCGCCGCTCCGCGGCCAGGACGTCCCCGGCCCAGGCGACCGCGCGGCGGCCCTCGCCGACGGCGAGCAGGCAGCCGACCAGCGAGCGGACCATGCTGTGGCAGAACGCGTCCGCACGGACGGTCGCCTCGACCACGCCCGACGGCACCCGCCGCCACGACAGCTCCTCCAGCACCCGGATCGTCGTCGCGCCCTCGCGCTGCTTGCAGAAGGACGCGAAGTCGTGCTGGCCCAGCAGCAGCACGGCCGCCTCGTTCATCAGGTCCACGTCGAGCGGGCGCGGCCAGGCCAGCACGTGCCCGCGGGTGAGCGGGTCGACCGCGGCCGGGGTGTCGGCGACCCGATAGGCGTAGCGGCGCCACAGCGCGGAGAAGCGCGCGTCGAACCCGTCCGGCGCTTCGACCGCACGGCGTACCCGCACGTCGGCCGGGAGGATCCCGTTGAGCCGGCGCACCAGCGCCTCCAGCGGCGGGTCCGGCGAGCGCCCGGCGGACCGGGCGAGCGCGTCGGGCTCGACGTCGAAGTGCACGACCTGCCCGCGGGCGTGGACGCCGGTGTCGGTGCGCCCGGCGCAGACCAGGTCGACCGACGGCACCCGCAGCGCGGTCGCCGCCGCCGCGGACAGCTCGCCCTGCACGGTCCGCAGCCCGGGCTGGGCCGCCCAGCCGTGGAAGCCGCCGCCGTCGTAGGCGAGGTCGATCCGGATCCGCACCCGCGCATCCTCTCAGGACACGCGGTGTTCACGTGGGGCGCCTAGCCTGCAGCCATGACCGCTCCGACCCTGGTGCTCGTCTCGGAGACGAACGCGGACTTCCTGCTCGACGAGTTCGGGCGCTACCAGCGCGACTACGACCTGCGCACCGCCACCTCCGCCGACGAGGCCGAGCAGGTGGCCCGCGACGTGCTCGCGCGCGGCGGCCAGGTCGCACTGTTCGTCACCGAGTCGGTGCTGCCCGACTCCGGTGTCCCGGAGGCTTTCGCCCGGTGGCGCAGCGTCGTGCCCACGGCCCGGCGCATCGTCGCCGCCCACCACGACCGCTTCCTGCTCGACGCGCCGGCGTTGCGCCTGGGGCTGGCCAAGGGGAAGTACGACGCCTACCTGCTCATGCCGCGCGGCGTGCGCGACGAGGAGTTCCACGGCGTGGTCTGCGAGCTGCTGTCGGACTGGGGCTCGACCGTGGCCGAGCCGGAGGTCGAGAGCGTCCGGATCGTCTCGCCCGAGGGGGACCCACTGACGCTCGGGCTGCGCGACTTCTTCGACCGGATGGGGCTCCCCAACCGCGTGCACCACCCCGACAGCCCGTCCGGACAGGCGGTGCTCGCCCGGTGGGACGGCCCCGCGACGTACCCACTCGTCGAGGCGCTGGAGCGTCCGCCCGTCGCGCCGCGCAGCGTCCGGGAGGCGGCGGTCGCGGTCTACGGTCGGCCCGACGAGGTGGACGTCGAGACGGTCGTCGACGTCTGCGTCGTCGGCGCCGGCCCGGCTGGGCTCGCCGCCGCCGTGTACGCCGCCTCGGAGGGCCTCTCCACGGTCGTCGTCGAGGTCGAGGCCGTCGGCGGGCAGGCCGGCACGAGCTCGATGATCCGCAACTACCTCGGCTTCCCCCGCGGCATCTCCGGGATGCGCCTGGCCCAACGGGCGCGCAACCAGGCGATCCGGTTCGGCACCCGTTTCTTCACCGGCTGGGAGGTCACGGCGATCGAGCCGCACCCCGCGGGTCACTGTGTGCGCACCGACGGCGGCGACCTGCGGGCGCGGTCGGTCGTGCTGGCTTCGGGCGTGGCCTACCGCAAGCTCGGCGTGCCGGCCGTCGAGGAGCTCGTGGGCCGTGGCGTCTTCTACGGCAGCGCGATGACCGCCGCCCGGGAGATGGAGGGCGCCGACGTCGTCGTCGTCGGCGGCGGGAACTCCGCCGGCCAGGCGGCCATCCACCTCGCGCGGTTCGCACGGTCGGTGACGATCATGGTCCGGCGCGACTCGTTGGAGGCGACCATGTCGGCCTACCTCCTCGGCGAGATCGCCTACAACCCGCGCATCGCCACCGCCACCTGCTGCGAGATCGCCGACGGCGGCGGCGACGGCCACCTGGAGTGGCTGGACGTGCGCGACACCCGCGACGGGTCGGTCACCCGGCGGGCCGTGTCCGGCCTCTTCCTGCTGCTCGGCGCCGACCCGCAGTCGGACTGGCTGCCGCAGGAGGTCGCGCGCGACGCGCGCGGCTTCGTGCTCACCGGCCGGGACGTGCCCCGGGACAGCTGGGTCGACGGCCTCCCGCCGGAGAGCCTGGCCACGACGTTGCCGGGGGTCTTCGCGGCCGGCGACCTCCGCGCCGGGTCGATGAAGCGGGTGGCCGCCGCCAGCGGCGAGGGCGCCTCGGTGGTCCCCCTCGTCCACCAGTGGCTGGCGACCCTGCCCGCGCCGGCAGAGGCCCGCGAGGACCGAGGGTTGATCGTCGGCGTCTAGAGCTCCGAGCGGTACGGCGGGTCCGCGCCCGGCCGCGACACCGTGACCGCCGCGGCCCGGGCGGCGTGCTCGAGCACCTCGGCGACCTCGTCCTCGCCGATCCCCCGGAGCTCCGCGCGCCGCTCGGCACCGAGCCGCCCGCGCTCCCACAACGCGTCGACCAGCGCCGCGCCGAACGTGTCGCCCGCGCCGATCGTGTCCGCGACCTCGACCGGCAGCGACGCCACCTCGACGACGCACCGCTCGCTGGTCCAGCCGGCGCCCTCGCCCCCACGCGTGACCACCACCGCCGCCGGCCCGAGCGCCAGGAGGTGGGCCACGGCCGCGGCCTCCTCCAGGTCCGGCCAGAGCGCGGCCAGGTCCTCGTCGCTGGCCTTCACCAGGTCGGCGAGCGCCACGACCCGCTCGACCTGTGCGACCACCTGCGCGCCCGTGCCGGTCACCGCCGGCCGCGCGTTGACGTCGTACGTCACCGTCGCCCGGTCCCGCAGCCGCCGCAGCAGCGCCACGACGTCCTGGGCGCCGGGGGCGACGACCGCCCCGAGCGAGCAGGTGTGCACGACCAGCGGGGCCGGCTCGTCCGCGACCGGGCCGAGCTCCCAGGCCAGGTCGAAGGTGTACGTCGCCGCGCCGTCGGTCCCGATCGTCGCCAGCGCCGTCGAGGTGTGCGGGACCGTCCTCGGGTCGGTCGCGAGCGCCACACCGGCCGCCCGCAGGTGGGCGTCGACCAGCGCGCCGCGGTCGTCGGCGGCGTACGCCGTCGCGAACCGCACGGGCCGGCCGAGCCGGGCGAGCGCGACCGCGACGTTCGCGGCGCTGCCGCCCGCGTGCTCCCGCGTCGTGCCGTCGGCGGCCCGCACCACGTCGACGAGCGACTCCCCCACGACCAGCACGTCGCGCCCGTCCTGCTCCTCCTGCGCGGCACCCGGCTCCATGCGGCCACCCTAGGGTGTGCCCCATGCAGGTGCAGCCCCTGGACGATGAGGACCCGACGCCGCCGTTCGAGCAGCTGCGGGCGCAGGTCGCCCGCCGCGTGGCGTCCGGCGAACTGCCGGCCGGGACGCGGCTGCCGACGGTGCGCGCGGTCGCCGCCGAGCTGGGGCTCGCGGTGAACACGGTCGCGAAGGCCTACCGCGCCCTGGAGGCCGACGGGGTCGTCGCCACCGAGGGTCGCCGCGGCACGTTCGTCGCGTCGTCGACCAGCACGGGACGCGCGGACGACGCGCTGGAGGGCGCGGCCGCGGCGTACGTCGCCGCCGCCCGCCGGGCCGGGCTCACCCTGCCCGAGGCGATCCGTCGCCTCGAGCGCGGCTGGTAGCGACCGGTCCGGGAACCCGGAGATGACACCGACCCGCCCGGGTGTCCCGGGCGGGTCGGTGGTGGAACGGGTGGCGCTGGGCCTCGATCAGGCCTTCGGCTCGTCCTCGGTGGACTCCGCCTCGGCCTCGGCCTCGGCGGCCTCCTCGGAGACGGGCTCGGTGACCGCGGTCTCCTCCTCGGCGACGACGCTCTCCTCGGGGGACGCCTCCTCGCCGAGCTCGGTCGGGCCGGCCTCGGTGGTCTCCTCGGCGGGAGCCTCCTCGACAGGCGCGGCGGCGGCGGCCGGGGCGGCCGTCGTCTTCGGGGCCGACGGGGTGTAGGCCTCGGTCACGAGCTCGATGACCGCCATGGGGGCGTTGTCGCCCTTGCGGGGGCCGAGCTTGGTGATCCGGGTGTAGCCACCCGGACGCTCCGAGAAGGTCGGCGCGATCTCGGTGAAGAGGGTGTGCACGACGCCCTTGTCGCGGATGGTCTTGAGGACCTCGCGGCGGTTGTGCAGGTCGCCCTTCTTCGCCTTGGTGATCAGCTTCTCGGCGTGGGGGCGCAGGGCGCGGGCCTTGGCCTCGGTGGTGACGATCCGGCCGTGCTCGAAGAGCTGGGTGGCCAGGTTCGCCAGGATGAGGCGCTGGTGGGCCGGGCCGCCGCCGAGGCGGGGACCCTTCGTGGGCTTGGGCATGTCTCTCTCGTTCCTCCCCGGCCGTACCAGGTACCGGGGTAGTAGGCCGGCGGCGGGCGCCGCCGGTCAGTAGGTGTCTCAGGTGGTGCTGCTCGCTCGGTTCAGCCCAGGTAGCGGCCGGAGAGCCGCCAACCGAGCTGTACCGAAGCGAACGTCAACTGCGAGCGCGGCAGCGTGTCGCCCGGCGGCGAAGCCGCGTGGAGCGAAGCTCCACTGGCGACACGCTCGCGCACATCCAGCTCAGTACTGCTCGTCCTCGACGAACGCGTCGTCGTCGTCGTCGCCGTACGCCGCGAGGGCGGCGCTCGGGTCGAAGCCGGGCGCGCTGTCCTTGAGGGACAGGCCCATCTCGACCAGCTTGGCCTTGACCTCGTCGATCGACTTCGCGCCGAAGTTGCGGATGTCGAGCAGGTCCTGCTCCGAGCGGCTGATGAGCTCACCCACGGTGTGGATGCCCTCACGCTTGAGGCAGTTGTAGGACCGGACGGTCAGCTGCAGGTCCTCGACCGGGAGGGCGAGGTCGGCGGCGAGCTGCTCGTCGACGGGCGACGGGCCGATGTCGATGCCCTCCGCCTCGACGTTGAGCTCGCGAGCGAGGCCGAAGAGCTCCACGAGGGTCTTGCCGGCCGAGGCGATCGCGTCGCGGGGACGGATCGACGGCTTGGTCTCGACGTCGATGACGAGCTTGTCGAAGTCGGTGCGCTGCTCGACTCGGGTGGCCTCGACCTTGTAGGTCACCTTCAGCACGGGGCTGTAGATCGAGTCGACCGGCATGCGGCCGATCTCGTTGTCGGCGCCCTTGTTCTGCACGGCGGAGACGTAGCCACGGCCGCGCTCGACGACGAGCTCCATCTCGAGCTTGCCGTTGTCGGACAAGGTGGCGATCTTCAGCTCGGGGTTGTGCACCTCGACACCGGCCGGCGGGGCGATGTCGGCGGCGGTGACGTCACCGGCACCGGACTTGCGCAGGTACATGGTGACGGGCTCGTCGTGCTCGGAGGAGACGACGAGGCCCTTGAGGTTGAGGATGATCTCCGTGACGTCTTCCTTGACGCCCTCGATGGTCGAGAACTCGTGGAGGACGGTGTCGACCTTGATGCTCGTGACCGAGGCACCGGGGATCGAGGACAGGAGGGTACGGCGCAGCGAGTTGCCGAGGGTGTAGCCGAAGCCGGGCTCCAGCGGCTCGATCACGAACCGCGAGCGGAACTCGTCGACGGTCTCTTCCGACAGGGTGGGGCGCTGTGCGATCAGCACTGGTGTTTTCCTTTCCGGGCCCACCCGCTATATGACGGGCCCGAACTGCAGGTTGGCGGAAGGCGGTGGTGCTGCCACGTCCGGAGCCCACCGGATCGGCGGACCCCGGACGAGGGGTGCGAGGGGGCTGCGCCCCCTTGCGTCACTTCTTCGAGTAGTACTCCACGATCAGCTGCTCCTGGACCGGGATGTCGATCTGGGCCCGGACGGGCAGCTGGTGGACGAGGATCCGCATGCGGCTCGGCAGCGCCTCGAGCCAGGCGGGGACGACGCGCTCGCCGTGGGTCTCGCGAGCCACGATGAACGGGGTCATCTCCAGGGACTTCTCGCGGACGTCGATGACGTCGTGCGCGGAGACCTGGTAGGAGGGGATGTCGACCTTCTTGCCGTTGACCTTGAAGTGGCCGTGGACGACCAGCTGGCGGGCGTGGCGGCGGGTCCGGGCGAAGCCCGCGCGGTAGACCACGTTGTCGAGGCGGCACTCCAGCAGCTGGAGCAGGTTGTCGCCGGTCTTGCCGCCGCGACGCGAGGCCTCGGTGTAGTAGTTCGCGAACTGCTTCTCCATCACGCCGTACGTGAAGCGGGCCTTCTGCTTCTCGTGCAGCTGGAGGCGGTACTCGCTCTCCTTGATGCGCGCGCGGCCGTGCTGGCCGGGGGGGTAGGGACGACGCTCGAACGCGCCGTCACCGCCGACGAGGTCGACGCCGAGACGGCGCGACTTCCGGGTCATGGGGCCGGTGTAACGGGCCATTTCTCAAAGTCTCCTGTTCTCAGCGGGCGATCAGACGCGGCGGCGCTTGGGCGGGCGGCAGCCGTTGTGGGGAGCGGGCGTGACGTCCTGGATGGTGCCGACCTCGAGGCCGATCGCACCCAGCGAACGGATCGCCGTCTCGCGGCCCGAGCCCGGGCCCTTCACGAAGACGTCGATCTTCTTCATGCCGTGCTCCATCGCCCGACGACCGGCGGCCTCGGCGGCCATCTGCGCGGCGAACGGGGTGGACTTGCGCGAGCCCTTGAAGCCGACGGTGCCGGCCGAGGCCCACGAGATCACCGCGCCGGTGGGGTCGGTGATCGTGACGATGGTGTTGTTGAACGTGCTCTTGATGTGGGCCTCGCCCTGGGCGACGTTCTTCTTCTCCTTGCGGCGCACCTTCTTGGCGCCGGCCGCGGTGCGGCTCTTGGGAGGCATGCAGTATCTCCTGAGTTAGCTGGTCTGTGAGGGGGAAGGCAGTGCCAACGGCTGGTCGATGCGGTCGCTGTGCGACCGGGTCGGGACCAGTCGGGTCACTTGGCCTTCTTCTTGCCGGCAACCGTGCGCTTGGGACCCTTGCGGGTGCGCGCGTTGGTCTTGGTGCGCTGACCGCGGACCGGGAGGCCCATGCGGTGGCGGCGACCCTGGTAGCTGCCGATCTCGATCTTGCGACGGATGTCCGCCTGGACCTCGCGACGGAGGTCACCCTCGATCTTGAAGTTGGACTCGATCTCGTCGCGGAGCTTGACCAGCTCCTCGTCCCCCAGCTCGTGGACGCGGGTGTTCGGGTTGACCCCGGTGGCCGCGAGCAGCTGCTGGGAGCGGGTACGGCCGATGCCGTAGATGTAGGTGAGTGCGATCTCGATGCGCTTGTCGCGCGGGAGGTCCACACCAACGAGGCGTGCCATGTGGCGTTCCTTTGCAGTTCCGCAGAGGTGTCGGTCGTGTCGCGCCCTGGTCGGTGGACCAGGCTCCGGCCTCTGCACCGGAGGTGGTTGACCTGCCTCGCGGCAGGTGAGCGATCACGTTGTGGTGTTCGGTTGTGCGCGGCCGCAGGCGGCCGGCGGCAGCGGGGAGGAGCGGGTGCTCAGCCCTGGCGCTGCTTGTGGCGAGGGTTCTCGCAGATGACCATGACGCGGCCGTGGCGACGGATCACCTGGCACTTGTCGCAGATCTTCTTGACGCTGGGGTTGACCTTCACGGTTCAGGCCCTTCTGGTGGGTCGGCTGCTCACTTGTAGCGGTAGACGATGCGACCCCGCGTGAGGTCGTACGGCGAGAGCTCCACCACCACGCGGTCCTCGGGGAGGATCCGGATGTAGTGCTGGCGCATCTTGCCGCTGATGTGGGCGAGAACCTTGTGGCCGTTGCTCAGCTCGACGCGGAACATGGCGTTGGGCAGGGCCTCCACGACGGTGCCCTCGATCTCGATCACGCCTTCTTTCTTCGGCATGTCCTCCACAATCTGTTGTCTCGGTCGGTCGTCCACCGTGTCGTGCACCGCTGGCGGCGCGGACCGCCTGCGGGTGGCCCGGGAACCTCCGGCTCGCTGTCGCCAGCGGGCCGGTGGACCTCGTGCAGCCGCCTGTGGCCCTCATCCCGGACGCACGGACGAGCGCTCCGAGGAGCGGGACGCCGTGTGCGCTCGGGCAGCCGCGAGGCGCCACGAAGCAGACCCACGTTGGGCCGACGTTGCAGTCTAGGCGCACCCGCTCCCATAACACGAATCCGTGCCTGGCGCAGCGCGGTCCCCCGGCGTGCCGCCACGGGCGCGGTCAGGAGGCGGCGCGATCCGCGAGCAGCTCGAGGGTGCGCTCGCGCGCCGGGCTCGCGGCCGGGTCGGTGCCGACGTACGCCGCTGCCACCGGTGCCACCATGACCTCGTCGACGCCGTACGTCGCCGCGAGCTCGGCCAGCCGCGCCCGGGACTCCTCGGGCCCGCCGATGATCCACTTCGCGGCCATCTTGTCGACCAGCTCCCGGTGCGCGGCCGGCATCTCGGCCTGGACCTTCTCGGCCTCCTCGACCAGCCGGCCGGGACCGAGCGGCTGGCCCGTGCGCAGCTCGAGCATCATCTGCAGCTGCGGCAGCGCGAGCCGGCGCGCCTCCTCGGCGTCGTCGGCCACGACCGCGTTGACGGTCAGGAACGTCCGCGGCTCCGTCAGCCCGGGGCCACGGTCCGCGGAGGGCCGGAAGCTGCTGCGGTAGAGCTCGAGCGCCTCGGCGGTCCCCTGCCCGGAGAAGTGGTGGGCGAAGACGTAGGGCATGCCCTTCTCTGCGGCCAGGCGGGCGGAGTAGTCCGAGGACCCGAGCAGCCAGATGGTCGGCACGGACGTCGCGGCCGGTGTCGCCCTGAGCGCGTGGGTGCGACCCTGCACCGAGATCCCGACGCCGGCGGTGTCCATCATGGCAAGCACGTTCTCGACGTACTCCGGGAAGCGGGCGACCGCCTCGTCGCTCACCCCGCCGGCCCCGTGTCGCAGCGCCCAGCTGGTCACCGGGTCGGTGCCCGGCGCGCGGCCGATGCCCAGGTCGATGCGGCCGGGGAAGGCAGCCTCCAGCAGCGCGAACTGCTCGGCGACCACCAGCGGCGCATGGTTGGGGAGCATGACCCCGCCCGACCCGACGCGGATCCGCTCGGTCGCCGCGGCCAGCATGCCGATGAGGACCGGCGGGTTGGTCGCCGCGACGGCGGCCATGTTGTGGTGCTCGGCGACCCAGTAGCGGCGGTAGCCGAGCCGGTCGGCCGTCCGCGCCAGCGCCGTGGACGACCGCAGGGCGTCGGTCGTCGTCTGGTCCCCGCGCACCGGGACCAGGTCGAGCACGGACAGGGCGGGGCTGTGGTCGGTCATCCCTCGAGGAACGCCGCCGCGGCCCCGCCCTATTCCGAGCGCCTCAGTCCTTCGGCTTGGGTGCCGGGGTGGTGGAGTCCGTCGCCGCGACCTCGGTCCGCTCGTCGGACCTGGTCTTGGCCAGGCTCGCGAGCGCCGTGACGGCGAGCGTCACCAGGATGACGGCCAGGCTCAGCAGCGTGGGCACCTCCCAGTCCAGCACGCCGCTCTTGTAGAGCGCGTGGATGATCAGCTTCGCGCCGATCCAGGCCAGGATGAACGACAGGCCCAGCGAGAGGTAGACCAGGCGCTGGAGCAGCCCGCCGATGAGGAAGTACAGCTGGCGCAGGCCCATCAGCGCGAAGACGTTCGCGGTGAAGACGAGGTACGGCTCCTGGGTGATGCCGAAGATCGCCGGGATGGAGTCGAGCGCGAACAGCAGGTCGGTGGCACCGAGCGCGATGATGACGATCAGCATCGGCGAGGCGTACCGGACGCCGTTCTCCTTGTAGAACAGCTTGAGGCCGTGCCAATTGTCGCCCACGTTGAGGTGCTTGCGGGAGAACTCGACGACCTTGGAGTCCTCGGGATGCTGCTCCTCGTGCTTGCGGTAGGACCGCAGCAGGTTGACCGCGGTGTAGATGAGGAACGCGCCGAAGACGTAGAAGACCCAGCTGAAGTTCTCGATGAGCGCGTAGCCCAGCGCGATGAAGATGCCGCGGAAGATCAGCGCCAGGATGATGCCCACCATCAGGGCTTCCTGCTGGTACTTCCGGGGCACGGCCAGCGCCGACATCAAGACGATGAACACGAACAGGTTGTCGACCGAGAGGCTCTTCTCGACGATGAAGCCCGTGTAGAAGTCGACGCCGTACTCCTGGCCGTGGAAGCCCCAGGTCCAGATGCCGAAGACCCCGGCCGCGGCCATGTAGATGATGAAGGCGATGGTGCACTCGCGCATCGACGGCACGTGCGGCCGGCGCGCGATGAGGATGACGTCGAAGAGCAGCACCGCGCACGTGACGGTGATCGTGATGCCCCACTCGAGGGCGGAGACTTCCACAGGGTTCCTCCTGGTCAGGCGGATGACGGAGCGTCAGAGGTCTCTTCCGCCGCCGTCGCGACCCACGACCCCGGACCGGTTCTGATCACCGGACGTGCTGACGAGACCGCGGCGAAGGAATACTCCCCCCTGCCGGCACATCTTCGCACGGGCCCGGGCACCCGTTACCCACCAGCGCCGCGGGCGAGCCTGCTCAGGTCGGTCAGCGGCCGCCGAAGGGGACGCCGAGCGCCGTCAGGGCGGCCTCGCCGCCGTCGAGCGCGGTCAGCACCCAGGCGCCGTCCTCGGTCAGCGTGAACGTGTGCTCGAAGTGCGCCGCCCAGCTGCCGTCGTCGGCGACCACGGTCCAGTCGTCATCGAGCGTCGAGACGTCCTTCCCGCCGAGGGTGACCATCGGCTCGACCGCCAGGGCGAGCCCGCGCACCAGCTTGGGCCCGCGACCGGCGCGGCCGTAGTTCGGGACGTCCGGCGGCTGGTGCATCGCCGAGCCGATGCCGTGGCCGGTGTAGTCCTCGAGGATGCCGTAGGACCCCTGGGAGCGGACGTGCCGCTCGACGGCGGCGGAGATGTCGGTGACGCGACCGCCGAGACGAGCGGCGGCGATCCCCCGCCACATCGCCTCCTCGGTCACCCGCATCAGCTCCGTGACCTCGTCGCGCACCGCACCGACCGCGACCGTGATCGCGGCGTCGCCGTGCCAGCCCTGCCCGGAGTCGTCGGGCATGATCGCGCCGCAGTCGATGGAGACGACGTCGCCCTCGGCGAGCACCCGGTCACCCGGGATGCCGTGGACCACCTCGTCGTTGACCGACGCACAGATGGAGCCCGGGAACCCGTGGTAGCCGAGGAACGACGGCGTGGCGCCCGAGGAGCGGATGTTGTCCTCGGCGACGGCGTCCAGCTCGCGGGTGCTCACACCCGCCCGGACGTGCCCGCGCAGCAGCTCGAGGGTCTCCCCCACGACCAGCCCGGCGCGCCGCATCGCCGCGATCTGCTCGGGCGACTTGATCTCGACGCCCCGGTCGCGCAGCCCCATCACCGCAGCCCTCTCAGCCGGTCGCCATCGATGGTCGGTCGCGTCAGGACTGCTGGACGTCGTCGAGCGCGGCGAAGATCCGCGAGGTGACCTCGTCGACCGGGCCCATGCCGTCCACCGAGATCAGGATCCCGCGCTCGCGGTAGACCTCGATCAGCGGCTCGGTCTGCTCGGCGTAGACCTCCTGGCGCCGGCGGATGACGTCCTCGGTGTCGTCGGCGCGGCCCTCGACCTGGGCGCGCTGCAGCAGGCGCTGGACGATCTCGTCGGCGTCGACGGTCAGGCACACGACCGCGTCGAGGGAGTGGCCGGTGAAGGCGATCATCCCGTCGAGCTCCTCGACCTGGGCGAGCGTCCGCGGGTAGCCGTCGAGCAGGAACCCCGGCTTCGCGTCGTCCTCGTCGATGCGGTTGCGCACCATCTTGTTGGTGACCTCGTCGGGGACGTACTCCCCCGCGTCCATGTACCGCTTGGCCTCGATGCCGAGCTCGGTGCCCTCGGAGACGTTCGCGCGGAAGATGTCGCCGGTCGAGATCGCCGGGACGCCGAAGTGCTCGGCGACGAACTTCGCCTGGGTGCCCTTGCCGGCGCCCGGGGGGCCCATCAGGATCAGCCTCAACGGAGGAACCCTTCGTAGTTGCGCTGCTGCAGCTGGCTCTCGATCTGCTTCACCGTGTCCAGGGCGACGCCGACCATGATGAGGATCGACGTGCCGCCGAACGGGAAGTTCTGGTTGGCGTTGATGAGCACCAGGGCGATCAGCGGGATCAGGGAGATCAGGCCCAGGTAGATCGCACCCGGGAACGTGATGCGGGACAGGACGTAGGACAGGTAGTCCTCGGTCGGCTTGCCCGCCCGGATCCCGGGGATGAAGCCGCCGTACTTCTTCATGTTGTCGGCCACCTCGTTGGGGTTGAAGGTGATCGACACGTAGAAGTAGGTGAAGAAGACGATGAGCAGGAAGAACGTCGCCATGTAGAGCGGGTTGTCGCCGGTGACGAAGTACTTGTTGATCCACCGGATGACCGCGGAGTCGGCGTTCTGGTTGAACTGCACCGCCATCGCCGGCAGGTAGAGCAGCGACGAGGCGAAGATGACGGGGATGATGCCGGCCTGGTTGACCTTCAGCGGGATGTAGGTCGAGCTGCCGCCGAACATCTTGCGGCCCACCATCCGGCGGGCGTACTGCACCGGGATCCGGCGCTGCGCCTGCTCGATGAAGATGACCGCGGCGACGATCACGAGACCGACGACCATGACGACGCCGAACATCCACCAGCCCTGCTGCTTCTGGACGTCCCACATGGAGGCCGGGAAGGTCGCGACGACCTGGGTGAAGATGAGGATCGACATGCCGTTGCCGACGCCGCGCTCGGTGATGAGCTCGCCGAGCCACATGATCACCGCGGTGCCCGCGGTCATGGTGACGACGAGGACCAGGAACGTGCCGGTGCCGTTGCTGTGCAGCAGCGGCTCGGTGCAGCCCTGGAGCAGGTTGCCCGAGCGGGCGAGGGCGACGATGCCGGTGGCCTGGAGGACCGCGAGGCCCAGCGTCAGGTACCGGGTGTACTGCGTGATCTTGGTCTGGCCCGCCTGGCCCTCCTTCTTCAGCGCTTCGAGCCGTGGGATGACCACGACGAGCAGCTGCAGGATGATGCTGGCGGTGATGTAGGGCATGATCCCCAGCGCGAAGACCGTCAGCTGGAGGAGCGCCCCGCCGGAGAACAGGTTGATCAGGTTGTAGACGCTGTTGTCCTCGACCTGCGCGATGCAGTTCTGGACGTTGGCGACATTCACACCCGGGGCGGGGATCTGCGACCCCAGCCTGAAGATCGCCACGATCATCAGGACGAAGAGCAGCTTGCGCCGCAGGTCCGGAGTCCGGAATGCGTTCACGAACGCGCTGAGCACGAAGTTCCTCTTTTCCCTGCTGGAGCCGCCTCTCGACGGCCGGCGAGCCCCGGAAGCCTAACAGGCAGGTGACGCCGCCACGGTCCCGGCCGGGGTGCTCGGGACGTGGATGGAGCTGGTGATGCGCGAGAGGGGCGCGGTGCGCATGCTGGACTCAGCAACCGCGCCGCGCCCCTCCCGGGACAACGATCACAGGACGGTGGTGGTGCCGCCTGCAGCCTCGATCTTCTCCTTGGCCGAGGCCGAGAACGCGTTCGCGCTCACGTCGACCTTGACCGAGATGTCGCCCTGGCCGAGGACCTTCACCGGGTGGCCGTCGCGGACGGCGCCACGGGCGACGAGGTCCGCGACGGTGACGGTGCCACCCTCGGGGAACAGCTCGCCCAGCCGGTCGAGGTTCACGACCTGGAACTCCACCTTGAAGGGATTCTTGAAGCCCTTGAGCTTCGGCAGCCGCATGTGCAGCGGCATCTGGCCACCCTCGAAGGCGGAGGGGACCTGGTAGCGAGCCTTGGTGCCCTTGGTACCGCGGCCCGCGGTCTTGCCCTTGGAGCCCTCACCGCGACCCACGCGGGTCTTGGCGGTCTTGGCACCCGGGGCGGGGCGCAGGTGGTGCAGCTTGAGCGTCATGTCAGTCGACCTCCTCGACCGTCACCAGGTGACGGACGGTGTGGACCATGCCGCGGATCTCCGGGCGGTCCTCCTTGACGACCACGTCGCCGATCCGCTTGAGACCGAGCGTGCGCAGGGTCTCGCGCTGGTTGGCCTTGCAGCCGATCGTGGACTTCTTCTGCTGGACCTTCAGCTGCGCCATCAGGAGGACACCTCCTCGGAGACACCCGCGGGGATCTCCATGCGCGCCTTGAGGAGCGCCGCCGGGGCGACGTCCTCGACCGGCAGGCCACGACGCGCGGCGACAGCCTCGGGCTGCTCCAGCATCTTCAGGGCCTCGACCGTCGCGTGGACGATGTTGATCTGGTTCGACGACCCGAGCGACTTGCTCAGGATGTCGTGGATGCCGGCGGCCTCGAGGACCGCACGCACCGGGCCACCGGCGATGACGCCGGTACCGGGCGCGGCCGGACGCAGCATGACGACGCCGGCCGCCTTCTCGCCCTGGACGGGGTGAGGGATCGTGCCCTGGATGCGGGGGACGCGGAAGAAGTGCTTCTTCGCCTCCTCGACACCCTTGGCGATCGCCGCAGGCACCTCCTTGGCCTTCCCGTAGCCGACACCGACCATGCCCTCGCCGTCACCGACGATGACCAGGGCGGTGAAGCTGAAGCGACGACCACCCTTCACGACCTTGGCGACACGGTTGATCGCAACGACGCGCTCGATGTAGGCGGTCTTGTCAGCAGCCTGGCCACCGCGACGGTCGTCGCGGTTGCCTCGGCGCTCGCCACCGCGCTGACTGCGCTGGGCTCCGCTCATGAGACTTTCCTCTTTCCTTGCACTTCGGGGGTCCACGGGGGCGCCCCCCGTGTGTTTGCGATCAGAAGGTCAGGCCGCCCTCACGGGCGCCGTCCGCCAGGGCCGCGACGCGACCGTGGTACTTGTTGCCGGCGCGGTCGAAGACGACCCCGTCGATCCCGGCCGCCTTGGCCCGCTCGGCGACGAGCTCGCCGACGCGCTTGGCCTTGGCGGTCTTGTCACCGTCGAAGCCCCGCAGGTCCGACTCCATGGAGGAGGCGTACGCGAGGGTCTTGCCGACGTTGTCGTCGACGACCTGCACGGTGATGTGCTTGCTCGAACGGGTGACGACCAGGCGGGGACGCTCGGCGGAGCCGGCGACCTTCTTCCGGCCGCGGACCTGGCGACGCAGGCGCGACTTGACCCGGGCAGCGGTGTGCTTGTTGTTCTTGAGCGAGATGGCCATGGTCACTTACCAGCCTTTCCGACCTTGCGGCGGATCTGCTCGCCGGCGTAACGGACGCCCTTGCCCTTGTAGGGCTCGGGCTTGCGCAGCTTGCGGATCTTCGCGGCGGTCTCGCCGACGAGCTGCTTGTCGATGCCCTGGACACCGAGCTTGGTCGGACCCTCGACGGTGAACGTGATGCCCTCGGGGGCGTCGAACACGATCGAGTGCGAGTAGCCGAGCTGGAACTCCAGCTGCGTGGGGCCCTTGGACAGGACGCGGTAACCGACGCCCACGATCTCGAGCTTCTTCTCGTAGCCCTCGGTGACACCGACGACCATGTTGTTGACCAGGGTGCGGGTCAGGCCGTGCAGGGACTTGCTGATGCGCTCGTCGTCGGGGCGCTTGACGTCGAGGACGCCCTCGCCCTGCTCGACGGTGATCGGCGCGGCGACGGTGTGGGTCAGGGTGCCCTTGGGGCCCTTGACCGTCACCACCGGGCCGTCGATCGCCACGTCGACGCCGGACGGGACCGCGACGGGGAGCTTGCCAATACGCGACATGCTTCTAGTTCTCCTTCGCTGATCTCGTCGTCACCAGACGTAGGCGAGGACTTCCCCACCCACGCCCTTCTGGTTGGCCTGGCGGTCGGTCAGCAGGCCCTGGCTCGTCGAGATGATCGCGACGCCCAGGCCGCCGAGCACCTTCGGGAGACCCGTGTGCTTGGCGTAGACCCGGAGGCCGGGCTTGCTGATGCGGCGGACGCCCGCGATGGAGCGCTCGCGGTTGCGGCCGTACTTGAGGGTGATGGTCAGCGTCTTGCCGACCTCGCCCTCGGTCGGCTCCTTCACCTCGAAGGAGGTGATGTAACCCTCCTGCTGGAGGATCTCCGCGACGCCCTGCTTGAGCTTGCTGTACGGCATGGAAACCGCGTCGTGGTACGCCTGGTTGGCGTTGCGCAGACGAGTGAGCATGTCTGCGATGGGGTCAGTCATCGTCATGGCCGTGAGGCCCTTTCTCCACCGTGGTTTCGCACCTGCATCTCAGGTGCGACCTGCAGCGATCGTTGTCGGGGGTTGATTACCAGGAGGACTTGGTCACGCCGGGCAGCTCGCCGCGGTGCGCCATCTCCCGCAGGCAGATGCGGCAGAGGCCGAACTTGCGGTAGACGGCCTTGGGCCGGCCGCAGCGCTGGCAGCGGGTATAGCCGCGGACCGCGAACTTCGGCTTGCGCGCGGCCTTGACCTTGAGAGCGGTCTTCGCCATGTCAGTTCTCCTTGAACGGGAAGCCGAGCTGCTTGAGCAGCGCCCGACCCTGGTCGTCGTTGGTGGCCGTGGTCACGATCGTGATGTCCATGCCCCGCGACCGGTCGATCCGGTCCTGGTCGATCTCGTGGAACATGACCTGCTCGGTCAGACCGAAGGTGTAGTTGCCACGGCCGTCGAACTGCTTGGGCGAGAGGCCGCGGAAGTCGCGGATGCGCGGCAGCGCGATCGACAGCAGGCGGTCCAGGAACTCCCACATCCGGTCGCCGCGCAGCGTGGTGTGCGCACCGATCGGCATGCCCTCGCGCAGCTTGAACTGGGCGATGGACTTGCGGGCCTTGGTCACCAGCGGCTTCTGGCCGGTGATCGCGGTGAGGTCGCGGACAGCGCCCTCGATCAGCTTGGAGTCGCGAGCAGCCTCGCCGACACCCATGTTGACCACGATCTTCACGAGACCGGGGACCTGCATGACGTTGCCGATCTCGAACTCGCTCTGCAGCGCCGGGAGGATCTCCTCGCGGTACCGCGTCTTCAGCCGCGGGGTGGCGGCGGCGGAGGTCTGGGTCTCGGTCATCAGATTTCCTTGCCGGTCTTGCGCGAGATGCGGACGCTGCGCTCGGCCTCGTACGTCGAGCCGTCGGGGCGGCGCTTGGTGACCTCGTCGCGGCGGAAGCCGACGCGGGTCACGCCGTCGTCCTCAACGAGCATCACGTTGGAGACGTGGATGGGGGCCTCGGCGGTGATGATCCCGCCGGTGCTGTTGGTGCCACCGGTGTTGACGGCCTTGGTGTGCCGCTTGATCCGGTTGACGCCCTCGACGATCACCCGGTCCTCCTCACGGAGCACCTGGATGACCTTGCCCTCGGCACCCTTGTCCTTGCCGGCGATCACCTTGACGGTGTCGCCCTTCTTGATGTTCATGTTCTTCGCCATGGCTCAGAGCACCTCCGGCGCGAGCGAGATGATCTTCATGAACTTCTTCTCGCGCAGCTCGCGGCCCACGGGGCCGAAGATTCGGGTGCCTCGCGGCTCGCCGTCGTTCTTGAGGATCACGGCGGCGTTCTCGTCGAAGCGGATGTACGAGCCGTCGGCACGGCGGCGCTCCTTGACGGTGCGCACGACGACGGCCTTGACGACGTCACCCTTCTTGACGTTGCCACCGGGGATCGCGTCCTTCACGGTGGCGACGATGACGTCGCCGATACCGGCGTAGCGCCGACCCGAGCCACCGAGAACACGGATGCAGAGAATCTCCTTCGCACCGGTGTTGTCGGCGACCTTGAGTCGCGACTCCTGCTGGATCATCAGTCTCTCCTGGTTGTCGTGCCGGTTCTCGACGACTCACGGTCGACGAGCCTGGCCGAACTTGTCGTGGACCTCCCGCCGGTGGGCGGTGAGGGTGTTACTTGGCCTTCTCGAGGATCTGGACGACGCGCCAGCGCTTGGTCGCCGACAGCGGCCGGGTCTCCATGAGGAGCACGCGGTCACCGATGCCGCACTCGTTGGCCTCGTCGTGCGCCTTGAGCTTGCTCGTGCGGCGCATGACCTTGCCGTACAGCGCGTGCTTGACGCGGTCCTCGACGGACACGACCACGGTCTTGTCCATCTTGTCGCTGACGACCAGGCCCTCGCGGACCTTGCGGGAGCTGCGCTCCGCGGTCGGGGTCTGCTCGCTCATGCGGCACCATCCTCGTTGTCGGTCCCGGGAGCCGTGCGGATGCCGAGCTCGCGCTCGCGCACCACCGTGTAGATCCGGGCGATGTCCTTCTTGACCGTGCGGAGCCGGCCGTGGCTCTCCAGCTGGCCGGTGGCCGCCTGGAAACGGAGGTTGAACAGCTCCTCCTTGGCCTCGCGCAGCTTCGCCTCGAGGTCGACGTCGTTGAGCTCGTCGAGCTCGTGGGCCTTGGTGCTGTTGGCCATCAGAATTCACCCGCCTCTCGCGAGATGAACCGGCACTTCATCGGGAGCTTGTGCATCGCGCGGCGCATGGCCTCGCGAGCGACGTCCTCGGTGACACCGGAGAGTTCGAACATGACGCGGCCGGGCTTGACGTTCGCCACCCACCACTCGGGGGAGCCCTTGCCGGAACCCATGCGGGTCTCGGCCGGCTTCTTGGTCAGCGGACGGTCGGGGTAGATGTTGATCCACACCTTGCCGCCACGCTTGATGTGGCGCGTCATCGCGATACGCGCCGACTCGATCTGGCGGTTGGTCACGTAGTGACCCTCGATCGCCTGGATGCCGAACTCACCGAACGCGAGCGTGGTGCCACCCTTGGCCATACCGGTCCGCTTGGGGTGGTGCTGCTTGCGGTGCTTGACACGACGGGGCATCAGCATGAGGTCAGCCCTCCTGGGTCTCGGCCGGGGTCGTGGCCTGGGCGGTGTCGCCGCCGGCCGGCGCCTCGGTCACGGCCGGGGCGTCGCCGCCACGGTCGGAACGGGTGGGACGGTCGCCGCGCGAGCCACGGCTCGGGCGCTCGCCGCCACGGGTCGGACGGCCACCGCGGCCGGGGACACCGGCGCGCGCAGCGGCCTGGGCCTGGCGCTCGGCACGGGTGCCGGCGACCTCGCCCTTGTAGATCCAGACCTTCACGCCGATGCGGCCGAAGGTCGTGCGTGCCTCGTAGAAGCCGTAGTCGATGTCCGCGCGCAGGGTGTGCAGCGGGACGCGACCCTCGCGGTAGAACTCCGTGCGCGACATCTCGGCGCCGTTGAGGCGGCCCGAGCACTGGATCCGGATGCCCTTGGCACCCGAGCGCATCGTCGTCTGCATCGCCTTGCGCATCGCGCGGCGGAACTGCACACGGCCGGAGAGCTGCTCGGCGACGCCCTGGGCGACCAGCTGCGCGTCGACCTCGGGGCTCTTGACCTCGAGGATGTTGAGCTGCACCTGCTTGCCGGTCAGCTTCTCGAGCTCACCGCGGATGCGGTCGGCCTCGGCGCCACGGCGGCCGATGACGATGCCGGGACGCGCGGTGTGGATGTCCACCCGGACGCGGTCACGCGTGCGCTCGATCTCGACCTTGGAGATGCCGGCCCGCTCCATGCCCTTGGAGAGCAGCTTGCGGATCGCGACGTCCTCGCCGACGTAGGACTTGTACAGCTTGTCGGCGTACCACCGCGACTTGTGGTCGGTGGAGATGCCGAGGCGGAAGCCGTTCGGGTTGATCTTCTGGCCCATCAGGCACTCTTTCCGTTCTTCCGGGCGGTCTTCTTCTCCGCGACCACGGCAGCCGGCTGGACGACCAGCGTGATGTGGCTCGTGCGCTTGTTGATGCGCGTCGCACGACCCTGGGCGCGGGGGCGCCACCGCTTCATCGTCGGACCCTCGTCGACCAGGGCGACCGAGACGACCAGGTCGGCCCGGTCGAGGCCCTCGGTGGTCTCGGCGTTCGCGATGGCGCTCTCGAGGACCTTGTAGACGGTCTCGGACGCCGCCTGCGGGGCGAACTGGAGCAGGGCGAGGGCGTCGTCGACGGCCATGCCGCGGACCATGTCCACGACGCGGCGGGCCTTCATCGGCGTGATCCGCGTGAAGCGGGCGCTCGCGAAGGCGCCGGGCTGGTCGCCGAGGAGCGACTCGCGGCGCGCGCTCGTGCGCTGACGTTCGGTGACACTCATCGACGGCGTCCCTTCCGGTCTTCCTTGACGTGCCCGCGGTAGGTGCGGGTGGGGGCGAACTCGCCGAGCTTGTGGCCGACCATCGAGTCGGTCACGAAGACCGGCACGTGCTTGCGGCCGTCGTGGACGGCGATCGTGTGGCCGATCATCGCCGGGACGATCATCGAGCGGCGCGACCAGGTCTTGATGACGTTGTGGGTGCCCTTGTCGTTCTCGGCGTCCACCTTCTTCATCAGGTGGTCGTCGACGAAGGGGCCCTTCTTCAGGCTGCGAGGCATGTCAGTTACTTCCTACCCTTGCCGGACTTGCGGCGACGAATGATCTGGGAGTCGGAGGCCTTGCGCTTGCGCGTGCGGCCCTCGGGCTTGCCCCAGGGGGACACCGGGTGACGACCACCCGAGGTCTTGCCCTCGCCACCACCGTGCGGGTGGTCGACCGGGTTCATGACGACACCGCGGACGGTCGGGCGCTTGCCCTTCCAGCGCATGCGGCCGGCCTTGCCCCAGTTGATGTTCGACTGCTCGGCGTTGCCGACCTCGCCGACCGTGGCGCGGCAGCGCACGTCGACGAAGCGCATCTCGCCCGAGGGCATGCGCAGCGTGGCGCGGCTGCCCTCACGGGCGACCAGCTGGGCACTGTTGCCGGCGGAGCGGGCGATCTTCGCGCCGCCGCCGGGCCGCAGCTCCACGCAGTGGATGGTCGAGCCGACCGGGATGTTGCGCAGCGGCAGGTTGTTGCCGGGCTTGATGTCGGCGTTCGGGCCGGACTCGACCGCGGTGCCCTGCGTCAGGCCCTTCGGCGCGATGATGTAGCGCTTCTCGCCGTCGGCGTAGTGCAGCAGCGCGATGCGCGCGGTGCGGTTGGGGTCGTACTCGATGTGCGCGACCTTGGCCGGCACGCCGTCCTTGTCGTAGCGACGGAAGTCGATGATCCGGTAGGCACGCTTGTGCCCGCCGCCCTGGTGCCGGGTGGTGATCCGGCCCTGGTTGTTGCGGCCGCCCTTCTTGGGCAGCGGCCGCGTCAGCGACTTCTCCGGCGTGGTCCGGGTGATCTCGACGAAGTCGGCGACCGACGAGCCACGACGGCCCGGGGTGGTCGGCTTGTACTTGCGGATAGCCATTTAGCTCAGTCCTCTAGTCCTGGGTGCCCGGTCAGGAGACCGGACCTCCGAAGATGTCGATGCGGTGGCCCTCGGCGAGGCTGACGATCGCGCGCTTGGTGTCCTTGCGCTTGCCGGTGCCCGTGCGGGTGCGGCGCGTCTTGCCGGGGCGGTTGATCGTGTTCACGGAGGTGACCTTGACGCCGAAGATCTTCTCGACCGCGATCTTGATCTCGGTCTTGTTGGCGTCCGGGCGCACCAGGAACGTGTACTTGTTCGCGTCGAGGAGCCCGTAGCTCTTCTCCGAGACGACCGGCGCGAGCAGCACGTCGCGGTGGTCCTTGTGCAGGGTGCTCACTGGGAGGCCTCCTCGTTCTGCGCGTCGACGGCCGGGGCCTCGACGATGGTCGCCTTGCGCTCGGAGGCGCGGGCGGCACCGGTGACGAACGCGTCGTACGCGCCCTGGGTGAAGACCACGTCGTCGGAGGCCAGCACGTCGTAGGTGTTGAGCTGGTCGACGGCGACGATGTGCACCTCGGGGGCGTTGCGCAGCGACAGCCAGGTGACGGTGTCGGTGCGCTCGAGCACCACGAGGAAGCGGGTGCGGTCGGCGAGGCCGGTCAGCGCGGCGATCGCGGCCTTGGTGGAGGGCGTGGTGCCCTCGACCAGGCCGTCGACCACGTGGATGCGGCCGTTGCGCGCCCGGTCGGAGAGGGCACCGCGCAGCGCGGCGGCCTTCATCTTCTTGGGGGTGCGCTGGTCGTAGCTGCGCGGCTGCGGGCCGTGGACGGTGCCACCGCCGGCGAACTGCGGAGCGCGGGTCGAGCCCTGGCGGGCGCGGCCGGTGCCCTTCTGCTTGTAGGGCTTGCGACCACCACCGCGGACCTCGCCGCGGGTCTTGGTGGCGTGCGTGCCCTGACGGGCAGCGGCCTGCTGGGCGACGACGACCTGGTGGATCAGCGGGACGTTGACGGCAACGTCGAAGATCTCGGCAGGAAGGTCGACCTTGACGGTCTTGGCGGGCATGCTCACGCCTCCTTGCCAGTAGAAACGGTGCTCTTGGCAGCCGAGCGGACGACCACGAGGCCGCCCTTCGGGCCGGGGACGGCGCCCTTGAGCAGGATCAGGCCCTTCTCGGCGTCGACCGCGTGGACGGTCATGCCCTGGGTCGTGACGGTGTCGTTGCCCATCCGGCCCGACATCCGCGTGCCCTTGAAGACGTGGCCCGGCGTGGCGCAGGCGCCGATGGAGCCCGGCTTGCGGTGGTTGCGGTGGGCACCGTGCGAGGCGGAGACACCGGAGAAGCCGTGCCGCTTCATCGTTCCGGCGAAGCCCTTGCCCTTGCTGGTGCCCGTCACGTCGACCTCGTCGCCGGCGGCGAAGGTGTCGACGGAGAGCTCCTGGCCCACGGTGTACGACGTGGCGTCGGCCGTGCGGATCTCCAGCAGGTGGCGGCGGGGCGTCGTGCCGGCCTTGGCGAAGTGCCCGGCCTGCGGCTTGGTGACCTTGCGGCCCTCGATCTCGCCGAACCCGACCTGGACGGCGTTGTAGCCGTCGGTCTCGGGCGTGCGGACCTGGGTGACGACGTTGGTGGTCGCGGCGACCACGGTCACGGGGACGATGCGGTTGTTCTCGTCCCAGACCTGGGTCATGCCGAGCTTGGTGCCCAGCAGGCCCTTCACGTTGCGTTCGATAGTCATCTCGTCAGACCTCAGAGCTTGATCTCGATGTCGACGCCGGCCGGGAGGTCGAGGCGCATGAGCGAGTCGACGGTCTTCGGCGTGGGGTCGATGATGTCGATGAGGCGCTTGTGGGTGCGCATCTCGAAGTGCTCGCGGGAGTCCTTGTACTTGTGCGGCGAGCGGATGACGACGAAGACGTTCTTCTCCGTCGGCAGCGGCACCGGGCCGGCCACGCGGGCGCCCGTGCGGGTCACCGTGTCCACGATCTTCCGCGCCGAGGTGTCGATCACCTCGTGGTCATAGGCCTTGAGCCTGATGCGGATCTTCTGTCCCGCCATAGGTCTCTCTCGTCCTTACTTCTCATCTGCCGCGTGCATGTCCCGGGACGTCCCCCGGTTTGGGTCGGTCCCGCCC
>NZ_JAANMS010000046.1 GCF_011250565.1 Nocardioides sp. IC4_145
CCCCGACTCCTTCGACCGGAAGGTGTGCCCGTGCGCGCGCAACCCCGCCCCCTGGGCGTCAACACCTGGGTCTGGGCCTCCCCGCTGACCGACGACGACCTCCCCCGGATGCTCGCGCTCGTCGCGGGGCTCGGCTTCGACGCGGTCGAGCTGCCCCTGGAGGAGCCGGGCCACCTCGACCCGGCCCGGACCGCCGCCGCCGTCCGCGACGCCGGCCTGGCGCCGTACGTCGTCGGCGCGATGGCCCCGGGCCGCGACCTCGTCGCGACCGACGCCGCGAGCGTCGCCCGCACGCAGGACTACCTGCGCAGCTGCGTCGACCTCGCCGCCGCGATCGGCGCGCCCAGCGTCTGCGGCCCGTTCTACGCCGCGACCGGCCGCGTGTGGCGGATGACGCCCGCCGAGCGCACCGCGGCGTACGACGAGTGGTGCACGAACCTCGCGCCGGTGCTCGACCACGCGCGCGCCGCCGGCGTGGCGATCGGCATCGAGCCGCTGAACCGCTACGAGACCTCGCTGGTCAACACCGTCGACCAGGCGCTGACCGCGCTGGCGCCGCTCCTCGACGCCCCCGACCCGGGTGTCGGCCTGGCGCTGGACACCTACCACCTCGGCATCGAGGAGCGTTCCAGCGCCGACGCCGTCCGCCGGGTCGGCCGCCACCTGGTGCACGTGCAGGTCTGCGGCAACGACCGCGGCGCCCCCGGCCACGACCAGACCGACTGGCCGGCGCTGCTCGACGCGCTCGACGACGTCGGCTACGCCGGCGCGCTGAACATCGAGAGCTTCACCCCCGACAACGCCTCGATCGCGGTGGCCGCCTCGATCTGGCGGCCGCTCGCCGCCTCGCCCGACGACCTGGCGCGCGACGGCCTCACCTTCCTCCGGTCCTTGACCGGCTCCCACGCCCCAGGAGGCGCCGCATGACCGACGTGGACCCCACCGGCGCGCCCGGGCTGGGGGTGGCCGTGATCGGCTACTCCTTCATGGGCAAGGCGCACTCCAACGCCTGGCGCAACGTGTCCGCGTTCTTCCCCGACGCCCCGCGGGTGCGCCAGCAGGTGCTGGTCGGGCGGGACCCGGCAGCCCTCAAGACCGCCGCGGACCGCTACGGCTGGGCCGACACCGCCACCGACTGGCGCGACGTCGTGACCCGCGACGACGTCGACGTCGTGGACGTCTGCACCCCCGGGCACCTGCACGCCGAGGTCGCGCTGGCGGCGCTCGAGGCCGGCAAGCACGTCCTGGTCGAGAAGCCGCTCGCCAACACCGTGGCCGAGTCCGAGGCCCTCGTGGCCGCCGCGGCGGCCGCGGCCGAGCGCGGCGTGGTCACGATGACCGGGTTCAACTACCGACGGGTGCCGGCGCTCGCGCTCGCGCGGCGGATGATCGCCGAGGGACGGATCGGCACCGTGCGCCAGGTCCGGGCCAGCTACCTCCAGGACTGGCTCGTCGACGAGTCGGCGCCGATGACGTGGCGGCTGCGCCGCGAGTCGGCCGGGTCCGGCGTCCTCGGTGACCTCGGCTCGCACGTGGTGGACCAGCTGCACCACCTGCTGGGCGAGCCGGTCGTCTCCGCGAGCGGCCACCTGCGCACCTTCGTGCCGCAGCGGCCCGGGGACCACGGGCCCGAGGAGGTCACCGTCGACGACGCGGCCTGGGCCACGCTCGAGACCGCCTCCGGCGTGGTCGCCAGCCTCGAGGTCAGCCGGATGGCCACCAGCCGCAAGAACGCGCTGCAGATCGAGGTCTACGGCACGGCCGGTTCGCTGTCGTTCGACCTCGAGCGGCTCAACGAGCTCGGCGTCGACGACCGCGGGCTCGACCCCGCCGGCGGCGTACGCCGGGTGCTCGTCACCGAGGCCGACCACCCCTACCTCGACGCATGGTGGCCGCCAGGCCACGTGCTCGGCTGGGACAGCACGTTCACCTCGCAGGCCGCCGACTTCCTGGCCGCGGTCGCCAACGGGACCCAGCCGGCGCCGTCGTTCGCCGACGGCCTCGCCGTCCAGCGGGTGCTGGCGGCCATCGAGGAGAGTGCGGGACGCTCGGGCGCCCGCGTCGACGTACCGACCGCCACCACCCAGCAGGAGGACTGAGATGGGCAAGCGCTTCACCCTGTTCACCGGCCAGTGGGCCGACCTGCCGCTGGAGGAGGTCGCGCGGCTCGCCGCCGGCTGGGGGTACGACGGCCTCGAGATCGCCGTCTCCGGCGAGCACCTCGACGCGTGGCGCTGGGACGAGCCCGGCTACGTCGAGGGCCGGCTGGAGATCCTCGAGCGGCACGGGCTCGGCTGCTGGGCGATCTCCAACCACCTCACCGGCCAGGCCGTCTGCGACGACCCGATCGACGAGCGGCACCGCGCGATCGTCCGCGACCGCGTGTGGGGCGACGGCGACCCCGAGGGCGTGCGCACCCGCGCCGCGGAGGAGCTGGCGCTGACCGCCCGGCTCGCCCAGCGGATGGGCGTCTCCACCGTCGTCGGCTTCACCGGCTCCTCGATCTGGCCCTACGTCGCGATGTTCCCGCCGGTGCCCGCCTCCCGGATCGAGGCGGGCTTCGCCGACTTCGCCGACCGCTGGAACCCCATCCTCGACGTCTTCGACGAGTGCGGCGTCCGCTTCGCCCACGAGGTGCACCCCTCGGAGATCGCCTACGACTACTGGTCGACGGTGCGCGCGCTCGAGGCGGTCGGCCACCGCGAGGCCTTCGGCCTGAACTGGGACCCCAGCCACATGATGTGGCAGGACCTCGACCCGGTCGCGTTCATCACCGACTTCGCCGATCGGATCTACCACGTCGACTGCAAGGACACCCGCCTGCGCCTCGGCGGCGGCCGCAACGGCCGGCTCTCCTCGCACCTGCCCTGGGGCGACCCGCGCCGCGGCTGGGACTTCGTGTCCACCGGCCGCGGCCAGGTGCCCTGGGAGGACTGCTTCCGCGCGCTCGCCGCCATCGGCTACGACGGACCGATCTCCGTGGAGTGGGAGGACGCCGGCATGGACCGCCTCCACGGCGCCCCCGAGGCCCTCGCCTTCCTCAAGCAGTTCGACTACGACCCGCCCGCCGCCGCCTTCGACGCCGCGTTCAGCTCCTGAGCCGCGGCCGGCCGGCGGGGCCGCTCCGGTCACCTCACGGGTCCCGTCGGCCCCACCCGTTCATGTAACGGACAGTTCGCCACTGTGTAGGCACGTTGCAGCGTGCCGACAGAGTGGCGAACGGTCCGTTACAAGAGTCGCCGGCCGCCACTCAGACGCCGGCGGCGGCGATCGCGTCCGCGACGGCGTCGCCGAAGGCCCGGTGGCCGTCGACGGTGAGGTGCAGCCGGTCGTCGAGGTAGGGCAGGTCCAGCCCGCTGGTGGGGACGTACGTCGCCGCGTGCCGCTCTGCGAGCCGGGCCAGCAGCCGGTCGATGCGGACGACCCCGTCCCCGCGCGCCGGCGCGCTCGCCGGCCCGACCACGACGACGGGCGCGTCGCCGACCCGGCGCTCGAGGCCGGTCATGAGCCGCGCGAACCCGGCCCGCACGGCGGCGGTGCTCTGGTCGACGTCGTTCAGCCCGCCCTCGACGACCACCAGGTCGGCGCCGCCGCGGACCGCGTCGGCCGCACGGGCGGCGAAGGAGACCGCGGGCCCGCAGCCGCTCGCGCCCGCGCTGAAGCCCGACCCGGAGAAGCCCGCCACCCGCACCCGGCCCGCAAGCCGCGACGGCCACGACGTACCCACCTCGTCCAGGCCGAGCCCCGCCGCCCACGAGTCGCCGATGACCACGACGTCACGGCCCTCGCCGGTGACGATCGCCGCCCGCTCGGCCGAGCCCGCGGCGAACCGCTCGCAGCGGGTGCCGCCGGTGCCGCGCGCCCGGTCGGCCAGCTGCACGACGAGCACGCCGACGACCAGCAGCACGACCACGGCGAGCAGCAGCGAGCGGCGACGGGCGAGGAGCACGCACCGATGGTGCGCCACTCCCCGCCCGTCCGCAGGAGTTGTTGCAGGACCGTTGCTGATCCTGGCAAAACGCGGCTCAGACCAGCGCGTACGCCGCCAGCTCGCCGGCGAGGTCCTCGTTGGCGCGGCCGTGGACGATCGTGCCGTCGGCGGTGTGCTCGACGGAGTCGATCTCGCCGTGCTGGTGCAGCCGGTTGATCAGGTCACCGCGCTCGTAGGGCAGCAGCGCGGCGAACTCCACGCCCGGCCGGGGCAGCTCGCCCTCGACGACGCCCAGCGCCTCGGCAATCCCCTCCCCGGTCTTCGCGCTGACGACCACGCAGTGCGGCTCGCGCTGGCGCAGGCGGGCGATGACCATCGGGTCGGCGGCGTCGGCCTTGTTGATGACGACGAGCTCGGGCACCTGGTCGGCGCCGATCTCGGCGAACACCTCGCGCACCGCGGCGATCTGCCCCTCCGGGTCGGGGTGGGAGCCGTCGACGACGTGCAGCACGAGGTCGGCGTCGGCCACCTCCTCGAGCGTGGAGCGGAACGCCTCGACCAGCTGGTGCGGCAGGTGCCGCACGAAGCCGACCGTGTCCGACATCGTGTAGACGCGGCCGTCGGCCGTCGTCGTACGCCGCGTCGTCGGGTCCAGCGTCGCGAACAGCGCGTCCTCGACCAGCACCCCGGCGTCGGTGAGCCGGTTGAGCAGCGAGGACTTGCCCGCGTTGGTGTAGCCGGCGATCGCCACGGCCGGGATCTGGTGGCGACGGCGCTCCTGGCGCTTGGTGTCGCGCGTCCCCTTCATCTCGCGCAGCTCGCGGCGGAGCTTGGCGATCCGGGTGTTGATCCGGCGCCGGTCGGTCTCGATCTTGGTCTCACCGGGGCCACGGCCACCGATGCCGACACCGCCGGCGGCCCGACCGCCGACCTGGCGCGACAGGTTGCCACCCCAACCACGCAGGCGCTGCTTGAGGTAGGTCAGCTGCGCGAGCTCGACCTGCGCCTGGCCCTCCTTGGACTTCGCGTGCTGGGCGAAGATGTCGAGGATCAGCGCGGTCCGGTCGACGACCTTGACCTTGAGCCGGTCCTCGAGGTTCCTCAGCTGGCTGGGCGCGAGCTCGCCGTCGCAGATCACCGTGTCGGCGCCGGTGGCGGCGACGATCTCCTTGAGCCCCTCGACCTTGCCGCGGCCGATGTACGTCGCCGGGTCGGGCCGCTGCCGACGCTGGTAGATCGCGTCGAGCACCTCGGAGCCGGCGGTCTCGGCGAGCAGCGCGAGCTCGGCCATGGAGTTCTCGGCGTCCTCGACGCTGCCCTCGGTCCACACGCCCACCAGGACCACGCGCTCGAGACGCAGCTGGCGGTACTCGACCTCGGTGATGTCCTCGAGGTCGGTCCGCAACGCGGCGACGCGGCGCAGCTCGTGGCGCTCGGCGAGGTCGAGCTCACCGGTGGTGAGCTCCTCCTCGGGGTCGGGCTCGTCGGCGTAGCCGGACTCGAAGTCGTCGGTGCCGTCCTGGATGTCGTCGGCGTCGTCCTCGACGGCGACCTCGAGGTCCTCGTCGTCCCAGGCCCGGGTCTCCTCCAGCTCGGAGTCGAGCGAGAAGTCCCGTGCGTTCGCGTTGGTCATGTGCCTCCGTGTCTTGCCAGGTGTCTTGCCGGGTGTCGTACTGACTGTCATCTCGAAGAGCACAACGCCTCCGAGCCCTCCACTATGCCCGCTTGACTGGGTCCGTGGACAACCATTTCCCCGCTGTGCCCGCCGGTATCCGCCTGCTCGGCCTGACCGGCGCGCCCGGTGTCGGCAAGAGCACGTACGCCGCGGCGCTGGCCGCCGAGCACGGCCTCGCGGTGGTCCCGATGGACGGCTTCCACTACGCCGACGTCGAGCTCACCCGCCGTGGGCTGCTCGACCGGAAGGGCGCACCGGACACCTTCGACGCCGAGGGGTACGCCGTGCTGCTGCGGCGGGTGCGCGGGTGCGAGCCGGCGGTGGTCGCCCCCGCGTTCGACCGCGACCTCGAGCAGCCCCTCGCCGGGGCGATCGCGGTGCCGGCGACCGGGACGGCGGTGACCGAGGGCAACTACCTGCTGCTCGACGAACCGCGCTGGCGGGCGGTGCGCGCGGAGATCGACGAGGTCTGGCACCTCCACGTCGACGACGACCTGCGCCGCGAACGACTGGTCGCCCGGCACGTGCGGCACGGCAAGTCTCCCGAGGAGGCGCGGGCCTGGGTGGCCCGCGTGGACGAGCCGAACGCGCGGCTCGTCGAGGCGGTCGCGGCCCGGGCCGACCGGGTGCTGGACCTCACCGCCGCCTGACCGAACCAACTCGCTGGTCGAGCAGCGGGCCCCGGATCGCGCCCCACGCGTCGGGTACCTGACGGGCGTCCGCCCACTCACCCACCACCACGCCTTGGAGGCACGAGCATGGCCGACGGCACCCGCTCGCTGACCACGCGGCAGGGCCATCCTGTCCCCGACAACCAGAACACCCGGACGATCGGCGCCCGCGGACCGGCGACGCTGGAGAACTACCACTTCCTGGAGAAGATCAGCCACTTCGACCGCGAGCGGATCCCCGAGCGGGTCGTGCACGCCCGCGGGTTCGTCGCCTACGGCGAGTTCGAGGCGACCGGGACGTGGGGCGACGAGCCGATCGCGGCGTACACGCGGGCCAAGATCTTCTCCGAGGCCGGCAAGAGGACGCCGCTCGCGATCCGCTTCTCCACCGTCATCGGCGGCCGGGACTCCTCCGAGGCGGCGCGCGACCCGCGCGGCTTCGCGGTGAAGTTCTACACCGAGGACGGCAACTGGGACCTCGTCGGCAACAACCTCGGCGTCTTCTTCATCCGCGACGCCATCAAGTTCCCCGACGTCATCCACTCCCTCAAGCCCGACCCGGTGACCTTCCGCCAGGAGCCGGCGCGGATCTTCGACTTCATGTCGCAGACGCCGGAGTCGATGCACATGCTGGTCAACCTGTTCAGCCCGCGCGGCATCCCGGCCAACTACCGGACCCAGCAGGGCTTCGGCGTCAACACCTACCGCTGGGTCAACGCCGAGGGCGTCTCCCACCTGGTGAAGTACCACTTCTACCCGCACGAGGGCGTCAAGTCGCTGACCGAGGAGGACGCCGCCAACATCCAGGCCGGCGACCTCGGCCACGCCTCGAAGGACCTCTACGAGGCGATCGAGCGCGGTGACTTCCCGAAGTGGGACCTCTACGTGCAGATGATGGAGGACCACGACCACCCCGAGCTCGACTTCGACCCCCTCGACGACACCAAGGTGTGGCCCGAGGAGCTCTTCGAGCCCAAGCTGGTCGGGACGATGACGCTCAACCGCAACGTCAGCGACCACCACAACGAGAACGAGCAGATCGCCTTCGGCACCGGCGTGCTCGTCGACGGCCTGGAGTTCTCCGACGACAAGATGCTCGTCGGGCGGACCTTCTCCTACAGCGACACCCAGCGCTACCGGGTCGGCCCGAACTACCTCCAGCTGCCGGTCAACGCCGCCAAGGTCGACGTCCACACCAACCAGCGCGGCGGCCAGATGTCGTACGGCGTGGACCTCGCCGAGGGGCAGGACCCGCACGTCAACTACGAGCCCTCGACGATGGGCGGCCTGGCCGAGTCGGCCAAGCCCGGCCACGGCGAGGTCGGCCCGGAGATCAACGGCCGGCTGACCACGGCACGGATCCCGCGCACGAACGACTACGCGCAGGCCGGCGAGCGGTTCCGCCTGATGGAGGACTGGGAGCGCGACGACCTGGTCAAGAACCTCGTCGCCAACATCGCCGAGGCCACCCGCGAGGTCCAGGAGCGGATGGTCTGGCACTTCTTCATGTGCGAGGACGAGCTGGGCCAGCGGGTCGGCGAGGGGCTCGGCATCACCGCCGACGACGTCCGGGGGCTCGAGCCGCTGGCGACACAGACGCTGTCGGAGGAGGAGCTGGAGCGGGCCCGCAACCTCGGCAAGAACGGTCCCCGGGGCGTCGAGGGCCACACGATGACCCACTGCGTCCCCAACGAGCGGGTGGTCGTCGAGCGCTGACGCACGACCACCAGCCCGCGCACGCGACGAGGCCCGCTCCCCTGTTCCACCAGGGAGCGGGCCTCGTGTCGTGCGGGTGCTAGCTCTTCTTCTTCAGCGCGCTCGGCTTGTGCACGGCCTCCCCGCCGGACTTCTCGCTCTTCACGAGGTACTGCGGGTCGTCCTTGCTCGCCTTGACGTCACGCTTCGCGGCGTGGGTGTCGGAGGTGATCTTCTTCTCCACCACGCCCTCGGCGGTGCCGCCGTGGGACTTCCACTCGACCTTGTCGCCCTTCTTGAACTCCGTCATGGGCGGCCGGTACCCGAGCGGTCGCCCCGGAGTCAGCGGGGGCAGCAGGTCACTTGGGAGGCATCCGGATGCCGCCGTCGACGCGGATGGTCTCGGCGTTCATGTAGGAGTTGGTCAGGCACTCCATGACCATGGAGGCCAGCTCGTCGGGGGTGCCGAGGCGCTTGGGGAACAGCACGCTCTCGCCCAGCTTGGCCTTGAACGCCTCCGCGCCCTCGCCCTCGCCGTAGATCGGGGTCTCGATGAGGCCCGGGGCGACGGTGTTGAGGCGGATCGCGGCGGCCGAGAGGTCGCGGGCGACCGGGAGGGTCATGCCGACGACGCCGCCCTTGGAGGCGGAGTACGACGCCTGGCCGATCTGGCCGTCGAACGCGGCGACCGACGCGAGGTTGACGATCGCGCCGCGCTCGCCGGTCTCGGTCGGGTCCTGGGTGCTCATCACCGTCGCGGCCTGGCGGACCACGTCGAAGGTGCCGACCAGGTTGATCGCGACGACCTTCTTGAACGCGTCGAGGTCGTGGGCCGACTCGAGCGTGCCGTCGCGGCCGATGGTGCGCGAGGCCCAGCCGATGCCGGCGGAGTTCACGACCGCGCGCAGCGGGGCGATGTCGGCAGCGGCGCGCACGGCGCCGGCGATCTGCTCGGTGTCGGTCACGTCGACGCGGGCGAAGACGCCGCCGATCTCCTGGGCGAGGGCCTCACCCTTCTCGGCCTGGAGGTCGGCGACGACCACGACGGCACCGCGGGCGGCGAGCTGGCGGGCGCAGGCAGCGCCGATGCCCGACGCTCCGCCCGTGACGATGGCACTGGCTCCGTTGAGTTCCATGCAGCGGACTGTAGTGGCCCGCCGCCCCTCACAGGGCGGTGGTTCCGCGGGCGACCACGACCGCCGGACCGGTCATCAGCACCCGGTCGTCGGCGGTCCAGGTGATCTCCAGCGTGCCGCCGGGGAGGTCGACGCGGTACGTCGCGTCGCCGCCCTCGCCCGCGTCCGGGCGGCGTCCGTCGGCGAGCGCGCTGGCGACCGCGACCGCGCACGCACCCGTGCCGCACGACCGGGTCTCGCCCGACCCGCGCTCGTGGACCCGCATCGCGACGTGGCCCGCACCCCGCCGCTCCACGAACTCCACGTTGACCCCGTGCGGGTAGACCGCCCGGTCGTACGCCGGCGGCTCCGCCAGCGGCCCCACCGGTCCGTCGGCCGCGAGCGACTCGCCGTCGGCGAGGAACGCCACCGCGTGCGGGTTGCCCATGTCGACGTGGGTCGCCGCCCAGCGGGCCGGTCCCACGGCCACCTCGGTGTCCCCGGGCAGCTGCGGGCGGCCCATGTCGACGGTGATCCGGTCGCCGTCGACCTCGATCACCTTGACCCCGGCGCGGGTGCCGACCGGGATCGGCCGGCCGGGCTCGACCAGGCCCTCCTCGAGCAGGTGCCGGGCGAAGACGCGCACGCCGTTGCCGCACATCTCCGAGAGCGAGCCGTCGCTGTTGCGGTAGTCCATGAACCACTCGGCCTCGCGCGGGTCCGCGTGCTCGCGCGCCGCGGCGTACGCCTCGGTCCGGACGACGCGCAGGACGCCGTCGCCGCCGATGCCGGCCCGCCGGTCGCACAGCCGGGCGACCCGCGCCGGGTCGAGGTCGCCGTGGACCGTGCCGTCGTGGTCGGGCAGCAGCACGAAGTCGTTCTCGGTGCCGTGCCCCTTGAGGAACGGGTACTCACTCATAGAGCGACTTCCCGTAGTTCTCGGGCTTGTAGTAGTCGTCGAGCTGCGCGACGTCCATGCCGTTGGCCTCGACCCCCTTGGCGATGAGCGCGCGGCGCGGCACCCTCGCCTCCGGGTCCCAGGTCTCCGGCTGCCACAGCCCGCTGCGCAGGAACGCCTTCGCGCAGTGGAAGAACAGGTCCTCGATGTCCACCACGACCGCGAGCAGCGGCCGGTGGCCCTTGACGACCAGCTCGTCGAACCACGGTGCGTCGCTGACCAGCCGTGCGCGGCCGTTGATGCGCAGGGTGTCGCCGCGGCCGGGGATGAAGAAGTTCAGCCCGACGTGGGGGTTGGTGAGGATGTTGCGGTAGCCGTCCGCCCGTCGGTTGCCCGGCCGCTCGGCCAGCGCGATCGTCCGGTCGTCGATGACGTGGACGAGCTGGCCGGCCGGGTCGCCCTTGGGCGAGGCGTCGCACCGGCCGTCGGCGTCGCTGGTCGCCATCACGCAGAACGGCGATGCCGCCAGCCAGTCCCGGTCGACCGGGAGCAGCGCGGCGCGCGCCTTGTTGACCGCCCGCTCGTTCGGCTCGCCCAGCAGCGCGACGAGCTGCTCGACGGTGGTGATCTCCGCGGTGGTCTCGGGCGGCGCCTCGGGGGCGCGTGCGGCGACGGTCTCGGTCACCCCTCCACGGTAGTGCCCGGGGCGCCGCCGCCACCGCTCAGTTCCGCGGCCGGACCACGCCGGCCGAGCCCCCTCCCCGGCGCGTCGGCTCGGCCGCCGCGGTCAGCAGCCCGCCGGGGCCGATCTCGATCGCGGCCGCCGCGCCGATCTCGGCGGCGCTGGTCAGCGCGTCGCCGGCCGGCGCGAGCTCGTGGCCGTAGGCCTCGAGCAGCGCCCCGTAGGCGTCGATGAACCCCGGCTCGGCCGTCACCGCGGCGGTGTTGCGCTGCGAGGCGCGCGGCGCGGCCACCGCCTCGGCGATGCTCCGGCCCCGGTCGAAGCGCTCGACGAGGATCTGCAGCACGGTCGTGATGATCGTCGAACCGCCGGGCGAGCCGACCGCGAGCACGGGCCTCCCGTCGCGGAGCACGATCGTCGGCGACATCGAGCTGCGCGGCCGCTTGCCCGGCTGGATCCGGTTCGGGTCCTCGGGGTCGGGCTCGGCGCTGAAGTCGGTCAGCTCGTTGTTGAGCAGGAAGCCGCGACCCGGCACGACGATCCCCGACCCACCGGTCTGCTCGATGGTCAGCGTGTACGACACGACGTCGCCCCAGCGGTCGACGACGCTCAGGTGGGTGGTCTCGACGTTCTCCGTGTCGGGCGCCTCGACCGGCTCGGCGCCGCCGCCGGTGGCGCACTCGCCGTCGTACGACGTCACGTCGCCCGGCTCGACCGGCTTGGTGGCTGCCCGGGTCGGGTCGATCGTGCAGTCGCGCTCGGCCGCGAAGGTCGGCGAGAGCAGGTCGGCGAGCGGCACGTCGACGTAGGCCGGGTCCCCGACGTACGCCGTGCGGTCGGCGAACGCCCGCGCGCTCGCCTCGAGGTAGAGGTGCAGTGCCTGCGCGTCGTCCATCGCGGCGAGGTCGTGGCGCTCGAGGATCTCGAGCGCCTCGCCGACCGTCGAGCCGCCGCTGGAGGACGGCGCCATGCCGTGGACGTCCAGGCCGCGGTAGCTCGTGCGGGTCGCGGCCTGGTTCTTGACGCGGTAGCCGCGCAGGTCCTTCTTGGTCAGGTAGCCGGTCGGCACGGGAAGGTCGGTCCGACCGCTCAGCGGCGGCTTGCGGACCGCTCGGACGATCTCGGCCGCGATCGCGCCGCGGTAGAACGGCTTCAGGCCGTCCCTGCGGACGAGGTCGTAGGTGCGGGCGAGGTCGGGGTTGCGGAACCGCGTGCCGACGACTGGCAGCTTCCCGCCGCGCAGGAACAGCCGCCTGGTCGAGGTGAAGGTGCGGAACCGCTCCCGGTTGTCCTTCGTCTGCTGGCGGAACGTCTCGTCGACGACGAACCCCTTGCGCGCCAGGGCGGCGGGCCGGCCCAGCACCTGCTTCAGCGATCGGCTGCCCCACCGGTCGAGCGCACGCTTCCAGGTGGCGAGCGTGCCGGGCGTGCCGACGCTGACGCCGCTGGTGACCAGGTCCGGGGTGAACGGGTAGGGCTCGCCGGTCGCCGGGTCGAGGAACGCGTCGGCCGGGATGCCCTGCGGGGCCGTCTCGCGGCCGTCGATGGTCGCGACCTTCCCGGTCGAGGCGTCGTAGTGGACGAAGTAGCCGCCTCCGCCGATGCCGGCGCTGTAGGGCTCGGTGACCCCGAGCGCGGCGGCGGTCGCGACCGCCGCGTCGGCAGCGTTGCCGCCGGAGCGGAGCACCGCGAGCCCGATCCGGGTGGCGTCCGGGTCGACGGAGCTGACCGCTCCCCCGGTGCCGGTCGCCACCGGGATCTTCGGTGGCACCGGCGCGGCCGCGGCGGGCGGCGCACCCGGGAGCGCGACGAGGGTCGGCGCGAGCAGGGCGAGGACGGGGACGGCTCGGACGATGGAGCGACGGCGCATGGGTTCCTCCCGAGAGATCCGCGGACGAGGCGGTCCGATCACTGTGGACCCGGCCGCCGACGGTTGTCGAGGTGCCCGCTCCGGCTCGTCGCAGGCAGGCGTCCTCAGGCAGGCGGTCGTCGGGGTAGTAACGGACGTTCCTGACCTCCACGATCGTCGGGACGGACGTCTCTGACCGCTACTACCCCGCCGGGCTACGAGCGCGGACCCACGACGTCGTAGGTCGCACAGAGGAACGCACCGTTGCGCCCGTGCGAGGTCAGCCGCAGGTCGAGCCGCCGCGGGAGGAGCGGTCGGCCGGCGCCGAGCGTCACCGGTGCGATCGACACCAGCACCTCGTCGAGCAGCCCGGCGTCGGCCAGCTGGCCGGCGAGGTCGCCGCCGCCGACGACCCACACGTCCTTGCCGGCGGCGGCCTCGACCATCGCCGCGTGCATCTCCCGCACGTCGCCCGAGGCGATCGTGACGTTGTCGGCGACCGGGGCGAGGTCGCGGTTCGTCATCACCCAGGTGGGCTGCTCGTAGGACCATTGCTCGCCGGTCGCGGCGCTGTGGTCGAGCACCCACTGGTAGGTCGTCGCGCCCATCAGCAGCGCGCCGATGCCGCTGATGAACGCGCCGTAGTCGAGCATCCCGCCCTCTTCGAGCGGCTGGCTCAGCAGCCAGTCGAGCGAGTCGTGCTCGTCGGCCAGGAAGCCGTCGAGCGTGGTGGCGGTGTAGTAGACGGTCCTCGTCATCGGTCGCTCCTCGTCCTGCTCCACATGATCGGGTCGCCGTCGTCCACCGCGACGCCGAGCGTCCGCAGCAGCATCCGGGCGAGCTGGCGCCGGTGCGCGGCGTACGTCAGCACGTGCCCGACGACCTCGCCGAGCAGGAAGCTCTCGGGCGGCTCGCAGAGCGCGTCGACCAGCCGGTCGCCCCAGGCACCGCGGCGGTCCACGTCGCGCACCATCGCCAGCCAGCGCGGCGCGACCGCGTCGTGCCGCTCCGAGAGCAGCGACAGGTCGCCGTCGCCGCGGGCGGGGGTGTCGAGGCCCTCGATCGCGGCGAGCCAGACCTCCTTGGCGTGGACGTGGTTCTCCAGCACCGCCGCCAGCGACGGCTCCTCGCCGTCCCACGCGAGCACCCGGTTCCCGGGCAGCAGCACGCGCTCGAGCTGCTCGCGCGAGAGTCCCTTCGCCACGTCGAGCAGCGCCCGGGTGTCGTCGAGGTCGTGCCCCACCAGCTGCTCGGTGACCGGGTCGCCCGCGGGCCCGCCCGCCTCGCCGGCGTCGACCCACAGCGAGGTCGGCGGGTGGAAGTGGATGCCGTTCGGGGCCGGCAGCCAGTGGTCGCGCGGTCCACCCGAGCGGACGGCCGACGGCGGCTCGCCGTACGCCCTGGCGAAGGCGCGGCTGAACCCCTCGACGCTCTCGTAGCCCGCCGCGAATGCCGCCTCCGTCACGCTCGTCCCACCTCGGAGCCGCCAGGCCGCGCGCTCCAGCTCGACCCGCCGGCGCATCGCCACCGGCGGCTCGCCGGCGTCGCGGCGCAGGCGCCGGGCGAAGTGGTAAGGCGAGGCGTAGGCGTCCTCGGCCATCTCCCCGAGCGTCCGGTTGTCCTCGTCGAGCACCGCGTCGAGCAGCTCGCGCAACCGGTCGCGTCCGCTCCCGTTCTCCTCCATGCCGACCAGTCTGGCCGGGCGGGGCCGTCCTCCGCCCGACCGTTCTTGCGCTCCTGCGCCGCGCTCAGGCGGTGTCGACGGCCGCCCGGAGCAGCAGGATCCCGAACCCGGTCAGCCCGCGGGCCCGTGCGGACAGCACGACGACGGAGACGCCGAGGTCGGGACGCGAGCCGACGAAGGACCGGTAGCCGCCGGTGCCGCCGTCGTGGAACAGCATCCCGTCCGGCGCGAGCAACCACCCGAGCCCCACCGAGGCCGGGCCGACGCGCCCGGCGCGCTGCTGCGGGGCGCGGGTGTCGGCGGCGGCCGCCGCGAGCGGGCCGTCGTACGCCGTGTCGAACGCGCCGACGTAGCGCGTGAGGTCCGCGGCGGTCGAGACGACGCCGCCGGCGCCGGCGAGCAGCGCGAGGTCCCACCGCCCGGCGGGGCGGCCGCGCCAGCCGTGCCCGGGCGCGAGCCGGTGCTCGTGGCCCGTCGGCAGCGCGACGGCGGTGTCGACGAGGCCGAGGGGGCCGGCCAGCCGGTCGGCGAGCAGCGTGGCGTAGTCGGTGCCGGCCGCGCGGGCGAGCGCCCAGCCGAGCAGGCCGCCGCCGAGGTTGGAGTAGCCGAACCGGCGGCCGGGCTCGACGCGCGGCCGGGTCGCGAGCACCGCGGCGGACAGCGTCGCCTCGTCGTAGCGCGCGTAGGGGTCGTGCCGCTCGCTGGTCAGCCCGGGCCACAGCGCGCCGCGGGGCAGCCGGGGCAGGCCGGAGTGGTGGGTGGCGAGGTCGCGCAGCGTGATCGGCCGGCCCTCGACCGGCGGCGCGACCGGTAGGTGGTCGGCCACCGGGTCGTCGAGGCCGACCACTCCCTCGCGCGCCAGGTCCGCGAGCAGCAGCGCGGTCATCGTCTTGGTGACCGAGCCGATCTCGAAGATCGAGGAGACGGCGTCGGGCAGCTCGCCACGGAAGTGGTACGCCGTGCCCGCCGGCGTGCGGACGGCGACGACGAGGCCGGTGCCGTCGTCGCGGCGTCGGCCCAGCACCTCCTCGACGGTCGGGGTCGGACGCTCGCGGCTCATGCCCCCACCCTGCCGACCGCCGCCAGCGCCCGCTCCACCCGGTCCGGGTCGTCGTGGAGGACCCACACCACCCGCGGGTCCTTGCGGAACCACGCGTCCTGCCGCCGCGCGAAGCGGCGGGTGGCCACCACGGTCCGCTCGCGCGCCTCCTCGAGCGACAGCTCGCCGTCGAGGTGGGCCATCACCTCGACGTACCCGATCGCGCGGCCGGCCGTCCGCCCCTCCGCCAGCCCCTCGTCGAGCAGGCGCGCGACCTCCTCGACCAGGCCGGCGGCGAACATCGCGTCGACCCGCTGCTCGATCCTCGCGTCCAGGGTGGGCCGGTCGATGTCCACGCCGACCTGGACGGTGGCGGGGTCGACGTACTCCGGCTGCGGCAGCGACGCGCTGAACGGGCGGCCGGTGATCTCGACGACCTCGAGCGCGCGGACGGTGCGCCGGCCGTTCTCGACCAGGATCCGCGCGGCGGCCTCGGGGTCGACCTCGGCCAGCCGTGCGTGCATCGCGGCGGGACCCACCTCGTCGAGCTCCGCCTCCAACCGCGCCCGCACCGCCTCGTCGGTCCCGGGGAACTCGAAGCGGTCCAGCACCGCGCGGGTGTAGAGCGCCGACCCGCCCACGAGCACCGGCACCCGGCCGGCGTCGCGGAGGTCGGCGATGGTCGCGCGCGCCCAGCCCTGGAACTCCGCGACGGTGGCCGGCTCGCGGACCGACAGCCGGTCGAGCAGGTGGTGCGGGATGCCACGGCGTTCGGCGACGGGGAGCTTCGCGGTGCCGATGTCCATGCCGCGGTAGAGCTGCATGGCGTCGGTGTTGACCACCTCGCCGGCGAGCCGCTCGGCCAGGTCCAGCGACAACGCGGTCTTGCCGCTGGCGGTCGCCCCGACCACCGCCACCACCGGCACGCCCGCCTGCGGCCCTGCCCGTCCTGGGGCAGGGATTGATGTCGGTGGCATCTGGCTAGTGTTCCAAGGAACCGACGCCGAACCGACCGGAGGGCACCATGACCGCGCCGATCCCCGAGGGACGCGACGAGCAGCCGCTCGACATCGACCAGCAGGTCCCCGACGAGCACGGCAGCGAGCTGCCCGACGGCCACGACCCGTCGGCCGCCGAGGAGGCCGTCCGCGAGGAGAACGCCGAGACGTCGTTCCCCGAGCCCAGCCAGTAGAGCCCAGCCAGGAGAGCCCAGCCAGGAGAGCCCAGCCAGGAGAGCCCCGCCAGCAGGGACAAGGCAGTAGGGACGCCAGAGAAGGAGGCCCGCATGAGCGAGCAGAGGCCCGAGCAGGTCGAGAACGAGGCCGACGAGTACGCCCCCGACGAGCCGGAGTCCCCCGACACCGGCACCGTCTACGAGGGAGCGACCGGGGAGCCGGCCGTCACCCCGAACGACACCACCCCCGACGAGGAGGAGCAGCCGTGACGGACCAGCCAGCCGAGCAGCCCCAGGCACCCGGGACCCCGATGCGGGAGGACGAGCCGGCCGCTCCGACGGGCGCCGACCGCGAGCCGCGCGGAGAGGTCGACGAGTCCCACCTCGAGGAACCGGTCGCCGGGTCCGAGGCCGACCACCGGCACGGTGACCGCCCTGAGTGAGGACGCCACCGGCGACCCGCGGCACGGCCGGTTCGTCGTCGTGCCCGCGGCGTACGTCTTCCTGCTTCGCGACGGCGGGCGCGGCACCGAGGTGCTGCTCCAGTTGCGCAGCGGCACCGGCTACATGGACGACCACTGGGCGGCTGCGGCCGCGGGCCACGTCGAGCGCGGCGAGACGGCGTACGACGCGGCGCGGCGCGAGGCCCGCGAGGAGCTCGCGATCGACGGGCTCGACCTGGCGTTCGTGACCGCGATGCAGCGCACCCGCGGCGGGGAGCCGATCGACGAGCGGATCGACTTCTTCTTCACCGCCCGCACCTGGTCCGGCGAGCCGCGCATCGTCGAGCACGACTTGGCCGCCGACCTGCGGTGGTGGCCGCTCGACGCGCTTCCCGACCCCGTCGTCCCGCACGAGGCGGCCGTGTTGGCGGGCATCCGGTCGGGTACCAGCACGCCGTACTCGACCTTCGGCTTCGACGCCGCGGTCGACCAGCGCGACGAGGAGGACTGATGTCCGAGGAGACCCGCACCGACACCGGCACGGGCGAGCTCGCAGAGATGCCCGAGCCGCAGATCGACCCCGGCGAGCCGAACCCCGGCGGGGCCGACGCGATCGAGGACGACGTCCCGGTCGGCGAGCAGCGGACCATCCCTGACCTCACGCCGGACGAGAACCCCGCCATCGACGACAGCACCCCCGACACGCTCCAGGAGCAGATGTCCGGGTCCGAGGACACCTCCACCGAGGCGACCGAGGCCTCCCCCGACGAGGCCGGCGAGCAGGACGAGGGCGCGGCCGAGCAGGGCAAGGCGGAGTGAGCGGCGAGGGCGGGAAGCCGGGCTTCCCCGACGAGGTGCCGGTCGACGAGGACCTCGCCGAGCCGCTGCGCGCGTCCAACCCCAACGCCAACGGTCCTCAGGGCGCCGCCGGCGGCATGGGTGTCAGCTCCGAGCGGGTCGGTCACGCCGGCCCGGCCCAGACGAGCACCGACGGCGTGCGGGACAACTCCCTCGCGGAGGCGGGCGACGACGTGCCTCCCGAGCAGGCCGCCGGCGGGCCCGAGGACAACCCCGACACGGTGCTGCCCAAGGCCGGCTACCCGAGCAAGGACCCGCGGTCGAAGGAGCACCCCTTCGACGCCAAGCCCGACCTCTGAGCGCCCGGCGGCGGTTCGCTCAGCCGCAGGCCGGTGCGGCCGGGAGCGGCGCGGGCACGCCGACGGCCGGCATGCCGAGCGAGACGCCCGACGGCGCGGCCGGCGCCGACGTACGCGCCTCCCAGGCGTCGCCCGAGCGGGTGCGCCGCACCGCCAGCACGCGGTCGGCGACCAGGTGGTGCGGGGCGGCGTAGGTGACCTCGGCGGTGACCATGTCGCCCGGCCGCGGGGTGCCCAGCGAGGCGTCCGGCGCGGCGAAGTGCACGAGCCGGTTGTCCGGCGCGCGACCCGAGAGCCGCAGCGTCTCGGCGTCCTTGCGCCCCTCGCCCTCGGCGACCATCAGCTCGACGGTGCGGCCGACGATCTTCTTGTTCTCCTCCCAGGCGATCTCGTTGACCAGGTCGACCAGGCGGCCGTACCGGTCCTTGACCACCTCGGGCGGGACCTGCTCGTCGAGGACGGCGGCCGGGGTGCCGGGGCGCTTGGAGTACTGGAAGGTGAACGCGCTGGCGAACCGCGACTCGCGCACCACGCGCAGCGTCTCGAGGAAGTCCTCCTCGGTCTCGCCGGGGAAGCCGACGATGATGTCGGTGGTGATCGCGGCGTGCGGGATCGCGGCGCGGACCCGGTCGATGATCCCGAGGAACTTGCTGGACCGGTAGGAACGGCGCATCGCGCGCAGCACCCGGTCCGAGCCGGACTGCAGCGGCATGTGCAGGCTCGGCATGACGTTCGGCGTCTCGGCCATCGCCTCGATGACGTCGTCGGTGAACTCCGCCGGGTGCGGGCTGGTGAACCGCACCCGCTCGAGGCCCTCGATGTCGCCGCACGCGCGCAGCAGCTTGGAGAACGCCTGCCGGTCGCCGAACTCCACGCCGTAGGCGTTGACGTTCTGACCCAGCAGCGTCACCTCGGTGACGCCCTCCGCCACGAGCGCGCGGACCTCGGCCAGGATGTCGCCGGGGCGGCGGTCCTTCTCCTTGCCGCGCAGCGCCGGGACGATGCAGAAGGTGCAGGTGTTGTTGCACCCGACCGACACCGAGACCCACGCGGCGTACGCCGACTCGCGCTTGGTCGGCAGCGTGCTCGGGAAGACGTCGAGGCTCTCGAGGATCTCGACCTGCGCCTCCTGCCGCACCCGCGCCCGCTCCAGCAGCACCGGCAGCGAGCCGATGTTGTGGGTGCCGAAGACGACGTCGACCCACGGCGCCCGCTCGGTGATCGTGGTGCGGTCCTTCTGCGCCAGGCACCCACCGACGGCGATCTGCATGCCGGGCTTCGCGGCCTTGACCGGCGCCAGGTGGCCGAGGTTGCCGTAGAGCTTGTTGTCGGCGTTCTCCCGCACCGCGCAGGTGTTGAAGACGACGACGTCGGCCTGCTCGCCGTTCGGGACGGCGGCGTACCCCGCACCCTCCAGCAGGCCGGTGAGCCGCTCGGAGTCGTGGACGTTCATCTGGCACCCGTAGGTGCGGACCTCGTAGGTGCGGGGTGTCGACATAGCGCCTCCGAGGGTACGGCGCGGCGCGCGGCGCCGCGGAATCGTGCGCACGTGCGCTGTTTGGTCACGATCCGGTCGCGGTCGGCGCGACCCCAGGCTCGGACGTGGCCCGTCCGGGCCGGATGTGGATAGTGTCCGGCGCCATGACGACGCACCGGACGACTGACGACCTGGTCGTGCTCGACCACGTGGACAAGTGGTTCGGCCAGCTGCACGTGCTCAAGGACGTCGACCTGCGCATCCGCCGCGGCGAGGTCGTGGTGGTCATCGGCCCCTCGGGATCGGGCAAGTCGACGCTGTGCCGCGCGATCAACCGGCTGGAGCCGATCGACAAGGGCACCATCACCCTCGACGGCAAGCCCCTGCCCGAGGAGGGCAAGGAGCTCGCTGCCCTGCGCGCCGAGGTCGGGATGGTCTTCCAGTCCTTCAACCTCTTCGCCCACAAGACGATCCTCGAGAACGTCACGCTCGGCCCGATCAAGGTGCGCGGCCATAAGAAGGACGCCGCCGAGAAGCGCGCCCGCGAGCTGCTCGACCGGGTCGGCGTCGGACACCAGGCCGAGAAGTACCCCGCGCAGCTCTCCGGCGGCCAGCAGCAGCGCGTCGCCATCGCCCGCGCGCTGGCGATGGAGCCGAAGGTGATGCTCTTCGACGAGCCGACCTCCGCGCTCGACCCCGAGATGATCTCCGAGGTCCTCGAGGTCATGGTCGACCTGGCCAAGCAGGGCATGACGATGGTCGTCGTCACCCACGAGATGGGCTTCGCCCGCACCGCCGGCGACCGGGTCGTCTTCATGGCCGACGGCGCCATCGTCGAGGAAGCCACCCCCGAGCAGTTCTTCACCAACCCGCAGAGCGATCGGGCCAAGGACTTCCTCGGCAAGATCCTCAAGCACTGAAGGAGATCGACATGCGACACGCACGTTTCCGGATGGCGGCCGCCGCCGTCCTGCTCGCCGGCGGCCTGGCCGCCTGCGGTGACGCGGGCAACGACGACGCCGAGGGCGTCGACGTCGAGGTGGCGGAGAACGCCGCCGACGAGTTCGACGACGGCACCCGCATGAAGGAGCTCGCGGAGGACGGCAACATCGTCATCGGCGTGAAGTTCGACCAGCCCGGCATCGGGTTCAAGGGCGCCACCGACGACGCCCCGGTCGGGTTCGACCCGGAGATCGGCAAGATCCTCGCCGCCGACCTCGGCATCGCCGCCGAGGACATCACGTGGAAGGAGACGATCTCCGACAACCGGGAGCCCTTCCTCGAGAGCGGCGAGGTCGACCTGGTCATCGCGTCGTACTCCATCACCGACGAGCGGCGTGAGGTCGTCGGCCAGGCGGGCCCGTACTACGTCACCGGTCAGCAGCTGCTCGTCCGCTCCGACAGCGACATCGACAGCCTCGACGACGTCAAGGGCACCGAGGTCTGCTCGGTCACCGGCTCCACCTCGCTGGAGAACATCGAGGCCGAGGGCGCTCGTCCGCGTGGCTTCGACACCTACTCCGAGTGCGTCGACCAGGTGCTCAACGGCACCGTGGACGCGATGACGACCGACGGCGCGATCCTCCTGGGCTACGCGGCGGAGAACGCCGACCAGCTCAAGGTCGTCGTCGAGCCGTTCTCCGAGGAGCGGTACGGCGTGGGCTACTCGCTCGAGGCGCCCGAGATGTGCCAGTGGATCGTGGACACCATCACCGAGGCCCAGGAGGATGGCGCCTGGGACGAGGCGTTCCAGGCCACCCTGGGCCAGTCCGGCGTGGAGACCCCGGAGCCGCCGGCGATGGACGAGTGCCCGGCCTGATCGGCTGACACCCCGCCCGTCCGGCTCCACCGGGACGGGCACCGACCCCGCGAGCGGGGCGGCCCCAACGGGCCGCCCCGCTCGTCCTCCCGAGAGGAGACGGCGTGGACGACGTGACGTCCGAGTTCGACCTCGTGCTGCAGGCGTTCTGGCTGACGATCCAGCTGGCCGCGCTGTCCGGCGTGGTCTCGCTGGTGCTGGGCACCGTGCTGGCCGCCATGCGCGTCGGCCCGGTGGCGCCCTTCCGGCTCGCCGCGACGACCTACGTGAACGTCGTCCGCAACACGCCGTTGCTGATCGTGTTCGTGTTCGTGTTCGTGGCGTTCCCGAACCTCGGACTGCTCGTCGGCACGCCGTTCCTGCTCAAGGGCGTGGTGGCCGTCAGCCTCTACACCGCACCCTTCGTGTGCGAGGCCATCCGCGCCGGCATCAACGCGGTCCCCCTGGGTCAGGCCGAGGCCGCCCGCGCGATCGGGTTGACCTTCGGGCAGACGATGGGCAACGTCGTGCTCCCCCAGGCGTTCCGCGCCGCGGTGCCGCCGCTGGCGAGCGTGCTGATCGCGATGACCAAGAACACCTCGATCGCCGCCGTCTTCGGGCTCATGGAGGCCACGGCCCGGATGCGCTACTTCACCAACAACAGCGCCGACGACACCGTGATCTTCCTCGTCTTCGCGCTCGGCTACATCATCATCGTCGAGACGCTGTCCGCCGGCGCCTGGGGCCTCGAGCGGCGTTGGCGGGTGGCCCGATGAGCAGCGTCCTCTTCGACAGTCCCGGCCCGCGCACCCGCGCGCGGCACCGGACCTACTCGATCGTCGCCGGCGTGGTGCTGGCCGCGGCCCTCGTGGGGGTCGTGCTCTTCCTGCAGGACCGCGGCGAGCTCGAGTACGAGCTGTGGGAGCCGTTCGTCACGCCCGACTACCTCGAGGCGCTCGTCCTCGACGGGCTGGTCAACACGCTCCAGATGGCCGCCACCGCGGTGCTCATGGCCGTGGTGATCGGCGTCGTGCTCGGCGTCGGGAAGCTGTCGGACCACCGGCTGGTGCGCTGGCCCTGCTGGCTGGTCGTGGAGTTCTTCCGCGCCGTCCCGCTGCTGCTGCTGATCGTCTTCATCTTCTTCGCCTACGGCACCGGCGGCGGGATCGGGTCGTACTGGTCGGTCGTCATCGGCCTGACCCTCTACAACGGGGCCGTCCTCGCCGAGGTCTTCCGCGCCGGCGTGCTCGCCGTGCCCCGCGGCCAGGCGGAGGCGGCGTACGCCCTCGGCATGCGCAAGACCCAGGTGATGGTGACGGTCCTGCTCCCGCAGGCGGTGAAGATCATGCTGCCCGCGATCATCAGCCAGTGCGTGGTCGCGCTCAAGGACACCAGCCTCGGCTACTACGTGCTCGCGCCGGGCCTCACCACGGTCGGGCGCTCGATCTGGCAGGAGTTCGGCAACCAGTTCCAGACCGCGACCGTGCTCGCCGCGACCTACATCGCCCTCAATTTCCTGCTCTCGATGCTCGCCACCTGGGCGCAGCGGCGGTTCGTGGGCGAGAGGTCGCAGACGCCGGCGCTGGGCATCGGCACCGGCGGCCGGGACGCCGGTCAGCCCATGGGCGGCGGCGGCGCCTTCGGCGGCCAGGCGACCGGAGGGGCCTGAGGCCGCTCAGCGCTTCTTCGGCGTCACCCAGAGCCGGATGGCGCCCTCGACGACGACCGTGCCGTCGTCGCGGGCGCCGCTGACGCGGACGTGCAGGTCGGCGCCCTCGTCGGGCAGGCCGGTCCACTGCTCGGGGTCGGTCTCGGCGACGCAGGTGATGTCGCTGGTCGCCTTGGCGGTGTAGCTGACGTCCATCCCCTTCGGGATCCACCGCTTGTCGGCAGGCACGGTCGCCTCCGCCAGGGCGCCCATCGCCGCCTCGAGCCCGTTGCACAGCGCGATCGCGTGCACGGTGCCGAGGTGGTTGTGGACCTTGCGGCGCTTGGGGATGACCAGCTCCGCCCGGTTCGGCCGGATCTCGGTGAACCGCGGCCGGATCGTCGCGAAGTACGGCGCCTGCTGGCTGAACAGCAGCGAGAACGCCTTCGCTCCCAGTCGCGGTCCCACCACCGGCAGGCCCGTCGTCGTACGCCACATCTGCAGGACTCGGCTCATGCCGGCTGACGTTACCCGACGGTAACCCTTTGCGCGCGGCCCTTGTAACGGATGGTTCGCACACCTGTAGGCACGTTGCAGCGTGCCTACAGAGTGGCGAACAGTCCGTTACATGCTCGGCGGGCCGGCGCGTGCCCGGCCCGGACGCTCAGGCGAGCGAGAGGAAGAACTTCTCCAGCTTGGCCAGCTCGGCCTCGCCGACGTCGGCCCCGTCGGCGACGGTCTGGCGCAGCTCGGCGGCGATCAGTGCGAAGCCGGCCCGGTCGAGGGCGCGGGAGACGGCCTTGAGCTGGTGGACGACCGCCTCGAGGTCGCGGCCCTCCTCGATCATCCGCAGCACGCCGCCGAGCTGGCCCTGGGCGCGCTTGATGCGGTTGACGACGGCGGACATGTCCACCGCCTGCACCCCGGCCGCCTGTACCGCGGCGGCCGGCACGCTCGCCGGGACGTCGACCGGCGCCTCCGTGGGCGCCTGGGGTCGGGAGTCGAGGTCGGTCAAGGGAAGCCCTTCTGGTGCGGCCTGTCGCGGGTCCCGAGCCCGCCGCCGGCAGGCGGGGGCCTGTCCGGACGAGGTGACAACGCGGCACCTCGCTCCGCGTTACGCCGGCGCGAGCACCTCGACCCGGTTGCCGTGGGCGTCGCGGGTGTGGAAGCGCTGGTACGCCGCGAACGTGTGCCGCTCGGTCCAGTCCACGGTGAAGCCGGCCGCCCCCAGCGACGCGCCGAGCCGCTCCAGCTCCGTCGCGTCGGCGACCAGCAGCGCGGGGTGGGCCTTGCGCGCCGGGACGAAGGGGTCCTCGACGCCGACGTGCACCTCCGCCCCGCCCGCGTCGCCGGGACGAGCGCGGAACCAGCAGCCGCCCCGCCCGGCCAGGTCGGCCGGCTTGGGCACCTCGGTCAGGCCGAGCCCGTCGCGCCAGAAGCGCCGGGCCTCGTCCTCGCCGCCGGGCGGACAGGCGACCTGCACGTGGTGGAGCCGCATCACTCGCCCACCTCCGAGACCTTGCGCGCAACCACGAAGATGCGCCGGAAGGGCAGCACCACGCCGTGCGGCCGCTCGGGGTACGCCGCCCGCAGCCGTGCGCGGAACTCCTCCTCGAACCTCGTCCCCAGGTCCGGCGGCAGCGCCTGCAGCGTCGGGCGGGCGCCGGTGGCCGACACCCAGGTGAACACCGGGTCCGGCCCGGTGAGCACGTGGAGGTAGGTCGTCTCCCAGGCATCGACCGAGCACCCGAGACCCGCCAGCACGTCGAGGTACACCGCTGGGTCGTGGCTGCTGGGCACCGCGACGTGGCGGGTGTGCGCGGCGTACGGCTCCTCGGCGGCGAGGTCGCGCCGGATGGTGTGGCTCGGCTCCTCGAAGTTCCCCGGGACCTGGAGAGCCAGCCAGCCGCCCGGGGCGACGTGGCCGAGGAGCTGCGGCAGCAGGTCGAGGTGGTCGGGCAGCCACTGGAGCGTGGCGTTGGAGACGAGCACGTCCACAGGGGTCTCGGGTCGCCAGTCGCGCAGGTCGGCGAGGTCGTACCGCACCCCGTCGCCCCGGCCGCGCGCCGCCGCGACCATCTCGGGGCTGGCGTCCAGCCCGTGCACGTCCGCGTCCGGCCACCGCTCGCGCAGCAGCGCGGTGAGGTTGCCCGGGCCGCAGCCGAGGTCGACGACCGTGCGCGGGGCGGCGGCGTCCACCCGACCGAGGAGCTCGACGAACGGCCGGCCGCGCTCGTCGGCGTAGGCGAGGTACCGGTCCGGGTCCCACGTGTGCTGGCTGCGCGTCACCTCACCAGGGTGCGCCCGGACTATCTTGATGTCAAGATTCTCGACCGGTCCGCTAGAGTGCGACGTCATGCGGGACGAGGTCGACGATCTGGTCGAGGCGTGGGCGCGTGAACGCCCCGACCTCGACTTCGACGCGGTCTCGGTCTTCAGCCGGATCTCGCGGCTGGCTCGCCACCTCGACCTCGCCCGGCGCCAGGCGTTCACCGAGCACGGCATCGAGACGTGGGAGTTCGACGTGCTCGCGGCGCTGCGGCGTGCCGGGGCGCCGTACGAGCTCTCCCCCGGCCGGCTGCTGCGCGAGACCCTCGTGACGAGCGGGACGATGACCAACCGGGTCGACCGGCTGGCGGCCCGCGGGCTGGTCGAGCGCTACCCGGACCCCGATGACCGCCGCGGCGTCATCGTGCGGCTCACCACCGAGGGCAAGAGCGCCGTCGACGGGGCGTTCACCGCGCTGCTGCGCGCCGAGCAGGAGCTCATCGCCGACCTGCCCCCGACCGAGCGCCACGAGCTGGCCGACCTGCTGCGCCGGCTGCTCGTGCCGTTCTCCTGACCTACTCCAGGACCTCGGCAGCCTCGAGCCACTCCATCTCGAGCTGCTCCTTCTCGGCCGCGAGCTCCTGCAGCTCGGCGCTGAGCCGGGCCAGCTCGGTGTAGTCCTGGGCGTGCTCGAGGACCGCCGCGTTGAGCTCGGCCTCCCGCTCGGCGATCCGCTCCAGCCGCTTGTCGATGCGGTTGACCGCCTTGCGGGCGGCCCGCTCCTCCGCGCCGCCGACCTTCGCCTTGGCCGGCTCCGACGACGAGGACGAGGACGAGGCTGCCGACGAGGAGCCGGCCACCGGGTCGGGTCCCGCCGGCACCTCGACACCCTGGAGGTGCAGGTCGGCCGCGCGCCGCTCGAGGTACTCGTCCACCCCGCGCGGCAGCATCGAGACCTGGCCGTCGCCGAGGAGCGCCCAGACGGAGTCGGTGACCCGCTCGAGGAAGTACCGGTCGTGGCTGACGACGACGAGCGTGCCGGGCCAGCCGTCGAGGAAGTCCTCGAGCACGTTGAGGGTCTCGATGTCGAGGTCGTTGGTGGGCTCGTCGAGCAGCAGCACGTTCGGCTCGGTGAGCAGCAGCCGCAGCAGCTGGAATCGGCGACGCTCGCCACCGGACAGGTCACCGATGCGCGCGGTCAGCCGGTCGCCGGTGAAGCCGAAGCGCTCCAGCAGGGACGTCGCGGTCAGCTCCTGGCCCTCGAGGGTCTTCGTGACGCGGCGGATCGACTCGACCGTGGGCAGCACCCGGCCGTCGGGGTCGAGGTCGTCGAGCTGCTGGGTGAGGTGCTGGAGCGCGATCGTGCGGCCGTGCTTGACCTTGCCCGCGGCGGGTGGGAGCTCGCCGGACAGCAGGGAGAGCACCGAGGTCTTGCCCGCGCCGTTGACCCCGACCAGGCCGATCCGGTCGCCCGGGCCGATCCGCCAGGTGGCGTGGGACAGGAGCTTGCGGTCGCCACGGACCAGGTCGACGTCCTCGACGTCGATGACGTCCTTGCCGAGCCGCTGGGTCGCGAACCGCTCGAGCTCGAGCCGGTCGCGCGGGGGCGGGACGTCCTCGATGAGCTGGTTGGCGGCGTCGATGCGGAACTTCGGCTTCGAGGTGCGGGCCGGCGGACCGCGCCGCAGCCAGGCCAGCTCCTTGCGGACGAGGTTCTGCCGGCGGATCTCGGAGGCCGCCAGCTGGCGCTGCCGCTCGGCCTTGGCGAGCACGAACGCGGCGTACCCGCCCTCGTAGGCGTCGACCTGCCCGTCGTGGACCTCCCACGTCCACTGGCAGACCGCGTCGAGGAACCACCGGTCGTGGGTGACGACGACGAGCGCGGAGGGCCGGGCGGCGAGGTGCTGGGCCAGCCAGGCGACCGCCTCGACGTCGAGGTGGTTGGTGGGCTCGTCGAGGACGACGAGGTCGTGGTCGCCCAGCAGCAGCGCCGCCAGCGAGCAGCGGCGCCGCTCGCCACCGGACAGCCCGACGACCGCCCGGTCGAGCGTGACGCCGGCGAGCAGCACCTCGACGATCTCGCGGGTGCGGCTGTCGGCCGCCCACTCGTGGTCGGAACGACCGCCGAGGACGGCCTCGCGGACGGTGTGGGTGTCGTCGAGCTCGTCGCCCTGGTGGAGGTAGCCGACCAGCAGCCCGCGCTGCCGCGAGACGCGGCCCTCGTCGGGCTCCTCGATGCCGGTCATCACCTCGAGCAGGGTGGTCTTGCCGTCGCCGTTGCGACCGACGATGCCGATCCGGTCGCCCGCACCGATGCCGAGCGAGACGTCGGCGAGCAGCGGGCGCACGCCGTAGGACTTCGAGACGCGCTCGAGGTTGAGGAGGTTGCTCATGAGGGCTACGCGTACTCCACCAGGTGGGCGCCGGCCACCGGTCCGTTGGCGACCAGGACCAGCGGGTGGTCCTGCTCGAGGGCGGCGGCCACCGACCGGGCGTGGTCGGCCGACTCGCAGAGGAACACGCACGTCGGGCCGGACCCCGACACGAGACCGCGCAGCGCCCCGACGCCCTGCCCGCGGTCGATGAGCTCGCCGAGGTCGGGACGCAGGTCGATCGCGGGCAGCTGGAGGTCGTTGTGGAGGACGTCGGCGAGCCGGTGCGGGTCGCGCGTGGCGAGCGCCGCGAGCAGCGACTCGGCCCCGCACGGCTCGGGCGCGGCGTCGGGGAACATCTCGTCGAAGTGGCGGTAGACGGCCGGCGTGGAGAGCCCCTCGGTGGACGGGACGACCACCCACCACCAGGTGCCGTGGTCGGCCACCGGTTCGACGACCTCGCCGTGGCCGGTGCCGACGGCGGTGCCGCCGACCAGAGCGAACGGCACGTCGCTGCCCAGCTGCGCCGCGATCGCCAGCAGGTCCTCGTCGGTGGTGCCGAGGTCCCAGACCCGGTCGAGCGCGACCAGCGCGGCCGCGGCGTCCGCCGACCCGCCGGCCATGCCGCCGGCGACCGGGATCGCCTTCGCGACCGAGACCAGGCCGGTGACCGGTACGCCGTGGTGCCCGGCCAGGAGCGTCGCCGCGCGGTCGACGAGGTTGTCGCCGTCGGCGGGCAGGACGTCGGCGTCGATCCAGTCGGGCACCGCCATCGAGACCCCCCAGGCGTCGGCCGGCGTCGCGGTGACGTCGTCGCACAGGCCGACCGCGTGGTAGACGGTCGTCAGCGGGTGGAGGCCGTCGGCACGCGGTGCGCCGACCCCGAGGTGGAGGTTGATCTTCGCGGGCGCGCGCACGGTCACCGCGCCGGCCACGGGCGTCAGCGGGCTCATGCGGGCGCTCCCGCGGCGGCCAGGCCCTCGGCGATCCGGGCGAAGTCCTCGACCCGCAGCGACTCGCCGCGCGCCAGCGGGTCGACCCCGGCGTGGGTGAGCGCGGCGTCGACCGTCTCGGCCGAGCCGGCCAGCCCGCGCAGCACCCCGCGGAGCGCCTTCCGGCGCTGGGCGAAGGCGGCGTCGACGACCGCGAAGACCTGCTCGCGGGTCGCGGTCGTGGCCGGCGGCTCGCGGCGGTCCCAGGCGACCAGCCCCGAGTCGACGTTCGGCGCGGGCCAGAAGACGTTGCGGCCGATCGAGCCCGCGCGGCGGACGTCGGCGTACCAAGCGGCCTTGACCGACGGCACGCCGTACACCTTGGAGCCGGGGGTCGCGGCCAGCCGGTCGGCGACCTCGGCCTGCACCATCACCAGCCCGCGCTCGAGCGAGGGCAGCAGCTGGAGGAGGTGGAGGAGGACGGGCACGGAGACGTTGTACGGCAGGTTCGCCACGAGCGCGGTCGGCGGGGGGCCCGGGACCTCGGTCACGCGCATCGCGTCGCCGAGGACCACCTCGAACCGGTCGGCCTGCGCCGGTGCGTGCTCGGCGATCGTGGCCGGGAGCGCGGCGGCCAGCCGCTCGTCGAGCTCGATCGCCACGACCCGGCCGGCCACCTCGAGCAGGGCGAGCGTGAGCGACCCGAGACCCGGGCCGACCTCGACGACGACGTCGTCGGCGGAGACGCCGGACTCCCGGACGATGCGACGCACGGTGTTGGCGTCGATGACGAAGTTCTGCCCGCGCTGCTTGGTCGGACGGAGGTCGAGCGCTGCCGCGAGCGAACGCACCTCCGCCGGCCCGAGGAGCCTCGGACCGGCGGAGGTGTCAGACATGGGCCTCAGGTTACTGAGGCAGCCCGAGCGACTGTGAGCAGTGGGGCCAGGAGCCGTACCCGCCCGTCGCCGCACGGAGCTTCTCGGCGATCGCGATCTGGGTCTCCCGCGACTGCTGGTGGGGGTAGCCGGGACCGCCGTACGCCCGCCAGGTCGACAGCGAGAACTGCAGGCCGCCGTAGTAGCCGTTGCCGGTGTTGATCGCCCAGTTGCCGCCGGACTCGCACTTGGCCAGCGCGTCCCAGACGGTGCCGCCGCCGGCGTAGTTCGGCGCCGCGGGCTCGGGAGCGGCCTCCTTGGTGCCGACGCGGACGATCGCGTCGACCGGGCGGCGGGTGACCTCGGAGTTCTTGACGACGCGGCGGACGAGCTCGCCGTTGCGGTAGGTCAGGCGGTACGTCACGTTGCGTGCGCCCTCGCGACCGGCCCGCTCGGTGCTGGTCTCGCCCTCGAGCATCGAGTCGTCCTCGCGCTCGGTCGTGGCGAAGCCGATCGCCTCGCCGCGGACCTTCTTGGTCACGACGCGCACGTCGGTGAAGACGATCTCGTCGCCGTCGGCGATCTCGGCGTCGAGGCCGGGCTCGGTCTCGTCGCGCTCGTCGACGTCCACGCCGAGCTCGTCGAGCGCGTCGGACACGGTGAGCGCGGTGACGGTGCGCTTCTTGAAGGGCTTGTCGGCCAGCTTGACCCGCAGGGTCTTCGGCGTGACGACCTCGAGGGCCATGCCCTCGCGGTCGATCGAGCCCCCACGGCTGACCGAGAGGTCCGCGCCGCGGTAGTCGTCACCGATCTGGCCGAGCGCGCCGGCCACCTCGGTGGCGGTCACCCAGTGCGTGGAGGTGTCCCCGTCGACGGTCAGCTCGACCGGGCGGGCGAAGCGGACCGAGATCTCCATCCCGTCGCTCACCTCCTCCTCGAGGCCCGGCGCGACCTGGTCGCGGCCCGAGACCTCGACACCCTGGTCCTCCAGGACGTCGGCGACGGTCGAGGCCATCGAGCTGACGTCCGAGGACTCCCCGTCGAGGCTGAGGGTCACGGACTTGCTGAGGGCCGAGTAGCCCAGGGTGCTGCCGGCCACGGCCAGCGCCACCACTGCGGCAAGCGCCACCATCACGGGGCGGCTGCGGCCGGCCTTGGTCAGCCATTGAGCGAGCGTGCTGCGCACGATTCTCCGAACGTCGTACTCCCCGGGTCTCGGGCACCAGGGCGCACCCTCCGGGCCGCTCGGAGCGGCCCCTCGGCGGGCTCGAGGGCGGCGTACCGAGGGCTTCCCCACCCGTGGTCGTCCGCTCCTCGCGCACTGGCGTGATCGTTCCCGATCCCGGCCATCAGTCATCCAGCAGAACAGGCATGGCGGATCAGCGCAAACCCTCGTCCACCGTTTCGGACACGGTGTGGGCAGCCTCTCAGCGGGTTGAGGAGGGCTCTCAGGAGCCTGCGGGAGTGCCATCTCGACCCTGCGCGAGTGCCCCTTCGGCCCTGCGGGGGTGCCACTTCGGCGGTCACCACGGGCCGCCGAACGCCTCCTCGGTGGTGGCGTCGAGGGCGAGGCAGAGCGTCTCCAGGTCGTCGCCGCGGACCTCGGCCATCGCCCGGACCGTGAGCGGGACGAGGTAGGAGGCGTTCACCTGGCCGCGGTGCGGGTGAGGGGTGAGGTACGGCGCGTCGGTCTCGACCAGCAGCCGGTCCCGGGGCGCGACGAGCAGCGCGTCGCGCAGCGGCTGGGCGTTCTTGAACGTCACGGTGCCGGCGAAGGAGAGGTGGGCCCCGCGGTCGAGGCAGGCCTTCGCGAAGCCCGCGTCACCGGAGAAGCAGTGCATCACCCAGCGCTCGGGCGCGCCCTCCTCGTCGAGCACGCGCAGCACGTCGTCGTGGGCGTCGCGGTCGTGGATGACGAGCGTCTTGTCCAGCCGCTTGGCCAGGTCGATGTGCCGACGGAACGACTCGACCTGCACCGCGCGACCCTCCTCGCCGGTGCGGAAGTGGTCGAGACCGGTCTCCCCCACCGCGCGGACCTTGTCGTGCGCGCCGGCGAGCGCCTCGATCTCGGCCATCGCGGTGTCCAGGTCGGTGCCCTGCTCGGCCAGCCGCGGCGCCTCGTTGGGGTGCAGCGCGACGCCGGCGACGAGCGCGTCGTACGTCGCCGCCGCCTGGACCGCCCACCGGGCGCCGCGCAGGTCGCAGCCGATCTGGACGATCCGCGGCACGCCGACCGCGGCAGCCTCGGCGATCGCAGCGGTGGGGTCGACGGGGCCGGCGGCAGGATCCCGGGTGATGTCGAGGTGGCAGTGGTTGTCGACGACGGGCGCCGGCAGCGGGTCGGGGACGGGTGGACGGCTCACGTGCCGGCCACCCGCTCGAGGATCGCCTCGGCGAGCGCCTCGGGCGCGTGGGTGGGGATCCAGTGGGAGACGCCGTCGAGGACGACCAGCTCGTACGGCGCGTCCACGTGGTCGCCGGTCAGCTCGGCGCCGCGTCGGTCCAGCGCCGTGTCGCCGGTGCTCCACACCAGCGTGGTCGGCACCCGGACGGTCCGGCCGACGACCGACCGGTCCGACAGCGGCAGCGCGCGGTAGTAGCCGAGCGCGTGCGGCAGCGCCCCGTCGTCGACGACCTCGCGCTGGACGCGCTCGACGTCCTCGCGGGACATGCCGGTGGCGATCATCGCCCGCTCGAGGAAGCGCCCGCCGGAGGCTGCGAGGAGCAGCTCGGGGAGGCGGGGCAGCTGGAAGAGGCCGATGTACCAGGAGCGCAGCGCCTGGGGCGACGACGTCATCGCGCGCTTGAAGGCGGCCGGGTGCGGGACGGAGACGGCGGTCAGCGTGCGGACCAGGTCGGCGTGGACGCCGGCGACGGTCCAGGCGACGATCGCGCCCCAGTCGTGCCCGACGAGGTGGACGGGCCGTCCGATCGTCCGGATCAGCGCGGCGACGTCCCCGGCGAGCAGCTCGGTCCGGTAGTGCGTACGGCCCTCGGGCCGCGCGCCCGGCGAGTAGCCGCGCTGGTCGAGGGCGTAGGTGCGCAGGCCGGCCGCGTGCAGCAGCGGCTCGACGTGCCGCCACGACGTGGCCCGCTCGGGGAAGCCGTGCAGCAGGACGACCGGGTCGCCGTCCTCCGGGCCGCTGTCGTGGACGTCGAAGACCAGACCGTCGTGGTGGAACCGCTCCAGGCGCGTGCTCATGCCTTCCCCTCTCCCCGGTGGACCAGGTCGTACACCTCACGCTTCGGCACCCCGGCCAGCCGGGCCACCTCCACGATCGCCTCCTTGCGGCTCGTGCCCGCCGCCTCCCGCTCCGCGACCGCCGCCCGCAGGCTCGCCGGGTCGTCGCCGACGAGCGCCACGGGCACGGCACCGGCGACCACGACGGTCACCTCGCCGCGCACGCCGTCGGCCGCCCACACGACGAGGTCGGCGAGCGGGCCGCGGCGCACCTCCTCGTGGGTCTTGGTCAGCTCGCGGCACACCGCGGCCGGCCGGTCGTCGCCGAACGCCTCGGCCATCGCGACCAGCGCCGCCTCCGTGCGGTGCGGCGCCTCGAAGAACACCATCGTCCGCTCCTCGGCCGCGAGACCCGCCAAGCGCCGCGCCCGCTCGCCGGCCTTGCGCGGCAGGAAGCCCTCGAAGCAGAACCGGTCCACCGGCAGCCCCGACACAGCGAGCGCGGTCAGCACCGCCGACGGCCCCGGCACGGCGGTGACGTGGACGTCGTGCTCGACCGCGGCGGCGACCAGGCGGTAGCCGGGGTCGGAGACGCTCGGCATCCCCGCGTCGGTCACCAGAAGCACCCGCTCGCCGGCGAGCAGCGCGTCGAGCAGCTGCGGGGTCCGGGCGGTCTCGTTGCCCTCGAAGTACGACACGACGCGGCCGCCGACGCTGACGCCGAGGTCGGTGGTCAGCCGCTTGAGCCGGCGGGTGTCCTCCGCGGCCACCACGTCGGCGGTGGCCAGCTCGTCGGCGAGCCGCGGCGGCGCGTCGGCCACGCGTCCGATCGGGGTGGCGGCGAGGACGAGCACGCCGGTCGAGGGGCCGGTCATGCGCCGATCATGGCAGGGCGGTGCGGACGGGTACCGGCCAGGCGTGCCCCCCTCCGACACCTCGACCTCCGCGCCCACCCGCACGGCGGCCACCCGCACCGACCTGGCTCGCCGCGTGACCGTGACCGTCGCGGCGGTCGCCTGCGTGACCGGCACCCTCGTCGGCACGGGTGTGGTCGGCACGCCGGTCGCCGACACCGCGGGCGGCGCGCTCTCCGACGACGCCACGCTGCTGGCCCCGGCCGGCCCCGCGTTCTCGATCTGGTCGGTGATCTACGCCGGCCTGGCGGCGTACGCGATCTGGCAGTGGCTGCCCTCGCAGGCAGCGTCGTCGCGGATGCGCGCGACCGGGTGGCTGGCGGCCGCGTCGATGGTGCTGAACGCCGGCTGGTTGCTCGTCACCCAGCAGGACTGGGTCTGGGGCAGCGTCGTGGTGATCGTCGCGCTGCTGGCCGTGCTCGTCGAGCTGGTCCGCCGGCTCCACCGCGACCCGGCCACCTCGAAGGTCGAGCTCGTGGCCGTCGACGGGACGTTCGGGCTGTATCTCGGCTGGGTCGCCGTCGCGACCTGCGCGAACACCGCAGCTGCGCTCGCCTCCGACGACATCGCGCTGTCCACGCTGCCGTCGGCGCTGGTCGTCGTGCTGGTGGCGGCCGCCGGCGTGGGCATGTCCTGGGCGTTCGGCGGCCGGTGGGCCGTGGCGGCCGCGATCACGTGGGGCCTGGGCTGGCTCGCCTACGGCCGCGTCGCGGAGGAGCCCGACTCCACCCCGGTGGCCGTCGTGGCTACCGTCGCCGCCGTGGTCGTCGTCCTCGCCGTTGTCGCGCTGCACCGTCGCTCCCCCGCTGCTTCCGGCTCCGCGGCCAGCACCCGGGACGCGTCCGCGGCGGCAGCCCGGTGACCAGCTGGTCGCCGGTCGCGTCCGGCCTGGCAGCGATGCCCGAGGCGCTCGCCGCGATGTGGGCTGAGCGCCACCTGTGCTCGTTGACGACGCTGCGCCCCGACGGCCGCCCACACGTCGTGCCGGTGGGCTGCGCGCTCGACCTCGAGCAGGACTGCGCCTGGGTCATCACCGGGCCGGACTCGCGCAAGGCGCGCAACCTGCTCGCCGCGCCCGGCCCGGTCGCCGTCTGCCAGGTCGACGGCGCCCGGTGGTCGACGCTGGAGGGCACCTCCGAGGTCACCGACCGCGCCGACGACGTGGCGCGCGCCGTCGAGCGCTATGCCGCCCGCTACCGCCAGCCGCGCGAGAACCCCCAGCGCGTGGCGCTGCGGATCTCCGTCGACCGGTTCCTGGGGTCGCGCGGGCTGTTCTGACCGGCGGCAGGTCGGTGCGCGTGCTCGACCAGCGCGGGTCGAACCGGACCAGTCCCGCCACCGCCAGCGCCCCGAGCAGCAGCCCGGCGACGGAGACGTACGGCGACACGAGCGCCCAGCGCAGCAGCACGCCCTGGTAGCCGGTGAACGCCAGCCCCTCGTCCACCACCCGCGCCTCGACGGCACCACCGGGCTCGGGCGCCGGACCGCCGTACCGGTCGCTCACCTCGCCCTCCATCTCCACCGTCAAGGTGGAGGAGTCGGTGGCGCTGCTGAGGTCGGGGTCGGTCCAGGTCCCGTCGCAGGTCTGCGGCCGGCCGGGCGGCGGGCCGGTGCGGCACTCGGCGTCGGCCGGCACCCGGACCGTCACGACGCGCTCGTCGGTCCACGCCGACGCGGTCCCGTGCATGAAGAACCACACCGGGGCGCCGAGCACCACCAGCGAGACGGCCACGACCAGCGACCAGAGGAGGGCGCGCACCAGGCGCGGGTGCTGGACCGGGTGCTGGGGCGGGCGGCGGGTCACGCCCGCATGGTGGCAGGGCTAGACGCC
>NZ_JAANMS010000047.1 GCF_011250565.1 Nocardioides sp. IC4_145
CCCGGTCCTGACCTTCGACCCGACCTGGGCCCGGTTCGCGCCGCTCACCTCCACCGGTCTCGTGATCGTCGCCGGCCTCGTCGGCGGCACGGTGCAGCTGCTCGACGCGCTCGGCGGCTTCCGCCGGGTCGACGCGGGCTCCTGGGCGGACCGCGTCGCCGGCGTGCCGGTGCTCCTGGCCGCCGCCGGCGCGCTGGTCGGTCTCGCGGTCGCGACGAGCGTGCTGGCGGTGACGGGCTACCTGGTCGCCAACTGGGGCTTCACCCTCGGTCACGCCGACCGTGCCTGGCACCTGCGCCGCGGGCTGCTCACCACCCGGGAGACCAGCCTCGACGACGCCCGGCTGGCCGGCGTGACGATCGGCGAGCCGCTGGGGCTCCGCCTCGCCGGGGGCGGCCGGCTCGCGGCGATCGTCACCGGCCTCGGCGACGGACAGGAGTCCTCGTCGGTGCTGGTGCCCCCGGCGCCGCGGGCCGTGGTCGGGTCGGCCGCGCGGGCGGTGCTCGGCGCCGCCGGGCCCGTCGACGTACCCCTCCGGCCGCACGGGCCCGCCGCCGCCCGCCGCCGGTGGACGCGCGCGCTGCTGCCGGCGCTCCTGGTCACCGCCGGGTGCCTGCCGCTCGCGGCCGGGTCAGCGTGGTGGTGGCTGCCGGCCGTCACCGCCCCGCTGGCCGCTGCCGCGCTGGCCGCGGACCGCGCGCGGGGACTCGGGCACGCCCTGGTCGACGGGTACGTCGTGAGCCGCTCCGGCAGCCTCTACCGCCGCCGCCACGTGCTGGCCGTCGAGGCCGTCATCGGCTGGAACATCCGCGCCACGTGGTTCCAGCGCCGCGCCGGCCTCGTCACGCTGGTCGCCACCACTGCCGGCGGCCGGCAGGCCGTCGCCGTGCTCGACGTCCCCGTCGCCGACGCGCTCGCCCTCGCTGCCCGGGCGACCCCCGCCCTGGTCGAGCCGTTCCTCTACGATCGCCCGGCGACCGGGAGGAGCGCACCGTGGCCGACGTCGACGCCATCGTCGAGGACCTGACCAGCACCGGCATGCACCTCGGTCCCGGGACGGAGGCCTGGGTCAGCGCCGAGCAGCTCGCGGCGTACCGCCAGGCGGTGCGCGACGCCGACGTCCCCCTCCACCTCGTGCTGACCCAGCCGCCGGAGGACGGGGCCGGCGGCATCTCGTGGGGCGACGACCTCCTGGTCCGCATCCACGACGCCGGCGGGCCCGACGGGCTCTACATCGGCGTCAACAACGTGTGGTCGTTCGCCGACGACGGCACCCCGGTCCACTACCCGACGCTGCCCGACGGCTCACAGCTCAACCTCGCCCTCCAGCAGTGGGGACCGGTCGGCGGCCGCACCGACGTGGTCCGCGACGCCGAGGCCGTGCTCACCCAGGGCGGCCCGGGCGGCACCCCGCTCGAGCTCGGCGAGGGTGTGGTCGAGCTCGCCGACCAGCTGGCTGCCGGCACCCTGGCGTCGGCCGCGAACGCCGCACGGGAGGCCGGCCAGGCACGGCGCGAGCAGGAGGCCGGCACCTCGGGCGAGGGCACGGCGACGTCGTACCCCGACGGTTCCGACGACGCCGGCGGCGGCGGGGGTGCGCTCGCGGGCGTGCTGGCCCTCGGCCTCCTGGTCGCAGCCGTCGTGCTGGGCCTCCGCGCACTGGGCCGACGGGCCCGGGCTCGGGCCGGTGCGGCGACCTTCGCCTTACCCGACTCGGTGCTCGACCGCGTCCGCGAGGCCGGCGACGCCGAGCTGGCGCGACGGGCGCGCGGCGACGTGCTCGCACTGGGCGAGCGCATCGACGACGCCGACCTGGGCGGCTCGGGCGCCGCCGCGTGGACCGCCGCGCTGGACCACTACGACCTCGCCGGCCGGCTGCTGCCCACCGACCCGGCGGCGGACGTCGACCCCCTGGACGCGGTCGGCGCGATCGTGCTGGCCCGCCGCGGCGAGGAGGCGCTCGCCGCCGCCCGGAAGAGTCGGCCGTTCGAGCCGTCGACGCCCTGCTTCCTCAACCCGCTGCACGGTCGAGGCACCCGGGACCACGCGCTGGAGCACGCCGGCCGGAGGGTCCGGGCACCCATCTGCTCGGCCTGCCGCCGCGACCTGCAGGCCGACCGCCGCCCCGACATCCTCGACGTCGTCGTCCGTGGCCGCCCCGAGCACTACTTCGAGACCGACCGGGAGCCGTGGGCCTCGACCGGCTTCGGCGCGCTCGAGCCGGACCTGGTCACCCGCCTGCAGCGCGGCCGGCTGCGATGAGCGAACGGGTCCCCACCGACCTCGACGCGCTCGCGGACGCGCTGCGCGAGGACCCGGTGCAGGTCGGCGAGGTCTTCGGCAACGGCCGCACCGACGAGGTCGACGCCGCGCTCACCGCGGTCGTCGAGAACCTGCCGTTCCCCGCGTACGTCGTCCTCGCCCCCGGCCCCGACGGGCTCTCGACGACCGAGCCGGCGCGCGACCTCGCCGGGCGCCTGCACGAGCGGATCGGCGGCGACGCGGTCCTCGTCGTGCAGACCGACCCGAAGGGCTACGACCTGGAGGTCGTGTCGTTCGGCGACGTCCCCGACGAGACCGCGATCTACGACCCCCAGACGACGTTCTACCCCGGCGGCGGGGCCGATGCGGGCCTGGAGCCGGCGGGCGTCGCCGCCCGCGCGCTGGAGGTGCTCGCCGCGGTCGACGAGGGCACCGAGGTGACCCGGGAGGACTTTGACGCGGTCCGCGAGGTGCAGGTCTTCCGGTCCCCGGAGGAGTGGGACCCCCTGGCCGACCCGCCGACCGCGGAGTCCGTCGCGCTGTGGGGTGCGTTCGCGTTCGTCGCGGTCACCGGCACCTCCTACCTCGTCCTGCGCAACGTGCTCGGCTGGCGCGCGACCGGCCCCGCGGCCCGGTCCCGCAGCCGCACGGACCGCGCCGGTCGTGCAGCCGAGGCCGGGCTCGGCACGCCCGCCGACGTGCGCGCCACCGTGGAGCGCGAGCTGGAGTCCCTCGCCCGGCTGCTGGCGCGGAGCACCGGGCGGGGCGGGGCCGACCTGGAGCGGCAGGCCCTCGTCGACGGGTCGTACGACGCCGCACGGACGTTGCTCGAGCGCACCGGCTCCGCCGACGCCGACCTCGACGACCTGGTCGGGGCGCTGGTGCTCGCCCGCACGGCCACGCACGCGGCCGGTCGCTCCGGGTCGGACGGCTCCCGGTCGGACCGCTCCGGGTCGGGCCGTTCCGGGTCGGGCCGCTCCGGCGCCGGCCCGGCGACGTACCGTCCGTGCTTCTTCGACCCCCGCCACGGCGAAGGCGTCGCCCGCCGGACGGTGCCCGTCGGCGACCGGGAGCTGACCGTGCCGGCGTGCCGGCCGTGCAGCCACACGACCGGCCGCGGGCTGGCCCCGATGACCGTGCGCGGAGGGCTGCTGCGCCGGGAACGGCCGTGGTACGAGCACGACACGGTGTGGGCCCGCACCGGCTACGGGGCGTTCGTCGACGACCTGTGGCGCCACGTCTCCCGGGCCGAGCAGGAGGAGCGATGAGGGGCGAGCGGCTGGCGTGCGCCGCGGCGGCGCTCGTGCTCGGCGTCGGCGCGGCGGTGTGGTCCGGGCAGGAGCACGAGCAGTCGGCGCCCCCGCCGGCCGGTGACCGGGTGATGCGGGCGGTCGAGGGCCTGCGCGACGACCAGGTCCACGTCACCGACGACGGCCGGCCGATGCTCGACGAGAAGGCGGAGCGGCGGATCGCGGACCTCATCGCCGAGCGCGATTCGCCGGTGCACGTGCTGGTCTGGCAGGACAGCTGGTTCGCCGGCTACGACCACTACCTCGAGGCGGCCGACCAGGTGCTCGAGCTGCTCGACGAGCCGGCCCTGCTCGTGCTGTGGCAGGGGCCGGACACCAGCTCGACGGACGTGACCGCGGGCTGGACGGTCGACAGGTACTCCGAGGAGTGGGCGGGCGCACCCGCCGAGCCGTCCTACCTCGGCGACGCCGCGCTGCGGCTTCCGGAGTGGATCGAGGCGTTGCCCGACGAGCCGCTGACCCGCCAGACCGACGACGGCGCGGGCGGGACCGGGACCGGGACCTTCCTCGGGTTCCTGCTGGCGCTGCCCGCCCTGCTCGGCGTCTGGGTGGTGGTCGGGATCGTGCGGGTCGCCACCGGCCGCCGCTTCCGCAACCGTCCCCTGCGAGCACCGGGCCGGTAGTAGTCGCGGTTCCGCGCTGCGCACTCGTGACGCGAGCCGGTCGCCTCGTGTCGAGCGTACGACGTGCCTCGCCCGCCGCTGCCGGCTCCACTGCCCGTGAGGACCTGCCGACGAAAGCCGTCCACAAGGGCGTGACATTGGCCCACCTTGCGACACCCGAGACACCGCTGGACGACCCAGCCATGTCCTTGCAGCCGCGCGGGCCAGCCAGCGCGAAGCAGACGCCGCGGAGGTCCGCGTGCTGCAGGCAGCGGTCGAGTGGTGCGCGATGCATCCAGCGGAGTCCCTGGTCGAGTCGGCGTCCTGGGCGACGATGCAGAGCTTCGGCGACCGCCGCCTCGTTGATGAGGCGCTGGTGCCGTTCGACCCCCAGGAAGCGGAGCGGGTCCGGTTCGAACGCACCGAGACCTGCCACGTCACCGTCCAGACCAGGTAGGTCACCTTCGACGGCCACGTCGACGTCCGGGCCACCCTCGACCTGGCCGACGCCCTCGACCTCGAGGACGCGATCACGAAGGGCGCGGATCGGTTGTACGCGCTCGGCTCGAAGGAGGCCGAGGGGTCCCGCCGCGCCACCGCCCTCGGGGACATGGCCCGCCGCCAGCTGGTGCTGGGGTTCGACACTGATCCCAAACCGATGGTCGTCCACGTCCACCAGCACCCCGACCCCCAGACCGGCGAGCCCGTCCTCGACCAGGTCGTCCGCGTCGAGAACGTCCGCGGGTTCGTCCTGACCGGCCAGCTCGCGGAGTGGTGCACCCGAGCCGCCAGGAGCACCAACGCGAGGCAAACGAAGGGAAGCCCCCAGGCGTCTACGACGGCTCGTCCGGCGACGCGGACTTGCGCCGAAGCTCGACGCGAAGACCGATCGCCAGCTGGCACACCCCCACGACAGCAAAGCCTGCTGCGACGAACGGGGCCGCGGAGTCCCCCGAGACCGTGCCGAGCAGGTAGGCGAGGTAGAGCAGCGCCGAGCCGGTCAGAACTGAGTACCACCCGGCGCTGAGCGCGCCCCACGACATCCAGCGAGAAACGCGGTCGCGTCGGGGTCCCATGCACACGAGGGTAGGGAGTTCGCGAGACGGACCAGCTCGGTCCCGCCTGGTGTGGCCGCAGGACCACCCAGTGGCGGTCCTCCGGCCGAGCCGGTTCGCGCTACCGACAGGTACGTCTCGCCGGTGGCGCCCGTCACGGCGACCCGGGCGGCTGGCCCCTAGCCTGTCGGCCATGTTCTCCAAGGTGCTGGTGGCCAACCGTGGCGAGATCGCGGTCCGAGCGTTCCGGGCGGCGTACGAGGTCGGGGCGAGGACGGTGGCGGTCTTCCCCTACGAGGACCGGTGGTCCGAGCACCGGCTGAAGGCCGACGAGGCCTACGAGATCGGCGAGCGCGGTCACCCGGTGCGCGCCTACCTCGACCCCGAGGCGATCGTGGCCACGGCGGTGCGCGCCGGTGCGGACGCGGTCTACCCCGGCTACGGCTTCCTCTCGGAGAACCCCGCGCTGGCCGAGGCGTGCGCCGAGGCCGGCATCACCTTCATCGGCCCCAGCGCCGAGGTGCTGGAGCTGACCGGCAACAAGGCCCGCGCGATCGCGGCCGCCAAGGCCGCCGGCGTGCCCACGCTGGCCAGCGTCGAGCCCTCCACCGACGTCGACGCGCTGGTCGCGTCGGCCTCGGAGATGCCCTACCCGCTCTTCGTCAAGGCCGTCGCCGGCGGCGGCGGACGCGGCATGCGCAAGGTCGACGAGCCCGGGCCGGACCACCAGCACCTGCGCGAGGCGGTCGAGACGTGCATGCGCGAGGCCGAGGCCGCCTTCGGCGACCCGACGGTCTTCATCGAGCAGGCCGTGGTCGACCCCCGCCACATCGAGGTGCAGATCCTCGCCGACGGCGAGGGCAACGTCATCCACCTCTACGAGCGCGACTGCTCGGTGCAGCGGCGCCACCAGAAGGTCGTCGAGATCGCGCCCGCGCCCAACCTCGACCCCGAGCTGCGGATGAGGATCTGCGCCGACGCGGTGCGCTTCGCGAAGGAGATCGGCTACCGCAACGCCGGCACCGTCGAGTTCCTGCTGGACCCGGCCGGCAACTACGTCTTCATCGAGATGAACCCGCGCATCCAGGTCGAGCACACCGTGACCGAGGAGGTCACCGACGTCGACCTGGTGCAGTCGCAGCTGCGGATCGCCTCCGGCGAGACCCTGGCCGACCTCGGCCTCTCGCAGGAGGGCGTGGTGCTGCGCGGGGCCGCCCTCCAGTGCCGGATCACCACCGAGGACCCCGCGAACGGGTTCCGGCCCGACACGGGCGTCATCACGACGTACCGCTCCCCCGGCGGCGGCGGCATTCGTCTCGACGGCGGCACCGTCTACACCGGCGCCGAGGTCTCCGCGCACTTCGACTCGATGCTCGCCAAGCTGACCTGCCGCGGCCGGACCTTCGACAAGGCGGTCGAGAAGGCGCGGCGGGCGGTCGCGGAGTTCCGCATCCGCGGCGTCTCGACGAACATCCCGTTCCTCCAGGCCGTCCTCGACGACCCCGACTTCGCCGCCGGCAACGTCACCACGTCGTTCATCGAGACCCACCCGCAGCTGCTCCGCGCGCGCGGCAGCGGCGACCGGGGCAGCAAGCTGCTGTCCTACCTCGCGGACGTCACGGTCAACCAGCCGCACGGCGAGGCGAAGGTCTCCGTCGACCCGGCCAGCAAGCTCCCCGACACCAACCTCGACGTGCCCGCGCCCGACGGCACCCGGCAGCTGCTGCTCTCGGTCGGCCCGGAGGAGTTCGCCCGCCGGCTGCGCGAGCAGGACCGGGTGGCGGTCACCGACACGACCTTCCGCGACGCCCACCAGTCGCTGCTCGCGACCCGCGTGCGCACCCGCGACCTGCTCACGGTGGCCCCGCACGTCGCGCGCACCACGCCGGAGCTGTGGTCGCTGGAGGCGTGGGGCGGCGCGACGTACGACGTGGCACTGCGCTTCCTCGCCGAGGACCCGTGGGAGCGGCTGGCCCAGCTGCGCCAGGCCGTGCCGAACATCTGCCTGCAGATGCTGCTGCGCGGTCGCAACACGGTCGGCTACACGCCGTACCCCACCGCCGTCACCGACGCCTTCGTCGAGGAGGCGGCCGCGACCGGCATCGACGTGTTCCGCATCTTCGACGCGCTCAACGACGTCGAGCAGATGCGCCCGGCGATCGAGGCGGTCCGCGCGACCGGGACGACCGTCGCGGAGGTGGCGCTGTGCTACACCGGCGACCTCTCCGACCCGGGCGAGCAGCTCTACACGCTCGACTACTACCTGCGGCTCGCCGAGCGGATCGTCGACGCCGGCGCGCACGTGCTGGCGATCAAGGACATGGCCGGCCTGCTGCGCGCACCCGCGGCGCGCACGCTGGTGACCGCGCTGCGCGAGCGGTTCGACCTGCCGGTGCACCTGCACACCCACGACACGACCGGCGGCCAGCTCGCGACGCTGAGCGCGGCGATCGAGGCCGGGGTGGACGCCGTCGACGCCGCGACGTCCTCGATGGCCGGCACGACCTCGCAGCCGCCGCTCTCGGCGCTCGTGGCCGCGACCGACCACTCGGAGCGCGAGACCGCGCTGTCGCTCGCGGCCGTCAACGCGCTCGAGCCCTACTGGGAGGCGACCCGCCGCGTCTACGCGCCGTTCGAGTCCGGCCTCGCCTCGCCGACCGGCCGGGTCTACCGCCACGAGATCCCCGGCGGCCAGCTCTCCAACCTGCGCCAGCAGGCGATCGCGCTCGGCCTGGGCGAGAAGTTCGAGCAGGTCGAGGACATGTACGCCGCCGCCAACGACATCCTCGGCAACGTCCCGAAGGTGACGCCGTCGTCGAAGGTGATCGGCGACCTCGCCCTGTCGCTGGTCGGCATCGGCGCGGACCCGGCGGAGTTCGCCGACGACCCGGGCCGCTTCGACGTCCCCGACTCGGTCATCGGCTTCCTCAACGGCGAGCTCGGCGACCCGCCGGGCGGCTGGCCGGAGCCGTTCCGGACCAAGGCCCTCGAGGGTCGCTCGTGGCAGGCACCCGACGAGGACCTCACCGACGAGCAGCGCGCCGACCTCGAGGCGTCCGGCCCGCGCCGGCAGCGCGCGCTGAACGAGCTGCTCTTCCCCGGTCCGACCAAGGAGTTCCTCGAGAAGCGCGAGCGGTACGGCGACCTCTCCGTGGTGCCCACCGTCGAGTACCTCTACGGCCTGCGCACCGGCACCGAGCACGAGGTCGACCTGGCCGAGGGCATCCGGCTGATCCTCGGGCTCCAGGCGATCAGCGAGCCCGACGAGCGCGGATTCCGCACGGTCATGGCGACCATCAACGGCCAGCTGCGCCCGATCTCGGTGCGCGACCGCTCGGTCTCCTCCGACGTGGCCGCGGCCGAGAAGGCGGACACCTCGAAGGCCGGCCACGTCGCCGCGCCCTTCGGCGGGGTCGTCACGGTCGTCGTCTCCGAGGGCGACTCGGTGGCCGCGGGCGAGACCGTCGCGACGATCGAGGCGATGAAGATGGAGGCCTCGATCACCGCGCCGGTCGCCGGGCGGGTCGAGCGGGTCGCGCTCGGAGGCACCCAGGCCGTCGAGGGTGGCGACCTGGTGCTCGTCCTGGCGGAGTAGCCCGTGCGGTCGCCGGCCCCTGCGCCGGGCCGGCGGGTGGCCGCACCCGACGGCCACCCCGTCGCGGCGGGCGTCGTGACGGCGGTCGTCGGGTTCAGCAGCTCGTTCGTCGTCGTCCTCGCCGGCCTCGCCGCCGTCGGGGCGTCGGCGGCGGAGGCGGCCTCCGGGCTGGTCGCGCTCTGCGTGGCCCAGGCGCTCGGCATGCTCTGGCTGGGCCTGCGGCACCGCACGCCGCTGACGCTCGCCTGGTCGACGCCGGGCGCCGCGCTGCTGGTCTCCACCGGGGTCGTCGAGGGCGGCTGGCCGGCCGCGGTCGGCGCGTTCGTCGTCACCGCGCTGCTCATCGGGCTCACCGGCCTGGTCCCGTGGCTCGGTGACCTCGTCGGCCGGATCCCCGCCTCGCTCGCGCGCGCCATGCTCGCCGGCGTCCTGCTGCCGTTGTGCCTGGCGCCGGTGACCGGCCTCGCCGACTCCCCCGCGCTGGTCGGCCCGGTCGTGCTGACCTGGGTGCTGGGGCTCCTGCTCTTCCCGCGTTGGGCGGTGCCGGCCTCGCTCGCCGTCGCGCTCGCGGTCGTCCTGGTCGAGGCCCGCTCGGACGTCGACGTCGACGCCCTCCTGCCGACCCTGGCCTGGACGACGCCGACGTGGACCGTGCCCGCGCTCGTGTCGATCGCACTGCCGCTGTACGTCGTCACGATGGCCTCGCAGAACGTCCCCGGCGTCGCCGTCATGGCCAGCCACGGGTACGCCGTCCCCTGGCGCGAGTCGATGACCGTCACCGGCCTCGGGACGCTGCTCGCTGCCCCGTTCGGCGGCCACGCCGTCAACCTCGCCGCCATCACCGCCGCCATGGCCGCCGGACCGCTCGCCGGGGCGGACCGGGCCCGCCGCTGGGTCGCCAGCACCTCCGCAGCCGTCACCTACCTCGTCCTCGCCGCCCTCGCCTCCGCCCTGACCGCAGTGGTGGTCGCGGCCCCCGGCGACGTCGTCCAGGCCGCCGCCGGCCTGGCCCTCGTCGGCACCCTCGCCTCCTCGCTGGCCGGCGCGCTCGCCGAGGAGGACGGCCGCGAGGCCGCCGCCGTCTGCTTCCTCGTCGCCGCCTCCGGCGTCACCGTCCTCGGCGTCGGCTCCGCCTTCTGGGCGCTCCTCGCTGGCCTGGCCCTCCGCCCGCTCCTCGCCGCCCGCCGCTGACCCCGGCCAGCCGACCCGCCGGGCCACGTCGACAACCGCGCAATTGCGCGGGAGTTGCGGGGTGGACGCGCTTCCCCACGTCCACAACCGCGCAATTGAAGGATCGTCGACGCCCGGGACCCGAGCCAGGCCCGACTCAGCCGACGGTCTCCGCGAAGGTCGGCGGCGGGAGCGGGTCGCGGAGCGACTCGTAGCCGTGGGCGATCTCGACGAGCGTGGCCTCGCTGCCGGCGGTGCCCCAGAACGACACGGCGACCGGCAGCCCGTCGACGAGCTCGGTCGGGACGGTGAGCAGCGGGTAGCCCGCCATCGCCGGCACGCCGCTGCACGAGCCGACGAGGTCCTCGGGCCCCTTCAGCTTGATCCGGTGCGCGCGGTCGTAGGACGGGGTCACCAGCGCGTCGAGGTCGTGCTCGCGCAGCACCCGGTCGATGCCACCCTCGCGCGCGGCGGCGACGCAGCGCGCCCGCGCGGCGGCGTACTCCTCGGAGTCGGTGCCGGGACCCTCCAGCGCCTGCTCGAGGAGGCCCTGCCCGAAGTGCTCGAGCTCGACGTCGGCGTGCTCGCGGTTGAAGGCGACGACGTCCTCGAGGGTGCGGGGGCCGTCGCCGGGGCGGCGGGAGAGGTACGCCGCGAGGCCCGTGCCCAGCTCGGCCAGGAGCACGAGCAGCTCGTCCTCCCAGATCGTGTCGGGCAGCCCCGGCAGGTCGGTGCCATCGACGACGACCGCGCCGGCGGCCGACAGGGCGGCGACGGCGCGCTCGGCTGCGGCGTCGGCCGCGTCCGACCAGCCCCAGTACGGTCCGCGCGGCACCCCCACCCGCTTGCCTGCCAACCTCCCGTCGACGGCGTGTGCCGCGTGGTCGACTCCGTTGCCAGCCAGCACCGACAGCAGCGCCGCGGCGTCGCGGACGCTGGCTGCCATCGAGCCGGGCGCGTCCTGCGAGGCGGAGATCGGCACCACGCCGTCGGTGGGCACGAGGCCGACGGTGGGCTTGAGCCCGACGCAGCCGTTGTACGCCGCCGGGCAGGCAATCGACCCGTCGGTCTCGGTGCCGACGGCGTACGCCGCCAGGCCGGCCGCCACCGCGGCGCCGCTGCCCGAGCTCGACCCGCCTGCGGACCGGTCGAGGGCGTACGGGTTCCGGGTCAGGCCGCCGTACCCGCTCCAGCCCGACGTCGAGGCCACGTCGCGGATGTTGGCCCACTCCGAGAGGTTGGTCTTGCCGAGCACGACCATGCCGGCCTCGCGGAGCCGCTGCACGATCGGCGCGTCGGCCGCGGGGTGCGGCTGCTCGGCCAGCGCGAGCGAGCCGGCCGTGGTGGGGAGGTCGGCGGTGTCGATGTTGTCCTTGACCAGCACCGCCCGGCCGTGGAGGGGTCCCCGGACGCGGCCGGCCGCGGCCTCGGCGTCGAGCGCCCGCGCCTGCTCGAGCGCGTCGGGTGCGGGCGTGCAGATCGATCGGATCAGCGGGTCGACGGTGGCGATCCGGTCGAGCAGCCGCTCGACCTCGGCGACGGAGGACGAGACGGAGGAGGCGGAACTGAGCACGAGGCATCCTCCCCCGCGCCGGCCGCTCAGCGCGCGGCGACCCCGAGGGTGAGGTAGGTCGAGCGCAGGCCAAGCGCCGACCGGAACGCGTCGCCGGTGACCGTCACCGACCCCCGCGAGCCGGTCAGCCGGAGCGTGCGCACGCGCCCGCCCCACTGGCCGTGGCCGTCGCGGGCGGTGACGGCGATCCGCCGGAGGTCGCCGACCGCGGGCCACGCGCGCTCCAGCCGGGTGTCGTCGACCGTGGTGCGCCAGCGGTGCACGGCGTTGCCGGCCCAGCCGTCGTACGGGTCCTCCTGCGCGGCCAGGTACGGCACCGACCCTGCCGAGGTCCACCCGCCGCTGCTGGAGGAGAACTGGGTGAACGCCGGCTCGCCGCCGGCGGTCAGCACCTGGCCCTTCGTCGCGTCGATCGCCGCGTTGGCGGCCGGGTGCTCGGCGGCGACGCCGTCGTAGACCTGGCAGGACGTGGTGTCGCAGAGCTGGTAGGACGCCGAGCGCGGGTGGGCTCGCTCGTACGCCGCGTAGGTGCGCGCCGCGATCGCCTGCGCGCGGACCGCGGCGGGGCTCCAGAGCGCGGGGATCTCCAGCGGCACGACGCCCTTGAGGTAGCTCTCGAGCGTGAGGTCGTTGACGGTCACCACGTCGGTGCCGACCCGGACGGCGCGCAGGCGACCGCGGTAGGGCTTCTCCCCGGTCGGGGTGACCAGCGTGATCGGCTTGCCGCCGGCGTACAGCTCGCCCGTGCCCGTCAGGTCGCGCCACCGCCGCCACCGGTCGGTGCGGTAGGAGACGCGCCACGCGCCGGTGGGCGCGGCGGCGATGCGCCACTGCTTCGCACCGTTCTCGGGCAGCCGGACGCGGCCGCCGCCGGCCGAGTCGGCGACGGTCAGCCCGGGTCGCGGCCGCACGACGAGGTGGTCGTCGGTGTCGGCCGAGATCGCGACGCTCACGCGCCCCTTGGCGGTCCCCCAGGCCGTGCCGGGATAGTAGAACTCGACGATCTGGCGCTCGGTCAGCCCCTGCCGGGCCGCACCCTCCGCGCCGTGCTGCGACATGCCGTGGCCGTGGCCGAAGCCGCGGCCCTGAATCGTCACCTGCGCCGTCCGCGGCACCGCCCAGGTGTCGGCGGAGGGGGCTGCGGGCGCGGCCGCGGCCGCGGCGCCGACCGGCACCAAGGCGGTCAGGCCGAGCGCGCACGCCGTCAGGAGGGAGGGGAGACGCACGCACCGATCGCACCACTGGTCACACCAGTCCCGCAACGCTTCGCGCGAACTACAGATCTGTAGTTCGTGCCGGCGAGGACACGTGCTCAGGACACGCGCAGGGTGAACCAGGTCGAGCGCAGTCCGAGGAGGTAGCGGAAGTCGTCGCCGGTCACGGTCACGGTGCCCCGGGTCCCCCGCAGCGTCACCGAGCCGACGCGGCCGCCCCACTGGCCGTTGCCGTCGCGGCCGGAGACCCGGATCGACGTCAGCCCGCCGACCGCCGGCCAGGCCCGCTCGAGGTCGGCGTCGGTGAGGCGGACGGTCCAGCGGTGGTGCGGGTTGCCGGACCACCCGTCGTACGGGTCCTTCTTGGCCGGCAGGTAGCCGAACGCGCCGCGCGAGGTCCACCCGCCGCTGCTGGCGGAGAACTGCGTGAACGCCGGCTTCCCGCCTTTGGTCAGCACCCGGCCCCGCGTCGCCGCGACGGCCTTGTCGGCGGCGGGGTGCTCGGCCGCGGTGCCGCCGTAGACCTGGCACGCCTCGGTGCCGCAGATGTCGTAGTGGGCAGCGGCCGGGTGGTTGCGCTCGTACGCCGCGTAGGTGCGCGCCGCGACGGCCTGCGCGCGGATCGCCTGCTGGTGCCAGGTCGAGGCGATGACCTCGCTCGGCACGACGCCGCGCAGGTAGTCCTCGAGGCCGACCACGTTGACGACGTCGCCGCCGACCGCACGCACGGCACCGCGGTATCGAGTGGTGCTGCCGGGGCCGGTGCGCACGCGTAGCGGCTTCCCGCCGGCGGCGAGCTCCGCCGTACCCGCGCGGTGGCCGAGCCGCTGCCAGCGCCCGTCGACGCGGTAGGACACGCGGGAGCGGTCGCCGGCGACCGGCCGGACCCGCCACGCGGTGGCCCGCGGCCGCTTGCGGTCGAGCTTCCAGGCCTTCCCGCCGCCGGGCTTGCGCACGACCAGACCCGGCCGCGCGGTGACGACCGCGGCCGCGGTGTCGGCGACCTTGACGCGCAGGGTGCCGCCGGCCCTCCCCTGCGACAGCCCGGGGTAGTAGAAGCGGAGGATCTGGCGGTGGGTCCGGCCCTGCCGTGCGGCGCCCTCGGCACCCCACTGGGACATGCCGTGCCCGTGGCCGTAGCCGTGCCCGACCACGGTGATCGTCGCCGAGCGCGGCACCTCCCACGTCCGGGCGGTCGCCGCCGCCGGCAGGAGGGCCGCCAGGACGGCGAGGACGGTCACGAGCCCGAGTCGCATGCGCACCCGCTCGAGGCTACGCACCCGCCCTCGCGCCCGGCCTGTGCGGCGGGAGCGCTAGCCGTTGTACGACGGCTGCGACTGCGCGTTGAAGGTCCCCATCCGCACCTTCGCGGCCCGCCGCGCCCACGGCGCGTCGATCCGGAACACGTCGAGCCCGCGGGTGATGTCGTGGCTGTAGACGTGGCCGTTGTACCAGTACGACGACCACGACCCGCCGAGCACCAGCTCGGTCGCGCTGATCGCGCCCCGGTCGAAGTGGGCGATCTCCCGCGGGTTGCGCGAGTCGGTGAAGTCGAAGACCGACGTACCGCCCTGGTACCACGCCTGCACCATGATGTCGCGGCCCTCCACGGGCACCAGCGAGCCGTTGTGGGCGACGCAGTTCTCGGTCAGCGACTGGCTGCGCGGGATCTTGAAGTAGCTGCGGAACACCAGCTTGCGTCCCACGACGTCGTAGATGCCGTCCGCCCCGCGGCGGCCGCCGAGCAGCGGGTTGCACGTCGGCGCGGACCCGCCGCCGAGCTCGTCGGTGAAGACCACCTTCGTGCCGGCGTTGTTGAACGTCGCGGAGTGCCAGAACGCGAAGCTCTCGTCGTCCCGCACCCGGTGCAGCACCTTGGGCCGCGCCCGGTCCCGGATGTCGAGCAGGACGCCGTCGCCCATGCAGGCACCGGCTGCGAGGTCCCTGGCGGGGTACGCCGTGACGTCGTGGCAGCCGGTCGTCTCGCTCGGGCCGAGCGGGTTGACCGTGCCCGGGTTGCCGCCGGCGGGGAACAGCACCGGCTGCGCGACGACGCGCGCCCGCGCGGGCTTCGCCACCGGCACCTTGACGATGCTGATCGAGTCGTGCGGCGGCCTGCAGTCGGGGTGGTCCGCGCTGACGTCGTAGGAGGAGACGTAGACGTAGAGGTCGCGCCCGTCCCGGCTCGGCGCCAGGGTGTGGGTGTGGGACCCGCAGTCGGTCTCCACCGCGGCGACGTACCGCGGCTTCGCCGGGCGGCTGATGTCGAAGATGCGGATGCCTTCCCAGCTGCTCTTCCGGGTCGCGGGTGCGGGCTCGCTGCGGCAGGAGTCGTCGCTGCGGCTCGTGTCGACGCTGAGGACGAGCAGGTTGCGGTGGACGGAGATGTCGTTCTGCGCGCCGGGGCAGACCACCTGCGCCACCTTGCGCGGCTTCGCGGGCCGGCGGATGTCGTAGACGGTGAAGCCCTCGTAGTTGCCGCCGAAGGCGTACCTCCCCCGGAACGCCAGGTCGGTCCCGTAGGCCTCCTCCCCCGCGAACCGCCCGCTCCGCGGCAGGTTGGCCACGAGCCGCATGTTCCGCGACCGGTCGACGTCTCCGGCCGCGGCCGCGGGCTCCACCCGGTCCATCCCCGACAGCAGCTGGCCGGGCAGCCGGCACGCCTCGGCGAAGTTGTCCCCCGCCGCCTGCATCCGCTTGGCCTGCGCCGGCGTGCACGCCCCCGGCACCACCTCGCCGCTCGCCGACCCCTGCGCGAGCGCCAGGCCCGCGAGCAACATGCCTCCCGCCGCCAGGGCGGCGAGCGGCGTACGACCGAGACGACTGAGCACCGACATCCGCGGACCTTCCTCGAGGGTTGCCCCTGCAACCCGCACGAGCCGCCGAGGTTACGGGGCACCACCGCTGGTTGAGCAGTGAGGCGCCCCGGCGCCGAACGTGTCGAAACCCCCGGCAGCCGACCTCGGTCTACGGGCCGCGCGTGGTTGCAGTGGCGAGCAACGACGGGGCCCGGTACGACGAGGGTCGCCCGCCGACGCCGGTCGCTCTCGGAGTCGGCGTCGTGGGCGACGACGCAGGGCTTCGGCGACCAGCCCGACCAGCCCGACCACCACGGCACCCACGACCACGACAGCCGACCCACCCGGCAACCCGCCCCGAGCAGTAGCCACCCCGCCCCACACCCCGCCGAAGCACCCCATGGGCGGGGCACAGGCATGCCCCGAGGCGGGCTGACCGTGGTCTCCTACTCCCCATGAGGACGACCAGCACCCTGGCGACGCTGGCTGCAGCGCTCGTCCTCAGCGCCTGCTCCACCAGCGACGCAGGGACCACCGACCTCGCGCCCGCCCCCGGCCCCGCCGGAAGGGCGACGAGCAGCGTCGCCGCCGACGTCACCGAGGTCCAGCCGGGGCGGCCGGGCGAGCCCACGTCGACGGTGGTCGGGGCGGCGGAGCAGCGGTGGAACCACGACGACATCGCGTTCGTGCAGATGATGCTGCCCCACCACCGGCAGGCCCTCGAGATGGCGGCGCTGGCGCCCGACCGGGCCGAGGACGAGCGGGTGCTCGCGCTGGCGGAGCGGATCGCGGCCGCGCAGGCGCCCGAGGTGCTGGTGCTCGCGTCGCTGCTGGCCGAGCGCGGCGTCGACGTGCCGGAGCCGGGCGAGGACCCCCGGAAGTACGACCACGCCGAGCACGGTCACCACGCGATGCAGGGGATGCTGACCACCGCCCAGCTGGCCGCGCTCGCCGCGGCGCAGGGCGCGGACTTCGACCGGCTCTTCCTCGAGCGGATGGTCGACCACCACGCCGGAGCGGTCGCGATGGCGGCCGACGTACGCCGCACCGGCGCGAGCCAGCGGGTGGCCGAGCTCGCGCTCGACGTGCAGGCCGGCCAGGCCGCCGAGATCACGCGGATGGCGGAGCTCCTCCGCGACCTGCGCTGACGCGCGGAGCCAGCGGCGGAGCCCCCCGGACCTCAGAAGTGGTGCAGCCTCCGGGCGGCCTCGGCGATCGAGCCGGACATCGACGGGTAGACCGTGAACGCCTGCGCGAGCTGGTCGGCGGTGAGCGACTCGGCGACGGCGACGGAGACCGGGTGGATCAGCTCGCTGGCCCGCGGACCGACGACGACCCCACCGACGACGATGCCGGTGCCGGGACGGCACAGCAGCTTCACGAAGCCGTCGCGGACGCCCTGCATCTTCGCGCGGGGGTTGCCCGACATCGGCAGCGTGACGACCTCGGCCTGCATCTCGCCGGCGTCGACGGCCTGCTGGGACCAGCCGACGGTGGCGATCTCCGGGGACGTGAAGACGTTGGAGGAGACCTTCTTGAGGTCGAGCGGGTGCACCGCGTCGCCGAGGAAGTGCCACATCGCGATCCGGCCCTGCATCGCGGCGACCGACGCGAGCATGAAGACGCCGGTGCAGTCGCCGGCGGAGTAGACGCCGCGGGCGGAGGTCCGCGAGACCCGGTCGACGTTGACGAAGCCGCCGTCCTTGAGGATGACGCCGGCCTCCTCCAGCCCCATGTCGGCGGTGTTCGGCACCGAGCCGAGCGCGAGGATGCAGTGCGAGCCCTGGACGGTCCGGCCGTCGGTCAGGGTCACGGTGACGACGTCGCCGGAGCGGGTGACCGACTCCATCCGCGACTTCGACAGCACGGTCATGCCGCGGCGGCGCAGCACGTCCTCGAGCACGGTGGCGGCGTCGGCGTCCTCGCCCGGGAGCACCCGGTCGCGGGAGGAGACGAGCGTGACCGGGATGCCGAGGTTGAGGTAGGCGCTGGCGAACTCCGCGCCGGTGACGCCCGACCCGACGACGATCAGCTCGGTCGGCACCTCGGTGAGGTCGTAGACCTGCTCCCAGGTGAGGATCCGCTCGCCGTCGGGCTGCGCGGTGGGCAGCGTCCGCGGCGCGGCACCCGTGGCGATCAGCACGGCGTCCGCCTCGAGGGTCTGCTCCGAGCCGTCGGCCGCGGTCGCCACGACCCGGTTGGGCCCGTCGAGCCGGCCGCGCGCCTCGACGACCTGGACGCCGTCCTTGGCCAGCCGCCGAGCGATGTCGGTGGACTGGTCGGCCGCGAGCCGCTTGACCCGCGCGTTGACCCGCGCGAGGTCGACGCGGATGGTCTCCGCGGCGTCGCCCTCGGTGTCGGTGAAGATCACGCCGAGCTCGGCCGCCCCGGCCAGCTCGTCCATGACCTCCGCGGTCGCGATGAGCGTCTTGCTCGGCACGCAGTCGGTGAGCACCGCCGAGCCGCCGACGCCGTCGGTGTCGACGACGGTGACCTCGGCGCCGAGCTGGGCAGCGACGTGGGCGGCTTCGTACCCGCCGGGGCCGCCCCCGACGATGACGACGCGATCAGTCGCCATCAGAAGTTGATCATGTGGCCGGAGATGCCGTGGACGGCTTCCTTGACGGCCTCGGACAGCGTGGGGTGGGCGAAGACGTTGCGCGAGACCTCGTCGGCGGTGAGGTCCCACTGCTGCGCGAGCGTGAGCACCGGCAGCTGCTCGGTGACGTCGGGGCCGATCATGTGGGCGCCGAGGATCTCGTTGTGCTCGGCGTCCGCGACGACCTTGACGAAGCCGACCGCGTCGCCGAGGCCCTGCGCCTTGCCGTTGGCCGAGAACGGGAAGGTGGTCGTCTTGACGTCGTACCCCTTGTCCTTGGCCTGCTGCTCGCTGTAGCCGAAGGAGCCGATCTGGGGCTGGCAGTACGTCGCCCGCGGGATCATGTCGAAGTCGATCTCCATCGTCTCCGCACCGGCGATCGTCTCCGCGGCGACGATGCCCATCGCCTCGGCGGCGTGGGCGAGCATCATCTTCCCGGTGACGTCGCCGATGGCGTACACGTGGTCGACGTTGGTGCGGCCGCGGCCGTCGACGGCGATCGCGCCGCGGTCGGTGAGCTCCACCCCGGCGGCCTCGAGGCCGTAGCCCTCCGTGCGCGGCTGGAAGCCGATCGCCTGCAGCACCTTGTCGGCCTCGAGCACCTGCTGCTCGCCGTCCTTGGAGACGGTGACCTTGACCGTGTCGCCGGAGTCGTCGATGCCCTCGACCTTGGTCGACAGCAGGACCTTCACGCCGAGCTTCTTGTAGTGCTTGAGCAGCTCCTTGGACACGTCGGCGTCCTCGGTGGGCACCATCCGGTCGAGGAACTCCACGATCGTGACGTCGACGCCGAAGTTCTTCATGACGTAGGCGAACTCGACGCCGATCGCGCCGGAGCCGGCGATGATGATCGAGCCGGGCAGCTCGTCGGTGAGGATCTGCTCCTCGTAGGTCACGACGCGCTCGGAGAGCTCGGTGCCCGGGATCAGCCGGGTGCGGGCGCCGGTGGCGATGATCAGGTCGTCGCAGGTGTACGACGTGGTCTCGCCGTCCTTGGTCACGTCGATCGAGGTGGGCCCGGTGAGGGTGCCCCAGCCGTCGATCTCGGTGATCTTGTTCTTCTTCATGAGGAAGTGGACGCCCTTGACGATGCCGGCCGAGACCTGGCGGCTGCGCTTGTGGGTCGGCCCGAACGACATGGTCGCGTCGCCCTCGATGCCGAACTTGTCCTTCTCGTGCGCGAGCACGTGCGCGAGCTCGGCGTTCTTCAGCAGCGCCTTGGACGGGATGCACCCGACGTTGAGGCAGACACCGCCCCAGTACTTCTCCTCCACCACGGCGACCGACTTGCCGAGCTGGGCGGCGCGGATCGCCGCGACGTAGCCCCCGGGACCGGCACCGAGGACGAGGACATCGAAGTGGTTCGTCACAGCCTCCAGCCTACGTCTGTCGGGCACGTCACCCCGAACCGGTCGGCCCGCGGCCACTACCCTGCCGTCGTGACGCTTTACGCCGCCTACGGGACCAACCTCGATCCCGCCCGGATGGGCGAGCGCTGCCCGCACTCGCCGATGCGCACGACGGGGTGGTTGACGGGCTGGCGGCTGACGTTCGGCGGCGAGGAGCACGGCTGGGACGGCGCGCTGTCGACGATCGTCCAGGACCCCTTCGAGCAGGTCTTCGTCGCGGTCTACGACATCACCCGCGAGGACGAGAAGCACCTCGACGGCTGGGAGGCGGCCGACTCCGGGCTCTACCGCAAGACCAAGGTCCGGGTGTCCACTATGGACGGCGAGGTCGTCGTGTGGACCTACGTGCTCGACGCCTACGAGGGCGGCCTGCCTTCCGCGTCGTACCTCGGGGTGCTGGCCGACGCCGCCGAGGCCGCCGACGCCCCCGCGGACTACGTCGCGGCGCTGCGCCGCCGCCCCTGCCGCTCCACCGGGCTCTGATCCTCTGACCTCCGCTCCGCTGGACTCTGAGCCGCAGCGGGGTCTGACCTACAGTTCCCGCGTGAGCGACCAGCAGCCCCCGATGTCCAGCACCGAGCCGTACGAGAGCGACCCCTACGCGCTCGCGCAGGAGGCCGCGGCCCGGCTCGCCGACCTCACCGGCGTCGAGCGCCACGACCTCGCGCTCGTCCTCGGCTCGGGCTGGCTGCCGGCCGTCGACGCCCTCGGCGGCGCGGTCGCCGAGATCGCCACGACCGACCTGCCGGGCTTCAGCGCCGCGGCGGTCGCGGGCCACTCGGGGAAGATCCGGTCGCTGAAGGTCGGCGACAAGTCCGTCCTGGCGTTCCTGTCGCGGACCCACTACTACGAGGGCCGCGGCGTGGCCGCCGTCGTGCACGGCGTGCGCACCGCCGCCGCCGCGGGCTGCTCCACCGTCGTCCTCACCAACGGCTGCGGCGGCCTGAAGGAGACCTGGACCCCCGGCACCCCGGTCCTCATCTCCGACCACATCAACCTGACCGGCCGCTCCCCCATCGTGGGCGCGAACTTCGTCGACCTGACCGACCTCTACTCCAGCCGGCTGCGCGCGATGTGCCGCGAGGTGGACCCGACCCTCGACGAGGGCGTCTACGTGCAGTTCCCCGGCCCCCACTACGAGACCCCCGCCGAGATCGGCATGGCCCGCGCCATCGGCGGCCACCTCGTCGGCATGAGCACGACGCTGGAGGCGATCGCCGCCCGCGAGGCCGGCATGGAGGTGCTCGGCATCAGCCTGGTCACCAACCTCGCCGCGGGCATCACCGGCGAGCCGCTCAACCACGAGGAGGTCCTCGAGGCCGGCCGCGCCGCCGCGACCCGCATGGGCGACCTGCTCGGCCGGATCGTCCCGAGGATCTGACCCCGCCCATGGAGACGCCCGCGCCGGACACCCGGCAGCGCCTGGTGGACGCCGCCCTGCGTGCCTTCGCCGACCACGGCGTGCACAACGCGTCGCTGCTGGAGATCACGCGGCAGGCCGGGCAGCGCAACCGGGGGGCGGTGCACTACCACTTCGGCAGCCGCGAGGGCATGATCGCGGCCGTCCTGGAGCAGCACGCCGACGACATCGGCCGGCGCGAGATCGAGCTGATCGAGGCCGCCCGGAACCGACCCGACGACGACCTCGCCTCGGTCGTCGAGGCGCTGGTCCGACCGGTCACCGAGGTCTCCGAGATGGGGTGGCGGGGCCGCTGCTACATCGTCATCGTCGGCGAGCTGGTGCAGCAGGACATCACGCCGCTCGGACCCGAGGTCGAGGCAGCGATGGCCCGCACCGGCGGCTACGAGCTGTTCGCGCTGCTGCGCGACCGGCTGCAGCCGATGGCCATGGACGTGCCGCTGGAGAACGAGCGGCTGGCGCTGGTCACGAGCTTCGTCATGCGCGCCGTCGCCGATCGCGCCCGCTCCGGCGAGCTCCCGCCGAGCGGCCGCGAGGAGCTGCCGGCCGAGCGGTTCGTGCAGAACCTGGTGTCGATGGCGACCGCGATGCTCACCGCCCCCCGACCGTCCGACGGGTAGGTGGGCGAGGGTGCCCCGCATCAGCGCCGGCTCGCTGCAGGAGCACCGCGCCGACCTGCGACGACGGGTCTTCGACGCCTTCGCCGCGCTCATGGGCGAGCGCTCCTACGACGCCGTCACCATGGCGGCGATCGCCGAGCGCGCCGGCATCGGCCGCACGACGATCTACCACCACTTCCCGGACAAGGCCGCGGTCGTCGTCGCCTTCGCCAGCGACGAGACCGAGCGGTACGTCGCCCGGCTGACCGAGGTCCTCGGCGCGACCGACGACCCCGTCGAGCGGCTGCGCACCTACGTGCGGCACCACCTGGCCGCGGACGAGGAGTTCCACCTCGGCCTGGGTCCCCGGCTGTTCGCGATGCTGAGCGACGAGGCGCGCCGCGAGATCCGCTCGCACGTCGTCGCGGTCGAGGACGTGCTGCGCTCGATCCTGCTCGACGGCGACGCCTCGGGCCGGATGCTCGTCGACGACGTCGAGACGACGCTGCCCCTGGTCCACGCGTGCCTAGGCCCGCGGCACCTCCCGGCGCGCACGATCGAGACGTTCGTGCTGCGCGCGGTCGGCGCCGCGGGCTGACGCTCCGCGGCCGAGGTGCGTCAGCGGGTGACCTTGAGCCCCACGGTCCTGGCCACGCGCTGGTACGCCGCGGAGCCGGCGTACACGACCTTGACCTGGTAGCGACCGGCGGCCAGCCTCGGCAGCGCGACCGTGGCCCTGCCCTTCGCGAGCGTCGCCGAGCGGGTCTTGACGACCTTGCCGGCCTTCCTGACCTGGACCCTGACCTTGCCGGCCACGGCGCCGTTGCTCCCCTTGAGGGCGACCTTGAGCTTGCCGGCCTTCGCCGGCGTCGGCTTCGTGAGCACCTTGACGGTGGCGGCGGGCTTGGTCCTGGCTGGCGCGAGCCTCGACCAGTCGATCGAGACGGGCGTCTCGGTGTCCTGGGTGGTGTTGGAGTGGGTGTGCGCCTGCCAGGTGTAGAGCGCGTACGCCGTGCCGCGCTCCAGCTCGGCGGTGGCGGCGGTCAGCGAGGTGGTGAAGGCGCCCGCGCTGATCTGCGCGGCCGGGACCCACGCGGCGGCCGCGAACTTCGACTGGTCACCGATGTCGTCGGTCTCGGGCAGGCCGCCGGCGGGCGCGAGACCCACGTAGACGCCGTTGTCACCGAGGTTGGTGGTGCCGTTGAAGCCGGTGCCGGAGACGGCGAGCGTGAGCCCGTTCGCGGCCGAGGCGGCGGTGGTCGCGTAGGTGACCGCCGGCTTCGCCGCGGCGGCCTGGGAGGCCTGCGCGGTGAACGCCGCCGGCGCCTTCTTGGCGTCGGAGCCGGCGCCGGACGCGTGGAAGTGCGGCCGCAGCCCGGCGGGCAGGTGGCCGAGGAGGTCGGCGGCCCACGACTTGCCGTCGACGGGCTGACCGTCCTTCATCGCCAGGGCGGTGGCCTCGGCGCTGCCGGGCGCGAGCACGCCGGCCCAGTCCGGGGTGGCGGTGAGCGAGGCCAGGCCGTCGGCGACCGTCCAGTCCGGGGCGTCGAAGGTGCTGACCGTGACCCGCTTCGGCGCGACGTCGGCCGCGGGCTGGCCCATGCCGCCGTTGACCTTCGCCGAGACCAGCGCGGTGAGCGTCCCGTCGCCGTCGGGCTCGACCGTGACGGCCGGGTCGGCGAAGGTCACCGAGTAGACCTCGGTGCCGACCACGGGGACCTTGAAGGTCCCCTGGACCGAGCCGTCGTAGGTCACCGACGCCGCGCCGGTCGTCGCGTCGTAGGAGCCGGTCCCGTTCGGGAACACGAACACGCCGTCCTGGGGCTCCTGCGCCCCGTCGGCCAGGACCTGGCTCGAGAGGTGGTCCTCGAACTGCTGGGAGACGCCCCAGGTGAAGGAGGGCGCGGTCGCGGCGGACGCCGGGACGGCGGCGACGAGCGCGAGGCCGGAGGCGGCCAGTGCGGTCGCGGCCGCGGAGGCGACCGGACGGGGAGGGCGGATCATGGTTCTTCCTTTCTCAGGCGACGCGGGAGCGTCGGGGTCCGGGGAGGAGCAGCAGCAAGGCCGCCGCGAGGAGGCAGGCGCCGCCGAGCCACCAGGGCCACGTGGCCGGACGGGCGCTGGTCGTCGCACCCGCGGCCGTCGTGGCGACGAGGTCGGTGCTGGCCGGGAGGGCGGGCGCGGCGGGAGGTGAGACGACCGGCACGTCGCCGGCCTCCGGCGCCACGGGCAGCACCGGCGCCGCGGCGGGCGCGCTCGCCGGCGCGACGACGGGGGTCGGTGCGGCCACCGGCGCCGCGACCGGGGTCGTTGGCGCAGGCGTGGTCGTCGGGGTCGGCGGCGGGGCGATCGTCGGGTTGGTGATGACCGGCTGCGTGGGCGGCGCGGTCGGGGCCGGCGCCGGGTCGGAGCCGGCGGCGGCGTACGACACCGACAGTGGCGCGGGCACCTTGAACGGGTCGGTCGAGGACCCGCTGGAGAACCAGAACGCCGCGGTCCCGAGCCGGTCCATGTAGGCCACGAAGCTCGGCGGGAACGACCCCGACCACGCGTCCCCGGTGGTCTGGCCGAGGCCGTCGACGGTGACGCCGCGGTACGCCGGGTCGGCGGTGAAGCCGGCGGCACCGGGCCTGCCCAGGTCGACGTCGGGGAGGTCGGCCAGGGTGACCGTCTCCCCCGGCACCGGCGCCCAGGAGCCGGGGTCGTCGACCGAGGAGGCGTAGCCGCTCACGGTCGCGGTGAGGGCGCCCCGCCCGTCGGTCACCTCGAGCACCGGGTCGCTGAGGTGGAACATCGACATGCCGGAGTAGTAGACGACCGTGACGTCGCCGTCCCAGGCGACGCGGGCGGTGCCGGCGGCCGGGTCGACGTACCCCTCGCCCTCCCCGATCGTGAACCGCAGCCCGCTCGTCGACCCGCTGGCCGGCGAGCCCAGCGTCGCGCCGGAAGCGTCGGTGCGCAGACCCAACCAGGTGGCGGCACGCCAGCGACGGCCGTCCCACTTCTGGACGCGCACCGCGCCGGCCCGCTGCTTCCACGACGAGCGGGGCAGGGTCGTGCCGCCGCGGCCCGGGTCGGCCACCCGGCCCGCGGAGAGGTAGTTGTAGGTGTCCGGCGCGTGCGCGCGGTTGCTGGACTCGTGGTTGATGCCCCACCGCAGCACGGCACCGTCGATCTCGACGCGGGTCGGGGACTCGTCGGTCTCCTCGGCGACGGCCGGAGCGGCCCCGAGCATTCCTCCGACCACGCCACCGAGCAGCGCGACGGCGGTCGCGGAGGCAAGCGACGCAGCGAGCCCGTGCCGGCGTCCGGCCGCGCGCTCAGGCCGCACGACGCGCCCTCCGCGCGCGGAGGAGGGGGTACGCCGCCCGGCCGACGGCCGCGACCAGCACCAGCCCGGCGGCGCCCGCGAACAGCAGGCCGGCGCGCTCGCTGCGGTCCCCGCTCGCGGCGGCGGCCGGCGCGGGCTCGGCACCGACGATGGCGAAGGAGACCGACGGCGGGTCGTCGACGCCGTGCACGCGCAGCTCGTGCGTGCCGGCCGCCGCGTCCTCGGGCAGGGTCAGCACGCCGGCTGTGCCGCCGTCGGCACCCACCAGGAACGGGCCGGCCCCGGCCGCGCCGTCATCGAGGACGACCGTGACCTGCCGACCGGGCGGCAGGCCGGTGGCGGTGAAGGCGAGGACGTTCCTGGCGACCGCGGAGGCCCGGTCGACCTCGAGCGTGGCGACCCCGGGTGCGGCCTGGCCGGCGACGGGCACCTCTCGCCCGGCGGGGGCGGCCCCGTCCGTCGACGGCCCGGGCACTGCCCCCTCCGCCGGCAGCGGCGCGATCGTCGGCGCCGCGGCAGGCGGCGTGGCCGGGCCCGTGGTCGCCCCGGTCGTCGGGCCCGCGGTCGGGGCGGCCTGCTGGAGCGAGGCGACGCGCACGGGGGTGAAGGTCTCGTTGCGGGCGTTCTTGACGCCGTGCGCGCCGATGGTGATGACGCCGCAGGTGAGCTCGCGGCAGTCGACGGTGCGCACGGAGGAGGAGCGGTCGTAGGCGCGGAAGGTCGCGCCGGGGACGACGACCGAGGTCGACCACGCGCCGCTCGCCGACATCACGCCGCCGTTGGCGGAGGAGGCGGTGTCGGAGCCCGGGAACGCGACGTACTTCTGGAAGCCCTGGTTGTCCTCGGCCTCGCTGTCGGGGACGTACCAGTAGTCCTGTCCGGTGGCGCCGCCGCGGCTGGGCTGCCAGGTCCCCTCGACGGCGCCGAAGAAGACGTAGACGCCGCCGTGGCCGCCCTTGACGGCCTGGAAGCCGGTGCCGCGGACGGTGAGGGTCGTGGCGTACGTCGGGTCGACGACCGCGTCCCCGTCGGGGTTGGCGACGGTCACCCGCGCGGCGGCGCTAGCGGGCGCAGCGGGCACGAGGACGAGAGCGGCGGCGGCCAGGACCAGCGCGGCGAGCAGCCGGGTCACGGGACCTCCTGGAGGGTGGGCACGGCGGGCGCGTGGGAGCGGACGGGGACGACGACGAGGTGGCCGGCGTGCTCGACGACGTCGACGGGGTGGCCGTAGACCTCGGTCAGCATCGGGCCGGTCAGCACCTCGGCGGGCGGGCCGTCGGCGCGGACCCGGCCGTCGGCGAGGACGCACACGCGGTCGGCGTACGCCGCGGCGAGCGAGAGGTCGTGCAGCACGACGACGGCCGCGGAGCCGGCGCGGACGGTGCAGCGCAGCACGTCGAGGAGCGCCTCCTGGTGCCTGATGTCGAGCGCCGCGGTCGGCTCGTCGAGCATGAGGACCGGCGCGGCCTGCGCGAGCAGCCGCGCGAACGAGGTCCGCGCCTGCTCGCCGCCGGACAAGGTCGGGAACAACCGCTCCGCGAGGGTCGCGACATCGGCGCGGGCCATGGACTCCGCGACCACGCGGTCGTCGTCGTCCTCGGCCGGGGTGCGGTGCCACGGCGAGCGGCCCATGCGGACGACGTCCTCGACCCGGAACCCGAACGCGAGCCCCTGCTTCTGCAGCTGCACCGCCCGCAGCCGCGCGAGCTCGCGGGTCGGCACCCGGCGCAGCGGCCCGCCGTCGAGCTCGACGGCGCCGGCGCTCGGGGTGGTGTCGCCGGCAAGGACGCCGAGCAGCGTGGACTTGCCGGCGCCGTTGGGGCCGACGAGGGCGAGCAGCTCGCCGGGGCGGACGTCGACGTCGACGCCCTCGAGGATGCGGTGGCCCTCGACGGTCACCCCGACACCGCGGGCGGCGATCGCGACGCTCGCGGTCATGCCCGGCCCACTCATGCCCAGCCCCCCGCCGTACGACGGGCGCGGCGCAGCAGCCAGAAGAAGAACGGCCCGCCGACGAGCGAGGTCAGCATGCCGATCGGCAGGTCGGCGTACGCGATCGCGGTGCGGGCCCACAGGTCGGCCACCACGAGCAGCACGGCGCCGCCCAGCGCGCTGGCGGGGACGAGCAGCCGGTGGCCTGGGCCGGCGACGAGGCGCACCAGGTGCGGCACGACCAGCCCGACGAACGCGATGATCCCGCAGAACGACACCGCCGCCGCGGTCAGCACGGCCACCACGACGATCGTGCCCATCCGCAGCCGCTCGACGTCGACGCCGACGTGGCGGGCGGCGCGGTCGCCGAGCGCGAGCAGGTCGAGGCGGGGCGCCAGCAGGAGCGCGACGAGGATGCCGCCGAGCGCGAGCGGCGCGACCACGCCGACCTGCTCCCAGCGCGAGCCGTTCAGGCTGCCGAGCTGCCAGAAGACGATCTCCTCGCGGGCCTGGGTGTTGCCGAGGAACATCAGGAACGCCAGGCCGGCGCTGGTCACCGCGTTGAGCGCGATGCCGGTGAGCACGAGCGTGACGACCTCGGTGCGGCCGCCGTCGCGGGAGAGCACGTAGACGAGGACCGTGGTCACCAGGCCGCCGAGGAAAGCGCAGCAGGCGACGGTCCAGGTGCCGGCGAAGCCCAGGTCGAGCACGATCACCGAGGCCGCCGCGACCGCCGCGCCCGAGGACACGCCGACCACCCCGGGCTCGGCCAGCGGGTTGCCGAAGACGCCCTGCATGAGCGCCCCGGCGGTCGCCAGCGCGGCCCCGGCGAGCGCGGCCATCGCGACGCGCGGGAAGCGGACCTGCCACAGGGTGTTCTCCCCCTGCGGGTGCGAGGGCAGCGGTCCCCAGTCGAGCCCGAGCCGGTGCAGCAGCGAGCCGACGACCTCCCCCGGCGGTACGTCGAGCTGGCCGTGGCCCGCGCCGAACGCCGCCGCCACGAGCAGCGCGACGCCCAGCCCGCCGAGCAGGCCGACGCGGCCCGCCAGCACCCGGGCGCCGCTCCGCGACGGGGCCGGGCGGCCCGTGCCGCTGGGCCCGGGCGTGGGCTCGGTGGCGGGGAGGACGGCGGTCACGAGAGCTCACCCGGCGCGTACGCCGCCACGGCGAGCGCCTCGAGCACCGACGCGGTGGCCGGCCCGAAGCCGAGGATGTCCGCGTCGTCCATCGCGACGAACCGGCGGTGCCGACCCGCGGGCGTCTCGGCCAGCGCGGGGAGCCGCTCGAGCAGGCCGTCGACGCCGCCGGCGGAGTCGAGGCCGCCGGACATCATCAGGACCAGGTCGGGCTGGGCGGAGACGAGACCCTCGTCGGTGAGCGGCTTCATGCCGTTCCAGCCGATCTCCTCGGCGACGTCGTACCCCCCGATCGCCTCGATGAGCGAGTCCGCGCCGGAGCCCTCGCCGAACATGTAGTAGACGCCGCTCTGGCCGCGGACGTAGAGGAACACCGTGCGCAGCCACTGACCCTCGTCCGCCGGCGCGACCCGGGCGATCTCGGCGGTGACGTCGTCGATCTCCCGCTGCGTGCGCTGCGCCAGCGCCGCGCCCTCCTCCGGCACGCCGAGCGCCTCGGCGACGCCGCGGACCAGGCTGCCGACGTTGTCGAGGGTGCGCTCCGGCTCGAGCACGACGACCGGGATGCCGGCGTCGCGCACCTGGAGCACGACGTCCCACGGCCCGAGCGAGGTGTCGGTGATGAGCAGCGTGGGGTCGAGCCCGAGGATCGCCTCGGCGACGAGGTCGTGGCCGTCCTGGGTGACCAGCGGCAGGTCGTCGAGCCCCTCGACCTGCGTCGAGACGTCGCGGCCGACGAGCACGTCGGCGAGGCCGAGCTCCGCGACGGTGCGCGCCAGGGTGCCGTGGACGTCGAGGGCGAGAACCCGGCTGGCGTCCTCGACGGTGACCTTCGTGCCCTGGGCGTCGGTGAGCGTCACAGGCAGCTGCTGCTCGGGCGAGTCCGCGACCGGGTCGACCTCGTCCTGGGCAGCGACGACCGCCTCGCCCTCCCAGTCGCGCACATCGGTCAGCGGCCGCACGTCGGCCAGCGGCGGCGCGGTCCGCACGTCGCTCGTGCCCTCCGCGCCGACCGCGCGCTCGCCCGTGGAGACCCCGCAGCCCGCCAGCAGCAGCGCCGCCAGCAGGGCGGCGACCAGGGGAAGGACCGGCACTCGGGCGGGGGTCGACGAGACGCGCACGATGGGTAAGGTACACCTAACTAAGCCAAGCCTAACCAAAGGTCTGGACCGATTCGACATCGTGTCGAGAACGTTTTGACAGCGTGTCGACACCTCCGCTTCGATGACCGCCGTCCCGTCGTGACCGCCCGGTCGCGGCCGCCCGCGCCCCGCAGGAGAGACTCATGACCGTGCTCGACGCCGGCCCCACCCCCGCCCTGTCGACCGCCATGCGCGAGGGCTCGCGTGCCGAGCACGAGGACGCCGAGGGCTCGACCTTCATGTCCGAGCTCCTCGAGGGGCGCATCTCCGAGGAGGGGTACGCCGCCTACCTGCGGCGGCTGCGCTGCGTGTACGCGGCCATGGAGACCGCCCTGCGCGCCCGCACCGACGACCCGCTGGTCGCCGCCGTGCACGACCCGGCCCTCGAGCGGCTCGCCGCCATCGACGCCGACCTCGACCACTGGGCGCCCGGGGCACCGCACGACCTGGCGGTCGACGAGTCGCCCGCCGCCGCGGCGTACGTCTCGCGGCTCCAGGGCGCGGAGTGGGGCGGCGACCTGGTCGCCCACCACTACACGCGCTACCTCGGCGACCTCTCCGGCGGCCAGGCGATCGGGCGGGTCCTGGACCGGGCGTTCGACCTCGACGGGGCCGGCGCGGCGTTCTACGCCTTCCCGGAGATCCCGAAGCCGAAGCCGTACAAGGACGCCTACCGCGCGCGCCTCGACGGGCTCGGCCTCGACGCCGCCGGGGTCGCCCGGGTCGTCGACGAGGTGAAGGTAGCGTTCCGGCTGAACCAGGCCCTCTTCACCGAGCTCGGAGAACGCATCGATGTCTACCGCCGCGTGGTCCCGCAGGACTGACCTCCGCCCCGACCGCGCATGAAGGTCCTGGTCACCGGCGCCGCCGGCAGCATCGGCCGGGTCGTCTGCCTGGGCCTGGTCGACCGCGGGCACGACGTCGTCGGCCTCGACCGGCTGCCGCAGCCGTCGGGCGAGGACGGTCCCTGGTACGCCCTGGACTGCACCGACCCCGACGCCGTCGACGCGGTCTTCGCCGAGCAGGCGCTCGACGCCGTCGTCCACCTGGCCGGCCACCCCGGCGAGGCCAACCTCCCGGACTCGCTGACCTCCCACGTCGTCACCACCGGCGCGCTGCTCGACGCGATGGTGGCCCACGACGTGCGCCGCATGGTCTACGCCTCCTCCAACCACGCCGTCGGCCGCACGCCGCGCCGCGACCTGGTCGGCGTCGACGCCCGCCCGCGGCCCGACACCTTCTACGGCGTCTCCAAGGTCGCGGCCGAGGCGTTGCTGAGCCTGTACGTCGACCGGTACGGCATCGACGCCGTCGCCTGCCGGATCGGCTCGTTCCTCCCCGAGCCCGAGACCGTCCGCAACCTCTCGACCTGGCTCTCCCACGACGACTGCGTGCGGATGGTCGACGCCGCGCTCACGGCCACCGCCCCCGGCTTCGCGGTGCTCTACGGCATCTCCGCCAACACCCGCGCCTGGTGGGACCTCGAGCCCGGCCGCGTCTTGGGCTACGAGCCCCAGGACGACGCCGAGGACTGGGCCGACCGCATCCAGCCTTCCCCCGAGGACGACTGGGACGCCGCCCACGTCGGCGGCCCCTACGCGACCGCGACCTTCGAGCGCCCCGCTCTCGACCGCCCCTGACCGGGCTTCCCACGGGAGTTCCTCGCTTCCCACGGGAGATCTGCCGTGGTAACCGAGGGGGTCACCGGTGAACCGGTGACCCCTGCACCCCGCCCCCGCGCCCCGCGCCCCGCGCCGACCCAAGGACGCGGCTTGGACGGCAGGCGTTCGATGGGGTCCATGACGACCTCCGTGACGCAGCACCGCACCCTCGGCACCGCCTCCCCCCTGACCGTCTCGGCGCTCGGGCTGGGCTGCATGGGGATGTCGGAGTTCTACGGCACCGCCGACGAGCGGACCGCGACCGAGACGATCTACCGGGCGCTGGACCTCGGCGTGACGTTCCTCGACACCGCCGACATGTACGGCCCGTTCACCAACGAGCAGCTCGTCGGCGCCGCGATCGAGGACCGCCGCGACGAGGTGCAGCTGGCGACGAAGTTCGGCAACGAGCGCCGGCCCGACGGCACCCGGGTCGGCATCAACGGTCGCCCGGAGTACGTCCGGTCCGCCTGCGACGCCTCCCTGGCCCGGCTGGGCGTCGACCACATCGACCTCTACTACCAGCACCGCGTCGACAGGTCGGTCCCGATCGAGGAGACCGTCGGCGCGATGGCCGAGCTGGTGCAGGCCGGCAAGGTGCGCCACCTCGGCCTGTCCGAGGCCTCGGCCGCGACGATCCGCCGCGCGCACGCGGTGCACCCGATCACGGCGCTGCAGACGGAGTACTCCTTGTTCACCCGCGACCTCGAGGACGAGATCCTCCCGACCATCCGCGAGCTGGGCATCGGCCTGGTGCCGTACTCCCCGCTCGGCCGCGGGATCCTCACCGGCGCCATCACCGACGAGTCGTCGCTGGGCGAGGACGACTCGCGCCGCACGGCGTACTTCCCGCGCCTCAACGGCGAGGGCCTGCGCGCCAACCTCCGGCTGGTCGACCGCGTCCGCGAGATCGCCGAGGAGAAGGGCGCCACCCCGGGCCAGCTCGCGCTCGCGTGGGTGCTCGCGCGGGGCGACGACGTCGCGCCGATCCCGGGGACCAAGCAGGTGCGCTACCTGGAGGAGAACGTCGGCGCGCTGGACGTCACGCTCGACGCCGACGACCTGCGACGGCTCGACGAAGCGGTGCCGCGCGGCGCCGTGGTGGGTGAGCGGTACGGCGACATGTCC
>NZ_JAANMS010000048.1 GCF_011250565.1 Nocardioides sp. IC4_145
GGCCCCGAGGACCTCGGCGCGGGTGCGGGCGATGTCGGGCTGGGAGGGTGCGCGGTCCGAGCGCGGCAGCGTGATCTCCCAGGTGCGGCCGATGCGGCCGCCGTCCATGACGACGAGGCGGTCGGCCAGTGCCAAGGCCTCGTCGACGTCGTGGGTGACGAGCAGGATCGCCATCGAGTGGCGGCGCCAGAGCTCGACCACGAGCTGGTGCATCTCGATGCGCGTCAGCGCGTCGAGGGCGCTGAACGGCTCGTCGAGCAGCAGGAGCGCGGGGTTGCTGACGAGCGCGCGGGCCAGCGAGACCCGCTGGGCCTGCCCGCCGGAGAGCTGCAGCGGCCAGGCGTCGAGCTTCTCGCCCAGGCCGACCTCGGCCAGGGTCTCCTCGGCGCGGGTGTGCCGTTGGCTGCGCTCACGGCTGTTGAGGAGCGCCAGGGCGACGTTCTGCTGGACCGTGCGCCAGGGGAGCAGTCGGGGCTCCTGGAAGGCGACGCCGGTGCGGCCGGTGACCTCGACCTCGCCCGCCGGCGACGGGTCGAGCGCTGCCAGGCTGCGCAGCAGGGTCGACTTGCCGCAGCCGCTGCGCCCGAGCAGGGCGACGATCTCGCCGTGCCGGATGTCGAGGTCGATCGCGCGCAGCACGTGGGTGTCGCCGAAGGAGCGGTGGTGGCCGCGGACGCGGGCGACGTGCTCGCCGTCCGGCCGCGACGCGCCGCCGCGTCCGGTGGTGGAGGCGGTGCCGGGGGCGGTGGTGGTGCCGGGGGTCAGGAGCGCCATGCGAGGGCCTTCCTCTCGAGGTAGCGGACGACGGCGTCGGTCGCGAGACCGAGCAGGCTGTAGACGGCGAGGCCGACGACGATCACGTCGGTCTGGAGGAAGTCCTTGGCGTGGTTGATCATGTGGCCGAGGCCGGACTGGGAGGCGATGGTCTCCGCGACGATCAGCGAGAGCCACGCGATGCCGAGGCTCTGCCGTAGCCCGACCAGGGTCTGGGGCAGCGCGCCGGGGATGACGACGTGCCGGATGCGCTGGACCCAGGTCAGGTGCAGCGCCTTGGCGGCCTCCAGGGTCTTGCGCTCGATGCCGCGGATGCCGCCGAGGGTGTTGAGGTAGAGCGGGAAGGTGGCGCCGAGCGCGATGAGCGCGACCTTGGGCGTCTCCCCGATGCCGAACCAGATGATGAAGAGCGTCACCAGGCCGAAGTGCGGCAGCGTGCGCAGCATCTGCATGGGCGGGTCGATCGCGTCCTCGCCGATCCGGGAGAGGCCGGCGACGACCGCGAGCGCCAACCCGATGGTCGCGCCGATGGCGAACCCGAGGCCGACGCGCTGGAGGGAGATCAGGGTCTGGGTGCCCAGGGTCCCGGCCTGCACCAGGTCGACCGCGGTGGCGGCGACCTGTGCCGGCGAGGCGAGCTGGCGCTCGTCGAGCACGCCGGTGGAGGAGGCGAGCTGCCAGAGCGCCACGAGGGCGACGGGGGAGACCCAGCGGCGCAGCGGGCGCAGGGGTGGTCGGCGGCGACGTACGGCGGCCGGCCGTTCCTGCTGCCCGGGGCCGACGGCGACTCCGACGGGAGCGGTGGTCGTGTCCATGGGGCGTATGTCTACGAACTTTGGACACTTAAGTCAAGCGACTCGCTCGACTTTGGACGCGTCGTCGATCCCGCGTGCCCGTCTGAGACCATCGCGGACGTGACCGAGCCTGCCGAGCGTCCCGACCAGAAGCGGCTGCTCGGACCGGGCTTCCCCGACGACACCGGCGAGGCGCCGCCCGCCCTCGTCGCGGCAGCGACGGCGTACGCCTCGGACCGACGCCGGTACGGCGACGTCCTGGCCGCCCTGACCGGCTGCCGGCTCCTCGTGCCGGTGGTCGCGGTGCTCGGCGAGGTCGAGGTGGACGAGCACGGCCTGGCGCACGACAAGAGCTCCGACATGGCAGCGGTCCTGCTGACCGGCGCCGACGGCAGGCTGGCGCTGCTGTCCTTCTCCGGCACCGCGGCGATGGCCGCGTGGGACCCGGCCGCCCGGCCGGTGCCGGTGCCGGCGCGGGTGGCCGCCCAGTCGGCGGTGCAGGAGGGCGCGGCCGCCCTGCTGGTCGACGTGGCCGGCCCCGTGCGCGTCGTGGTCGAGGGCGAGGACCTCCACGCCCTCGCGGCCGGTTGGACCCTCGCGCGGGTGGGGGAGCGCCAGGTGTGGGTCCGGCCCGCGGAGGCGGCCGGGGACCCGCCTGGGGATTCGCCCGGGCCGGAATGATCGGCTAGTCTCCTGTGTTGACCGATCAGTGACCTGGGTCAGGCATGTCCTGGACCGGGGAGCAGATCCACAAGCGGGGACCAGCACCATCCGTCTCCCACCCGCATCGACCGCGAGGTCGTCGGGTCCGGTCCTGCAAGGCTCCGGCCGTGGCGTGCACGTTCGTCGTGCGTGTCGTGGCGACAGGTAGTGATCAGGCCTCCGCTTGCGTCAGCGGAGGCCTTTCGTGCTTCCCGGGACCGAACCGGGACGGCGCTGGGACTCCGGCCACGTAGCCACCAGGAGGACACATCAGCACCGAGCTTCGTATCAACGACCGGATCCGGGTTTCCGAGGTCCGCCTCGTTGGACCCAACGGCGAGACCGTCGGCATCGTCCCGACGGCCGACGCCCTTCGCCTCGCGCAGGAGGCCGACCTCGACCTGGTCGAGGTGGCTCCCATGGCGCGCCCGCCGGTCTGCAAGCTCATGGACTACGGCAAGTTCAAGTACGAGAACGCCCAGAAGGCCCGCGAGGCCCGTCGGAACCAGACGAACGTGATCATCAAGGAGATGAAGCTTCGTCCGAAGATCGACGCGCACGACTACGAGACCAAGAAGGGTCACGTCGTGCGGTTCCTCAAGGCCGGGGACAAGGTCAAGATCACGATCATGTTCCGCGGTCGTGAGCAGCACCGCCCCGAGCTGGGCTTCCGCCTGCTGCAGCGCCTGGCCGAGGACGTCACCGACCTCGGCTTCGTCGAGTCCTCGCCCAAGCAGGACGGCCGCAACATGGTCATGGTCCTCGGCCCGCACAAGAAGAAGGCCGACGCCAAGGTCGACGTGCAGGCGGCCAAGGACGCCCGCACCGCCGAGCGCGCCGCGGCCGAGGCCGAGGAGCAGGCGGAGCGCGAGGCCGCGCACGCCGCGGGCCCGGTGGCGCAGAAGAAGGAGCGCCGCCGCTCCGAGAACCTCGACCCCGAGATCGACGCCTGACGTCACGTGGACGGGGCCACGCCCCGCTCGCCCGACAGACTTCCGCCGCAGCACCACCGTGCCGTCGGCAGGACGACGAGAGAGAGACAGAGATGCCGAAGAACAAGACGCACTCCGGTGCCAGCAAGCGCTTCAAGGTGACCGGCTCCGGCAAGATCCTTCGCGAGAAGGCCGGAAAGCGCCACAACCTCGAGAAGAAGCCCTCGAAGGTCACCCGCCGGATGACCGGCACGGTCGAGCTGGCCAAGGCCGACGTCAAGCGCGCGAAGAAGATGCTGGGTCTCTGACCTCGCCCCACCCCGATCCACGGTGGGTCGTCGGCAGCAGCCGATGAGCCCGTCGAGACCCTGAGCACCAAGGAGCAACACAGATGGCACGCGTCAAGCGGGCGGTCAACGCCCAGAAGAAGCGCCGTACGACCCTCGAGCGCGCCAGCGGCTACCGCGGCCAGCGCTCGCGCCTGTACCGCAAGGCCAAGGAGCAGGTCACCCACTCGCTGGTCTACAGCTACAACGACCGGCGCAAGAACAAGGGCAACTTCCGCAAGCTGTGGATCCAGCGCATCAACGCTGCGGCCCGCGCCCAGGGGATGACCTACAACCGCTTCATCCAGGGCCTCAACCTCGCCGGTGTCGAGGTCGACCGCAAGATCCTGGCCGAGCTGGCCGTCAACGACATCGCAGCGTTCAACGCGCTGGTCGAGGTCGCCAAGGCCGCGCTCCCGGCCGACGTCAACGCCCCCAAGGCGGAGGCCTCGGCCTGACGACCACTCCGCCCCTCGCCGCGAGCAACGCTCGCGTCAAGGACGCACGCAGGCTCAGCCGCCGCTCGGTACGCACCGAGCGGCGGCTGTTCCTCGCTGACGGCCCGAAGGCCGTCGAGGGCGCGCTCGGCTCGCCGGGCACCGTCGTCGAGGTCTTCGCGACGGTCGCCGCCACCGAGGCGTACGCCGCGCTGGCGGCCGCCGCCGACGGCGCCGGGGTCCGCTGGACCCTGGTCGAGGACAAGGCGCTCGCCTCGCTGAGCGACAGCGTCACCCCGGCCGGTGTCGTCGCGGTCTGCCGGCACCTCGACCGACCGCTGACGGACCTCCTCGTCTCCGACCGACCGCACCGGCTCGTGGCGATCTGCGCCGACGTCCGCGACCCCGGCAACGCCGGCACCGTGGTCCGCTGCGCCGATGCCGCGGGCGCGGACCTCGTGGTGCTCGCCGGCAGCTCGGTCGACGCCCACAACCCCAAGACCGTGCGCGCCAGCGTCGGCAGCGTCTTCCACCTGCCCCTGGCCGTCGAGGCGGACGCCGCCTCGGCCGTCCGCGCCGCCCAGGCCGCCGGGCTCGTGGTCCTCGCGGCCGACGGCGCCGGCGAGGTCGACCTGCACGCCTCCGAGGCCGAGCCGCTGCTCGCCCGGCCGACCGCGTGGCTGTTCGGCAACGAGGCCTGGGGCCTGCCGGCGGAGCTCGCCGAGCTCGCCGACCACCGGGTCCGCATCCCCATCCACGGCCGCGCCGAGAGCCTCAACCTCTCCACCGCCGCCGCCCTCTGCCTCTACGCCTCCGCCCGGGCCCAGCGCTCCTGACCCCCGCACTCGTTGCGCGACCAGCGGGACGGTATGCCGCCCCCGGCCCGGGGAACCCGCACGGCATGCGCACGATGGTGGCCGCCACGGACTCCTGGACCGACCCGGACGGGTTCCGGACACCGGCCGGCGAGGTGCACGCCTGGCTGCCGGGGACGAACCAGACGCTCTGCGGCATCCCGGTGAAGAAGGCCCGGCTTGGACGGTTCTCCCACGTCGAGTGGGCCGACGTGCAGCCTGCGACGGGCCGGGACGCCGACCGGGTCACCAGCGTGTGCCACCGGTGCCTCGCCGCGACCGGCCACCGCCGCGACGAGAAGCGCTGGACGCGGACCAACCCGCGACCCTGACGATCCGGCCTAGGGTGGCGCTCGTGGACGCCCAGGACCTCGCCGACTCGTTGCCCGACGGGGTCGTCGTCGCCGACGCCGACCAGCGGGTGGTGCTGGTCTCCGCCCTCGCCGGTCGGATGCTCGGCGTCGCACCCGCGGACGCGGTCGGTCGCCCGCTGGCCGACGTGCTCGCGCTGCGCGACCAGGACGGTCGGGCGTGGGTGGCCTGCAACACGCCGTACGTCGGCATCGCCACGCGCACCGCGGTCCCCGAGCAGTCGTGGCTGCTCCCGGACGGCACCGAGGTGCTCGTGGCCGCGCGGATCCACCGCGCCGCGCCGACCGAGCCGGTGCGCCGCGTGGCGGTCACCCTCCGGTCCGGACGCGGCCGCGCGCGGCTCGACCGCGAGCGCTCCGACCTGGTCGCGACCGTCGCCCACGAGCTCCGCTCGCCGCTCACCGGCGTCAAGGGTTTCGTCCAGGCGTTGCTCAACCGCTGGGACAAGCTCAACGACGAGCAGAAGAAGCTGATGCTCACCACGGTCAGCGCCGACTCCGACCGGTTGAGCCGGCTCATCGCCGAGCTCCTCGACGTCGCGCGGATCGACACCGGCCGCCTCCAGCTCTACCCCCGTCCCTCCGACGTCACGGTGCTGGTGACCCGGATCGTGGAGTCGGTGCGGGCCGGCACCGCGCGCCCGATCGACCTCGACCTCGGCGCCGACGGCGGGGCGGGCCTGCCGTCGGTCCGGGTCGACCCCGACAAGTTCACCCAGGTCGTCACCAACCTGGTCGAGAACGGCGTGCGGCACGGCGACGGCGCCGTCCGGGTCCATCTCGAGGCGGTCGCCGAGGGGCACGAGTCCGACCCGCCCGGCGTGCGGATCACCGTCGACGACGAGGGCACCGGCATCCCCGAGGAGATGCGCCGCCGGGTGTTCACGAAGTTCTGGAAGGGCGGCGCCCGCGGGGGCTCCGGCCTCGGCCTCTACATCGTCCACGGCCTCGTCCGCGCCCATGGCGGCACGGTCATCATCGCCGACGCCCCCGGTGGCGGCGCCCGCCTGGTCACCACCTGGCCCACCGACGACCGCCGCCAGGAGTGACCCCGCCGAGGTGGCACTCCCGCAGGGTCGAGGTGGCACTCCCGCAGGGTCGAGGTGGCAACGGACGGGTCTAGCCGGCGTACGCCCCGATCGTCCACGCGGCGACGTGTTCCTCGCCGGGCGCAAGCACGACGAGGTCCTCGCCGCTGTTGAACGCATCGGGCGGACAGGTCATCGGCTCGACGGCGAGCCCGCGCCGGTGGTTGTCCGGCTCGAGCGGCAGGTCGCCGGTGTGGACCTGCAGCCAGGGCAGGACCGTCGGGTCCCAGGTGCACACGGCACCCACGCCGTCGTCGTCGTGCAGCACGACGCGCGCGCGGCCGTCGTCGTCGGCGACGACACCGGTGAAGGCGTGGTCGAGCTCGGTGCCGCCGATGAGCCGGGCGGTGCGGAAGTCACGGTCGGTCCCGGCGACGGGGGAGCGGTCCAGCGGCAGCAGCCGGTCCGGCGTCACCTCCAGCACCTCGGCGACGGGCAGCCGCAGCGTCCAGCCGTCGACCGGGCCGGGCCCGGCGACGAGGTACGGGTGCGGAGCGACGCCGTACGGCGCCTCCCCGACGCCGGTGTTCCGGGTGGTGACCGTGGTGGTCAGGCCGTCGTCGGCGAGCGCGTGGCGCACCCGCACGTCGAGCTCGAACGGGTAGCCCTGCTGCGGGACGAGCCGGTGGGAGAGCGTGATCGAGGAGCGGTCGCGCTCGACCACCTCGAAGCGGACCCAGCAGACCAGCCCGTGCAGGGCGTTCCCGCGCTCCGGCTCGGTCAGCGGGAGCTGGTGCTCCTCGCCGCCGGAGCGGTAGCGCCCGTCGGCGACCCGGTTGGGCCAGGGGAGCAGCACCGACCCGCGGAAGCGCGGGCGGACCTCGTCGGCGGCGTACGGCCGGACGAGGTCGCGGCCGCCGTGGCGCACCTGGCGCAGCCCGCCGCCCACCTCGGTCGCGACCGCCGTGTAGTCGGCGTGCTCGAGCAGGTGCTCGGCCCCTCCGCGGCTCACGAGACGCTCGCCGCGTCGCGAGCGGTCGCGGCCCGGGCCCCGGCGACCGGCGCCACGACGAGCTCCACGCTGAGCTCGCGGATCGTCGCGCGGCCGTCCTCGTGCAGGCCGTCGTCGGTGACGACGACGTCGGCGCGGTCCAGGGGCGCGATCGTGCTGATGCCGATCATCCCCCACTTGGTGTGGTCGGCGAGGACCACGAGGCGCTGACCCGCGGCGACCAGCGCCTGGTCGGTGTCGGCCTCGAGCAGGTTCGGGGTGGTGAACCCGGCGCGGGGGTGGATGCCGTGCACGCCGAGGAAGACCAGGTCGAGGTGGAGCAGCCGCAGGGAGGAGACCGCGACCGGACCGACCAACGCGTCGGAGGGCGTGCGGACGCCGCCGGTGAGGACGACGTTGGGGGCGCCGCCGGGGGCCTTGTGCAGGACGTCGGCGACCCGCATGGAGTTGGTGACGACGGTCAGTCCCGGGATCGAGCGCAGGTGGTGCGCGAGCGTCCAGGTCGTCGTGCCTGCCGACAGGCCGACGGCCGAGCCCGGCCGCACCATCGCCGCCGCGGCGGCGGCGATCGCCTCCTTCTCGGCGGTTTCCTGGGCCCACTTGGCCTCGAACCCCGGTTCGTCGGTGCTCGGGCGGGTGCCGCCGGCGACCGTCGCGCCACCGTGGACCTTCTCCACGGCGCCCTTCGCGGCGAGGTTGTCGAGATCGCGCCGGATGGTCATCTCGGAGACCTCGAGGAGCCGCGCGAGCTGGCTGACCCGGACGGCCCCGAGGTGCTCGACCTCCTGCAGGATGCGCGCTTGACGCTCGGCGGCGAGCATGGGGCCCCTCTCGAGCCGTCCCGTGGGTCGGGCGGACGGCGTGTCGGCGTTGGATGCAGTCGCGATGTTCGAATGTGGTGTGCGTTCGCACGTGTGCGGACCACCGCGTGACGGTGTGTTCCAGCCCACTTTCCACGCGGGACGGTACGCCATGGCGTCCGTTCCCGTCGAGAGGCGCGGTGCTCCCGGTGTGCGTTCGGGTGAACTTCAAGCGACCCGTTGCGCTTTCGTGTGCGGTCATGTTTGCTTGTCCGAGGCTGTGACAGTGATCTCACGCGATCTCGCGCAGTCGCACCGACCACTTCGAGGAGCAGAGATGACGAGCAAGAAGTCCACCGCCGCGTGGAGGTCCCTCGCGGCGGTCGCCGCAGCCGGCCTGGCGCTGTCGGGGTGCACCAACTCCGGGGACGACACCGCCTCCGACGCGGGCAGCGGCAACGACGAGCAGGTCGTCAAGGAGACCGAAAGCTCCGGTCCCGGGTGCACGCTGGAGAAGTACGGCGCCGAGAAGCTGGACCTGAAGAACGCCGTCGTCGGCTTCTCCCAGTCCGAGCCGGACACCGCCGCCTTCCGCGCCGCGGAGACCGAGTCGATCAAGGCGGCCGCGCAGGAGGTGGGCGTCAAGAAGCTCATCACCACCAACGCCAACGCCGAGCTGCCCAAGCAGATCGCCGACATCCAGGACATGCTCAACCAGGGCGCCCAGTTCCTGATCGTCGCACCGGTCAACTCCGACGGCCTCGACCCGGCGCTCGACGCCGCGAAGAAGAAGGGCGTCCCGGTCCTGACGATCGACCGCAAGGTCACCAACGAGCCCTGCTCGGACTACGTCGCCTTCCTCGGCTCGGACTTCTACGACCAGGGCCAGCGCGCCGCCGACGAGCTCGCCACCGCCACCGACGGCGAGGCGAAGGTCGCGATCCTGCTCGGCTCCTCGGGCAACAACGTCACCGACGAGCGCAACGCGGGCTTCAAGGACCGGGTCGAGGAGGAGTACCCCGACCTGGAGATCATCGCCGAGCAGACCGCCAACTTCGCACGCGACGAGGGCCAGTCGGTCACCGAGCAGCTGCTCCAGTCCAACCCCGACATCACCGCGATCTACGCGCACAACGACGAGATGGCGCTCGGCGCCGTCACCGCCGTCCGCGCCGCGGGCATGGACCCGGGCCAGGACATCAAGATCGTCTCCATCGACGGCACCCGCAACGCGGTCCAGGCGATCGTCGACGGCGACATCAACGCCGTCATCGAGTCCAACCCGCGCTTCGGCCCGCTGGCGTTCCAGACCGCCGAGGACTTCTTCGCCGGCGAGGAGATCCCCGAGGACGTCATCATCGAGGACGACTCCTACACCAGCGAGAACGCCGAGCAGGACCTCGGCAAGGCGTTCTGAGCGACCCGTGACCCAGCACTCCAGCGCGGCCACCGCGGCCGCCGCGGGCGTCGGTGACCCCGTCCTCCAGACGGTCGGGGTCACCAAGTCCTTCGGCGGCGTCCACGCCCTCAAGGGCGTCGACTTCGAGCTCCGGGCCGGCGAGATCCACACGCTCGTCGGCGAGAACGGCGCGGGCAAGTCGACCCTGATCAAGGTCCTCACCGGCGTCTACACCCCCGACGGCGGCGAGGTCCGGTACGCCGGCGAGACGGTGCACTTCCGCCGCCCCGCCGACGCCCAGCACGTCGGCATCTCGACGATCTACCAGGAGGTCAATCTCGTCCCGCTGCTGAGCGTGGCGCGCAACATCTTCCTGGGCCGCGAGCCGCGGCGGTTCGGCCTCATCGACGTCGGGGCCATGAACAAGCGGGCCCGCGAGCTGATGGCCGAGCTGGGGATCGACATCGACGTGACCGCCGAGCTCGGTCGGCTCGGGCTGGGCTCGCAGCAGATGGTGGCCTTGGCCCGCGCGATGTCGGTCGACAGCCGCGTGGTGATCATGGACGAGCCGACCTCGTCGCTGGAGACCGCGGAGGTCGAGACGCTCTTCCGCGTCGCCCGCGGCCTCCGCGATCGCGGCGTCGGCCTGGTCTTCGTCTCCCACCGCCTCGACGAGCTGTGGGAGCTGTGCGACCGGGTCACCATCCTCCGCGACGGCGAGTGGGTCCACACCGGCCCGATGACCGAGATGACCCGCCTCGACCTCGTCTCGAAGATGCTGGGGCGCGACATCGAGGAGGTGCGCGCCGAGGGCGCCACCGAGTTCGGGTCGTCCCACCTCAAGGCCGGCGAGCCGGCCCTGGTGGTCTCCGGGCTCGAGGTCGCCAACCGGCTCCACGGCGTCGACCTCACCGTGCGTCCCGGCGAGGTGGTCGGCCTGGCCGGCCTGCTGGGCTCCGGCCGCAGCGAGACGGTCAAGGCGGTCTACGGCGCCCTCAAGGCCCGCTCGGGGGAGGTCACCGTCGCCGGGCGCAAGGTGCGCACCGGCTCGGTGCGCGGCGCGCTCGCCTCGGGCGTCGCACTGCTCTCCGAGGACCGCAAGGCGGAGGGGATCGTCCCGGACCTCTCGGTCCGCGACAACATCGCCCTGGCCGTCCTCCCGCGGATGTCGCAGGCGGGGGTCGTCTCCGAGGCGCGCATCGACGCGCTGGTCGACACCTTCATGAAGCGACTGCGGATCAAGGCCTCGAGCCCGGACCAGAAGGTCCGCGAGCTCTCCGGCGGCAACCAGCAGAAGGTCCTCATCGCGCGGTGGCTGGCCACCGAGCCGACGGTCTTCCTGCTCGACGAGCCGACCCGGGGCATCGACGTGGGCGCCAAGGCCGAGGTCCAGGGACTCATCGACGAGCTGGCCGAGCAGGGCCTCGCGGTCGTGCTCATCTCCAGCGAGATGGACGAGCTCGTCGAGGGGGCCGACCGCATCGTCGTGCTGCACGACGGCCATGTCCAGGCCGAGCTCGACAGCACCGACCTGAGCAGCAGCGAGCTGCTGGCGGCCCTCGCGGGCGACCGCGAGCCCGACTCTCAGTCACCGAGCCCGGCGACGAACCAGGCAGCCAAACAGGCACCGACCCAGACAGAGGGGCAGCACGCGTGAGTGACGGCACCGCGACGGCCACCGCGGCCGAGCGCTCCGAGCGGACCGGGACGAGCTTCGACATCGACTGGGTGCGCCGCAACGGCGTGTTCGTCGCCCTCGGTCTCCTCCTGCTCGCCAACGTCTTCCTGACCGACAACTTCGTCAGCACCGGCACGCTGCGGCTGCAGCTGGTCCAGGTCGCCCCGGTCGTCATCGTGGCGCTCGGCATGGCGCTCGTCATCGGCACCGAGGGCATCGACCTCTCCGTCGGCGCGGTCATGGCCCTGGCCGCCGCGCTCATCCCCTTGTACGTCGGCTACGGCTCGGTCGGCGCGATCGCCATCGGCCTCGTGGCCGGAGCCGTCGTGGGGCTGATCGCCGGCGTGCTGGTCGGGGTGGTGGGCGTCCAACCCATCGTCGCGACGCTGGGCCTCATGGTGGCGATCCGCGGCGTGGCCAACCTCTTCGGCGGCGAGATCAAGAGCATCACCGAGCCCGGACTGGTCTCGCTCGGCACCGGCGACGTGGCGGGCGTGCCCTACGTCGTCGTCATCGCCGCCCTCGTCTCGCTGGTCGTCTGGCTCGTCGTGCGGCGCTCGACCTACGGTCGCCAGCTCGTCGCGGTCGGCGGCAACAAGCTGGCCGCCCAGCTCGCCGGCCTGCCGGTGCGGCGCGTGCTCGTGACGACGTACGTCGTCTCCGGGCTGCTCGCCGCGATGGCCGGCATCCTGCTGGCGGCCCGGTCGCAGGCCTCCGACCCGACCAAGCTCGGTCAGCTGATCGAGCTCTCCGCCATCACCGCCGTCGTGATCGGCGGCACGCCGTTGTCCGGTGGGCAGGTGCGGATCCTCGGCACGATCGCGGGTGCGCTGCTGATGCAGCTGATCACGGCGACGCTCATCTTCCACGACATCCCCGACTCGACCGCGCAGATCGTCCAGGCGGTCATCGTCATCGCGGCGGTCTACGTCCAGCTCGGCCGAGGAAAGGCGCGACGCTCATGAGCACCACCACGGTCGACCCGGCGACCTCCAACGCGCCCGAGGCGGCGCTGGCCAACCGCGCGCGGTTCGCCTCGCTGGTGCAGCGGCAGGGGGCGCTGGCGATCTTCGTCGTCGTCGTCGCGGTGGCGAGCGTCAGCTTCGACAGCTTCGCCAGCCAGGGCAACATCACCGGCATCGCGGTCCAGGCGTCGTTCCTGGCGATGCTCGCGCTGGGCATGACCTTCGTGATCATGACCGGCGGCATCGACCTCTCGGTCGGGAGCGTCTTCGCGCTCGGCGGGGTGCTGGCGGCGTGGGGCTCCCAGCACGGCACGCTCGCCGCGTTCGTCCTGCCGCTCGCCGTCTGCGGCGCGATCGGGCTCGTCCAGGGCCTGGTGATCGCGCGCGGTGGGCTGCCGCCGTTCATCGTCACCCTGGCCGGCCTGCTGTTCGCCCGCGGACTCCTGCTGCTGCTCAGCGACGAGGGCGCGACGACGTACAAGGTGCCGCGCGGCTCCTCGTTCCGCGAGCTCGCGCAGGGTGAGCTGCTCGGCATCCCCTACCCGGTGATCCTGGTCGTGGTGTTCTTCGCGATCGGCGGGCTGGTGCTGCACCGCACGTCCTACGGCGCCTCGGTGCTGGCGATCGGTGGCCAGGAGGACGCCGCGGACCTGATGGGCCTGCCCGTGGTGCGCACCAAGGTGCTGACGTACGTCGCCTCCGCGCTGCTCGCCGGCTTCGGTGGCGTGATGATCGCCAGCTACACCTCCTCAGGCGTCACCATCCTGGGCGTCGGCACCGAGCTCGAGGCGATCGCCGCTGTCGTCCTCGGCGGCACGCTGCTCACCGGCGGCGCCGGCACCGTGCTCGGCACGCTGGTCGGCGTCCTGCTGCTGCAGGTCATCAAGAACGTCATCAACCAGATCGGCTCGCTCGACTCCGACTGGCAGTCGGTCGTCAGCGGCACGATCCTGCTGCTGGTCGTCACGCTCCAGCGGGTCCTGACCCGCGGAGACCGGACCTAGCGCCGCCGGCTGCTGCTCGACCACGACCGGCGCCCGGGGGTTCACCACTATCGGTGACGCCGGGCGCCGGTCCCTTCTCTCCGGCGGCGGACCGGACGTGCGCGGGGTGATCGGCCCACCGGTCCACCGGGGCGCTGGACTGGTCCGCGGACGACGACGGCCCGGCACCCGAGGTGGGTGCCGGGCCGTCGTACGTCGGAGCGCCCGGGATGGAGCGGAGGCTCAGGCCTCGCCCATCACCAGTCCCTCGATCGTGTGCTTCTGGGTGATCGGGGTGAGCTCGTCGACGATCGGGCAGGCCAGGTGGTCGCGCACGCGCTGGGGGAGGTTCTCCCAGTAGGTGCGCGTGACCGCGAGGTCGTGGTGCTCGTCGTTGCCGGCACCGGGGGCGTCGACGCCGAGCACCAGCACGGGGCGGGACTTGGTCGACTCGTTCTTGGTGCCGCGGTGGACGGTCAGCGCGGAGCGGGCGGAGATGTCACCCATCTGCGGGTACTTCCGCACGGCGCGCTCCTCGAAGCGGCCGTACTCCTTCTTCAGCGGGAACATCCCGTGGTTGAACTCCTCGCCCTTGTCCCAGTGCGTGCCGGGCGCGACCTCGAAGGGACCCATGTCCTCCTCGGTGTCGACGCAGGTCACGTTGAAGGCGAGCGAGGTGAGGCGGCCCTCCTCGGTGGTCTCCTTCGGGCTGGGGAAGTCGCGGTGCCACGGCTGGTTCTTCGCGCCCTCGAAGGGGATGTCGAAGCCGACCTCGACGATCTTGTAGTCGGGGCCGAGGATCGCCTCGCACGTGGCGCGGACCCACGGGTGGTCGACGAGGTCGACGAAGCCGCGGAGGGCCTCGGGGTGGATCTCCACGTAGTAGCGGTTCGGGCCGCGACCGACGGAGCCGCCCTCGCGGGACTGCGCCTCCTCGAAGGCCGCCTCGACGTCCTCGCGCAGCTGCTCGACCCACTCGCGGGAGAAGGCGCCCTTGCACCCGATGATCCCGTCCTCGTGGATGGTCCGGCGGATGGCCTCGGTGTCGATCGGTACGTCGAGTGCTGCGGCGGTCATGGGTCCTCCCGGGATGGCTGTGGTCGGTCGTGCTGCTGCGATGTGATCTCCGGTACCCAGTTTGCAACGTTGCAATGCCACGTTGCAATACCCTGCGCGAAGAACTTCGCGGACCACCCAGGAAGAGGGGCGCATGAGCCGGGCCAACCTGCGCGACGTCGCCGAACGAGCGGGCGTCAGCGTGCGCACGGTCTCGAACGTCGTGAACGCCCCGGAGGTCGTGGCGCCCGCGACCCGCGAGCGCGTGCAGCGGGCGATCGAGGAGATGGGCTACCGACCCAACATCGCCGCCCGGCAGCTGCGCCGAGGGCGGGGCGACGTCATCGGCCTCGTCGTGCCCGAGATCGACTCGCCGTACTTCGCCGAGCTCGCCGCCCACGTGGTCCGGGCCGCCGAGGAGCTCGGCTGGACCGTGCTCGTCGAGCAGACCGACGGCGACCCGGCGCGCGAGCGCGACCTGCTCGACGGCGCTCGCGGCCACGGGGTGGACGGCGTCGTCTTCAGCCCCTGGGCGCTGACGCCCGCGGAGGTCTCGCGGCGCGCCGGCGCGCCCCCGGTGGTGATGTTGGGGGAGCAGGCCGGCTTCGGGCACGTCGACCGGGTCGCCATCGACAACCAGGCCGCCGCGCGGGAGGCGACCGCCCACCTCGTCGCCACCGGCCGCCGCAGGATCGCGGCCGTCGGCCTCCAGCCGCACCTGAGCAACGAGACCGCGCGGCACCGGTTGGCCGGCTACCGCGAGGCGCTCGCCGCCGGTGGGCTCCCGCCCGAGGCAGCCCTCGAGGTGCCGGTCGACCGCCTCCACCACGCCGACGGCGTCCGTGCGACGGAGTCGCTGCTGTCGCTGCCGGCGCCGCCGGACGCGGTCTTCTGCTTCACCGACCAGCTCGCGCTGGGCGCGCTCCGCGCGTGTGCCGACCGCGGCCTCCGCGTCCCCGACGACGTCGCACTCGTCGGCTTCGACGACATCGAGGCCGGTCGCTACTCCGTCCCCGCGCTCACGACCGTTGCCCCGGACAAGCAGCGGCTCGCCGAGCTCGCGCTGACGACGCTGGGGGAGCGGATGGCCGACCGGTCGCTGCCGGGCCGCGACCTCGTCGTCCCGCACCGCCTGGTCGTGCGCGAGAGCGCCCCCGCCTGACCGCTGGGTCGAGGAGGAACCGGTTCGCGGGCGCCGTACGCCGCTTCCTAGACTGACCCCTCGACCGGGCCTGCCCGACGACACCCCCGGCCACCAGCTCCGAGAGGCACGCCATGTCCGGACCCAACACCGACTACGACCCCGTGGAGGTCACGCCCTTGAAGCCCGAGGAGGTCGAGTCCGCGCGCGATGCCGCGCTGGCCGCCATCGCCGCCGCGACCGACCTCGCCGAGCTCAAGCAGGTCCGCATCGACCACACCGGTGACCGGTCGCCGCTGGCGCTCGCGAACCGCGAGATCGGCGCGCTGCCGCCGCAGGCCCGCAAGGAGGCCGGCCAGCGCATCGGCCGGGCGCGCGGCGCGGTCGCGAAGGCGCTGGGGGAGCGGCAGGCCGTGCTCGAGGTCGAGCACGAGGAGCGGATGCTGGCCGAGGAGACCGTCGACGTCACCCTGCCGACCGACCGCGTGCCCGCCGGTGCGCGGCACCCGCTCACCACCGGTGCCGAGCTGATCGCGGACATCTTCGTGGCGATGGGCTGGGAGGTCGCCGAGGGGCCGGTCATCGAGGCGGAGTGGCTGAACTTCGACGCGCTCAACCTCGGTCCGGACCACCCGGCCCGCACCATGCAGGACACCTTCTGGACCGACCCGCAGGACAACGGCGTCGTCCTGCGCACCCACACCTCGCCGGTGCAGGCGCGCACGATGCTGACCCGCACCCCGCCGATCTACGTCGTCTGCCCCGGTCGCGTCTTCCGCACCGACGAGTACGACGCCACGCACAGCCCGATGTTCCACCAGGTCGAGGGCCTCGCCATCGACGAGGGCATCACGATGGCGCACCTCAAGGGCACCCTCGACCACTTCGCCACCTCGATGTTCGGCGAGGGCATCTCGACGCGCTTCCGCCCGTCGTTCTTCCCCTTCACCGAGCCGTCGGCCGAGGTCGACCTGCTCTGCTTCGTGTGCCGCGGTGCCGGCGAGCTCGACGGGGCCCGCTGTCGCACGTGCCGCGGCGAGGGCTGGATCGAGTGGGGCGGCTGCGGCGTCGTCAACCCGCGCGTGCTCACCGCCTGCGGCGTCGACGCCGAGCGCTTCACCGGCTTCGCGTTCGGCATGGGCATCGACCGCACCCTGATGTTCCGCCACGGCGTGGAGGACCTCCGCGGGTTCTTCGAGGGCGACGTCCGGTTCACCACCGCCTTCGGAAGCGAGCTCTGAGCACCTCATGAAGACCCCTGTCTCCTGGATCCGCGAGTACGTCGACCTCCCGGCCGACCTCACCACCGAGGCGCTGGCCGCCGAGCTCACCGACCTCGGGCTCAAGCTCGAGGCGATCGAGAAGCCCGGCGACCAGATCACCGGGCCGCTCGTCGTCGGCCGCGTGCTCACGATGGAGCCCGAGCCGCAGAAGAACGGCAAGACGATCAACTGGTGCACCGTCGACGTCGCCGACGCCAACGGCACCGGCGAGCCGCAGGGCATCGTCTGCGGCGCGCACAACTTCGCGCCCGGCGACCTCGTCGTGGTCGTCCTGCCCGGCGGCGTGCTGCCCGGGAACTTCGCGATCTCCGCGCGCAAGACCTACGGCCACGTCTCCGCCGGCATGATCTGCTCGGCCGCTGAGCTCGGCCTCGGCGAGGACGCTCTGTCGTCGGGGGGCGGCATCATCGTGTTGCCCGAGGACGCCGGGAAGCCGGGAGAGAGCGCCTTCGGCGTGCTCGGCCTCGACGAGGAGGTCATCGAGTTCGAGATCAACCCCGACCGCGCCTACGCGCTCTCCCTGCGCGGCGTCGCCCGCGAGGCGGCCCTGGCGTACGACGCGTCGTACACCGACCCGACGCAGCGTGACGTCCCGCCCGCCGACGACCAGGGGTACCCGGTCGTCGTCGACGACCCGGCCGGCTGCCCGGTGTTCGTCGCGCGGACCGTGTCCGGCTTCGACCCGGCCGCGCCGACCCCGGACTGGATGGTCCAGCGGATCCAGCTGGCCGGCATGCGGCCGATCTCGCTGGCCGTCGACGTCACCAACTACGTGATGCTCGAGACCGGCCGGCCGATCCACGGCTACGACGCCGACAAGCTGCAGGGCCCGATCCGCGTGCGGCGCGCCCGCGAGGGCGAGCGGCTGACCACGCTCGACGGCACCGACCGCGCGCTCTCGACCGAGGACCTGGTCGTCACCGACGACTCGGGGATCATCGGCCTCGGCGGCGTCATGGGTGGCGAGGCGACCGAGATGTCGGAGACCACCACCCGGGTGCTGGTCGAGGCCGCGCACTGGGACGCGGTCGCGATGTTCCGGACCGGCAAGCGGCACAAGATCTCTTCCGAGGCCGGCAAGCGCAACGAGCGCGGTGTCGACCCGACGATCTGCGAGGCCGCGGCCGACCGCGTCGTCGAGCTGCTGACGACGTACGGCGGCGGGACGGCGGAGCCGGGCGTCACCGTCGTGGGCACCCCGCCGGAGCGCACCACGATCACGATCGAGGCCGACCTCCCCGCCCGGGTGACCGGGATGGAGATCGACCCGGCCACGACGATCCGGCACCTGCGCGCCGTCGGCTGCGAGGTGGCCGAGGACGGCACGAAGCTGACCGCGACGGTGCCGCCGTGGCGGCCCGACCTCGTCGACCCGTTCGACCTGGTCGAGGAGGTCGCGCGCGTCGTGGGCTACCGCAACGTGCCGTCGGTGCTCCCGACGCCGGGCGCCGGGCGCGGCCTGACCCGCGAGCAGCGGCTGCGCCGCCGCGTGGGCCGCACGCTCGCCGGCGCCGGCTGCGTCGAGGTGGTGAGCTTCCCGTTCGTCGGCGACGCCGCCTTCGACCAGCTCGGCCTGCCAACGGACGACCCGCTGCGCAACACGGTCCGCCTGGCCAACCCGCTCTCGAACGAGGAGCCGGCCTACACCACCACGCTCCTGCCCGGCCTGCTCAAGGCCGCCGCGCGCAACGTCGGCCGCGGCGCGAGCGGCGTCGCGCTCTTCGAGACCGGCACCGTCGCGTTCCCCTCCGACCGCGGCGCGGCACCGATCTACGGCGTCGACCGCCGCCCGACCGAGGAGGAGCTGGCCGCGCTGCTCGACGCGCTGCCCGCCCAGCCGCTGCACCTCGCTGTGGTCCTGGCCGGCGAGCGCGAGCGCGCCGGCTGGTGGGGCGAGGGCCGCGAGGCCGGCTGGGCCGACGCCATCGCAGTCGTCCGGCGGCTCGCCTCCGACCTCGGCGTGGCGGTCACTGTCGAGGCCGACGCCCGGATGCCCTGGCACCCGGGCCGTTGTGCCCGCGTGCTGGTCGAGGGCACCGAGATCGGCCGGGCCGGCGAGCTGCACCCGAAGGTCTGTGCGTCCTTCGGCCTTCCCAAGCGCTCCGCCGCGGTCGAGCTCGACCTCGACGCCCTGCTGCGGCACGCCGTCGACGTCGTCCCCGCGCCGGAGTTCTCCACCTACCCGGTCGCCAAGGAGGACGTCGCGCTCGTCGTCGACGACTCCGTCCGCGCCGCCGACGTGGAGGCCGCGCTGCGCGAGGGCGCGGGAGAGCTGCTGGAGTCGATCCGGCTCTTCGACGTCTACACCGGCGAGCAGGTGGGCCAGGGACGCACGTCGCTCGCCTTCGCCCTCCGCTTCCGGGCACCGGACCGCACGCTCACCGAGGACGAGACGGCCGCAGCCCGCGAGGCCGCCGTCGCCCGCGCCGCCGAGCTCACCGGAGCCCAGCAGCGCAGCTGACACGCACGTCCGGCGACGGGGGACCGCAGGAAGCTACGGTCGGCCGCATGGACCTCATGCGCGAGGCCGAGCGCGAGCGCGCCGAGCTGGCCGGGCTGCTCGCCGAGCTGCGTGCGGACGAGTGGCTCCTGCCGTCGCTGTGCGCGGGTTGGACGGTGCGCGACGTGGTCGCCCACGTGCTCAGCTACGAGGGCCTCGGCCCACGGGAGGTCGTGGGCCGGATGGTGCGCGGCCGCCTGGTGCTCGGCCGGATCAACGACGTGGCGCTCCGGGCGCAGGGGCCGGCGAGCCCGGCGGAGCTCATGGAGCGCCTCCGCGCGTTCCCCCGACCCACCGGGCTCACCGCCGCCCGCGGCGGTGCCGTGGGACTGGTGGACGCGCTGATCCACCAGCAGGACATCCGGCGCCCGCTCGGCCGACCGAGGACGGTCGACCCCGCCCGCCTGCGGTTCGCACTCGACTTCACCCGAACGGCGCCACCGCTGCGCGGGTTCTGGAAGGCGCGCGGCGTGCGTCTCGTCGCGACCGACGTCGACTGGACCGTGGGGCGGGGTCCCGAGGCGCGCGGTCCCGGCGAGGCGGTGCTGATGGCCATGGCCGGACGCCGCGGGGCGGCCGCCGACCTGACCGGCCCCGGCGCCACGGTCCTCGAGCGACGCCACGGCTGACGAGCGGCGGAGGTGGCGGAGGGCTCAGTCGAGCGGCTGCGAGACCGCCGCTCGGAACGCCTCGTACGCCGCGGGGTCTCCGGAGACGGCGATGCCGGCGGCGTCGCGTCGGTTCCACAGCCAGGCGTCCAGGTCGGCGGCCGCACCGGCGACGACCGCCGACGCGGCGGTGTCGGGCTCGTCAACGACGTACAGGTGTGGGCCGTCGTGCACCTCGCCGGTGTCCGGGTCGGTGCCGAGGAGCATCCCGGGGCGCACCACGATGGCGGCGTCCCGGTCGGTCAGGTCGATCCGCACGAGGTGCTCCGACGGCTCGAACCGGGCCCACCCGGGTGCGTCGCCGCCGTACATCACGTCGACCAGCTCGAGCACGCCGTCCGCTGCGAGCGCAGGATCCAGCGGCGTCACCGACCCGGCGGTCTGCTCCGCGTCCAGCCGGTGGATGAGCGCCTCGTGCGCCTGCCGGCGGTAGCTGGTGCCGACGGTCTGCACCGGCGCCCAGTGCCACGCCGCGGCGTCCGGCCCAGCCGCCTCGAGCTCGGCGACCAACGACGAGGAGTGCTCGTCGAGGGCCGCCAGCAGCCCGTCGTACGTCGCCGGGCGCTCCGGCTCCAAGACGTCCTCGCTCGGCGGCGCCGGCCGGGTGCGCACCGTCCGCGCCCAGAACCACTGGACCCCGGCGAGGTGCCAGAGCAGGTCGGCCGCGGTCCAGTCCGGGCACGAGGGCACCCGTGCGTCCGGGTCGCACGTGGCCAGCACCTCCCGGAACCGGCGCGACTCGGCGCGGATGTGGTCGAGGTAGAGCGGGTACGGAAGAGCCGGCGAGAGCGTCATGCCCGCACGGTAGGCACCGCCGCCGACGGTCCGCACCTGGGTTCGTGACCGACGCCACGCAGGCCGCCCGGCACCCCGACGTCGCATAGTCATTCGGAGTTCGGTATGGTCATGCACATGACCAGGAAGCGCGTCGCTGTCGCCGGAGCCAGCGGGTACGCCGGGGGCGAGGTCCTCCGCCACCTGCTGGCCCATCCCGATGTCGAGATCGGTGCCCTGACCGGCGCCTCGAACGCGGGGGAGCGGCTCGGCGTGCTCCAACCGCACCTGGTGCCGCTCGCCGACCACGTGCTCGTCGAGACGAACGTCGACACCCTCGGCGGCCACGACGTCGTCTTCCTCGCGCTGCCGCACGGTCAGTCCGGCGCGCTCGCCCAGCAGCTCCAGGCGCAGGACCCGAGCACGGTGGTCATCGACTGCGGCGCGGACTTCCGGCTCCAGGACGCCGAGGAGTGGACGAGGTTCTACGGCGGCGACCACGCCGGCACCTGGCCCTACGGCCTGCCCGAGCTGCCCGGCCAGCGCGAGCAGCTGCGCGGTGCGACCCGGATCGCCGTGCCCGGCTGCTACCCGACCGTCTCGACCCTGACCCTCGCCCCCGCGATCGCCGCCGGCATCGTCGAGCCCGACGTCGTCGTGGTCGCCGCCTCCGGCACCAGCGGCGCGGGCAAGGCCGCCAAGCCGCACCTGCTGGGCAGCGAGGTGATGGGCAACGCCAGCGCGTACGCCGTCGGCGGCTCCCACCGCCACACCCCCGAGATCACCCAGAACCTCACCGGCGTCCTCGCCGAGGCGACCGGGCGGAAGGTCACGGTCAGCTTCACGCCGCTCCTCGTCCCGATGCCGCGCGGCATCCTCGCGACCTGCTCGGCCCGCGTCGTGGACGGCGTCACCGCCGACGACGTGCGCGAGACCTACGTGAAGGCCTACGCCGACGAGCCGTTCGTCCACGTGCTCCCCGAGGGGCTGTGGCCGCAGACCAAGTCGGTGACCGGCTCGAACGCCGTGCACGTGCAGGCCACGCTCGACGAGGCCGCCCGCCGGCTGGTCGCCGTCGGCGCCGTCGACAACCTCGCCAAGGGCACCGCCGGCGCCGCCGTGCAGTGCATGAACCTCGCCCTCGGCCTCGACGAGTCCACCGGCCTCACCACGATCGGAGTCGCGCCGTGAGTGTGACCACCCCGCAGGGCTTCCGTGCCGCCGGCGTCGAGGCCGGCCTCAAGACCAGCGGCGGCAAGGACGTCGCGCTCGTCGTCAACGACGGCCCCACCTTCGACTCCGCCACGGTCTTCACCGCCAACCGCTGCAAGGCCAACCCGGTGCTGTGGAGCCAGGAGGTCGTCAAGGACGGCACCGTTCGCGCGGTCGTCCTCAACTCCGGCGGCGCCAACTGCTACACCGGCCCCGAGGGCTTCCAGACCACCCACGCGGTCGCCGAGCAGGTCGCGGGCCACCTCGGGTTCGGGGCGGTCGACGTGGTCGTCTGCTCGACCGGTCTCATCGGGCTGACCAACGACCGCGACCAGCTGCTCGCCGGTGTCGACGCGGCGTACGCCGGGTTGTCGGCGCAGGGCGGGCAGGACGCCGCCGAGGCGATCATGACCACCGACTCGGTGAGCAAGCAGGTCGTCGTCGAGGGCGCCGGCTGGTCGATCGGCGGGATGGCCAAGGGCGCGGGCATGCTCGCCCCGCAGCTGGCCACGATGCTGGTCGTCCTCACGACCGACGCCGTCGTGCCGGCCGCCGACCTCGACACGGCGTTGCGCGCCGCGACCCGGGTCTCCTTCGACCGGCTCGACTCCGACGGGTGCATGTCGACCAACGACACCGTGACCGTGATGGCCAGCGGCGCCAGCGGGATCACGCCGAGCCTCGACGACTTCACCCAGGCGCTCACGCAGGCCTGCACGGACCTCGCGATGCAGCTGCTCAAGGACGCCGAGGGCGCCGATCACGAGATCGCGATTACGACGCTCAACGCGGCCACCGAGGACGAGGCCGTCGAGGTCAGCCGCAGCGTGGCACGCAGCAACCTGTTCAAGGCCGCGATCTTCGGCAACGACCCCAACTGGGGTCGGGTGCTGGCCAGCATCGGCACCACGTCGGCCCAGTTCGACCCCGCCGACCTCGACGTCGCGATGAACGGCGTCTGGGTCTGCAAGCAGTCCACGCCGCACGCCGACCCGGCGACCGTCGACCTGAACGGCCGCGAGGTCAGCGTGACCATCGACCTCAAGACCGGGTCCGAGCGGGCCACCGTCTGGACCAACGACCTCACCCACGCCTACGTCCACGAGAACAGCGCGTACTCCTCATGAACGACTCCAGCAGCCCCACGGGCGCCTTCGACACCAGCAAGCCCGACCAGGCCAAGGCCCGCACGCTCGCCGCCGCGCTGCCGTGGCTGAAGCAGTACCACGGCAAGATCGTCGTGGTGAAGTACGGCGGCAACGCCATGACCGACGACACGCTCAAGCGCGCCTTCGCCGAGGACATCGCGTTCCTCCGCTTCGCCGGGTTCAAGCCCGTCGTCGTGCACGGAGGCGGACCGCAGATCTCCTCGATGCTCGACAAGCTCGGGATCGAGTCGGAGTTCCGCGGCGGGCTGCGCGTGACGACCCCCGAGGCGATGGACGTCGTCCGGATGGTCCTCGTCGGCCAGGTGCAGCGCGAGCTGGTCGGCCTCATCAACGAGCACGGCCCGCTCGCCGTCGGCTGCTCGGGCGAGGACGCCGGTCTCTTCACCGCCGTCCCGGCCAGCACCGTCATCGAGGGCGAGGAGGTCGACCTCGGCCTCGTCGGCGAGGTCACCAAGGTGCGCCCCGAGTCGGTGCTCGACCTCATCGAGGCCGGCCGGATCCCCGTCGTCTCCAGCGTCGCGCCCGACGTCCACGGCACCGTCCACAACGTCAACGCCGACACCGCCGCCGCCGCGCTCGCGGTCGCGCTACAGGCCGAGAAGCTCCTCGTCCTCACCGACGTCGAGGGGCTCTACCTCGACTGGCCCGACCCGACCGACGTCATCGGCGAGATCAGCCCGGAGGCGCTGGACGAGCTCATGCCGACGCTCGCGTCCGGCATGGTCCCCAAGATGGGCGCCTGCCTGAAGGCGGTCCGCGGCGGCGTGCCCCGCGCCACCGTCGTCGACGGCCGCGAGCCGCACGCCGTCATCCTCGAGCTCTTCACCAAGGAGGGCGTCGGCACCCAGGTCCTCCCGGGTGTCGAGACCAAGACCCGGAAGGTCAGGGACGCGCAGTGAGCACCCCCACGAGCCACAGCACGCTCGACCAGGCCCAGCAGCGGTACGCCGCCAGCCTGATGAACACCTTCGGCCCGCCCAAGCTGCAGCTGGTCCGCGGCGAGGGCGCCCACGTGTGGGACGCCGACGGCAACGAGTACGTCGACTACCTCGGCGGCATCGCGGTCAACGCCCTCGGCCACGCCCACCCGGCGCTGGTCGAGGCGGTCACCACCCAGCTGCAGACGCTCGGCCACGTGTCGAACTTCTTCACCACCGAGCCCCAGGTCGAGCTGGCCGAGAAGCTGCTCGAGCTGGTCGGCGGCGGCACCCGCGCCGACGGCCGGGTGTTCTTCACCAGCTCCGGCACCGAGGCCAACGAGGCGGCGTTCAAGCTGACCCGCCGCACCGGCCGGACCCACGTCGTCGCGACCGAGGGCGGCTTCCACGGGCGGACCATGGGCGCGCTCGCGCTGACGTCCAAGGAGGCCTACCGCACGCCGTTCGCGCCGCTGCCCGGCGACGTGACCTTCGTGCCGTACGGCGATGCCGACGCGCTCGCCGCCGCGGTCACCGACGAGACCGCCGCGGTGCTGGTCGAGCCGATCCAGGGCGAGGCCGGCGTCGTGGTGCCGCCCGCGGGCTACCTGGCCGCGGCGCGCCGCACCGCCGACGAGCACGGCGCGCTGCTGTGGGTCGACGAGGTGCAGACCGGCATGGGCCGCACCGGCCGCTGGTTCGCCGGCGAGGGCGTCCGTGCCGACGTCGTGACCGTCGCCAAGGGACTCGGCGGCGGCTTCCCGATCGGCGCCTGCATCGGCCTGGGCGAGGCCGGCGCGCTGCTCCAGCCCGGCAACCACGGCACCACCTTCGGCGGCAACCCGGTCGCCTGCGCGGCCGGCCTGGCCGTCATCCGCACGATCGAGGCCGAGGGCCTGCTCGAGCGCGCCACCACCCTCGGCGAGCGGCTCCGCACGGGCCTCGCCACCGACGACCGCGTCACCGAGGTCCGCGGCGCCGGCCTGATGATCGGCCTCGACCTCTCCGCCGAGGCCGCCGCCGAGGTGGTCGCGGCCGGCCTGCGCCACGGATTCGTGCTCAACAACACGACGCCCTCGCGGATCCGCCTCGTGCCGCCGCTGGTGCTCACCGACGCCGACGTCGACGCGCTGCTGGCCGCCTGGCCGGCGATCCTCGACGACGCCTACGCCGCTGCCTCCGGGGCAGCCGCAGGGAAGGACTCCTGATGCGCCACTTCCTGCGCGACGACGACCTCACCCCGGCCGAGCAGGCCGAGGTGCTCGAGCTCGCGGCGACCATGAAGTCCGCGCCGTTCGAGCACCGCCCGCTCGAGGGTCCGCAGACGGTCGCGATGGTCTTCGACAAGCCGACGCTGCGCACCCAGGCGTCCTTCGCGGCCGGCGTCGCCGAGCTCGGCGGCTTCCCGATGGTCGTCGACGGCCGCCTGGCCGGCATCGGCGAGCGCGAGTCGGTCGCCGACGTCGCCCGGATCCTGGGTCGCCAGGCGTCGGTGATCGCCTGGCGCACCTTCGCCCAGACCGACCTGGAGCAGATGGCCGAGCACTCCGGCGTACCCGTCGTCAACGCGCTCACCGACGACTTCCACCCCTGCCAGCTGCTCGCCGACCTGATGACGATCCGCGAGCACAAGCCGGAGCTCGCCGGCCTGACCGCGACGTTCTTCGGCGACGGCGCCTGCAACATGGGCAACTCCTGGCTGCTCGCCGGCGCCACCGCCGGCATGCACGTGCGGATCAGCGCGCCGGAGGGCTACACCCCGCCGCCGGAGGTCTTCGACCGCGCCCGCGAGATCGGCGAGCAGACCGGCGGCACCGCCACCTGGGTCGAGGACCCCCGCGAGGCCGCCGAGGGCAGCGACGTGGTCATCACCGACACGTGGGTCTCGATGGGCAAGGAGGAGGAGGCCGCGGCGCGCACCGAGGTGTTCGCGCCGTACTCCGTCACCCAGGCGCTCTTCGAGACCGCCAAGCCCGACGCGATCGCGATGCACTGCCTGCCGGCTTACCGGGGCAAGGAGATTGCCGCCGAGGTGCTCGACGGCATCCAGAGCGTCGTGTGGGACGAGGCCGAGAACCGCCGCCACGCCCAGAAGGCCATCCTCGCCTGGCTCCTCGCGAAGGCCGGGGCGGGGGAGTGATGACCGAGCACGCGCTGCGCCCGGCCACCAAGAACGCCCGGCACCGCCGGATCGTCGAGCTGGTCACGCACCGCGAGATCCGCTCGCAGTCCGAGCTCGCCGGAGCGCTGGCGGAGAGCGGCATGCGCGTCACCCAGGCCACGCTCTCGCGCGACCTGGTCGAGCTCGACGCGGTCAAGGTGCGCGCCTCCTCCGGAGCGCTCGTGTACGCCGTGCCCGCGGAGGGCGGCGACCGGCGACCGGCCGCCCCCACCGACACCGCCGCCGCCTCCCAGCGCCTGGCGCGCCTCCTCGGCGAGCTGCTGGTCTCGGCGGAGGCCAGCGCGAACCTGGTCGTCCTGCGCACCCCGCCGGGCGCCGCCCAGTTCCTTGGCTCCGCCTTCGACGGCGCGGGCCTGCCCGAGATCCTCGGCACCATCGCCGGGGACGACACGATCCTCGTCATCGGGCGCGACCCGGCCGGGGGCGACGCGCTCGCGCAGCGCTTCCTCGCCCTGGCCGACTCCTCCGCCCCCACCAGCCCCCTCAAGGAGTTCTGAACCGTGAGCAAGGTCCTCACCACCCTGCCCCAGGGCGAGCGCGTCGGCATCGCGTTCTCCGGCGGCCTCGACACCTCCGTCGCCGTCGCCTGGATGCGCGACAAGGGCGCCGTGCCCTGCACCTACACCGCCGACATCGGGCAGTACGACGAGCCCGACATCTCCGGCGTCCCCGACCGGGCGATGCAGTACGGCGCGGAGATCGCGCGCGCCGTCGACTGCCGCGGCCCGCTCGTCGAGGAGGGCCTGGCCGCGCTGGCGTGCGGCGCGTTCCACATCCGCTCCGGCGGCCGTGCGTACTTCAACACCACCCCGCTGGGCCGCGCGGTCACCGGCACCATGCTGGTCCGCGCCATGCAGGCCGACGGCGTCGACATCTGGGGCGACGGGTCGACCTTCAAGGGCAACGACATCGAGCGCTTCTACCGGTACGGCCTGCTCGCCAACCCCGACCTGCGCATCTACAAGCCGTGGCTCGACCACGAGTTCGTCACCGAGCTCGGCGGCCGTGCGGAGATGAGCCAGTGGCTCACCGAGCACGGCCTGCCCTACCGCGACAGCAAGGAGAAGGCCTACTCCACCGACGCCAACATCTGGGGCGCGACCCACGAGGCCAAGACCCTCGAGCACCTCGACGTCTCCCTGGAGACCGTCGAGCCGATCATGGGCGTCAAGTTCTGGGACCCCACGGTCGACATCGCGACCGAGGACGTCGCGATCCGCTTCGAGGCGGGCCGTCCGGTGGCGATCAACGGGACGACGTACGACGACGCGGTGGCGCTGGTCCACGAGGCCAACACCATCGGCGGCCGCCACGGCCTGGGCATGTCCGACCAGATCGAGAACCGGATCATCGAGGCCAAGTCGCGCGGCATCTACGAGGCCCCGGGCATGGCGCTGCTGTGGATCGCCTACGAGCGGCTGGTCAACGCGGTGCACAACGAGGACACCATCGCGAGCTACCACAGCGAGGGCCGCCGCCTGGGCCGGCTGCTCTACGAGGGCCGCTGGCTGGACCCGCAGGCGCTGATGATCCGCGAGTCCATCCAGCGCTGGATCGCCTCGCTGGTCACCGGCGAGGTCGTCGTCCGGCTGCGCCGCGGCGAGGACTACACCGTGCTCAGCACCGACGGCCCGGCGTTCTCCTACCACCCCGACAAGCTGTCGATGGAGCGCACCGAGAACGCCGCCTTCGGCCCGGTCGACCGGATCGGCCAGCTCACGATGCGCAACCTCGACATCGCCGACTCCCGCGCCAAGCTCGAGCAGTACGCCGGCCAGCCGCTGGACCAGGGGCAGGTGCTCGTCGAGAACGGGACGCTCTTCGGCGAGCTCCCGGCCGGCGGCTACGACCGGATCACCGACAACCCGGCGTACGAGCCCGGCACCGAGGAGGAGGCGCTCGACGCCGCGGCGATGGAGTTCGGCACCGACTGATGGAGCGGCTCGACGGGACGGCGGGCACGGCGTCCACCCGGCCGGTCCGCGAGCGCACCTGCGCCTGCGTGCTGCCGGTCAACGCGGCCGGCGAGGTCCTGCTCCTGCACGGGTGGGACCCCGTCGACCCGGGCTCGCCGTACTGGTTCTCCATCGGCGGTGGCGCCGACCCGGGCGAGCCGCTGGTCGACGCAGCCGCGCGGGAGATGCGCGAGGAGACCGGGTTCGTCGTCGCCGCGGCCGACCTCGTCGGTCCCGTCCACCACGAGGTCGTCGCGTTCGACTGGGGGCTGTGGCACCTGGTGCAGGACCAGACGTACTTCGCGGTCCGGTTCGACCCGGCGCCGGGGGAGGAGGTCCACTTCGGTGGGCTGGAACCGCTCGAGGTCGGGACGATCGACCGGGCCGCGTGGTGGACGCCCGAGGCGCTGGACGAGGATGGCACCGCCGTGAGCGAGGACCTCACGACGATCATGCGGGCCGCGGTCGACGCGGTCGGAGGAGGCAGGTAGTGAGCACCACCAACGAGGGCAAGCTCTGGGGCGGCCGGTTCGCCGGGGGTCCGTCGCCCGAGCTCGACGCGCTGTCGCGCTCGACGCACTTCGACTGGCGGCTCACCCCCTACGACCTCGCGGGCTCCTGCGCGCACGCCAACGCGCTGCACCGCGCCGGGCTGCTCTCCGACGCCGACCTGGCCGAGCTCCAGCGCGGGCTCGACGTGCTGGGGGAGCGGTACGCCGCGGGCGAGCTCCACCCGGACGCCTCCGACGAGGACGTGCACGGCGCGCTCGAGCGGCTGCTCCTCGAGGAGGTCGGTCCCGAGGTCGGCGGGCGGCTCCGCGCCGGCCGCAGCCGCAACGACCAGATCGCGACGCTGTTCAAAGTCTTCCTGCGCGACCACGCCCGCGTGGTGGCCGGGCAGGTGCTCGACCTCGTCGACGTGCTGGCCGGCCAGGCCCGCGAGCACCTCGAGCCGGAGCCGACGATCATGCCGGGCCGCACCCACCTCCAGCACGCCCAGCCGGTGCTGCTGTCCCACCACCTGATGGCCCACGCCTGGCCGCTGCTGCGCGACGTCGACCGGCTGCTCGACTGGGACGCCCGGGTGGCCGCCGACTCGCCCTACGGCTCCGGTGCCCTGGCCGGTCAGTCGCTCGGGCTCGACCCGACCGGTGTCGCCGCGGAGCTCGGCTTCACCGGTTCGACCGCCAACTCCATCGACGGCACCGCATCCCGCGACTTCGTCGCCGAGCTGGCCTTCGTCACCGCCCAGGTGGGCATCGACGTCAGCCGGATCGCCGAGGAGGTCATCCTCTGGGCGACCAAGGAGTTCGGCTTCGTCACGCTGCACGACTCCTGGTCGACCGGGTCGAGCATCATGCCGCAGAAGAAGAACCCCGACATCGCCGAGCTCGCCCGCGGCAAGGCCGGCCGGCTCGTCGGCAACCTGTCCGGGCTGATGGCCACGCTCAAGGCGCTCCCGCTCGCCTACAACCGCGACCTGCAGGAGGACAAGGAGCCGGTCTTCGACTCCGTCGACACCCTCGAGGTGCTGCTGCCTGCGTTCACCGGCATGGTCGCCACGCTGGTCTTCGACCGCGACCGGCTGGCCGAGCTGGCGCCCCAGGGGTTCTCGCTCGCCACCGACGTCGCGGAGTGGTTGGTCCGCCAGGACGTCCCGTTCCGCGTCGCGCACGAGCTCGCCGGTGCCTGTGTCCGCGAGTGCGAGCAGCACGGCATCGAGCTGCACGAGCTCACCGACGAGCAGCTGGCCGCGATCTCGCCGCACCTGACGCCGGCGGTCCGCGAGGTGCTCACCGCCGAGGGGTCCGTCGCCTCCCGTGACGGCCGCGGCGGGACCGCCCCGGTGCGGGTGCGCGAGCAGCTCGTCGAGCTGACCGAGCGCGCGGCGTCGTACCGTGCCCGCCTCTGAGCTCTCCGCGTTCCTCGCCGGCCCCGTCGACCAGGTCGCCCCGCGGCTGCTCGGATCGGTCGTGCGGCACGGCGGTGTCGCCGTCCGGCTCACCGAGGTCGAGGCGTACGCCGGTCCGGCCGACCCGGGCTCGCACGCCTTCCGCGGGATGACCAAGCGCAACGCGACGATGTTCGGCCCCCCGGCGCACCTGTACTGCTACTTCACCTACGGCATGCACGTGTGCTGCAACGTGGTGACCGGACCCGAGGGCGACCCGAGCGCCGTGCTGCTGCGCGCGGGTGAGGTCGTCGAGGGGGTCGAGGCCGCCCGCGACCGGCGACCCGGGTCGACCGACCGCGACCTGGCCCGCGGACCGGCCCGGCTCTGCCGCGCCCTCGGCATCGCGCTCGACCACGACGGCACCGACCTGGTCGCCGGTCCGATCCTGCTCGAGCCCGGTACGCCGCCGGCCGATGTCTCGACGGGGCCGCGGGTCGGCCTCCGCGGAGCGCCCGAGCGGCCATGGCGGTTCTGGGAGACCGGGCACCCAAGCGTCTCGACCTACCGCCCCGCCAAGCCCCGCTGAGCCGGGGGAACCATCCGATTTGGCACGTCCCGGGAGCGGGTGTAATGTTCTCTCTCGCCGCAGGACGCGGTTCTCGCCCGGGCCGACAGGCCGAGGGACATGGGAGCCGCCGCTCCGGCTCGGATCCTCCGGATCGCCCAGCTCCCCGGAGTTGCGCAGGAGGATCGGAACCGGTAAGTTTCTGCAGGTTGCCTCCGGGCCGGCCCGCAAGGGTTCGGGCGGTGTGCGTGTGATCCTTGAGAACTCAACAGTGTGTCATAGTCGACGAATTAGTTTGTTATGCCCCGTTGGCTGATTCTTCTCTCTTTTGGGGGTTGGGTTGGTTGATGGTTTCTTTGACAATGATTCT
>NZ_JAANMS010000049.1 GCF_011250565.1 Nocardioides sp. IC4_145
TCGCCCGCGGGTGGGGGCGGCCCGGCGCCGGAGGGGGACGCGAAGGCGGGCGCGTGCGAGGGGTTCGAGAACACGACCGGCATCACCGACGACACCATCGTGCTCGCCAACGCCGTCGACCTGTCCGGCCCGGTGCCGGGGCTCATGCAGGCCAGCCAGGACGCGGTGCGGGCCTACGCGGCGTACTTCAACGCCACCTCCGACATCTGCGGCCGCAAGCTCGAGGTGCTGGCGCTCGACAGCCGCACCGACGCCGCGGCCGACCAGGTCGCCTACAGCGAGGCCTGCGAGAAGGCGTTCGCGGCGGTCGGGTCGATGTCGGCCTTCGACGCCGGTGGCGCGCGGACCGCCGAGCAGTGCGGCCTGCCCGACCTGCGCGCCGCGTCCGCGTCGCTGGAGCGCTCGGCGTGCAGCACCTGCTTCGGCGCGATGTCGCTGCGCGCGAACGAGTTCGAGAACGCCGTGCCGGACTGGGTCAAGCGCAACTTCCCCGCCGGGGCGAAGCGGGCGGCGTACGTCTGGGTCAATGCGGGCGCGGTGCCGGCGAACGCGAACTACCAGGCCGACGCGATGGAGAAGCGCGGGCTGGACTTCGTCGTGCGCCAGGGCATCGACGTCTCGGAGTTCAACTACGCGCCCTACGTCCAGCAGCTGCGCGACGCGAAGGTGGAGTACGTCCAGTTCCTCGGCGCCACCGCGCAGGCCGTCCGGATGGTGCAGACGATGCGGCAGCAGGGGTGGGCGCCGGACCTGTTCATGATGACCCAGCCGATGTACGAGCCGTCCTTCCTCGAGGTGGCCGGCGAGGCCGCCGAGGACGCGCACATCTTCATCACCCACGTGCCCTTCGGGGAGGCAGGCCGCAGCAGGGAGGTGCAGACCTACCTCGCGTGGCTCGAGCAGGTCCGGCCCGGCGCGGCACCCACGAGCTACGGGCTGTTCAGCTGGTCCGCGGCGCGCCTGTTCGTCCAGGAGGCGGTGCGGCTCGGCGGCCGGCTCACCCGCGACTCGCTCGTCGCAGCGCTGCGTCAGGTCGAGGGCTGGACCGGGAACGACGCGCACGCACCGCAGAACGTCGGCAGCGAGCGGACCTCGGAGTGCTGGCGGTTCATCAAGGTCGCCGGCGGTCGCTGGGTGCCCGCCGGCTCGCGCGACTACACGTGCACCGGCACCACCGTCGTGCCGGAGTGACGTGGCCGCACTATGCTGTGCGCGCAGTCCGGCCCCCATCGTCTAGCGGCCCAGGACCCCGCCCTTTCACGGCGGTAGCACGGGTTCGAATCCCGTTGGGGGTGCTCCACAGCCCGCTGCGACCCACGATTGGGTCGGTCGGCGGAGTGTGGGTTAGAGTTCCCTCGCTTCGCCGGTGAGCGGAGCAGAGCACCACCACGAGGCCCCGTAGCGCAGTTGGTTAGCGCGCCGCCCTGTCACGGCGGAGGCCGCGGGTTCGAGTCCCGTCGGGGTCGCCACCGAGCGCCCCGGACCACCAGGTCCGGGGCGCTCAGTCGTTCCTCGGGTCGTCACGAGCCCCGTTCGCCGGTCCGGCAGACTGGCGGCGTGCCGATCGACATGGATCCCGACCGCTTCGACGTGCTCGTCGACCAGGCGCTCGACGGCATCCCGGACGAGCTGGCGCAGCTGGTCCGCAACGTCGTGGTCCTCGTCGAGGACGAGCCGCCGGAGGGCGAGCCCGACGACCTGCTCGGGTTGTACGACGGCGTGGCGCTGACCGAGCGGACCAGCTGGACCGAGGGCGTCCCGCTGCCGGACCGGATCTTCGTCTTCCGCGGGCCGCTGCTGGACCTGTGCGAGAGCGAGGAGGAGCTGGTCGAGGAGGTCCGGATCACCGTCGTGCACGAGGTCGCCCACCACTTCGGCATCGATGACGACCGGCTCCACGAGCTCGGCTACGCCTGAGCGCCTGCTCAGGGGCTTCCCACCCAGGAGCTCCCGACCCAGAAGCCCAGCGCGCACGCGGCGAGGGCCAGCCCCAGCGTCGCCACGGCGTACGTCGTCCCGCTGCGCGGCCCCAGCCGGTGGGTCTGGCCGGCGAAGGCCGACCAGGTCGTCAGCCCTCCGCAGAACCCCACCCCCACCAGTGCGTACGCCGTGCCGTCGACGCCCAGCCCGACGAGCAGGCCGAGGAGGGCCGAGCCGGCGACGTTCACGGCGAGCGTGCCGCGTGGGAAGCGCGCGTCGAGGGCCGACGCCGCGGCGTACCGCAGGACGGAGCCGAGCGCGCCGCCGACCGCGACGAGGAGGAGCGTCACGAGGCCCCCTCCCGGACCGGGGCCGGGCGGGAGGTGAGACGGGCGGCGAGCGCGACCGCGGCGACGGTGGCGGCGAGCGTGCCGAGCAGGTAGCCGAGCGCCAGGGCGGGGCGGCCGTCGGCGAGCAGCGAGCGGGTCTGCTCGGAGGCCGCCGAGAGGGTGGTGAACCCGCCGAGCAGTCCCGGCCCGGCGGCCGCCTGCAGGACGGGTGAGCGGCGGACGACCGCGAGCGCGGGCAGCAGTGCCAGCAGGAGGCTGCCGACGACGTTCACGGCCAGCGTGGTGCCGGGCAGGCCGGGTCCGTCGGGGACGGCCTCGCCGCACGACCAGCGCAGGGCGGCACCGACCGCTCCGCCCGCGGCCACCGCCGCGAGCAGGCGCGGGGTCACGACACGCTGCTCTGGCGTCCCGGCTCGGAGGCGGCCTCGAGCTGCGCGGCGACGTGCGCCGCCTGCGCGTGCGGGTCCGTGCCCTCGGGCACGGCGGAGCCGATGCCGTCGCCGCCGCGCCACGCGCAGGGCGAGCCACCGTGGGCCTGGCGGACCAGCTCGCCGAGGAACCAGCGCTGGAAGTCGCGCTGCTCGGGGGTGCGGGCCAAGGAGAGCAGCCGCTGCTGGCGGCAGAACTCGTCGGCGAGGTCGAGCAGGGCGAGGAACCGGTCGATCGTCTGCGCGCCGAGCCGCGGCATCACGATCCGCAGGTCGGTCGTCTCGAGGCCGGCGGCCTGTGCGGACTCGATCTGCTCCGAGCCGATCCCGTCGCGCAGGTGGCGCTCCACCGATCCGAAGAGGTCGGAGAGGTCCTTGGCGAGCGGGTAGTCCGCCTCGTGGGCCAGCGCGAGCAGCCGGACCTCCCGGCGCAGCTCGCGGTAGTGGCGCTGGAACGCGGCGTAGGCCCGCAGGGGGACGCCGACGACGGTGATCTCGAGGAGGTCGCGGTCGTGACCGACCGCCGGCGGCGGCTCCTCGGCCGCGCCGGTCACCACTCCTTCGACGCCGTCGTCGTCGGCGAAGGCCGCCGCCGGCGCGAACCACACCGTCTTGCCGTCGTCCTCGATGTCGGCACCCCAGGCGTCGGCGCTGCGAGCCACGATGGAGAGCCCCCGGCCGAAGGTGAGCAGCAGGTCGTCCTCGTCGTCGGGGACCGGCGTCGGCAGCACCGGGCGCTCCGTCGAGCCGTCGCGCACCTCCACCCGCGGGTGCTGGACCGTCCCGCGCACCCGCACCTGGATCGGCGGCGCCCCGTGCAGCAGCGCGTTGGTGACCAGCTCGGAGACGCCGAGCTCGGCGCACTCGGTGAGGTCGTCGCGGCCGATGTCCCGGCAGGTCGCCACGACCCAGCGTCGCGCGTCCTGCACTCCGCGCGGGCCAGGGCCCAGGGACAGGGCGGGCCGGTTCAACGGCACAGAGCGGCTCCGGACGGAAGGTGGACGGGGGCGAGCGAGAGGGGGTCGAACGCTGCGGGACAGCGATCATTCTGGGCCCGCATACCCGGCACATCTGTGACCAAACCCATGTCGTTGAAAGTTTTCCGATGGAATCGGTTCCCGGCTCCTGGAGTTCTCCCGGTGTCCCGTCGCGGGACCCCGCCCCGAGCCGGGGTGTGGGTGCGGGCGGAACGGTCACCGGATTGGCGATCGGCACGCGTGCGGCGGGACAATGACCGACACAGCCGGCGGAGCTCGGTGCACGTCACGCGCACGGCCCCACCTCGCACAGGAGGAACCACATGGCAGCGACCGCGCCCCTCGACGACGAGACCCGGACGGCCGGCGGCGAGGGCCGCCGCGACGGCCGGCACCAGGTCGTGGTCATCGGCTCCGGGTTCGGCGGCCTGTTCGGCACCAAGGCGCTGCGCCGCTCCGACGTCGACGTGACCATGGTCGCCAAGACCACCCACCACCTCTTCCAGCCGCTGCTGTACCAGGTGGCGACCGGCATCCTCTCCGAGGGCGAGATCGCTCCGCCGACCCGCGAGGTCCTGGCGGGGCAGAAGAACGCCAAGGTGCTGCTCGGCGAGGTCACCGAGATCGACCTCGAGCAGCAGACGGTCCGCTCGCACGTCCTGGGCCGCGAGACCATCACGCCGTACGACTCGCTCATCGTCGCCGCCGGCGCCGGTCAGTCCTACTTCGGCAACGACCAGTTCGCGGAGTTCGCGCCGGGCATGAAGTCCATCGACGACGCGCTCGAGCTGCGCGGCCGCATCTTCGGCGCCTTCGAGCTCGCCGAGCTTGGCGCCTCCCGCGGCGAGAACGTCGACCACCTGCTGACCTTCGTCGTCGTGGGCGCCGGGCCGACCGGCGTGGAGATGGCCGGCCAGATCGCCGAGCTGGCGCACCGCACGCTGCGCCGCGACTTCCGCTCGATCAACACCCGTCAGGCCCGGGTGGTGCTGGTCGACGCCGCGCCGCAGGTGCTGCCGCCGTTCGGCGCCAAGCTCGGCGGCAAGGCGCAGAAGGAGCTCGAGGGCCTCGGGGTCGAGGTGATCCTCGGCGCGATGGTGACCGACGTCGACGAGCGCGGGCTGTCGATGAAGTTCAAGGACGGCCGGACCGAGCGCCTGGAGTCGGTGACCAAGATCTGGGCCGCGGGCGTCCAGGCGTCCCCGCTGGGCAAGCAGCTCGCCGAGCAGTCCGGCGCCCCGCTGGACCGCGCCGGCCGGATCGGCGTCAATCCCGACCTCACGCTGCCGGGCCACCCCGAGGTGTTCGTCGTCGGCGACATGATCCAGCTCGACAACCTCCCGGGCGTCGCGCAGGTCGCGATCCAGGGCGCGAAGTACGCCGCCAAGGAGATCGACAACCGGGTCCAGGGCAGGGCCCCGCAGAAGCCGTTCAAGTACTTCGACAAGGGGTCGATGGCGATCATCAGCCGCTTCCGCGCCGTCGCGATGGTCGGCAGGCTGCGCCTGACCGGTGTCATCGCCTGGTTGATGTGGCTCGCGGTCCACCTCGTCTACATCACCGGCTTCAAGAACCGGGTCACCGCGGTCCTGCACTGGGCGGTCTCGTTCCTGGGCCGCGGCCGCTCGGAGCGCACCACGACCGAGCAGCAGATCTTCGCCCGCTCCGCGCTCCAGCGGCTCGAGCGGGGCGCCACCGACCTCGTCTCGCCGCCGGGCGAGTACGACGCCCAGCGCGAGCAGGCCCGTCGCGACGAGCTCGAGGCGCAGGCGGCCGAGGAGGTCCGGCTCACCGACCAGGGCGAGCGCGGCACCCGGCCCTCCGAGCGCGTCTGAGGATCCCTCGACCGTCCGGACCCCGCCACAATCGTTCAGTTGCGCGGTTGTGGCGGGGTCCCTGCCGTCTCGAGCACTGCAGCGGCGCAGTGGAACGAGCGTGCGCGCCCGCGCCGCGGCCTACTCGAAGGTCGGCGGCACCTCGGTCGCGCCCCGCTGGGCGAGCAGCTCGCGGGCCCAGCGCGGCAGCACGAACAGGCCCTCCGCCTCGACCGTCGGGCCGTCCGGGCCGACGACGTGGCCGCGCGCCCAGGTCTTGTGTCCCTCGCTGCGCTCGACCCACGCCTCCAGCCGCAGCCGACCGAGCGGGGTCGGCTGCTTGTAGGTGAGGTTGAGGTACGCCGTCATCCCCGGCTTGCGGGCCGCCGCGGCGGCGTTGCCGAGCATCTGGTCGAGCAGCAGCGACGAGACGCCGCCGTGCACCAGCCCGGGCGGTCCCTCGTACGCCGCGCCGAGCACCACCTCGGCGTGCACCTCGCCGAGCCGGTCGCCGGCCGGTTGCGGACGGACGGGCGGCGCGACCGGGTTGCGCACGCCCACCACGGTGTTGCCCCAGGGCTGACGGGCGCGGCCGTGCCCGAAGTGCGCGCCGAGCGCCCCGTCGATCTGCCGCTCGCGCAGCCGCGCGGTCACGGCCTCGATCTCGGCCTGGGCGGCCCGGATCGTGTCGGGGTCGACCGTGGTGCGGATCGTGGCGTCGACCAGCTCGCGCACCGCCTGGGTGAACGGCGTGTAGAGCGCCTCCTGCTCCGCGAGCTCGTCGGGGCTGATCTCGGGCGGTCGGTCGGGGTTCACGCTCACGGGCGGAGTCTAGGTAGCCGGTCCGGTCCGCCGGTGCCCGGTTTGCTTCGATGACGGCGTGACCTCGCTCGCCCGTCCCGACGTCGCTCTCCGGGAGAGCTGGGCGGTGGCGATGCTCGAGCTGGGTGACCAGGCCCACGGGTCCGGGTGGTACGCCGTGGGCGGCGGCGCCGCGCTGGACCTCACCGCCGCCGGGTGCGCGGCGTACGTCGCGGCGCTGGCGGGGCTCGCCGAGCCCGCCGCCGGCGGCGCTGGACGGGTGCCCACCGAGTACTGGTGGGTGGTCGACGGCGAACCGCACGAGGTCGTCGGGTTCCTCGCGCTCCGCCGCGACCTCGACGCGTGGCACCACGAGCAGGGCGGACACCTCGGCTACTCCATCCGTCCCGGCCGTCGGGGTCGCGGGCACGCCGGCTGCGCCGTGCGGCTGGCTCTCGGGCGGGCCGCCGGGCTGGGCATGCAGCGATTGCTGGTCACCTGCGCCGAGGACAACGTCGCCTCCCGCCGGGTCGTCGAGCGGTGCGGAGGCGTGCTGGAGGACGTGCGGCGCGGGACGTGCCGCTACTGGGTGCCTACGGCTGCGGTGCCGACGCGTCCGGCCGGTGCTGGCGCAGCACCCGCATGAACTCCTCGGGGTCGACCATCGAGGCGTCGACGACGAACGGCGCCATGCTGCGCCGCAGGAACAGCACCTTCCAGCCCCGCGATCCCGGCTCGCCCACGACCTCGATCGGCGTGTAGCGGCTGCGCAGGTCGAAGACGAACCGCCCGCCGCCGCGCAGCACCTCCAGCTGCCCGGCGGTCACCGACATCCGGGTCACGGCGGACCCCGCGCGCACCGCCCAGATGACCAGGGTGAGGACGGCGAGCGTGCCGGCGAGGCCGAGGTTGAAGGTCGTCTGGTCCTGGTGGGCCAGGTACGCCGCCCCGGCGGTCGCCACGAGCGCCGCCAGGAGGAGCACGCCGACCAGGCGCCGCGCGCCGGTGCGGGGCGCGAAGACGTGGTTGGTCGAGGCGTCCGCGGTGGTCGCCGTCGCCGGCACCGCGGGGACGGTCTCGGGGACGGTCTCGGGGACGGCCTCGGGGACGGCCGTGCTCGGCCGGCGACCCGTGACAGTGGCGATCATGGCGCTGGCGGCTTCCGGCGCGGCGGCCGACGTCCGCGGGCGGACGGGCTCGGCTTCCCGCCGGGCCTCCTCCGCCTGCTGAGCCTGCTGAGCCTGCTGAGCCTCCTCCGCCTGCTGAGCCTGCTGAGCCTGCTGAGCCTCCTCCGCCTGCTGAGCCTGCTCGGCTCGCTCGGCCTGTTCCGCCTGTGCGGCCCGGCGGCGCTCCTCGGCCAGCCGCTCGGCCTCCGCGTGGGCCTCGGCGACGAGCCGCTGCCGCTCGGCCTCGGCGACCTCTGCTCGCCGCGCCTCCTCCGCCTGACGGGCGGCCTCGGCGCGACGGGCCTCCTCGGCCAGTGCGGCCTCGACCCGGGCCGCGAGCCGGGCCTCGGCCTCGCGCCGCGCCTCCTCGGCGACGCGCTCCTCCTCGGCACGGCGGGCTTCCTCGGCCAGCCGAGCCTCCTCGGCGGCGCGGGCTTGCTCGGCGGCGCGGGCTTGCTCGGCGGCGCGGGCTTGCTCGGCGGCACGGGCTTGCTCGGCGGCGCGGGCTTGCTCGGCGGCACGGGCGGCCTCGACCTGGGCGGCGAGCCGGGCCTCGGCCGCGAGCCGCGCCTCCTCCGCGATCCGCTCCTGCTCGGCCCGTTCCTCCTCGACCCGTGCCTCCTCCGGCACGGGCTCCGCCGCGACCGGATCGGGCGGGGTCAGGTCGGGGAGCGGCTCGGGACCCGGGTCGGGCCGTCGCGACCGCAGCCGGGAGAGCCGGGACGGGGGCTTCTGGTTCTTCTTGCGGGCCGACGGGATGATCACCGGCTCGAAGTCGAGCTGGAGCTGGTCGGGTGCCGCCGCGGGCGGGGCAGCCTCGGCCGCCGCAGGTCCCGGTGGCTCGTCGGGGAGCGGGTCGTCCTCCACGGCAGGGACGTCGGCCGGCTCGGCAGCCGCGTCGGCCGGCTCGGCAGCGGGCTCCTCGGCGGGCTCCTCGGCGGGCGGTGCCGGGTCGGGCGCGGCGGGGTCGCCGGCGGCGGCGCTCCCCGGCGTACGCGCTCCGCCGGCCTGCTCGCGGTGCGTCAGCCACCGGTCGAACAGGTCGCCCGGGTCCTCCCTCTCCGCCATGCCTCCCAAACTACGCGCGCGGACGGGCGTTACGCCGGGCTACCGCCGGACCGGTCGCGGTCTGGATCAGCGGTTGCGCCACTGGGGCGCGCGCTTCTCGGCGAAGGCCCGTGCGCCCTCCTGGGCGTCCTCGGAGGCGAAGACCGGGCCCAGGATGGCCGACTGGCGGTCCCAGAGGTCGGTGGAGGACCAGTCGGCCTGCTCGGCGAGGATCCGCTTGGTGGCCGCCATCGCGAGCGGGCCGTTGGCGGTCATCCGCTCCGCGAGCTCCAGCGCGGCGGCGAGCGCGCCGCCGGGCTCGGTGAGCCGGTTGACCAGGCCGTAGCGCTCGGCCCGCTCCGCGGTCATCGGGTCGCCGGTGAGCGCGAGCTCGTTGGCGACGTTCTGCGGGATCTTGCGCGGCAGCCGCACCAGCCCGCCGGCGCCGGCGACCAGGCCGCGCTTGACCTCGGGGATGCCGAACCTCGCCTCGAGGGAGGCGACGACCACGTCACAGGCCAGGACGACCTCGCAGCCGCCGGCGAGCGCCCAGCCCTCGACCGCGGCGACCAGCGGCTTGGCGGGCGGCCTGGTGGTGACGCCGGCGAGGCCGCGGCCGCCGGCCATGACGTCCTCGCCGGTGAGGAACGCCTTGAGGTCCATGCCGGCGCAGAACGTGCCGCCCGCGCCCGTGATCACGCCGACCGACAGCCCGTCGTCGGCGTCCAGCTCGTCCATCGCGGCGGCGACGGCGGCCGAGACCTCGGCGTTGACGGCGTTCTTGGCGTGCGGCCGGTTCAGGGTGACGACGAGGACGCGGTCGCGGCGCTCGACGAGGACGGCGGGCTCGGAGGTGTCGCTCATGCGGGTCACCCTGGCGTCGCGGCCGCGCCCTGTCCACGGCGCCGCTCGACCAGTGGTACGGCGGGCGCGTGGTGGCCGTGCGGCAGCTCCTCGGCCAGGGCGAGGGCGACCAGCACGCTGGGGAGCACCGCCTTCGCGGTCCGGCGATAGCCGGCGCTGGAGGGGTGGAAGCGGTCGACGGCGAACATCTCGTCGGGTCGGGTCACGAAGAACGGGCCCACCACGTCCGCCAGCGACACCGCCAGGGCGCCGTGCTCCAGCGCGACCTCGCGCTGGGCGGCCGCGAGCTGGCGCGACGCGACGCGGGCCAGCGTGCGGAGCGGCTGCTGCAGGACGCTGAGCGCGCCCAGGTCCGGGCAGGTGCCCACGACCACGGGGACGTCGAGCGCGCGAAGGGTCTGCAGGGCCTCGGCGAGGTGCCGCCGCGACTCCGACACGCGGACGCGGTGCGTCACGTCGTTGCCGCCCACGACGACCACGGCGACGTCTGGCCGGTAGCCGCCGGGGAGTCCGGCCAGCTGGGCGCGGAGCATCGAGGACTCCGCACCCACCACGGCCGCGGTGTGGAGCCGCACCGACCGGCCTGCGGCCCGCGCCAGCCGCTTGGCCAGCTGGGCGCCGAAGGTCCCGCCCGGCGCGTCCGCCCCGAGGCCGGCGGCGATGGAGTCGCCGAGCACGAGCAGGTCGAGCGGATCGCCGTACGACCGCTTCCAGACCTTGTCCGCGCGGTGGGCGTCCTCACCGAGCGGCTTCCCGACGATCGCCCGGGCGGCCGCGGCCTGTCGGCGGAGCAGCCCCCGGCCGCTCAGCAGACCGCCGAGCACCACCGCACCGCCGCCGCCGACGAACCACCTGCCTCGCACGCGCCCACTCCACTCCCTCGGGACGGCGGGGAGGTGACGCCGGGGCGACGGCGAGGTGACGGGTGCTGCGGACGTCGCGGACGTCGCACGCGCTGACCCGAGCGTTCCGGCACCGTTCACGACGGAGTCGTCCGTGGGTGGCCCGCGTCGTTCGCAGGCTGCCTAGCGTCACGGATCGTGGTCACACGCGGGGTCCTCGGTTCCGTCCTGGTGCTGGTCGGCGGGCTGGTGATCTCCGTCCTGCCGGCCTCGAGCCCGCTCGACGACCTCCCGCTGCGCCACGACACCCCCGGCCGACTGGTCGGACTGACGCTGGTCGTCGCCGGGCTGGGCCTGCTGGGCTGGGCGTGGCTGGAGGTGCTGCGGGCGGTACGCCACGGGGCGGGCCGGATGCTGCTGGTGCACCAGGCCACGGCGAGCTGGTCGCTGCCGCTGCTCCTCGCTCCGCCGATGTTCAGCCGGGACGGGTGGAGCTACGCCGCGCAGGGCGTGATGGCGCGGGTCGGTGCCTCGCCCTACGAGCACGGGCCCTCGGTGCTCACCGGACCGGTGGTCGAGGCGGTCGACCCGCTGTGGCTGGACACGACCACGCCGTACGGTCCGGTCCCGCTCGCGTGGGGCGCGCTCGCCGCGGGCTTCACGCGCGAGCCGTGGGACCTGGTGGTCGCCCATCGCCTCCTTGCGCTGGCGGGTCTGGCGCTCCTGGCGTGGGCGGTGCCGCGCCTGGCCGCGGCGACCGGCCGCGACCCGGTCCGCGCCGCCGCCCTGGTGCTGCCGAGCCCGCTGGTGCTCGCGCACGGGGTGGCGGGCCTCCACAACGACCTGCTGATGGTCGGGCTGATGGCGGCAGCGCTGGCGACGGCCCTCGAGCGGCGCTGGGTGCTGGCGGCGGCGCTCGGCGGCGTGGCCGCCGCGGTCAAGCTCCCCGGCGGGCTGGTCTGCGTGGCGGTCGCGCTCGTCTCGCTGCCGGCCGGCGCCGCGCTCGCCGGCCGGTTGCGGCGGCTCGCGTCGGTCGGCGCCGTGTCGGTCGGGGTGCTGGTGACCAGCGGCCTGGTCACCGGGCTGGGGGTCGGCTGGCTCCACGCACTGTCGGTGCCGGGGGTCGCCCGCACCCCGCTCTCGATCACCACGCAGGTGGGCCAGCTCCTGTCGTGGGTGCAGCAGGCGGCGGAGCTCCCGGGGCCCTACCCCGTCGACGCGGTGCGGTCGCTGGGCACGCTCCTCGCCGTGGCGTACGTCGTCTGGTGCGCGCTGCGGGCGCCCACCGGCGCTCCGGCCGAGGCCGTCCGGGTGGCCGGGCTCACCGCCCTGGTCACGGTCGTGCTCGGGCCGGTGGTGCACCACTGGTACGCGTTGTGGGCCGTGCCGTTCCTGGCAGCGACCCGGCTCGGTCCGCGGGCGGAGGCGGCGCTGGTCGGCTTCGTCGGCCTGGCCGGGCTGACCGCGCCCCTGGACTCGACGCTGCGGGCGCGGGGCACCGACATCGCGGTGGCCGTGCTGCTCGTCGTCGGGGTGGCGATCACGCAGGCCGTCGGTCACCGACGGGCGCTCGCCGGCGCCCCGTCGCCACGGGAGCAGGTCCGTCGCTGAGCGCGAGGTCGTGGACCTCGAGCATCCGCTCGACCGTCCGCGACCACGGGTACTGCTCGGCGCGGCGGCGCGCGGCCGCGCGCCGGTCGGTGGCGGGGCGCCCGGCGATCGCCAGCACTGCGTCGGCGAGCCGCGCGGCCCGTGGCGGCGCCCAGGCGCCGCAGGCGGGGTCGACCAGCTCGCGCGCGCCGCCGGTGTCGGCGGTCACGACCGGAGTGCCGCAGGCCAGCGCCTCCAGCACCGCCAGGCCGAACGTCTCGCCGGGGCACACCGACAGCGCCACGTCCGCCTCCGCGAGGCGGGCGGCCAGCCGCTCCCGGCCGGCGACGTGGCCGTGGAAGACCACCGGCGCGCCGGCGGCCATCGCCTCCAGCTCGTGGCGGTGCGGTCCGTCGCCGTGCACGTCGAGGCGGACGGGCACGCCCCGCCGGTGGAGCTCCACCGCGGTGGCGACCGCCAGGTGCGGGCTCTTCTCGCGCGAGAGCCTCCCGGCGTGCACCAGGTGCAGCCGCCCGTCGTCCCGCCCACCGGCGTCGTTCCCCGGCCGCGGGCGGAAGGTCGCCAGGTCGACACCGAGCGGCACGCGGTGGAGGGGCGTCGCGGTCAGCTCGGCCCAGGCCCGCAGCTCGTCGCCCGCGTAGCGCGAGGTCACCACCACCCGGTCGTGCCGGCGCACCACCGTTCGGTTCCACGCCCCGGCCCGCACCGGCAGCCCGGTCCGCAGCGACAGCATCGCGTCGAGGCGCTCGTGGGAGAGGAGGACGGACGGCACGCCCGCACGGCGCGCCCACCCGGTGATCGGGAGCAGGGTGGACTTGTCGGAGAGCTCCACGGTGGTGGGGGCGAAGCGACGCAGCACGTCGACGACGCGCCACGGCTCGAGGATCAAGCGGTACCCGCCGCCCACCCGCGGGGCCCGCACCTGCACCACGTCACCGGACGCCGTCTCGAGCCACCGGTCCTCGGGACCCGGCACGACGAGCAGGCGCGCGACCCCGGCGGCCACGTACCCCTCGCCGAGCGCCCCGATCGCCGTGCGCAGGCCTCCGGAGGTGGGACCGACGAAGTTGGCCAGCTGGGCGATGCGCACCTCAGGCCGCGAGCCGCTCGGACGGCCCGCCGAGCACCGCCGTGTAGTGACCGAGGAGCTCGTCGACCACACCGGCCCAGCTCCGGCCGGCGACAGCCAGCTGTCCGGCCCGGGCCATCCGGGCGCGGGCCAGCGGGTCGGCGACGAGCGCGGTGACGGCACCGCGGAGCGCCTGCGGTCGCGCGACGTCGTACAGGCTGCCCGTGCGACCCGGCGCCACGAGGTCCAGGGGGCCGCCGGCAGCCGGTGCGACGACAGCGACGCCGCTGGCCTGCGCCTCCTGCACGGTCTGGCAGAACGTCTCGGCCTCGCCGGTGTGGACGAAGACGTCGAGCGAGGCGAACGTCCGGGCCAGCTCCGGGCCGCGGAGCATCCCGGTGAACGTCGCGGCCGGCAGACGCTCCTGCAGCCACCCGCGCTCCGGGCCGTCGCCGACGACCACGAGGTGCACGCCGGGGACGTCGGCGAGCTCGACGAGGCGTCGTACCCGCTTCTCCTGCGCGAGCCGCCCGACGTAGCCGACCACGACGTGCCCGGGCTCGGTCCACGACGCCCGCAGCGCCGGGTCGCGGTGTCCGGGGTCGAAGAGGCCGAGGTCCACGCCGCGCCGCCACAGGTGGAGGTTCGGGACGCCCTGGGCGGCGAGCTGGTCCCACGACGCGGACGAGGGCACCAACGTCCGGTCGGCGCGCCGGTGCAGCTGCGCCACCCAGCGGTCGATCAGGCGGTCCGCCGGCAGGCCGTACTGCCGGGCGAAGCCGGCGACGTCGGTCTGGTAGACCGCCACCACCGGGACCGCCAGGCGCCTCGCCGCGCGCAGCCCCACCGCGCCGAGCGCGATCGGCGACGCCAGGTGGACGACGTCGGGCCGGAACCGGTCCAGCGCCCGGTGGACGACCGGGTCGGGGAGGCCCAGGGGAAAGGACCGGTAGCCGGGCAGGGCCAGCGACCGCACGCGCACCACCTCCGCGCCGGCGTACGCCGTCGGGCCGGCGCCCGGCGCGACCACGAGCACCCGGTGCCCGGTCGCCGTCAGCCGGTCGACCACGTGCCGCACGGTGCCGGCGACTCCGTTGACCTGGGGGAGGAAGGACTCGGTCACGATGGCGACGCGCATGGCTCGACGGTCCCGGGACCGGGTGAACCACGCATGGCCCGGACGTGATCGTTCGCTGCGTGCCGGGCGAACCGTCGGGTACCGGCGTGGCATGACCAACCAGCCTGACGAGTCCTCCCAGAAGCAGACCGGGCACCTGGATGACGCGGCCGAGGCCGCCCAGGAGTCCTCGACCACCGACGGCCCCGCCGCGGCCGGCGACTACGACCCGGCTCAGGGGTCCCCGGGCGGCGGGCACCCGGTCGGCGAGTCGTTCCCCGACGAGTCCGCGAAGAGCGGCGAGGAGGGGCACCCGCGCAGCTGAGCGGCCGCTCAGCCGGAGCCCCGCGGAGCGGGCCGGCGGGCCGTGGCGCAGCACACGTCGGACCCTGGAACACCCCGTTCCGGCGTGCCGTTGTGCTCGTCAGCCGGTCCGGTCCATGCCCCCGGGCTCACCCCTCGCCGCTACGAGCGGCCTTCCGCCGAGAGGCGGCTGTCGGGCCGGCGAGCAACAGCACGCAGCCACCCGCCGGGTAAGCCCCGGTCAGGGTGGCTGTCGTGTTCCCGGCGTCCGGCCTCGAGGTGCTGGAGCTGGCGCTCGACGACCGCCTGGTCGTCGGCCCGATCGGGTGCTCGATGTCACCGGGTGGGGTAGGGACAGGCGCCGCGGCGTACCTCCTCAGGCCGGGCCGGACTGCGGCGAGGTGTTGTCGGTGCCGCCGAGCTGGGCGAGGAACTGGTGGCAGCGGTGGGCCCGCTCGGAGTCCTGCTGCATGACCTCGCGGAAGAAGTCGGCGATCTCCTGCTGGCCCGCGTTCTCGGCGTCGCGGACGTACTGGCCGTAGTCGTGACCGGCCTTGAGCGAGTGGTACTGCACCGAGATCAGGTCGAAGGTGACGTCGTCGAAACCGGTCTCTCCGGTGGCCATGGTTCCTCCCAGGGTCGGGTGGGCTGGATGTGTGGTCGGACACCGATGAGTACCCGTGGCCCGGGTGCCCAACCCGGGTTCGCCGCAGGGCTGCCGGGTACCGCGCGGGTCCGTGCCCGGACGAGGAGAGGTTGGACATGGCGGAGGAACGACTGGTCGCGGACCTGGTGGTCGAGCGGCTGCGCGCGTGGGGCGTGCCCCGGGTCTTCGGCTACTCCGGCGACGGCATCAACGGGCTGATGGGGGCGCTGCGCCGGGCCGGCGGCGACCCGGCCTTCGTCCAGGCGCGCCACGAGGAGAACGCCGCGCTGATGGCGGTCGGCCACGCCAAGTACGCCGGCGGGGTCGGTGTCGTCACCAGCACCCAGGGCCCGGGGGCGGTGCACCTGCTCAACGGCCTCTACGACGCCAAGCTCGACCACCAGCCGGTGGTCGCGATCGTCGGTCAGCAGCAGACGACCGTGCTGGGCTCGGAGTACCAGCAGGAGATCGACCTGACCTCGCTGTTCAAGGACGTCGCCGCGCAGTACGTCGCCACCGTGCTCGACCCCGAGCAGGCCGCCATGGTCGTGGACCGGGCGTTCCGCACGGCGCTGGCGACGCGGTCGCCCTGCGTGGTGGTGCTGCCGCACGACGTCCAGGTGCAGCCGGCCCCGGCGGTGCCGTCCCACGAGCACGGCGTCGTGCCGACCGCCCCGCAGTGGCGGGCGCCGCGGGTGCTGCCGACCGACGACGACCTCGTCGAGGCCGCGGCCGTCCTGAACGCCGGGGAGCGGGTCGCGCTGCTGGTGGGCCAGGGCGCGAAGGACGCGGGCGACCTGGTCCGCGCGGTGGCCGAGCGGCTCGGCGCCGGCGTCACGACCAGCCTGCTCGGCAAGCCGTGGTGGGACGAGACGCTGCCGACCAGCTGCGGGGTCATGGGGCACCTCGGCACGACCGCGTCGGCGTGGCTCATGGACCACTGCGACACGCTGCTCATGGTCGGCACCAACGACCCGTGGACGGAGTTCTACCCCGCGCCCGGCCAGGCCCGGGCCGTGCAGGTCGACATCGACGGCCGCCACCTCGGGAACCGCTACGCGGTCGAGGTCGGGCTGGTCGGCGACGCGGCGGAGACGCTGACGGCGCTGCTGCCGTTGCTCGAGGAGAAGGCCGACCAGACCTGGCGCACGGACGTCACCGAGCAGGTCGAGCGGTGGCACCGGATCGCCGAGGAGCGCGCGTCCGGCGACATCGGCGCCGCCGCCCGCCCGCTCAGCCCGGAGCGCGTCGTACGCGCCCTGACGCCGCGGCTGCCGGCCGACGCGCAGGTCAGCGTCGACGTGGGGTCGGTCGTCTATTGGTACGCCCGGCACCTCACCCTGCCGCCCGGCGTGCCGGCCCACCTCTCCTCGACGCTGGCGTCGATGGGGTCCGGCCTGCCCTACGGCCTCGCCGCGAAGCTCCAGGCACCCGACCGGCCCGTCGTGGCGCTCGTCGGTGACGGGGCGATGCAGATGAACGGCCTCAACGAGCTCGTGACCGTCGCCTCCCGCTGGCGGGACTGGGCCGACCCGCGCTTCGTCGTGCTGGTGCTGAACAACCAGGACCTCGCCGAGGTGACGTGGGAGCAGCGTGAGACCGAGGGGGATCCGCGGTACGACGTCAGCCAGTCGCTCCCGGACGTGCCCTACGCGGCGTACGCCGAGCTGCTCGGCCTCGGCGGCATCCGCGTCGAGCGGCCCGAGGAGGTGGACGACGCGTGGGACCGCGCGCTCGCCGCCGACCGGCCGGTGGTCATCGAGGCCGTGGTCGACCCCGACGTGCCGCTGCTGCCGCCCTTCCCTGCCGGCGAGGCGATGCTCGACAGCTTCGCCCGCGCGCTGGACCAGGAGGACGACGCCGAGCACGCCCGCGCGCTGCTGGACCTCGAGGCCGAGCAGGAGCGGCGGCGGTAGACCGATGGCCGCCGGGCAGCGGGCCCCCGCGTGACGTCCGCGCCCCCTGCGGCGTTGCTCCGGACGAGAAGCGCCCCGGCCGGACGGGCGGCCGAGGAGGACTGATGACGGCACACCGCGGTGTCGTGCCCGGCTCGGCGCGTCCCGACGCCGTCGAGCTGTGGCGGATGACCGTCGAGCACTCGCCGGTCGGCATGGCGCTGGTCGACCTCGAGGGTCGCCTGGTGGTGGCCAACCAGGCGGCGGCCGACATGCTCGGCTACACGCGCGAGGAGCTGCTGTCCCTGACGTTCGCGGAGGTCACCGTCCCGGAGGACCTCGCCCTGAACGAGCGCCTCTTCGGCGAGGCCCTCGCCGGCGAGCGCGACGGCTACCGGCTGACCAAGCGCTACGTGCGCAGCGACGGCGAGCACGTGTGGGGCGACCTGTCGGTGGCCGTCGTCAAGGACGAGGAGGGTCGGGCGGCGTACCTCATGTCGCAGGTCCTCGACGTCACCGAGCGGATCCGCGACCAGGAGCGGATCCGGGCGGCCGCCGACGTGATCAGCAGGCAGCAGCGGATCGCGCAGGCGATCCTCGAGACGGTCGACGTGGGGCTGGTGCTGCTGGACGCCGACGGGGAGTACGCCGTCACGAACCGCCGGCACCGCGACTTCATCGCCCTCGCGTTCCCCGACGGCCACGGCGGGCGGGCCGGGCAGGAGGGCGAGGTCTTCGGCCTCGACGGCGTCCGCTGGACCCGCGAGCAGATGCCCTCGTGGCGTGCGGCTCAGGGAGAGGAGTTCGACGACGTGCACATGTGGATCGGCGCCGACCCGGTCGTGCGCCGGGCGCTGTCGGTCTCGGCGCGGTCGGTGCGAACCCCTGACGGCACGTTCGCCGGCGCCGGGCTCGCCTACACCGACATCACCGAGGTGCTGCGCGCCCTGGAGGTCAAGGACGACTTCATCGCCGCCGTCTCCCACGAGCTGCGCACCCCGCTCGCCGCGATCCGCGGGCGGGCCGAGCTGCTCGCGTCGTACCCGGACCAGGGCCCCGAGGTCCGCGCCGACGTCGCCGCGCTGCAGCGCAACGCCGCCCGCCTGGAGCGGCTGGTCTCCGACCTGATCGAGGCCGGCCAGCTGCAGAGCGGCGCACTGCACCTGCGCTGCGCGGCGTACGACGTCGTGGCGGTCGTCGCCGAGGCCGTCGCCGCGGTCGAGCCGGCCGCCGTCGCCGCCGGGATCAGCCTGGTCGCCGACCTCGCGGACGGGTCCGGCTCGCGCCGACGGATCCCCGCGTACGGCGACGCCGGCCGGATCCGGCAGGTGCTCGACAACCTGCTCACGAACGCCGTCAAGCACACCCCGCCCGGCGGTTCGGTGCAGCTGGAGGTCTACTGGGACGACGTGGTGGACGAGGTCGAGCTGGTCCTCGCCGACACCGGCCACGGCATCCCCGCCGACGAGCTCGACCGGGTCTTCGAGCGGTTCTACCGGGGCGCCGCGGCTCGCCGGCGCGGGATCGAGGGGCTCGGGCTGGGGCTGTCGATCACCCGCGCGCTCGTGGAGGCGCACGGCGGCCACGTGATACTCGAGTCCGAGGTCGGCACCGGCACGACGTTCACCGTGCGGCTGCCGCGGCGCGTGCCCGCCGGGCGGTCCGCCCAGGTCACCGGCGCCGACCCGGGCGGAGCGGACGACACTCCGGCGGTTCAGTAGGCCCCGTGGGACTCGAACCCACAACCAAGAGATTAAAAGTCTCCTGCTCTGCCCATTGAGCTAGGGGCCCGGGGCGGAGGCACGTCCGTCGGTCGAACCGCAGGAAGGATCGTCGCCGCGCCCGGAGCGCTCATCATGCCCGACGCCGGCGGGCGCGCTGGCAGCGGCGGAGGACGGCCTCGGAGCGGGTGAGCGCGTTCCCGGCCGGCTACCGACGATCCGCCGTACGATCCTTGACCGACGCACAGGCGGTGCGCGGGGCCGTCCGGGTCGCGCACGGCGTCTCGACCCGGCCCCGCGCGGCCGACACAGGAGGGTGCCGGCATGGGGTTCATGGACAAGGTCCGGGGACAGTTCATCGACATCGTCGAGTTCCTCGACGACACCCGGGACACGATCGTGTGGCGATTCCCGCGGCAGGGGAACGAGATCAAGATGGGCGCCCAGCTCGTCGTCCGCGAGGGCCAGATTGCGGTGTTCGTCGACGAGGGCCAGATCGCGGACGTCTTCTCGCCCGGCACCTACGAGCTCACCACCGAGAACATCCCGATCCTCAGCACGCTGAAGGGCTGGAAGTACGGGTTCAGCTCGCCGTTCAAGGCGGAGGTCTACTTCGTCGGGACCCGGCAGTACACCGACATGAAGTGGGGCACGCAGAACCCCTTCACCGTCCGCGACGCCGAGTTCGGCATCGTGCGGCTGCGCGCCTTCGGCACCTACGCGCTGCGCGTCACCGATCCCTCGGCGCTGCTGCAGCAGCTGGTCGGGTCGGACCCGGACTTCGTGACCGGTGAGGTCGAGGAGTTCCTGCGCCAGGTCATCGTCGAGGCGGTCACCACCGCGCTGGCCGGGGCCGGGATCCCGATGCTCGACCTCGCCGCCAACCAGTCCGAGATCTCCAGGACGCTCGTCGGGACGCTGTCGGCCAGCCTGGCGGAGTACGGCATCGCGCTGCCGCGCTTCGTCATCGAGAACATCTCCGTCCCGCCGGAGGTCGAGAAGGCGCTCGACAAGCGCAGCCAGATGGGCATCGTCGGCGACCTCGGCGCCTTCACCCAGTTCCAGGCGGCGACCGCGCTCGAGGACGCCGCCAACAACCCCGGCGCCGCCGGCTCCGGCGCGGGCATGGTCGTCGGCATGGGGCTCGGCCAGGCCGCCGCGGGCGCCGTCGCCGGTGCCGGGCAAGCCGCCGCCGCGCCCGCCGCCCCTGCCGGACCGCCACCGCTCCCGGGCGCGCAGTGGTACGTCGCGCTCGACGGCCAGCAGGCGGGCCCGTTCGCAGCCGCCGCCCTGCCCGCCAAGGTCGCCGGTGGCCAGGTGAGCGCCGAGACGCTGGTCTGGCGCGAGGGGATGGCCGCGTGGCAGCCCGCCGGCCAGGTCCCCGACCTCGCGGGCCTGTTCGCGGCGACCCCGCCGCCCCTCCCGCCGCAGGCCTGAGATGACCGGTACGCCGCCGCTCCCGCAGACCGGTCCCGGGGAGCCCCCGCCGCTGCCGCAGGCCGCCGCGCCTGACGCGGCGCCAGATGTGGCACCCGACGCCGGACCGGCTCGGGTGGACCTGGCGGACGTGCTCTTCGCGTCCTGCCCGTCGTGCGGCTCGCAGGTCACCTACGCGCCGGGCACGACGGTGCTGACCTGCGGGGCGTGCGGGGCGTCCCGCGCCATCGCGGCCGGCGAGGACACCACGGTCGACGAGCACTCCTTCGAGGACTGGATCGCCGCCAACGACCAGGTCCGGGTCGCCTCGCTCGGCGGGCAGGTCCTGCGCTGCGAGGGGTGCGGCGCCCAGGTCGAGACCACCGACCTGGCCCGGACCTGCCAGTTCTGCACCGGTCACCTCGTGGTGCTCTCGTCGCCCGACGGCCTCGTCGCGCCCGAGGGGGTCGTGCCGTTCGCGGTCGCGAAGGACGGCGCGCAGGCGGCGTTCAAGGAGTGGGTGAGCTCGCGCTGGTTCGCGCCGACCTCGCTGAAGAAGGTCGGGAGCGCCCACTCGCTCCAAGGCACCTACGTGCCGCACTGGACCTTCGACGCCCGGACCAGCAGCCGCTACACCGGCAAGCGCGGTGACCACTACTACGTCACCCGCACCCGGACCGTCTCCGACGGCAACGGCGGCACGCGGACCGAGACCTACCAGGACCGCGAGACCCGCTGGTCCCGGGCGTCCGGCCGGGTGGCGCGGGACTTCGACGACGTGCTGGTGCCGGCGACGACCCGGCTCGACCAGGAGCGCCTCGACGAGATGGGTCCGTGGCGGCTCGACACCGCGGTGGCGTACCAACCCGAGTACCTGTCGGGGTACTCCGCGCTGCGCTACGACGTCGATCCCCAGGACGGCTCGCAGGCCGCGCGCGCCGAGATGGCCGAGGTCATCGAGGACGACGTGCGTCGCGACATCGGCGGCGACGAGCAGCGCATCTCGCAGGTCGACACCAGCTACGCCTCGGTGATGTTCAAGCTGATGCTGCTGCCGTTGTGGCTGGCGACGTACACCCACGGCGGCAAGCAGTGGCAGGTCATGGTCAACGCCAACACCGGCAAGGTGACCGGCGACCGTCCGTGGTCGGCCGTCAAGATCACCCTGGCGGTCCTCGCCGCGATCATCGTGCTCACGACCATCGTCGTGCTGGTCGTGCAGGCCCGGGAGGGCTCCGTGGGCTGACGTCCGTCAGCCGGCCTCGAGCACCCGGCTGAGGAACCGCCGGGTCCGCTCCTCCCGGGGGTCGGTCAGCACCTCGGCGCCACCGCGCTCGACGACCCGGCCCCCGTCGAGGAACAGCACCTGGTCGGCGACGTCGCGGGCGAACCGGACCTCGTGGGTGACGATGACGAGCGTCCACCCCTGCTCGGCGAGGTCGCGGACGACCTCGAGCACCTCGCCGACGAGCTCGGGGTCGAGCGCGGAGGTCGGCTCGTCGAGCAGCAGCACCTCCGGGCGCAGGGCGAGCGCGCGGGCGATGCCGACCCGCTGCTGCTGGCCGCCGGAGAGCTGGGCGGGATACGCGTCCTCCCGGCCCGCCAGGCCGACCTGGGCCAGCAGCGTCCGGGCGTCCGCGACCGCCTCCTCCCGGTCCCGCCGCTGCACCTGCACCGGGCCCTCGATGAGGTTCTGCAGGACCGTCCGGTGGGGGAAGAGGTTGTGGGACTGGAAGACCATGCCGCTGCGGGCGCGCAGCGCCTTGACGGCCCGGCGGTACGCCGCCTTGCCGGCGGGCGGGGCGCCGAAGTCCAGCTGCGCGTCGCTGATGCGCACCGACCCGGCGTCGGGGGTCTCCAGCACGTTCAGCGACCGCAGGAGGGTGGTCTTGCCGGAACCCGACGGCCCGAGGACCGCGGTGGCCGTGCCCGCGGTGGCGGTGAGGTCGATCCCTCGCAGGACGTGCTGCTCGCCGAAGGACTTCTCGAGCCCGCGCACCTCGATCAGCTCGCTCATGCCACGTACCTGCTCAGTCGTCGTTCGAGCGGTCCCTGCGCGAGGCTCACGAGGTAGCAGACGATCCAGAAGTAGAGCGCTGCCAGCGCGTAGAGCGGGAGGTACTCGAAGGTGGCGGCCGCGGTGACCTGCGCCTCCCGGAACAGCTCGGGCACCAGCACCAGCGAGGCCAACGAGGTGTCCTTGATGAGCGAAAGCAGGCTGTTGGACAACGGCGGCACCGCCGTGCGAGCGGCTTGGGGCAGCACGACGCGCCGCATCGACTGCCCGTAGTCCATGCCGATCACGGTGGCGGCCTCGTACTGTCCGCGGGGGACGGAGAGGATCGCGGCGCGCATGATCTCCGCGGCGTACCCGCCGACGTTGAGGCTCAGGGCCAGGATCGCGGCGGGGTAGGGGTCGAGGTCGACGCCGATCTGGGGGAGGCCGTAGAAGACGATGAACAGCTGCACGAGCAGCGGCGTGCCGCGGATGACCGAGATGTAGAACCGCGCGGTCCAGTCGAGGAGACGGATGGCGGAGAGGCGGGCGAGGGCTGCGCCCAGCCCGAGCGCCAGCCCGATCGCGAAGCTGGCCACCGTCAGCGGCAGCGTCCCCCGGAGCAGGCCGACGAACATGGGCCACGCGGTGTCCTGGAGGACCTCCCACCGGGTCCGGCTGTCGGAGGCCCGCACGTCGACGTCGGTCGTCCCGCCCTCGACCGTCACGTCGGCACCGAAGTAGTCCTCGGAGATCTGCCCGAGCGTGCCGTCCTCGGTCAGGGCCGCGATCGCCGCGTCCGCCTCCTCGCGCAGCGCGGCATCGGCTCGGGTGAAGGCCAGCGCCTGCTCGAGGACCTCCTCGCCGGCGGGGCCCGCGATCTTCACCTCGTCGTTGCCGGAGGTCGCGAGGTAGTCGAGCACCGCGATGTTGTCGTTGACGATGGCGTCGACCCGACCCTGCACCAGCAGCTCGACGCCCGGGCCGAAGTCCTGGACGTACTGGATCCGCGCGCCGGCCTCCCGCGCCACCTTCGCCCAGTTGCTGCTGGCGGTCTGCGCGGTGGTCCGCCCCCTCAGGTCCTCCAGCGACGTGATCTCGTCGTCGTCGGCGGCGGTCACGACGACGCCGCGGGAGTAGGTGTACGGCGTGCTGAACAGGTAGCGCGCCTCCCGCTCCGGCGTGATGGTCACCTGGTTGGCGACCACGTCCAGGCGCCCGGAGTCCAGGGCGGGGAAGAGGGAGTCGAAGGGGGCCTCGACGAACCGGAGCTCCCACCCCGCCTCCTCCGCGACCGCCCGGACGACGTCGACGTCGAACCCGGTCAGCTCGTTGGACTCCGGGTCGCGGTAGCTGAAGGGCGGGTAGACCCCCTCGGTGCCGACGCGCACGACGCGGGGCTGGTCGCCCTCCGCGGCAGCGGCCGGGCCGACGCCCGGAGCCAGGCCGACGAGCCCGCTGCAGACCACCAGGGCAAGCAGCAGCAGGCGGAACGACGGCACGACGATGCCGTACCCCTCCGGACCCTCCGCGACTCTCCGGGACCCGTCGGAGGCCCGTCGGAGACCCGTCGGGGACCCGCCCGGGAGCCCCTCCGGGCCGCTCCGCGAGGGGCCGGATCACCCACCCGTCGCACGACCTTCACGTGCTGCTTCCACAGAAGTCGCTCCGAAAGGTTTGCAACCGGCCCAGGCTTGGTACTGTCGTGCCTGCAACAGGTGCAAGTTCCAGCTGGTCTGACGCCCGCGGAGTTTGTGATCCAACGGCGTTTTCGTTCTGTGGTGCAACCAATCACGGGTCGGAGCGACGTGTCACCGCATCTGGTGCGGGCCGCCGAGGTGGCGGCTCTCGCCCCGACGAAAGAGGAATGAGCACAATGGCTCAGGGCACCGTGAAGTGGTTCAACGCTGAGAAGGGCTTCGGCTTCATCGCGCAGGAGGACGGCGGCGACGACGTCTTCGTGCACTACTCGGCGATCCAGACCCAGGGCTACAAGTCCCTGGACGAGAACCAGAAGGTCGAGTTCGACGTGACCCAGGGCCCCAAGGGTCCCCAGGCCGAGAACGTCCGCCCCGTCTGATCCCTGCGAGCTTCGCTCGTAGCAGCACGGAGCGCCGGGCAGCACCTGCCCAGGTCTCACGCGAGGCCCCACCCGCATGCGGGTGGGGCCTCGTGCCGTCTCCGAACCACCCGTCTGGGCCACGGTGGCGCGGGAGGTTTGACCGTAGAGTGGCGCGGGAAGGTGAGTGCGGATGAGCGAGGAACGACAGGCCACGAGCGGACAGACGGAGGCGGGCGTGCACGACCAGTTCGACGTGACGCTCGAGGACGCCGACCTGCTCGGTGAGGTCGAGCTGACCACCAACCTGATCATCGCCGCGAGCGAGTCCGAGGAGCACCTGAGCGACGACGAGATCGATCGCATCCTCGGCGTCGCCCCGCAGCACCGCCGCGAGGACTGACCCGCCGACGCCTCGGCGTACCCACACCGACGCACCCGAGCCCGCCCGACCACCCGGTCCGGCGGGCTCGTCGCATGTCTGGTCGGTCACGCAGGCTTGGACGAGGTACCCCCTAGGGGTATGGTCGAGGTGTGGACGACCAGACCCCAGCACCTGCGCACGAGCACCAGCACGGCTACCTGTCGCAGAAGGACGACTACCTCAAGCGGCTGCGCCGCATCGAGGGGCAGGCGCGCGGGCTCCAGCGGATGGTGGAGGAGGAGCAGTACTGCATCGACATCCTCACCCAGGTCTCCGCAATGACGAAGGCCCTCCAAGCGGTCTCGCTCGGCCTGCTGGACGAGCACCTGCGCCACTGCGTCGTCGACGCGGCACGCGCCGGGGACGCCGAGGGCGCCGAGAAGGTCGAGGAAGCCATGGCGGCGATCACGCGCCTGGTGAAGTCCTGAGCACGACCGCCTGCACGACTGCCTGCACGACCACCTGCACGACCACCTGCACGAGCACCGAGGAGTCGAGATGAGCACGAGCACCACCTGGACCGTCACCGGCATGACCTGCGCCCACTGCGAGGCGTCGGTCCGCGAGGAGATCGGCGAGCTCCCCGGTGTCGAGTCGGTCACCGCCGACCACACCAGCGGCGAGGTCGTCGTCACCAGCGCCGAGCCGGTCGAGCGGTCCGCGGTCGCGGCGGCGGTGGCCGAGGCCGGATACGAGCTGGCCTGATGCGTACGTCGACGCGGGTCGCCGGCTTCGTCGCCGTGTTGGCCCTGGTCCTGGCGGCGGGCTGGGCCGGTGGTCGCTGGCTCGGCCCGGACGAGGACACCGTCGCCACCGACTCCGCAGGCCACGGGCACGCGGACGACGCCGCTGGCGGGCCCGCGGGCGGCCACGGCGACCACGGCGAGCACGGCGCGGCCGTCGCCGCCGGGCTCCAGGTCAGCGAGCACGGCCACACGCTGACGCTCGCCGAGGGCACGCTGCCGGCGGGCCGTCAGCAGCTCGCCTTCACGATCGAGGGCGAGGACGGGCCGGTGACGGCGTACGACGTGGCGCACGAGAAGGAGCTGCACCTCATCGTCGTGCGGCGGGACCTGACCGGCTTCCAGCACGTCCACCCGACGATGGACGACGACGGCACCTGGCGGGTCGACGTCGACCTCGAGCCGGGACCGTGGCGGGTCTTCGCGGACTTCAAGCCGACCGGTGGCGAGGCTCACGTGCTCGGCGCGGACCTGTTCGTGCCAGGCGACTTCGAGCCCGAGCCGGTGGGGGACCAGCAGCTCGCCGCGAGCGTCGACGGGTACGACGTCAACCTCGGCGGCGGCTTCACGGTCGGCACCGCGTCGACCCTGACCGCAACGGTGAGCAAGGACGGCGAGGTCGTGGACCTCGAGCCGTACCTCGGCGCCACCGGCCACCTGGTCGCGCTCCGCGCCGGCGACCTCGGCTACCTCCACGTGCACCCGGAGGACGGCGACCGGGCGGGGTTCCACACGGCCTTCCCATCGGTGGGGACCTACCGGCTGTTCCTCGACTTCAAGCACGACGGTGTGGTGCGCACCGCCGCCTTCACCGTGCAGGTCGAGGGCGCCGGCCACGACCACGGCACGCACAGCCACGGCGACGAGGCTGGAGACCACGAGGACGGAAGCGAGGACGGGCACAGCCATGACCACTGACGTCGAGCTCACGATCTCCGGGATGACGTGCGCCTCGTGCGCCAACCGGATCGAGCGCAAGCTGAACAAGCTCGACGGTGTCGAGGCGAGCGTCAACTACGCGACCGAGAAGGCGCGGGTGCGCTTCGCAGAGACCGTCACGCCGGAGGCGCTGCTGCGCACGGTCGAGGCGGCCGGCTACTCCGCGGCGCTGCCGCCCGAGCGCACCAACGAGCCGCAGGACGGGCCGGACCGGGGCGACCCGGAGCTGGACGCCCTCCGCAACCAGCTGGTGGTCAGCGCGCTGCTGACCGTGCCGGTCATCGCGATGGCGATGGTGCCGGCGCTGCAGGTCGAGTACTGGCAGTGGCTCTCGCTCACGCTGGCCGCGCCGGTCGCGGTCTGGGGCGCCTGGCCGTTCCACCGGGCGGCGGTCCTGAACGCCCGCCACGGCGCGACGACGATGGACACGCTGGTCTCGGTCGGCGTGACCGCGGCGTTCGGCTGGTCGCTGGTCGCGCTGCTCTGGGGCAGCGCCGGCGAGCCGGGCATGACGCACGCCTTCGAGCTGAGCGTGAACCGCACCGACGGCCTGTCGAACATCTACCTCGAGACCGCCGCCGGCGTCACGACGTTCCTGCTCGCCGGCCGCTGGTTCGAGAAGCGGTCCAAGCGCCGCGCCGGCGACGCCCTGCGCGCGCTGCTCGACCTCGGCGCCAAGGACGTCGTCGTGCTGCGCGACGGCGTCGAGACGCCGCTGCCCGCCGACCGGCTCGCCGTGGGCGACGTGTTCGTCGTGCGGCCGGGGGAGAAGGTCGCGACCGACGGCGTGGTGGAGAGCGGTACGTCGGCGGTGGACGCCTCGATGCTCACCGGCGAGCCGGTGCCGGTCGAGGTCGGCCCGGGCGACGCCGTCACCGGCGCGACCGTCAACGCGGGCGGGCGGCTCGTCGTCCGCGCCACCCGCGTCGGATCCGACACCCGGCTCGCGCAGATGGCGCGGCTGGTCGAGGAGGCGCAGAGCGGCAAGGCGCGCGCCCAGCGACTGGCCGATCGCGTCTCCGGCGTCTTCGTGCCGATCGTCATCGCGCTGGCCGTCGGCACGCTCGGCTTCTGGCTCGGCACCGGCGTCGAGACCTCGGCCGCGTTCGCCGCGGCGGTCTCGGTGCTGATCATCGCCTGCCCGTGCGCGCTGGGCCTGGCCACGCCGACCGCGCTGCTGGTCGGCACCGGCCGGGGCGCCCAGCTCGGCATCCTGGTCCGCGGGCCGGAGGCGCTCGAGCAGACCCGCCGCGTCGACACGGTCGTGCTCGACAAGACCGGCACGGTCACGACCGGCCGGATGACGCTGGTCGACGTGGTCGCCGCCGACGGCACCGGCCCCGCGGACGTACGCCGCCTGGCCGGCGTGCTCGAGTCGGCCTCGGAGCACCCGATCGCGCGGGCGGTCGCCGACGGGCACACCGGCGCAGTCGAGGACTTCGTGAACCTGCCCGGCCGCGGGGTCCGCGGATCCGTCGAGGGGCACGACGTCGTGGTCGGCCGGCCCGCGCTGCTGGCCGAGCTCGGACACCCGCTGCCGGACCGGCTCGTCGACACGGTCGACCGGGCCGAGGCGGCCGGACGGACCGCGGTGGCCGTCGCCTGGGACGGGGCGGCACGCGGCGTGCTCGTGGTGGCGGACGGGGTCAAGGACACCTCGGCCGAGGCGGTCTCGCGGTTCCGGGCGCTCGGGCTCGCGCCGGTGCTGCTGACCGGCGACAACGAGCGCGCCGCCCGGGCCGTGGCTCGCGAGGTCGGCATTGACGACGTGGTCGCCGGGGTCATGCCGGAGGACAAGGTCGAGCACGTGCGGCGGCTGCAGGCCGAGGGCCGCGTCGTCGCGATGGTCGGCGACGGGGTGAACGACGCCGCGGCGCTGGCGCAGGCCGATCTCGGCATCGCGATGGGCGCCGGCGCCGACGTCGCGATCGAGGCCAGCGACCTGACCCTGGTGCGCGGGGACCTGCGGGTCGCCGCGGACGCCGTACGGCTCTCGCGCCGCACGCTCGGGACCATCCGGTCGAACCTCGTGTGGGCCTTCGGCTACAACGTCGCCGCGCTGCCGCTCGCCGCCGCCGGCCTGCTCAACCCGATGCTGGCGGGGGCGGCGATGGCGCTGTCGTCGGTGTTCGTGGTGGCCAACAGCCTGCGGCTGCGGACGTTCCGGTAGTCCGTCACAAGGTCGCCGTCAGCAGGTCGCGAAGAGGACCGGGCCGGTCGAGAGGTCGGACAGCACGTAGCTGCCCTCGACCGGCTCGAGGTCCATCGTCACGACGTTGCCGTCGGCGGCGACGCGGCCGAGGTCGAAGCGGTCCGCGAAGTCCCCGCCCTGGCCCGGCGCCGGCCCCGCCGCCAGCGTGGCCCGGGCGTCGGCGTCCTGCCGGGCGCGGTCGCCGTCCTCCAGCGCCATCGCGACCCGTACGTCGCCGCCGGGCCGGAACCCCATGACGAACCCGGTCAGCGGGTGCACGCCACCGGCCTCGTCCACGAGCCGCTCGCCCTCGGCCGCGTCGGCGGGGTCGGCCTGGCCCATCGCGAGCGCGCTGCACGCGTTGTCCCCGGTGTAGACGGCCGCGGCGAGCAAGTCGCCGGCCCGGTCGACCGCGTCCTCGACGCCGTCGGCCACGCCGCGGTCGGCGTCGCGCTCGACCAGCCCCCGCAGGTAGTCGGCCTTGTCGCTGGCCAGCACGAGGTCGTCGTCCTCGTCGAGCGCGACGTGGGCGAGCTCGGGGGTGACGCCGACGCCCGCGACCAGGTCGTCGCCGCCGGTCCACACGTCGGTGTCGTCTGCGGGCTCGTCGTACCCCAGCTCGCGCAGGCGGTCCGCGACCGCCTCCGTCCCGCCGTCGGGGACGCGCATGACCACGACCGCGCCGTCGGCGCCCTGGCTGAACAGCTCCCACTCGAGGCTGGCGGGGGAGAAGCCGTAGCGGCTCTGCATCGGCTCCGCGCTCTCCACCAGCGCCGACGTGGCCGCGAGGTCGGCGTCGAACGCCTCGTCGAGCATCGCCCGGACGTCGTCGTTCGGCGAGTCGGCGTCGACCGCGCTGCCGAGCTCGGCGCGGACCGCGGCCCAGTCGGTGAAGGAGAACCGCTCCCCGTCCGCCGGCGCGAGCGACATCGCCCGCTGCAGGTCGGTCGTGTCGCGCTGTGCCCACCAGCGCCAGCCGGCGAACGCCGCTGCCGCGACGACGACGAGTGCGACGGCGACCGCCACCCATCTCCACGGCCTCGGCACGGGTGTGAGACTAGCCGCCATGGACGTGCAGTCCGCCGGAGCGGTCGTGCTCCGGCGCATCGAGGGGCGCAGGTCGGTGCTGCTGGTGCACCGGCCGAAGTACGACGACTGGTCCTTCCCGAAGGGCAAGCTCGACCCCGGCGAGCACGCGGCCGTGGCCGCGGTGCGCGAGGTGGCCGAGGAGACCGGCCTGCCGGTGCGGCTCGGGCCGCCGCTGCCGACCCAGCGCTATCCCGTCGTCGGCCGCTCGGGCACCCCTCGGACGAAGACCGTGCGCTACTGGCTCGGGCGGGTGCTCCCCGACGCCCCGGTCGACGTCGCCGGCCACACCTGCGGCGACGAGATCGACCAGGTCGCGTGGGTGCCGCTGTCGGAGGCGCCCGGGCGGATGACCTACGACTACGACCGCGCCACGCTCGCCACCGCGCTCGAGGTGCCCCGCGGGTCGGTGCCGCTCGTGGTGCTCCGCCACGGCCAGGCCCACCCGCGCAAGCAGTGGGCCGAGGACGACCGGCTCCGCCCGCTCGCCCCCGCCGGACGCGACGAGGCACTCGCCCTCGCGCCGCTCCTCACGGCGTACGGCGTCGCCTCGGTGGTGACCTCGCCGTCGGTCCGCTGCGTCGAGACCGTCCTGCCGTACGCCGGCGCCGCCGGGCTCCCGCTCCGCGAGGAGCCGGTGCTGACCGAGGAGGACGCCACCCCCGACGGCGTGCGCCGCCTCGTCGACTCGCTGCTCGACTCCCGCGTCCCGACGGTCCTGTGCAGCCACC
>NZ_JAANMS010000004.1 GCF_011250565.1 Nocardioides sp. IC4_145
GACACGATGCAGGTCACCGGGGAGGCGTCCGCGCGGCTCATCCGCGCCGAAGGAGGCATCGAGAGATGACCACGCCCACCCATCCCACCCTGGGCCAGCGGCTCACCGGCCTCGCAGCCTCGGTCGCCGTACTCGGCATCGTCCTCGGGCTGCCCGCACTATTCCTCGCGATCGGTGCCAGCCCAATCCCGGACCACGTCCCGACCCTGGACGGCATCAAGAACGCGCTCATGGCGCCCGACGACGGCACCCTCGTCCTCGGCCTGTTCAAGGTGATCGGCTGGGTCGCGTGGGCCTTCATGGCGCTGAGCCTGGTCGTGGAGGCCATCGCACGGCTCCGCAAGGTCCAGGCGCCCCAGCTGCCGGGCCTGGGCCGGCCGCAGGCCGCAGCACGCGGCCTCATCGGCCTCGCCGCTCTGCTGTTCATCGCCGCGCCCATCGCCGCCCAGCCAGCCACGATCACCACGGCCGCCGCGGCGCCGGTGACGGTGGGACATGTCAACGCCGGTGCCGCCGACCAGGCACCCGCCCAGCAGGACGTCAAGGTCGAGACGAAGCAGGAGCGCCAGCGCAGGACCGTCGACCACGCTGTGAAGCCGGGGGAGAGCCTGTGGTCGATCGCCGAGGACCACTTCGGCGACGGTGCCCGCTACAAGGAGCTCGTCGAACTCAACCGCGACCTCCTCGGCGCGCAGCCGAGCTTCCTCGAGCCCGGTTGGGTACTAAAGCTGCCCGCGCTCAACGGCGGGGCACCGGCGCACGACTACACGGTGCAGCCCACCGACACCCTCAGCGAGATCGCCCAAGAGCAGCTCGGCGACGCCGACCGCTGGCCCGAGATCTACCAGGCCTCCACCGGCATCACCCAGCCCGGCGGGGCCCAGCTGACCGACCCCGACGTCATCGACGTCGGCTGGAAGCTCAACATCCCCGGCGCCGAGCAGGGGGGTAGTCACGACGACACCCGGCACCAGCAGCCGCGCGACGTCGAGCCCGAGACGCCCGCCAGCCCCGAGGACCAGCGGCCCGTCGACCCGCCGGCCGAGGAGGAGCCGCCGGTCGCCCACGAGCCTGAGGTGCCCGAGGTACCCGAGACGGCCGTGCCCGACGCGCCGCCCCAAGCCGAGGAGCCGGCGGCGCCGGCCGCCGACGTCGACCAGGTCGACGACGCTGACGACTCGATCCTCGACGCGCCGTGGGTCCTCGCCGGTCTGACCGGCGGGGGCGTCCTGCTGTCCGGGGCGCTGCTCACGGCCCTGCGGTCCCGCCGCCGCGCCGGCTACCGGAACCGGACGCCCGGCCGCGCGATCGCCGCGCCGCCTCCGGAGCTCGCGCCGGTCGAGATGACCCTGAACGCCACCGGTGCCGCGGCCGCGGCGACCGTGGAGTTCGCGGACGAGGCGCTGCGCCGCCTCGCGGCCGCCGTCGGCGCGCAGGGCACCACGATGCCGCCGCTCGCTGCCGTGGAGCTCGGGCACGGCAAGTTGACCCTGCACCTGAGCGCACCGGCCGCAGTCCCGGCGCCCTGGGTGGGCAGCCCGGACCAGACCCACTGGCACGTCAGCACGGACACCGCCGTCGACGAGCTCGGCCCCGACACCGGCAACGTCGAGCCGCCCTACCCGCTCCTGGCCACCATCGGCATGAGCGACACAGGGGAGACGTGGCTGCTCAACTGCGAGGAGCTGTCCACACTCACCATTAGCGGCGACCCGACCTACGGCCGGGACTTCGCCCGCCACCTCGCCGCGCAGCTCGCCGTCAACCCGTGGTCGCGCCGCGTCCAGGTCGACTGCATCGGCGTGGCTGAGGAAGCCGTCGCCATGGACGAGCGGATCAGCTACTACCCGACCGGAGCAGCCGGGTCACCCGCGACCGCGGAAGCCCTCGCGGCCGCCGTCACCACGGTCGACCGGGCGAAGCGACACGACACCGACGTGTCCACGGCGCGCACCGGCAGCGTCGACGACGACACCTGGCCCGCCCGGATGCTGTTGCTCGACGCGGCGGCCGGAGACCCCGAGGACCTTGAGCAGCTGCTGCAGCTGGTCACCAACCACGTCGGGCAGTCCGCCACCTCCATCGTCGTCGCCGGCGAACGCCCCCACACACCGGGCGCCGTCCTGCACATGACGAACACCGGCCGCGTCGTCCTCGAGCACGCCGGCCTCAACCTCATCGCCGTCGGCCTCACCAGCGACGAAGCCCGCGGCTGCGCCCTGGTCTACGCACAGAGCGAGGTCGCCGAGGACGTCCCCGTGCCGGTCGACGAGACCGTCACCGACGGCTGGGAGGCCTACACCGACCAGTCCGGGGCACTGCGCCGCGAGTACACCCTGCCGCGCAACACCCCCGCGGACACCGTCGACGAGCCGCTGTCCTCCCTCCTGGAGGGCGACGACGAGGACTACATCCGTCAGAGCGCGATCGTGCAGGAGGACCTCGAGACGCTGGCGCCGAAGGTGCCCGAGCACGTCCGAGCCGAGGTCGAGCAGAGCGACCCCACTCTCGACCAGGACATCGCCGACTGGTTCTCGACCGACTGCGACCGTCCACGGCTCAGCCTGCTCGGTCCGGTCACCGCGCGCACCCACGGCAAGGCCCTGGCCAAGCGCAAGCCCTACTTCACCGAGCTCCTCGCGTACCTGGCCCTGCACCGCAAACACGGAGCCACCCGCGAGGAGATCGGCGAAGCATTCGGGATCACCCCCGGCAAGGTGCGCGACTACACCAACACCGTCCGCGAATGGCTGGGCACCAACCCGACCACTGGAGAGCCCCACCTGCCCCACGCCGACAAGGCCCCTGCCACCAAGCTCCGCGGCGTCAACGTCTACCAGGTCGATGACGGCCTCCTGGTCGACCTCCACCTCTTCCTCCGACTGCGCAAGCGCGGGCAGGCCCGGGGCGGCGCGGAAGGCGTCGCCGACCTCTGCACCGCGCTCGAGCTGGTCGGCGAGGCGAAGCCGTTCAGCCAGCTGCGTGAAGAGGGATGGTCTTGGCTCGTCAACGAGCCCGACCGCGTCGACCTCATGGCTTCTGGCTGGATCGCCGACGTCGCCCTCATCGTCGTCACCGAGGCTCTCGCCGCAGGCGACCTGGTCAAGGCCCGCTCCGCCGCCTACGTCGCCAACCGGGCCGACCCTGACGGCGAGAGCACCCGCCTGTGCCTGGCGCACGTCATGAAGGCCGAGGGCGACCAGCTCGAGGCCGACCGAATCCTCCGCGAGGAGATCTGCAACCGGTCCGACGACGGCGACGCCCCGCTGGAACTGTCGGAACGCACCAAGACCATCATCAGTAACCACGGCTGGCTCGCGAGCTGACTCGGGAAGGGAGCACCAGCGCATGACCACGTTCGACCAGGAGCTCACCGGCCGCTACGTCGCGGCCGGCGGCGACCGCCCCGACCTCGACGCCCGCCGCGTCGCGCGGGCCGTGTTCGTGCGCGACACCATCCGCACGCTCTACAACGCCGACAAGAGGTTCGGGATCGAACCCGCCGACAACGGCTCGCTGGCCGAGCTCGTCGACGCCGCCGAAGAACACCTCGAGCACATTGCCACCGACGTCAGCCAGCGATCAGTCATGGCGCCGCCCAACACAGGAGGAGACACCGCATGAGGAAGCACCACTCCGCACTCGGGGGAGTGGCCCTTGCCCTCGCCCTGACCCTCACGGGCTGCTCGGACGACGGCACCGACCCCGAGGCCGAGGACACTCCAACCGCCACCCCGACCGAAACGCCGACCAGCGCTTCGCCGACCCCGATGACTCCTGAGGAGAAGGCTGCCGCGCAACTGACCACCTACCTCGAAGTTCGTGACGACGCACTCCGTGCCGCGACCATCGACTTCAAGCGCCTCAACAAGGTCGCAACTGGACAGGAGTTCCTGAACCTTCAGCAGAACGTCTCTGGAATCGAGCGCTCCGGCAGCAAGGTCACGGGGGAGTACGTTCACTTGCTCGACGAGCCGCGCGACCGCGGCTCGCAAGTGCTTATCACCGACTGCGAGGACCGCAGCGGAGTCGAGCGCACGAAGGACGGCAAGCCGGTTCCCGAACCTAAGGACCCCGAGGGCAACCCCCTGCGAAACCCGGTGCCGATCGAGTACGAGTTGATCAAGCAGAAGGGCCGCTGGCTCGTCAACAGCTCAAACGTGCTTTGGGACAAGTCGTGCTAGCCCGGGCGCTCGCCGCGATCGTGGCCGCCGCATGGCTGGTCACGATTGGGGGCTCGTCGCCGGCCGCCGCTGATGGCGACCAAAACTGCCACTATGAGACCAATCCGGACACCGGTGAGGTAGTGCTCGTGTGTGAGGACCCCGGCGATGATGGCGACGAGGACAACGATCCTGGTGATGGAGGCTCGTCAACGTGCTCGTACCAAGGCAACGAGATTCCCTGCACTGGCCCAGAAGGATCGACTTGGAGCAGCGCTCACGGGTGCTACGTCGGAGAGGCGTTCCCCGCAGACGAGACCGAGCCGCCGCCCGGGCAGACCGAGGAGGACGGCGCCTGGCACGTCTGCTATTTTCCCCCGCCCGGGTCCTCGTGGGAACTGATGTGGATCGAGAACGGCACAGTGACCATCGATCCAGAGGTGCTGGCTCAACGGGCCATTGCATCGATGGACCTGGACCCGATCACGATTGGCATCGTCCCCGAGTCGGGCGCCAACCGGGTTGGTCTCGTTGGCCTGCCGGTGTGGATGTGGGTCGACAGCCCGACCGATGACACGTTCGGACCGATCACCGCGTCCGCCAGCGAAGGGCCGGTCTCGGTCAGCGCCACCGCCAGCGTCTCCAGCATCGTGTGGAACATGGGCGACGGAACCAAGGTGACCTGCACCGGCAAGGGGACGCCGTACGCCGATCACTACGGCAAGCAGGACTCCCCGACCTGCGGGCACCGCTACGCGAAGATGTCGACCAACCAGCCCGAGGGTGCGTACCAGGTCACCGCGGCCAGTCACTGGGTGGTCGAGTGGACCGGTGGCGGGCAGTCCGGAACCATCGAGTTCGACCTGGCCACCGAGCCGCTCCCGATCCGCATCGGGGAGGCCCAGGTGCTGACCCAGTGATCCTGTACTAGCCGACCGATCACCGACACAGGTCTCCGTCCTCACAGCAGGACGGGGACCTGTGTCGTTCGCTGCCCATGCGCGGCCGCAGGCACCGGGCCCCGCTGAAGTGAGAATGCTCGTGCTGCCGCTGCTGGACGTGAAAGAGCCCCAGGCGTCTCGGGTCACCTGGGGCTCGCGAGAAGTAGAGCATGGGGTGGCTCGCCTGCGCAGATGAATAAGACAACGCGCGAACCTAGACCTTAGGGATCACGGGTTGGGGTGACAGCGGGCCCAGTCATGTGACTTGGGTGCCGCCTTCCTGGCGGTCGACGAGGCGGGGACCCGGGCCAGCGCCGCGCCGACCTGGCTGTCCCGGCGACAGGAAGCCGCGCCGTCGTGCGGTGCCGATCCAGTCCCGCACGGTCGGCTCGGGGCGCCCGAACTTCGTGGCGAGCCGACCCGTTAGCCCAGGCCCGTCGGCGGCTTCCTGGAGGTACGCGCGCGCTACGTCCTCGAGCAGCGTGTCCGGTAGGCCCGGTCGGCCGCGGCGCTTGCCTGCGGAAGAGCTCGTCGCAGTCTCCAATGCGCTGAGTTCCTCGGGCAGGAGGTCCTCTACCGCGATGTCTCGCCGGCCGTCGAGGCCGAGCTGGGTGACGCCCTCACTACGCCAGTCGTCCTGGGCGAGAGTCGCCTGAGCGCGAGCGACGATCTTGCCGAGAGGGATGCGGCGAAGGAGATCGCTCGTGACGAGCTGGCCCGGCTCAGTGCCGGGATCATGGTCGGTTGCAGCGCGGTCCTCGTCGCCACCATCCTCGTATCTCCAGGTCAGTTTGAAGAGCTCGAGTTCCGCAACCTCCAGGCCGCGGCCGCGGTTGACCAGGATCCCGTAGACCCGGACCGGGAGGTCTCGCGACGTGTAGACGAAGTCCGCCACGTAGCCGGCGCCGCGCGCGCGGATCTTCATGTAGAGCTCGAGGCGATCCGGCGCCGGCGCGTCGCCGGGAGAGTCAAAGCCGGGATCGAAAAGAGACTGCTTGAACAGGTCGTACATCTGGCGCGTCCGCGTGAAGTCGTACGACAGGTCGCGGACCTCGAGGTGGTCGTCGGGCAATTGATCGGTGGCGTTCTCGGTCATGGTCTCGACGGTAGGCCAGCAGGGCCGCGAACCGTACGGAAAAACCGTCTGACTTGCGAAGCTCGATTAGTCGTACGCCTGCTGCTGTCGCGGCTGGCACGGAAGAGGAGGCAGGCCGCTGACGTAGCGCGCACCCTCGGGTGACCCCTCGCGCGCACGACGTCGCAAGAGCCGGGCATCTGCTGGGGGGCCATACAGAGTGCGCGGCGTCGCCGAGCGCCTTCGCGGAGCCGGGCCCGAGTGCTCGGCCTCCCCGACATGGTCGGTGGGTCCCACTACTGTGACGATGAGCCGCCTTTCTGAGGAGCGAACCGTGGCGACTAATAGTTCGATCGAGTGGACCGAAGTCACCTGGAACCCAGTCACCGGCTGCGACCGCGTCGCCGCGGGCTGCGACAACTGTTACGCACTGGCCCTTGCCAAGCGCCTCAAGGCGATGGGCGTCGCCAAGTACCAGAACGACGGCGACCCGCGCACCTCCGGGCCCGGTTTCGGAGTCACGGTCCATCCGGGCTCGCTCGAACAGCCGCGGAAGTGGCGGTCGCCGAAGGTCGTGTTCGTGAACTCGATGAGCGACCTGTTCCACGCGAAGGTGCCGATCAGCTTCGTCCGCGACGTCTTCGACGTGATGGCGGAGACGCCGCAGCACACCTACCAGGTGCTCACCAAGCGCGCCTCACGGCTGGCCAAGGTCGCCGACAAGCTCACCTGGCCGGACAACGTGTGGATGGGGGTCTCGGTCGAGTCGTTCGACGCCGTCGACCGGATCGACCACCTCCGTGCGACGCCGGCCGCTGTGAAGTTCCTGTCGTGTGAGCCGCTGATAACCGCGCTGCCGGCGATAGACCTCGAGGGGATCGACTGGTGCATCGTGGGTGGGGAGTCCGGTCCGCGGGCACGGCCGATGGATCCCGACTGGGTGCTCGACATCCGCGACCAGTGCATGGAGGCCGGTGTTGCGTTCTTCTTCAAGCAGTGGGGTGGCCGCACGCCGAAGGCCAACGGCCGCGAGCTCGAGGGCCGTACCTGGGACGCGATGCCGCAGCTGGCCAGCGTCTAGGCGGGGAACACCACCGAGACGCCCTCGGGGTAGGTGCACTTCCGCTGCTGCCCCGTCGCGCTGATGAGCCCCTCTCGCTGCATGGGCGCGAGGGTCTGGCGCCGAACCTGGCCGCTGTGGAAGGGCGTCTCGTCGATGACGTGGTCGACGAGCTGTTGGATCGGGACGGTCTTGCCGGCGTAGTTCTCGAGCAGGTGGTCGCGCAGCGGGCCGGTGGCGTTCTCGTCCTCGAAGAGCACGTCCTGGCCGGCGAGGCTGTCCTCGAACCGGTACTCCCCTGACGGGTCGATCTTCCACATCGCGCCCTTCATCAGGTCGAAGGCCCGCCGGTTGCGGGTGCAGAAGAACATGTAGTTCCCGATGTGCCCGGTGTCGTTGACCATCGCGAAGCTGCGGACGTGGGCGAAGTTGGCGGCCTGCTTGAGCTGCCGCTCGTAGAGGTCGTGGAGGAACTGCTGCCGTGCCGGGTCGCCGGCCGGCGGAGCGTTGCGGTACTCGTTGGTGCCGAAGAGCCGGTCGAAGTGCTTGTCGACGACGTTCGCCGTGGCGAACCGGTTGACCGAGTTGAAGTCGAAGTAGATGAACAGCTCGCACATCGGGAAGCTGACGAGTTCGGCGACTAGGTCCAGCGGCAGCCCCTTGTACCCGAACGGGTCGATGAACGCGAACGTCGGCGCCATGTTGTTGCCCTTGAGGCTGTCGAGCATCTGGCGGCCGAGCTCGTCGAAGGACTGGTTCTGCGGGTCGAGCAGGCGGACGTTGGCCGGCCACGGGTCGTTGGCCGTACGCAGCTCGCCGAGCACATCCTCCAGCGACTCGAACCGCTCGGGGTCGAGCTCGTTGAACAGCAGCACGAACTCGCAATTGGACCAGTTGGCGAAGTCCTTGTGCTCGAGCAGCGCATTGAGCACCAGGATCGGCGACCCCTCCTCACCGTGGTCGTACCTGCCGGGGCCGGCGAACGCATCGAGCACGATCGCCTTGCGCACCGACCGGCCCATGATCGGGAACCACGCCCCCAGGTAGCGAACCAGCAGGTCGTGCTTGGCCTTGGTGTGTGGCCAGCGAGTCCACCTGGTCTCCAGGCTGTCTCCTCGTCTCGGCACCGCCGACACCTCCTCAACTGACTCAGAAGGTAGATCATCTGGCAGGTCGGGAGCACGAGAACCGGCCGCCGAAGAGTGAGCGTCGCTGCGTGCCATCGGCTAACCCAATCTCTACTAGTTCAGTGTTCTTGGCGCGGCAGGTCGATCGCCTCGCTCTGGCTTGCAGCTCCACAACCGCGCACAAATAGGCCCCGCGTCACCCTGGTCAAGAAGTTTCTGCAACTTTCGGGGGGACGCCCTCTGACCTGCGGAAACGCGCGTCCCCCCTCTGTGTCCCCCCTCCAAATCGGGGGGTTGAGGGGACGGATGCGGGGACGCCCGCTCGCGACCTTTCTGCCGTGCACAGCCACGGACGAAAGGAGCGAGTCGATGAGTGTGGGTGACCATCTCGGCCTCGACGACAACAGCGAACTGCTCGACCAGGCCCGCCAGAAGTGGCCAGCTTGGGTGGCCGCGGATCCGCGGCTTGGAGTCGTCGAGGAGTTCGACGACCTCCGGGCCTGGCTGCCCTCGGTGGACAGCGCAGCCTCTGACGCGGTCCTCCTGGCGCTGGCCATGCTGGCGGCTCCCGATGGCGGCGACGACATCGCCGCCGCGGCCGCGCTCGCCAAGTGCCTGCTGCCCGGCGCGTGCCGGCTCGCCGGCTGGCTGAGCACCCTCCCTCCCCGCGAGGTCTTCCGCGACAGCCAGCCCGTCGCGGCAGGCTCCTGGTCGGCCGTCGAGCGGATCGACGAGCTCGTGGCCTCCCAGCTGTGGATCGAGGTCCGGACTTTCAAGTGGCGCCGGCTGCACAAGGTCGCCGCGAACATCCTGATCAACACCCGCGTCGGCGTCCTCCGCGAGGTCGGGGACTTCTTCTACGTCTCCCGGGCCGACCGCACGTGGGCGAACACCACCCTCGTGGAGTCCTTCTCATCCGGCGACTTGGCCGACGGCGACGCAGGAGCGTGGAGCGCCGCCGCTATGCCGACCGAACGGGTTGCCGGCGCCCTGTTCCACCGTCCCGAGATCCTCGCCGACGCCGGTCCGGAGCAGGAGGAGCCTTCGGCTACCGAGGAGCTGCTGGAGCTGCTGGCGTGGGCCTGCGAGAACCAGGTGATCAGCCCGGCCGACCGGTACCTGCTGCTGTGCCTGGTCGACGAGGCCGACCGGGTCGAGACCCGCAACCTCGCCCGCGGCTACGGCGGTCTGCTGAGCAACGAGGTGTCCAGCCGGGTCGCGCCGCGGGTCGGGGTGTCCGAGGCAACCGTCCGTCGCCACGGCTCGCGCAGCATGCGCGCCCTCGCCGCGGCCGCCCCGAGGAAGTTCGGCCATGACGAATGAGCGCAACCGTGATCGCTCCCACCGCCCCACGACACATAGGCGACTGGAGGTGGTGAAGCCCATGACAAACACCCAGGACGACCGCGAGCGCCGGACGCCGAAGAAGATCGCCGAGCTGTTCGCGATCGCCGGCCGCGAGACCGAGGCGATCGAGCAGCTCACCGGCTGCGTCGCCCAGCTGCACGAAGTCCAGGCCGCCAAGGCGCAGCTGGCAAGCCTGACCCCGGCTGAGGTCCGTGCCGCGCTCGAGTTCCGCCGCGGCGGCATCGGGGAGGCCAAGTGAGCACCCAGACCTCAAGCCGCCCGGTCGGCGTCGACGAGCTCAAGCGAGCCTGGGACGCCGTGAACGCCGGCGAGTTCCGCACCGGCGCCGGCGCCAGCAAGGGACCCCGCGGCCGCGGCACCGCCGCCGCGGACGACTGGTCGCCAGCCGCGGGGGAGCACACCATCGCGGTGATCGGATGCGCCGGGTCGGTCGGAGCCAGCACCATCGCCCTGGCAGCCGGCCTGGCCGCCGCCGGCCCGGTCCGGGTGATCGAGTGCTGCTCGGTCACCGCCTCTGGTCTCGCCGCCGCAAGCACCGCCGAGCTCGGCCTGCACCCGACCGACTGGCGTCAGGGCAAGCGCGACCACGTCCTGCTCGAGCGGGCCAGCGAGGTCCTCGCCGGCGTCGACGAGATCCCGCTGCCGATCGACGCCGAGAACGAGACCCAGCTGACCATCCTCGATGTCGGCTGGGAAGCCGGCCAGCTGCTGGCCACCGACTGCTGGCTCGCCGAGGCCGTCCGCACCGCCGACCAGGTCGTCCTGGTCACCACCGCCACCGTCCCCGGGATGCGCCGCGCCTCGGTCGCCCTCGAGCTGCTGGCCAACCATTGGCAGCCCGAGCAGATCGCCCTCGCCGTGCGTGGGCCGCGCCGCAAGAAGTGGCCCCGGGGCCTCGAGCACGCCGGCGGCCCCGCCGTACGCCGCGCCCTGGTCGCGGACCGGTGCGTGGAGATCCCCGAGGACCGCGAGCTCGAGGTCAACGGCCTGGACTCCCGGCCCGTCCCGGCCCCCCTCATCTCGGCAGCCCGTCAGCTGCTCGAGCCCGCCCACCTACCCACCGACACCAGCGAAAGCGCCTGACCCGCGCCGGGTCAGCAAACCCAGAAAGGAAGTCTACCCATGGACGTCATGACCGCTCTCCTCCCGATGGCCGCCCAGGTCTGCCCAAAGGCGCCGCCGGGTGCCGTCGGACCCACCAACGAGATCACCAGCTACGTGCTGTGGGGCGTCATCGTCCTGTTCGGCCTCGGCATCGTGATCGCCATCGGCGCGATCATCGCCGGCCGCGTGTTCTCCCTGCCGCACGCCTCCAAGGTCGGGGTGATCTCGGTGGTGGTCGTGTTCGCCTGCGCGATCGCCTACCTGGTCCTGCCCGGCATGCTCAACGGGATCCTCGGCAAGGGCTGCATCTGATGCGGCGCGCAGCCACGAAGAAGGCCGAAGGCGCCACGGAGTGGGGCCGGCGCCGCCTGCTCGGAATCCTGGTCGCCGCCGTCGTCGTGGCTGCGCTCCTGCTCGGTGGCCTCGGCTACGCGGTCTACCTGGCCGTCGCCGGGATCGGCGAGGAAGCCAGCGCCAACACCGACGTCGCCACCGGCGAGACCGACCGCTCGACGGTGGCCCAGGGTGCCGTGCACCGCGACCAGGTAGCGGCCGAGCCGATGCTGGCCGTTCCCGAGAACGCCGCCTTCCCGGCCGAGACCACCAGCGCCAAGGCGCCCCTCATCAAGATCCCGGCTGGCACCGGTGTGAACGGACCGGCGTTCGTGATGACCGGGTTCCCGCACACCCCCGAGGGCGCGATCGGGCAGCTCGCGCAGATCGACCTCGCGGTGCTGCAGTCGATGAGCCTGACCACGGCCGCGGAGGTCTACAACGCCTGGGCCCTGCCCGGCGGGGTCCGCGCCGAGGAGTGGTGGATCACCGCCAGCGTCCAGGCCTTCTTGACCAGCACCGGAATGGGCGAGGTCAAGGACCCCAGCTCCTCGGTCTCCCTCGAGCCCGCCGCCGCGCTCGTGAAGGGCACCGACGGGCCCGACTGGACCACCGTCTGCGTGCTGATGAGGGTCACCGCCTCCTACAAGCAGGAAGGCCAGATCGCCTTCGCCCACTGCGAGCGCATGCAGTGGGTTGGCGGCCGCTGGATGGTCGCCCCCGGCGCCCCGCCCGCACCCGCCCCCGCGACCTGGCCCGGCACGCAGCTCGCCCACGAGGCCGGCTGGCGCACCTGGTCGACCGACGACACCACTGACCCTGACCACATCGAAGGGGACCACTGATGAAGAACCTGAGGACCGGCAACGACGACTTGCGGGCAACCCTGGTGCGCATCGGCATCCTGGTGGCGATCGCCTGCATGGTGGCCACCGTCGTCTGGCTCGGTGCTCGCACCCGGGCCGACGACGACTCCGGCGGCCCCGACACCACCGGCGGGGACAACTCGAGCCAGACGGTCGAGAACGCATCGGTCGAGCAGGTCGCACCGGACACCGCACCGGCCGACGGCGTCGTGATCCCGACCGGCGACGACCAGGTCGACGGCTACCCGACCGGATTCCCGGCCACCGACCTGGGCGCCGTGGCGCTGCAGGTCGAGCTGGCCAAGGCACAGCTCGGGTTCGACTACGACCAGGCCGTCACCGTCGCCCGCCTCTACGCCAACCCCGAGGACAAGGCCGTCTTCGAGGAGCGCTCCCGCGCCGCGGTCGCGCTGCGCCGCCAGCAGGCCGGCGTCGCGAAGGAGGGCGACGTGCCCGCCCCCGCGTCGTACGCCGTCACCCCGGTCGCCTACACCCTCGAGCAGCTCGACACCGGCTACTACGCGGTGAACCTGCTCAGCTACGTCACCCTCACCACCGCCGACGGCCAGGTCAAGGACAGCCTCTACGCCGGCACCCAGCTGATGCGGTGGCTCGACGGTGACTGGCGACTGGTCCAGGGCAGCGAAGCGGACATCGAGCACCTGGTCTCGGAGGGCCAGCCGCAGGCGGTGGCGCCCGGCACCCCCGAGTTCGAGAAGGCCGGCTGGATCCGGATCAACGGAGCTCCCCAGTGAACACCGTCATCACCGCCGTGCGCCGGGCGAGCCGACTCGGCATCGCCGCCCTGGCGCTCCTGGCGCTCACCACGCTCCTCGGAGCTGCCTCGACCCTCCAGCCTCCCGCCGCAGCGGCCAGCGAGCCGGCCGCCAGCACGGCGCACCTCGCTCTAGTCGCCCCGGTGGCGACCAGCGGCACCTTGCCGGCCCGCAACCTCAAGATGGGCTGCCCGGGGCCCGACGCCCTGTGCGACCTCGGCGGCGACGCCGTCGACTGCGCCAAGGACCCGATCGATTGCGGCAAGGACGCCGCCGGCGATGTGAAGGACGGTGCCGGCGACCTGCTCGACGGCGCGGGAGATCTGCTCCCCGACGGCTGCGGGATCCTCGACGCGATCTGCGGCAACATCGGCGGACTGCCCGGGCTTCCGGGCGTCCCTGGGCTGCCCGGGATCCCCGGTCTGCCGAACGTCGGTGACCTCTTCGGCGGCCGCATCCCCGGGCTGGGCGACATCCCCAACCCGTTCGAGGCCATCGGCGACGTCATCGCCAAGGCCGCGGCCGACGCCTGGACCGCGGCCATGCTCGCGATCTGGAACTCCGGCCTGTTCGTGCTGCGCATCGTGCTCACGTTCAGTGAGCTGTTCTTGACTCCGGACCTGAGCGCCGACGGCCCGGGCAAGGACGTCTACGCCTTCACCCTGTGGCTGGCGCTGGCCCTGGTGGTCATCTTGGCGATGATCCAGCTCGGCGCCGCGGCCTTCAAGCGCGAGGGCAAGAGCCTCGCCCGGGCCTTCATCGGGTCCGGCCAGTTCGTCTTGGTGTGCGCCTGCTGGTTCGGGTACTGCGTCATGATCATCGCGGCCTGCGGGGCGCTGACCAAGGCGCTGATGAAGTCGCTGCTCAAGGTGCAGACCTGGCCCGACTGGGACCCGCTGGGCGGACTCGGCATCGACGACATCACCGACGCCGGCGTGGCCACCGCTCTTGCCTTCCTCGGGATCTTCCTGTGGCTGGCCGCCATCGGGCACGTCCTGGTCTACCTGGCACGCGCGGCGTCCCTGCTGGTGCTCACCGCCACCGGGCCGCTCGCGGCCGCCGGCCTGGTCTCGGAGTTCACCCGCTCCTGGTTTTGGAAGTCGCTGCGCTGGTTCCACGCCGCGGCGTTCACCCCGGTGCTGATGGTGATGGTGCTGGGCATCGGCGTGCAGTTCGCCAACGGAGTCGCCGCCCACCTGGCCGAGGACACCGCCAAGGCGTTCGGCACCGCGCTGCCGGCCGTGATGACGATCCTGATCAGCGTCGTCGCCCCGCTGTCCCTGTTCAAGCTCCTGGCCTTCGTCGACCCCGGCACCCCCAGCGGCGCGTCGTTCCGCCAGGGCATGGCCATCCAGGGCGGCCTCCAGGGCCTGCTCAGCGGCGGCGGCGCAGGTGGCGGCCCGTCGGCTGCGTCGAGCACCGACGCCAACGGCCGCACCTCGGGCGAGCAGAGCGCCGAAGCCTCGACCGGCGACCGGTTCAGCAAGTCGACCCAGGGCGCCCTGGGCAGCTTCGGCCCGGTCGGCCAGGCCCTGTCGACCGGCATGGGCTGGATCAACTCCGCCGGCGCGAAGGCGACCTCGCTGATGTCGGACGAGACCAACCAGGCCGGTGTCGGCCAGAGCACCTACGGCCCCGACTTCAGCGGCCTGGGTGGACGGCAGTCCGGTGGCCAGTCCGGCGGCCAGGGCGGGACCCACCCCGGGTCGCAGAACGGCGACCAGAGCGACGAGGACTCGTCGATGCCGACCCCGCCCACGCCTCCTGCGCCGCCCACCCCGCCGACGCTGCCCACCGGCGGCGGACCCGGCGGCGGTTCAGGCGGCCAGGGCGGCGGAGGAGCTGACGCCGCTCCCAAGACCCCGGCCGCCGGCGGCGGGGGAGCAGCAGGAGGTGCCGGCGGCGCCGGCGCGGCAGCTGGCGGCATCCCACCGGTGGCGGTGTAACCGATGCGCCGACCGCCCCACCTCGAGCGCCGATCGACACCCACCGATCTCACTGACCAGAAGGGAAGCCGACGATGACCACCTACGCCGACTACCAGCGCGACCGCATCGGCTGGTTCTTCGGCCTCTCCGGAGGCCAGCTGATGTTCCTGGCGCTGGCCAGCCTGCCGGCGTTCTGGGCAATCAGCCGCGGAGCGTGGTTCTCCGCGTTTCTGTTCGCCCTGGTCTGGGTGTTCCTGCTGGCCATCACCGTGATCCCGGTGCGCGGCCGCTCGGCCACCGGCTGGGTGTTCGCCTCGACGATGTACGCCGTCGGCGGCCTGTTCGGCTGGACCTCGTTCCGCGCCAAGGCCACCCAGGGCCGCGGCGACGACCTCGACACCCCGGACCTGCCCGGGGTCCTCCAGGGCGTCCAGATCCACGACGGCCCGCCGCACGGCTCGCAGCTGCAGCGCGTAGCGATCATCGAGGACCACGCCATGAAGACCTGGGCGGTCACGGCCTCGATCGTGCACCCCGGCATCGGCATGAAGGACACCGAAGAGCGCGCCCGCTACGGCGAGGCGCTGGCCGGGCTGCTCGACGTCGCCGGTCGCACAGAGAAGGTCGACGAGATCCTCTTCATGGTGCGCACCGTCCCCGAGGACGGCGCCGAGCGCGACCTGTGGGTCAACCGCCACCGCCGCCCCAACGCCCCGGAGCTGTCGGAGGTCGTCAATAGCGACCTGGCCCACGGCCTGACCCAGGCATCGGTGCGCACCGAGCAGTTCGTGACGATCGTGATCCCGGAGACCCGGATCGCGAGGTCGGCCAAAGAGTCCGGGGGCGGCTTCGAGGGCCGCTGCCGCGAGCTCTACCTGCTCATGGCCGAGATCGAGGCCCAGCTGCGCGGCCCGATGGGGATGACGACGGTGCGCTGGCTCACCAGCCCCGAGCTCGCGCTGGCCTGCCGGACCGGATTCGCCCCCGGCGACCGCGCCGGCATCGTCGAGGCCCTCTCGCTCCGGGAGAAGGACCCGAGTGTCAACGCCGACGTCCCGTGGGCGATGGCCGGCCCCTCGGGTGCCGACGCCACGGTGCGGCACTACAGCCACGACGCCTGGAACTCGGTCAGCGCCACCATCAAGCTGCCGACCCGCGGCGTCGCGATGGGTGCCCTGGCACCGATCCTCACCCCCAGCGAGTTCGGTGAGCGGCGATCGTTCGTCGTCGCGTACCCGATCGTTTCCCAGACCAAGGCCGACCGGCAGTCCGGCAACGCCGAGTGGGCCGCCGACCTGGCCGAGGGGATGAACGAGAAGCTCGGCCGCAGGACCCGCGCCAAGCAGCGCGACGAAGCCCACAAGGCCCGCGGCCTGGACGCCAAGCTGGCCCGCGGCAACTCGCTGACCCGGCCCTACGGCGTGTGCACGGTCACCGTCCCCAAGTCGATGCGGAGCACCGAGTTCGGGCGCCGCCTGGACGCCTCGGTCCGACGCGCCGGGTTCGCACCGCTGCGCCTCGACCTCGCCCAGGACGTCGGGTTCGCCGCGTCCACCATCCCCCTCGGCACGAGCCTGACCCGGAGCGGAGACGCCTGATGACCACCACCCGCCGGAACCGCCGTGGCGGCCGCGACATGGCTGCCCTGCTCTCCGACTTCGGGCACGACCTGCCCACGATCCCCACGCTCGCCCCGGAGGCCAAGGAGCCCCGGCTCTTCCGCTACGCGCCGCGCCGCGGTGCCACCCGCCGCGGCCGAGGCTGGGCCGCCGCCACCGCTCCGGCGATGGCCTGGCGGATGACCAGCGACCAGGCCCCTGTGTTCTGGCCCTTCGTCTCCGCTCCCGCCCTGCCCCCGACGGGCGCCCAGATGGGCGTCGACCAGCTCTCCGGCGGCAGCTTCTACTGCGACCCGTTCGGTTGGGTGCTGCGCGACGACGTGCCCGCGACCAACCCCAACATCTTCCAGTTCGCCAAGCCGGGAAGTGGCAAGTCCGGCACCACCAAGGCGTTCTGCACCCGGATGATGCCGTTCGGCTACCGCACCCTGGTCACTGGCGACGTCAAGGACGAGTACGAGTCGCTGTGCCGCGCGCTCGGTGTCGACCCCTTCGTCATCGCCCCCGGCTTCTGGGCCCGGGTCAACCCGCTGTCCATGGGGCCGCTCGGCGACGGGTGGGAGAAGCTCTCGGCCGAGGAGGCGCAGCGCCGCGCCACGATCATCTTCAAGCGGTGGCTCGTCCTGGTCCGAGGCCTGGTCGGCAGCATGAAGATCGACGACGAGCGCCGGGTGCCGTTCGGCCCCGACGAGAGCGACGTCGTGCGCAACGCGCTGGCGATCCTCACCGGCTACGCCGCCGGCAACAGCGTCCTGCAGGAGACGACCATCCCGCGGCTGTGGGACCTGCTCCGTAACCCCACCGAGGAGCTCGTCCGGGCCTGCGAATACGCGAACACCCGCCAGTTCCTCGACGAGACCCGGCTGCTGCGCAACGCGCTCGGCGAGCTGGTCACCGGCACCCTCGCCGGCCTCTTCGACGACTTCACCAACATCGAGGTCGACTGGCGGGCCCCGATCCAGTCGTTCAGCCTCTCCCGGCTCGACGGCCTGGGCGATGAGGCCGTGGGCATCGCGCTGCTGTGCATGAACTCCTGGGGGCGTGGTCTGCGGGAAATCGCCGAGCCAGGCGACCTGCGCATCGTGGTGCGCGACGAGGTCTGGAAGCAGATGCGCCTCGGAACCGCCGCAGTGGCGAGCTTCGACGCCGACCTGCGGCTCTCACGCGGCATGGCCGGCAAGGGCGGCGACATCCAGTTCTGCAACCTCCACAAGCCCTCCGACCTGCTCTCGGTCGGCGACGCCGACTCCCAGGCCGCGATGATCGCCAAGGACCTCCTCGAGCTGGCCGACATCAAGATCCTCGGTGCCCAGAAGCCCCGTGTCGCCCGCGAGCTCGACTCCATGCTCGGGCTCGGCCCGATCGCCCAGGACCTCGTCTCCGGGTGGGCCATGCAGGACAAGGGCCGCGCCCTGTGGTGCATCGGCGACGCCACCTACAAGGTCCAGACGGTGCTCCACCCGCTGGAGAAGAAGCTCTACTACACCAACGAGGCCATCGAGTCCGCCGCCTGAGCGCGCGCGACCTCGGGACTGACCTGTCATGAAGAAGCTGCTGCTCGCGGGACTGCCCGTCCTGATCATCTTCATGGGGCTGCCGTTCCTCGTGACGCTGATGGTGGTGATGACGACCACCGCGGCCGCCGAGTGCCGCACCCAGAGCAGCCAAGGCACCGTGCCTACCGAGCTCGGTGACCTCGGAGCCATCGACGGCCCGGTGGGCGGCCCGGTCAACGACAAGATCACCATGGCGCAGGCCAACATCCCGCGCCGCTCCGGCCTCGACGGGTTCCGGGCCTCCATGCCCAAGGTCCTGTCCCAGAACCCCGAGTTCGTCACCCTCAACGAGGCCAGCGGCTGGAGCCTGGAGCAGATCGAAGCCGCCACGCCGGGCTACTCAGCCTTCCGGGTGGCAGCCCCGGCCGGCACCGGCACCGGCGCCGAGCAGGCCATGGGCAACGTCGTGCTCTGGAAGAGCTCGACCTGGACGAAGGTCAACGGCGGCCGGGTCCAGCTCGTCGACGACGACAAGACCTTCTACGACGGGCGGCCGGTCACGTGGGACCGCTTCGCGACATGGGTGATGCTGCGCCGCGCCGACGGCTCCGTGGTCTCGGTGGTCTCCACCCACCACATGACCAACCCGCACCGTTGGCCGAAGCAGCACGGCAACCCGCCGCTGACCCGGCCTCAGCAGTACGGCGCCGGAATGGACATCCTTCTGCAGTTGCGCAACTCGCTGGCCGCCCACGGTCCGGTGCTGATCGGCGGCGACATGAACACCCAGGCCTCCTACACCGACATCCCCTGGACGGCGGCCGCGAAGATGAAGGCCGCCGGCTACGGATGGCACAACCACGGAGTCGACTTCATCTTCTTCCCGCACCACCAGGGCGCCCGGGTCGTGCAGGGCTGGGACGGCACGATGGTGTCGGACCACCACTGGCTCTCGGCTCGCATCGCGATGAACGGCGCCGGCCCGGAGAGCGCGCCCGAGACCACCACCACCACCACGACCGACGCGATCGTGCCCGCGGCGACCACCGCCCGGACGTCCGCCGAGCCGCCGGCCGGCGACGTGCTCGCCCAGCTGATGCGCCTGCGGTTCGCGTCCAACTACCCGACCATGACCGCCGAGCAGGCCCGCAACGCGATCACCATCGCCCAGGTCGCCCGCGACCTCGAGATTCCCCGCTACGGGCTGCAGATCGCGATCGCCGCCGCGATCCAGGAGTCCAAGCTGGTCAACCTCACCGGAGGTGACCGCGACTCCGGCGGCCTGTTCCAGCAACGCCCCTCGGCCGGCTGGGGAAGCCGGGCCGAGATCACCAACCCCGTCCTCGCGGCCCGCGCGTTCTTCGGCCAGGCCCAGCACACCGGCAACCCCGGCCTCCTCGACATCCCCGGCTGGCAGAACATGCCGCTCACCCAGGCCGCGCAGGCCGTCCAGCGCTCGGGCTACCCCGACGCCTACGCCCAGTGGGAGGACGTCGCAGGCGACATCACCGATCTGCTCGGCGGCGACCTGCCGGACCTGCCCGACGACGGCTCCACCACGAACGTCGCCAACTGCCAGGGCGAGACCGTCAACCCCATCACCGTCGGCACCCTCAACCTGCTCGGCGCCGGCCACACCGACAAGCCGGGGGAGCGGCCCGGGTACGACACCTGGGACAAGCGACTGCCCGGCGCCATGCGCACGATTGAGAACGCCGGCGTCACGATCACCGGCCTCCAGGAGGTGCATGGCCCGCAGGCCCAAGCGCTGGAGAACCAGTACGCGGCCAAGTGGGGGATCTACCCGGCCAGCGGGAAGGCACAGAACCGGGTGATCTGGGACCGCAACGAGTGGGAGCAGACCGACGGGCGCCTCGTCGACATCCCGTACTTCGGCGGCAAGGACGTCGGCATGCCCCTGGTGCAGCTGACCTCGACGACCACCGGGCAGGTGATCTGGGTCTGGAGCATCCACAACCCGGCCAACACTCAAGGAAACGCCGCCGGGCACCGCCAGGAGGCGCTGCGCCGCCAGCTGGCCACGATGACCGAGCTCGCCGGCACCGGCACCCCTGCGGTGATCCTGGGCGACTTCAACGACGGCAAGGACGGCAACAACTCCTCGCACTGCGCACTGACCCCTGAGCTGAGCAACGCCTTCGGCGGCTCTGCCGACCCCTGCAAGAAGCCCAAGCAGGACGCGGCGATCGACCACGTCTACGGCGCCAACCTCACCTGGGCTAGCGCCGCGGTCGACACCAGCACCCAGGCCAGCAAGATCGCTGACCACCCGCTGGTGACCGCCACCACCGCCGGCAGCAGCGCCGGGTGCGCAGTCGACTCCGGCACCGCGGAGGCCAAGTACAACCTCGGCCCGGTCAAGCCGCAGCTGACCCAGCTGGTCAACATCCTCGGTCCCATGTTCGACATCAAGACCGTCGGCGGCTACCGCGAGAGCGCCACCGACCCCAACGGCCACCCGGCCGGGCTCGCGGCCGACTTCATGGTGCCGCTCAACGCGGCGGGCCGTGCGCAGGGCGACCGTCTCGCCGCCTACGCCAAGGCCAATGCCCAGAAGCTCGGCATCGACTACATCATCTGGTACCAGCGGATCTGGTCGGTCGCCCGCGCAGGCGAGGGCTGGCGGCCGATGGAGGACCGGGGGAGCACTACCGAGAACCACCTCGACCACGTGCACATCAACGTCAAGCCCGGCGCCTTGGTCCAGCCGGTCGGCCTCGAGGGCGCCTCCTGCGACGAGGTGGTCTACCCGGTGCCCGCGCAGTACATCGGCACCGACAACCACAACTGGCACGAGACCGGTCCCTTCTGGTCCAGGTGGCACACCGGCACCGACTTCTCCGCACCCTGCGGAACCACCGTCTACGCCGCCCACGCCGGCACCATCGAGATCGACACCACACAGCGTTCCTGGGCTGGGCCGCAGCTGGTCAAGGTCACCACCGGCCCCGGAGGCCTGACCACCTGGTACGCCCACATGCAGACCGTCAACGTCAGCCGCGGCCAGACCGTGGCCGCCGGCGAGCCGATCGGCCAGGTCGGCAAGGAGGGCAACGTCTCCGGCTGCCACCTCCACTTCGAGGTCCACCTCAAGAACGGCTCCATCTACGGCCCCGACAACGTCGACCCCTCGACCTGGCTCGCAGAGCACGCATCACGCCCGAGTCGCGCCGTGTGATCGCACCGGAGCCCTGAGCGCACATAGGTGACCAGCAAGCCCAACGACCCACGACCGCCTGGAGGTGGCCAGACCGATGCAGCGTGAGCGACGACGAGACCCCTACCCGTGGACCTGGGAGATCCCGGTAGCCGTGGTCCTGGCGACCCTGTTCGTCATCGTCATCGGCATCCAGCTCGGCCGATCAGTCGCCAACCTGCTCGCCGGCGCCGGATGGACCTGGCCCGACGCCAACGCCGGCGCGTTCCCCTCACCCATCGGCACCGCCTTCTGGACCAGCCTTCCCGGCGTGCTCGGCGGCCACGCCGACGCCGGGCTGCCCAGCCCGACCCCCGACGATCTGGCCGGCCGCGGCCTGGTCTGGGTCAGCCTCGCCCTGACCGAAGTCGCGCTGCTGACCGCGACCATCTGGCTCGGCGCGTGGGCCTACCAGCGCTGGGGCCCGGGCCGCATGCGCGGCATGGCGACCACAGCCGAGGCCGAGAAGCTGCTGGGCGTCACCCGGCTCCGCAAGGTCGCCGGCATCGTCCGCCCGGACCTCTACGGCAAGCACGTCGCGGCCACGCCGGCACCGGTCCAGCGCGCCGCCGGCGACCTCACCGAACAACCCGGCCCGCAGCTGAGCCACGGCCTCAGCCCGTGGCTCCTGGACGGCCGCCGAACGAAGGAAGAGCGATGAAGCTGAGGTTCGACCCCTGGGACGTGGGCTGGCACATCGGTGACGCGCATGAGCCGCGAGGCGGCGAGCTGTGGGTGCCGTGGGACCGCACCGCCGGCGTGATCGGACCGCAGGGATCCGGCAAGACCCTCGACCTGCTCACCCCTGCGCTGCTCGGCGCTCCGGGTGCCGCCCTGGTGACCTTGACGAAGGTCGAGGACCTCCTGCTCAGCCTCACCGAACGCTCTCGGGACGACCGGCCGTGCGTGGTGCTCGACCCCTTCGGCCTGGCCGAGGGCGTCATCGACGAGCTGATCTGGGATCCGATCGCCGGTTGCGTGGACCCCAAGGTGGCCGAGCGGCGCGCCAAGGCGTTCACCGCCGGCACCGTCAAGGGCGCTATCACCGGCGGCACCGGCGACGATGCTGCGCGGTTCTACGCCGCGGAGTCGGCGAAGGTGCTGCAGGGTTACTTCCACGCCGCGGCCCTGACCGGAAAGACCCTCGAGGACGTCCTGCAGTGGGTGGCCAACCCAACCGCCGCTACGCAGCCGATGGAGATCCTGCGTCGGCACCCGCACGCCGAGCCGTTCTGGCACGGTCTCCTGCACGGTGCGCTCAACGGCGACGACCGCACCGCCGGCAACACCGTCACCACGGTGCAGCAGGCGGTGTCTCTGTTCTTCCAAGCCGACATCCGCCGCCGCTGCATACCCAGCCACGGACGTCCCGCCACCGACCTGGCCGGCGTCATCCGGCGACGCGGCACCATCTACCTGCTCGGCAGGGAGGACCCCTACGCCTCGGCCAGCCCGCTGATGACCGCCGTGGCCGAGCACGTCTTGGACACCGGGCTGCTGCTGGCCAACAGTTCCCCGTGGGGCGGCCGGCTGTGCCCACCCTTGGTCTCGGTGCTCGACGAGCTGCCCTCGACCGCACCGCTGCCCACGCTGCGCACCCGGATGGCCAACGAACGCGCCCAGGGGCTGTCGTTCATCTGGGCTGCCCAGACCCGCCCCCAGTTGACCAGCATCTTCGGCGAGCACGAGGCCCGAGCACTGCTCGGCCTCACCAACGCCCTGGTGATGTTCGGCGGCTCCAAGGACGTCGCCTTCAACCAGGAGATCTCCGACCTCCTCGGAACCGTCCGCATCGGGCGGGTCACCCACTCCACCGGCGGAGCCAGTGGCGGTGGGCGCAACTTCTCCGGCGACGACATCCCGATCATGCGGCCCGAGGAAGTCCGGCAACTGCCCGAACGCCAAGCCTTGGTGATCGCCGAGAACGGCAAGCCGATCATCGCCAAGCTGCACCGCTGCGTCGAAGGCAAGGCCGGCGAACGACTGCTGGCCGACCAGCGGGCGCTGCGCGAGCGCCTCACCAACGACCGGCGCATGGTCATCACCCCCGAAGCTCGAGCCACCGCCGCGCTCGTCGAGGCACGCCGTCTCGGCTTCGTCGACGACGAGACCGACCACGCAAGGAGTGAACTGTGACCACCGAGCAACAGACCCGCCGGGCGGCACCCACGCTGATGGTCTTCCCGTTCCCCGTCCCCGGGGACCACGTCCGGCTCGCCTACCGCGAGCTCCACATCGCCATCAACGGCACCGAGGAGGAGAAGAAGGCCCTCGGCCACCACGCGCTGCTGTCGCGGCCCTGGGAGCCGGCGACCTGCCTGGACCCCGAGCTGCGTCACGACCTGTGGGAGTGGCTCGAGGACGTCGTGATCTGGCTCAACCGCGAGTACACCTGGGACGTCTCCGGGCTCATCCCCAGCTGCTGGCCCCTGCACCCGCACCTGGTCCACGAGATCGCCGTCCTGGCCGACCAGCGCCGGCGGGCCGGCCTGGCGATGACCAGCGACGCGCTCGAGGAGTGGCACCGCTACTCCCTGCCGGCGTTCACCGACCGCATGCGCAACCGGCTGCGGGCCCACTGCGACGACGAGCACAAGAGCTGGCCGGCCAAGCCGCGCCACAACGAGCACCTGGCCGACACCAGCCGCCAGCGCCGCGAGAACACGTTCGCCCACGACATCGACGCTCTGCCTGTCAACCGGCGGGAACACGAACAACCGCCGGCTGGTCCGCCGCGACTCGGCCTCGTCGACCTCGACACGGGCGAGATCCACGACGACGAGATGGGCGGCGCTCAGCCGCGCACCCGAACGGAGAAGGGACCCCGCGAATGATGCAGATCAACGAACGCTCCGAGGCCATCCGCCGAGCCCAGCGCGCCCTCAAGGCTCTCGGCGAGCATCCGCGCTCAAGCAAGAAGGAGCTCGGCCACGCGCGCGAACACGTCAACGCCTGCTACTCCCACGGCTCCGGCGAGTACGTGTGGAACGCGGTAGCGCAGGTCGAGGCGATGGCCGAGCGTCGCTACGGCGTACCGAGCACAGAGGAGCAGCGTCAGCTGGTCGAGGCGACCGAGGACCTCGAGGAGCCTGCGACAGCCGCCCGCGGCCGAGCAGCCGAGGACCGCGCAATCCCGGCGACGACGTCGTCGACCCCAGACGTGGAGCTCACGCCTACTCCATCGCGATGAAGTGGCCGCGACGGGCTCCAACGGGCCTCACAACGCCGCTGAGAGACGCTGAACCCCGCCTGGCGGGCGCTCTTGCCCCGTCCGGTTGTCAGGGAGCGATTTTGAGCGCTTTCGTCGCGGCCGACTCCCTGGCATAGATCGCGTCCGATCCCGTGGCCTCAGCGTTCCTCCTCATCGTGGCGATCGCCTACCTCGGCGGCGCCTTCTTGGTGAGCGCGGCGCTCGCGAAGGTGCTCTCGGCCTGGTCGACTAGCTGGCGCACGCGGAGCCACGCTGGACCGGTCGACGACGTACTGCAGAGCCAGGCCGCCGCCGCGATTGCGGCTGTCGCCGCTCTGGCGAACGTCCCGCCCCCGGCGACCGACGTCGTCGCCTACCTCGGTGCGCCCGCCGGAGACGACGCCCGCCCCGTGGGCGATGGTGGTCTGGCCGGGACCCGTTTCCGGGCCGGGCACCCCGCCACCGTGGTGTTCGCACAGGCCGCGCTCACCGGCCTCAGCCGCGTCGCGCTGCAAAGCCTGGCCGCTCACGAGCTCGCCCACGTCATCCGACGCGAGCGCTCCTCGACCGGGGCTCGCTACAGCTGGCTGGTCGGCTATCTGGCGCTGATGCTGGCCGGCGCCGGGATCACCGTTACGGCTCTCCTGGCCGCGCCCCAGCTGGCCGGGCCGGCGCTCCTCGCAACGATGAGCGCCGCCGTGGCGTTCCTCGGTCTCCGCGTCGCCTTCGACCGGCGCGAGGAGATCGCCGCCGACCTGTTCGCAGTAGGCCTGATTCGCGACCTCGGGGCGGCCGCCGAGCTGATGAGGTTCTACGAGGAGAACGTCGCGAAGCCCCTGCCCCCCGGTGGTCTCGGCCGAGCGTGGGCGCAGCTCGAGCGCCGCTGGTTCGCGACCCACCCGGACCCCCAGGCCCGGCTCTCAGCGATGCGTCGACACCTGGTCGACCAGCAGACTGACTAGCTTTCGACGCTTCTCTCGGCCGCGGCCAGGGACCGCGGCTCCGCGTTAGGTCAGCACTCCCTCGCGCGCCATCAGGCGGATGATCCTGGCCAGCAGCGCTGGCGGCTAGCCCAACTCTCGCCCAGCTCTCGCCCAGCTCGGTCCAGGTCGGTCCCGCGCTGGTGCGCTGCCACAAGCCGGCGACAACGCCGAGGCGGGGGCTGCTTCGTATCGGGCATGGCACCTTGATCGGCCGGGGACTGGGCCGCCAAGGCTAGCGACCGGCTCGGGACTCAGCCCGATTTCATCGGCGCGGAGTTCCGCGGCGCGGCGGCCGTGGACGGTTCACGTCCTGCCGGTCGCGGGCCGCTCCCTGCGACCGGGTCGGCGCCGGGGTGCCTTCGCCGGTGTCGATCGGGATCTCGAGGCGGGACACGATCCGGTAGCGCAGGTCCCGGGCCGGGCTGTCACCCAGCGGCTTCTCAGCGACCAGGCCGCGCGTGGCGGCGCGGACGTCGTGACCCTGCTCGTGTGCCTGCTGCAGCATCGCCGCGGTGGCCGGCCAGTCGCCCTGCTCGAGCAGTCGCGGGTCGAGCTCGCGAGCCAGCGGGGCCCACCGCTCGGCGGGGGTTTTCTCGGCCGCGGCCGCGAGCCGTGCGCGAACATCGCTGCTCTTGTGCAACTCGGCCAGCGCCGCCTTCCGCGGATCGGCATCCCAGGTCTTGACCGCGTCGCGCAGGTCGCGTCGCGCCTGCAGCTGGGAGAGCTGCAGGCGGGCACGGACCTGGTTGACGCCCGGCTCCCAGGCGCGGCTGGGACGTGCCGAGATGACCCGCATGGTGGCCACCCGTGCCTGCTCCGGGGTGAGGTTGTCCAGCCGCTCGGTGAGCAGCTGGTCACCCAGCGAGCGGAAGGCCGGCTGGCCGCTGGCCACCGCGGCGGTGAGCGCTGCGGGCCCGCGCTGGGCCAGCAGGTCGGCGGGGTCGAGGCCGTCGGGGAACAGCGCGAAGCCGGGGTCGAGGCCGTGCGGGGTGAGCATCCAGAAGTCGCGTTCCGCCGCGACCTGGCCGGCCATGTCGGCGTCGGTGGCCACGATCGGGTCGCGGCCGACGGCAGCCAGCTGGGCGGCCTGCTCATCGGTCAGCGACGTGCCGAGCGGCGCCACGCCGAGGTAGAGACCGGCGCTGGCCAGCGTGACCGCCACGGCGTCTATCGGACCCTCCACGATCACGGGGACAGCGCCCTCGGCGAGCAGCTCATCGACGACACCGAACAGCTGCGCGCCCTTGTGGAACAGCGGGGTGTCGGCGGTGTTGAGGTACTTCGGGCCGCCCTTGTCGGCGTCGGTGAAGTCGGGCCGGCGGCGGCCGACGAAGCCGAGCACTTCGCCCTGGTGGATCACCGGGAACATCACCCGGTCGCGGAATCGGTCGATGAGGCGACCGGTGCTGGCCTCGGTCGCGACCCCGGTGGCCACCATCTCGGTGTCGCTGACACCGCGGCCGCGGAGGTGGTCGACCAGGTTGGTCCAGCCGGCCGGCGCCTGCCCGGGGCGGAACCGCTCGTCGCCGGCGAGGTCGACACCGAACCGTCCGGTGAGGTAGTCGCGGCCCCAGGAGTCGGTGAACCGGTCCTCGAAGAACGCCTGCGCCATGTCGTTGATCTCGAGCATGCGCTCACGCGAGACGGGGGAGGAGTGCCACTCATCGGCGCGCTGGTACATGAGCCGCACGTCGGCGTCGGTGGGCTCCAGTCGGCTGCCGCCGAGGTCGCGGATGTAGGCGGCCAGGGTGAGGTCGGGCTCGACGAACTGGTCCTCGTCGACGTCGATCGGGTCACCAGCGTCGACGTCGACCACATGCTCGTCGACCGCGTCGACCAGGTGCTCGTCGTACGGGCCGGGGTCCTCGGCGAGCGGCCAGTCGGCCCAGTCGAGGTCGGTGGCGTGGTCGACGAGCGTCGCCGGGTCAGGCTCGATTCCGTCCCACAGGTCCGCGGGCGGCTCGTCGAAGTGGTACTCGTGCGCGTGCTCGTCGGGGACGGTCTCCAACGCGATCGAGGTCCGCCAGACCAGCGCCTGGCACTCATCGACGCCCTCCCAGCCGTCGCTCGGCATCGCCCGCCCTGCACCCAGCAGGGCCTCGACCTGCCAGCCGCGCTGCACGCCGTGGTCCACGTTCGCCACGAGCGCGGGCCACCAGGTGCTGGCCTGGATGCTCGCGGCGCGCTCGGGACCGAACAGGTCCGCGAGCCGCGGAGTCCACTCGGTGGTGACCGCTTCGCCGTGGGAACCGTCGCCGATCTGGGCGGCAACGGCCGGCGTGAGCTGACGGGCCATGCGCCACCACACGGCCGCCGCGGCGTGTTCATCGGGCAGCGGGCCGGCCGGGTGGTCGGGGGCAGTGGCGGTGCGCAGCAGCTCGTGCGCGGTGACGCCGGCGCGTGACATCGCGGCCAGACGCTCGGCGAGCAGCGGGGTGAACTCGTCGTCGCGGACCTGCGGGGCGAGCGAGTAGAGCAGCTGGCGCCATTCCTTGAGCGCCGGCGTGTGGTCTCCGGTGACGGCCCGGTTGAGGCGCCGCTGCCAGGTCGCGGAGGCCTTCTGCAGCTGCGGAGCGCCGGTCGGTCGCCGGTCGTCGACCGGGACCTGCATGGCTGCCCGCCAGACCTCGACATCGGCCACCGTGGCGGCCTCGGGCCGCAGACCGTTCTGCGCCCAAACCGGCAGCGAGGACTGCTCGGCGGCCCGGGTGTGGACCTGCTCGGCGAGCTGCTCGACCAGGTGCGCGCGCTGGGAGAGGTAGGCACCCCAGTGCGGGTCCTCGGCCAGGCGGGCCGGGACCGCGGGCATCCACGGCAGCGGCCCGGCGCCGGCGTTGCGCAGGCCGGAGGCGTCCAGGCGCCAGTCGAGGACCGCGGCCCGGTCGTGCGCGCTCTCCAGCTCACGGTCGCCGGCCGCGGCCCGGAGCGCGTCGACCGGGTTCTCGCCGGCTGCGCCAAGCAGCAGAAGGTGGGCCCGCAGGGTCGGCCAGGCAGCCACGTCGGAGAGCCCGGGGACGAGGGTCTCGACGGCGTTGTCCAGGGCGTTGACCACGTTGATCGGGGCACCGTTGGCGTCCTGGCCGACGTGCTCGTGGCGTAGGAGATCCTCGGCGGCGACGTAGAGGCTGTCGAGGTAGCGCTGGGCGGCCTCGCCCAGCCGGGTGGCCGGGTCGGCCTGCTCGCGGATCAGGCTGGTCGCGGACCGATGCGTGTCGTCGCGCGCCAGCATCGACTCGAGAATGTCGGTCGGCGTGAGCGGCCGGACCAGCGTCGGGTGGATCACCGAGTGCGGATCCCCATCGCCCACGACCTCGAGGTAGACGTGGTTGGCGTGCGCGCCACGGGTCATCATCGTGTAAAGTTGCTGGCGCGACTCGGCTCCGGTGGCCAGGCCGTGCATCGTGTCGGCGGTGACGCCCTGGGCGGTGTGCACGGTGCACGCGTAGCCGAGCTCGGTGGAGCGGGCGACGTAGTCGGCGGGCAGGCGCACGGTGCGGCCGTGCTGGGTGTGCCGAACGGTCAGGTCGCCGCCGTCGTGGATCTCCAGCACGGTCCAGCGGTCGCCGTTCTTCACCCAGTCGGTGGCCGAGGTACGCAGGCGACGGTCGTTCTCGCGGGTGATGATCAGCTCGCCGATCGAGGCCTCGTTGCCGTCCGCGAGCCGGCGGACCGGGCCACTGGCGGCGACGTCGGCCGGGTCGATTCCCTCGAGCCGGTGGGCGCGGGCCTGCTGGTTCAACTCGCTGACCAGGTCGCGGGTGGGGGCGAGCATGATCGAGTCCAGCCCGGCGGCCCGGTCGGCCTGCCAGGCGGCGAAGACGTCCTCGGTCATGGTGGCCAGGTCGCCGACGTGGACCCGGTCGCGGTCGAGGTAGAAGCCCAGCGCCTCGGCCTTGCCCTCGCGCAGCGCGAGCGAGGCGGCGCCCTCGGCGGGGTCCTTGAACCGGACGAGCTCGGTCAGTTGCAGCGCGCCGTGGGTGGCGCGGATGTCGCGCAGCACGCCGCCGGCGCCGATCGCGGAGAGCTGCTGGTCGTCGCCGATCAGGCGGACGCTGCCGCCGCGCTCGAGGATGTAGGAGACCGCCGCGTCCAGCGAGAGGGTGTCGGCCATCCCGGCCTCGTCGATGACCACGAGGGTGGAGGCGTCGATGCCCGCGACCCAGTCCGGCATCGCGGCTCCGGTCTCGCGGGCCTGCTCGAGGGAGTGGGTCAGCTTGGCCAGGGTGTCGGTCTGGGTGTCGATCTGGGAGCGCAGTGCGTCCGCGGCCGCGGCGGAGGGGGCCAGTCCGATGATGGTGCCGCCGCCGTCAGCCCAGGCGCTGGCCAGGGCTCGCATCGCGGTGGTCTTGCCGGATCCGGCGGGCGCGATCGCCAGCTGGAGCCGGGCGCCGGAGGTGGCCATCTCCCGGACCAGGGTGGCCTGTCCGGCGTTGAGAGTGATGCCGTTGGCGGTCGACTCCAGCAGTGCCAGGTCGACCGACGCAGCCTCGACGGCGTACCCGTCGTGGCGGCCGGCGGCGTCGACCAGGCGCTGCTCGGCGGCCAGCACCTTGCTTGAGGTGAACAGGTCGGCGCCGGCCTGGGTGTAGACCGAGGAGCCGTCGGCGCGGCGCAGCTCGGCCGGCTCGCTGATGGAGAGCCAGGGGCGGGCCATGCTCACCGAGTGGTCGTCGAGGACCTCGCTGACGAGCAGGTCGACGACCTGGGAGACCTGTTTGGTGGGCACGTTGGCGGCCCGGACCTGACGCTGGGCCTCGGCGTAGACGTGCCAGTACTGCCAGGTGGACCGGCTGCCCTCCATCGTCGTCACGATGCGGTCGGTGGTCTTGGCGAACCAGGCTGAGTCGGCCAGCGAGCGGGCGGCGCCCTTCGGGTTGAGGGCCCCGTGGACCATCTGCTTGACCCGCTGCGGGGTGCCCAGCACCTCGACCGCCTCGCGGTGCCAGGCATCGCGCTGCCCGGCCAGCGAGCGCGGCTCGTGCTTGGCCTCGCGGGTCTCCAGCGTCGCCTGCTGGGACAGCTGGATGGTCTCCACCGGCGTGGGCGGGCGGCCGTGGGTCGCCTGGAACGCGGCCGCGAGGACCTTGCGGCGGTCCTCGACGCTGGCGCGGCGCTTAGAGAACCGGCGGTTCAGCTCGGGGTCGACGCCGACGATCTCGCGCACCGGCCGCTTGCGGGCGTCCTCGTTCGGCCGCTCCTCGAACCGCAGGCCGAGGGCGTCGACCAGGTGCCGCTCGAGCGCGGTGTTGTAGGTCTCCGAGGCCGAGACCACCGCCTTGTGCAGCGGCCGGCCATCGATGGCCAGCCACATGCCGTCGAGCGTCTGGACCTTGTTCGCCACGGCGACGTGCGTATGCAAGTCAGGGTCTCCCGCGCGGGAGTCGCGGTGGGTGAACGCGGTGGCGACCAGGCCGCGGACGTCAACCTGGCGGACGCCGTTGGTGCCCCGGCGGGTGAACAGCGCCTTGGACTCGATGAAGCCCAGCGCGTCCTTGATCGCCGCCTGGTGAGCGCGCTCGATCACCGCGGCGGTCTTCGGGTCGGCGATCGCCCACAGCACCGAGACGCTCTTGACCGGCGAGAAGGTAAGGTCGTAGCCGGCCACCGCGTTGGTCTTCGGTCGGGAGTGCTTGGCGATCGCGGCGGCCAGTTCGCGTGCGTCGGCGGGCTCGCGGCCGTGCTCAGCACGGAAGAACTCGGTGCCGACCTCGGTGCGGACCTTGGCCCGGTCGGCCGCGGGGACCGGCCAGTCACCCGGCAGGCCGGCGGCCTCGTTGAGGGCCGCGATGCGCTTGGCGACCTCGATCCGGAACGGGCTGATGTCGTTGTCGTAGACCTTGTACGGCGTGCCGAGCTGGCGGGCCGTCTTGTAGTCCGCGTCGGTCGGCCGGTCGACGCCGTCGCGGCCGATGCGCAGGTCCAGCTCCTTGGTCCGCTGGGTGGCCAGCGGGTGGTGTCCGGAGCCGAACAGGCTCTGCATGTGGTCAGCGGTGACGATGTCGCCGGCGTCGAGCCCCTCGAGTCCTTCCATGCCGGAGCCGACCCACGCGCCGGGAGTCTCGCCCTTCTCGGTGTAGTAGCTCGCCAGCCCGGTGTGGCCCTTGTCGGTGGCGTCCATCGCTGCGACCTGGCGGGTCAGGTAGTCGTAACCCGACCCCGCCGTCAGCTTGTGGAGGCTCATCGTCACGGTCACCTACGTGCGCGCGGGCGCCCTGTGCGATCACTTCCGGCCAGATCTTTGCTGTGTTCTTTCTATTCGGCAGACCGAGAATGCAAGAGGTGTGTGGCACTTGGGAGTTCGCGGAAAACCGGGGGGACGCTGAGGGGCGTCGGTGACGGCTGGGGCGTCGGGTCCGGATCAGGTGGCTGGACGGGCTGCGCTGGATCGGCTGGGGGAGCGGTTTGAAGGTTTTTGGGGTTCGGTGATCGCTCGGGGTCCGGGAAATGTCGTAGGTGACTGTCAGAGTCCATGTCGACACGAGTGAGGACCGGATGAGTCAGCAGACGATCAAGCAGCAGGCGCGGCGTACGGCGCGGGAGATGGCCGAGAAGCGGCGCAAGGAGCGCGAAGAGCGAGAGCGCCGGGTGATCGACCTGGCCGAGCAGGTCATGGTCGCGATCGGTGAGCGCGACGCGGCGGTGGCCGAGACCGAGAAGCGCGCCGGTGAGGCGCTGCGAGAGTTGACCGAGGCTGAGGGCCTGTCGCTGGGCGAGGCCGTCGAGTGGTGCGGCGAGACCGTCACCGTGCGCGAGGCGACGCGGCTGCGGCGGCTCGCTAGCGAGCCCCAGGCCGACGACGGCGACCAGGGCGGCGACGGCGCGGTGCTTGCGACCGCTGGGAGTGGGGGAGCGGGTGCCGGTTCGTCGGCTGGATAGCGCCGGCCTCACGGCGGTCGCGGCCGCGATCAGCGATCCGGGGGTGCTCGTACGGTACCGGGCGAAGGTCGCCACGGTTCCGGGCAGTGAGTGCCTGTGGTGGACCGGCGCGGTGTCCGGTCGGTCTGAGCGCGAGCGCACGGACGGTGGTGGCCATGGCCGGTTCTGGTACGCGCCGGGGCGGGTGATCATCGCGCACCGATTCGCGTTCGCGGTGATGCACGGCGTGGAGGCGCTCGCGGAGGCGCGGCTGCTCGGGCACCGCTGTCACAACCCGCTGTGTCAGCGGATCTCGCCGGACCACGTCGTGGTGTCGAGCGCGGCGCAGAATCGCCGGGAGTGGTCGGTGCAGCGACGGCTGCCCTACAGCCCGCTGGCCGACCCGCGCGGACCGCGTCGGCGTGCGCGGGAACTGCGCGACCTGGCGCGTGAGGACCCGCAGCTGGTGGCCGACGACCTCGCGCGGCTCCAGGAACTGCTGGGCGAGCAACTGACGCTCTGGTGAGAGCGTGCCGACGCAGAAGGCCGCCCGCAGCGGAGAGCGCCTCGGGCGGCCTTCTGGCTGCCGGTCAGGCGAGCTCGCCGTCGAGGAGTCGACCGAGCGTCTCCCAAAGGTCGACGTAGCCGTCAGCATCAACCGGCGACTGCTCGCCCCACTTGGCGTGAAGATCGCGGATGCGGTCGAGTCGGTCGAGGCGGTCGGGGAGCGCGTCACGGGCGGCGGCGATGAACTCGACATCGGCGGCATGGCCGGTGGTCTTGAGGCCGAGCCGGTGGTCGTGCCCGGTGTAGTAGGCCACCACGATGGTGTCGGGCAGCAGGGCGTCGGCGGCGGTGGCGCGGATCTTGTCACCGTCCGGTGTCCAGGGGCCGGGGGTGGCGCGTGCCGCCAGAGCACGCAGGGCGGGGTCGTCGCTCATGCGGGTTGGTCCTCCCGGGCGGCGAGGTCGAGCCGCCCGGATGCGGCGGTCGCCACGGCGGTGATCCGGGCGGCCAGCGCCCGCAACTCGGCGGGCGTGCCCTGGATCGCCACCACGTCGTCACCGGCGAGGGTGAGGACCGGCTGACGATGCTCACCGGCACCCACCCAGTCCTCGCCGGGGGTGAACACCTGGACGCTGGTCTCCCGAGCGGCTAGCCACTCGATGTGCGCGCTCACGGGGTCGCCTCGGCGGGCGCGGTGCCGAGGAGGCGGCGGAACGCCTCCACGTCGGCCTCGAGGGAGAACAGGCGGCGCCGGTGCTTGTCGCTCTCGGCCGCGACCTCGCCTAGGACTTCCGCTAGGCCCTCCATGAAGGCCACGACGGCGTCGGCGTCGACGACATCGCCCATGGCAACCCACGGCTTGGGCACCCGCTCGGTGGCGGCGTAGGGCATCGCGGACATGGCGGCTCGGATGCGGCGCTGGTCACGCTCGCTGATCACCGTCATGGTTGAAGCTGCGTCGTGGTTCGTCATGACTGCTCCTGTTCGGTGGTGCGGTGGGTGTGCTCGGCGTGCAGGGCGTCCAGCGCCGTGGCGACGCTGGACAGGGCCGCGTCCAGTTGGGCGCGGGCGGGGCTCGGGGGTCCACCGGCGTACGTCGCGCAGCCGGTGCTCGATGACGATCAGGTCGCAGGCCGTCTCGCTGAGGGTGTGTCGGTCCTTGGCGGCGCTGGCCTCGATGTCGGCGGCGGTCGGCTGGCTCATCGCAGGACGTCCTCGACTGCGCGGCGCTTGGCCTCGTCGAGCGTGGCGGTGCGCATCCCCCAGCGCTGCCCGTAGCCGCCGTCGATGTCGGCGTAGAACCCCGGCGCGAGGTAGGTCGCGTGGTCACCGGGCGTGATCCGGATCAGGTAGATGCGCCCGTGCGCGTGGACGCTGGCGGTGTGCGCGGTCCAGCGACCCGGCCAGCGGTCGTCGGCGTCCACGGCGTGCCACTCCACCGGCGTGCTGTCGGGCGTCGTCGGTGCTGCGCTTGCGTGGGTGGTCGTGTCGGTCATGGCTCCTCCTTCGGTTGGGCCGGTGGCGGGCCGGACTCGGGGTCTCAGCCCGCCACCGGAGGAACTGGCGAGACGGTCAGGCCGGGGCGAGCGCGGTCCAGGCTCGGCGCTTGATCCGGTCGGGGTCATCGCTCGTGAGCACCCGCGTGGCGCGGGCGGTGTGCTCGTCGCCCTTGGTGCGGACCGGGGCGTAGTGGTCGACGTACTCCGCCACGGCCTGGTAGCCGGCCCACGCGGTGTCGCGGATGCCGGCCTGCGTCTCGGCGTCGGCGAACAGCCAGTGCAGCCGGGAGCGGCGGCGGCGTTCGGTCTCGCGGACTCGCTTGGTTGCGTTCGCCTCGGCCTTGCCGAACGTGGCGTCGATCAGGGCGTCGAACGCGGCGTCGGTCATGGTCTGCTGGATCAGCCGCTCGGCCTCAACCTGGAGCGCGTCGACGTAGGTGAACGTCAGCCCGAGCGCGTCGCGGGCGGCCTGCACGGCAGCCTTGGCGTTGCGGGTGTGCCGGATCGAGAACGACGACTCGTGGTTGCGCAGGGCCGCGCTCTGGGTGTTCGCGCACACGACGCGGACCGGGGTGACGAGGATGCGGAACGCGCTGGAGCCGTCGTGGCTGTTGAGCGCGGCGATGTTGAGGTCGACGCGGTCGGTGCCGCCGACCGTGAGCGAGTCCGGCAGCTGCATGGTGATGAACACCTGCCGTCCGCCGCGCAGTGACCCGGCGGTGTCGAAGATCGCGCCCGACTCATCGGCCAGCAGGTTCAGGAACTCGGCGTGGTCCTCGTTCTGCAGCGGGGTGTAGCCGCCGCCGACGACGCCGAGCGCCTCGGGCGCTCCGGTGCACGGGTTGGTGCGCACCGTGGCGAAGCCGGGGACCTCGATCGGGGTGACGCCGCCCTCGCTGACCTCGGCGGTGGTGAGCGGCAACTTGCGGACGTCCCAGCCGCCCAGGTGGCCGAGCCTCATGGCTTCCTCGGCGGTGAACGCGCGGTCACGGACGGTGGTGCCCAGGCGGTGCCAGGCGTCCTTGCGGGCGAAGACGGCTGCGGCCTGCGTGCCGTGGGTCTCGATCTCGTGTGACATGTCGGGGTCCTCCCGGGTAGCGGATCAAACGAACTGAGTTCATTCTATGGTTTCTATTCCACTGAGGCGGTTCTCCACAGGAGGAACCGCCCTCAGATGGGGGAGGGGAGCCGATCAGGCGGCGCTGTCGCTGGCCTCGTCGGCGTCGTCCTCGCTGTCGTCCTCGGTGCTCGGCTGCGGCTCCTCGCCGAGCAGGATCCGCTCGACCTCGCTGGGCTGGTAGCCCCACTCCACGAGCGCGCCGAGCACGCGGGCGTCCCACGCGGTCGGGTTGCGCCATGAGTGCTTGCCGGTCGTGGCCTCCCATGCGGCGACGATCGCGGCGAGGGTGGTCATGGTCGCGGCCTTCGGCGTGCTCGCCTTGGTCGCGATCTTGTGGCACTCCTCGTACCCCGCGCCGTAGTAGCCGGTCGGGACGTCGATCCCGAGCAGCGTGAAGAGCATCGGGTGCCGGTGGTCCATGGCCTTGCTCAGCGAGTGGTGGCCGGTCACGACGGCCTCGCAGATCAGGGCCTCGGCACCCTTCGGGGCGGTCTTGCGGGCCACGAACGTGGCCAGCCACTCGCGGCGCACCGTCTCCGCGCTCGCCCAGGCCTTGTTGTTGGCGATCACGCGGCGGCGCTCCTCGCGGCGCGCCTCGGCCTCCTCTTCGCTCTCGCCGCCCTCGTCCGCGCTGGCGGTGCTGCTGGACCCGCCGCCGCGACGACGCAGGCCGGAGGCGGCGAGGTCGGTGACGACCCAGACCGGCACGTACTGCTGGTAGGGCTCGGCGGGCTCGCACTCCTCCTCGTCGTCCTGCTCGCTGGCCTCGTCCTCGGCGGTGTCGTCGCACTCGTCCTCGGGGTAGACCCACTCCTTGACGACCTGGACGCGGGCACCGGGCACGTTCGGCCACTCCTCCTCGGGCAGCGACTCGCCCTCTTCGGTGACCAGCCGCTCGATGCGCAGCACCTCGTCGGCCTCCGCGACCTCCTCGGCGCTCAGCACCGGCAGACCCTCGGCGCGCAGCCGCTCGACCTCGGCGGCGTCGGCCTCGCGCTCGGCGGCCTCGTCGCGCAGCCGCTGGGCTTCGTGCGCGAGCGAGCGACGCCACCGCTTGGCGTTCTCCAGGCGCTCGACGGCCTCGGGGTCGTGCTCGAACTCGGCGAAGATCGCGGCCTCCTCCAACGTCAGGTCACCGGAGTCGAGCCGGTTGCGGCTCTGGTCGGCCTTGGTGACCACCAGGGCGGCGTTCACGGTCGGGCGGTCGATGCTGGTGCGCTTGGCGATCTGCGCGGCGCTCACGCCGAGCAGGGCCAGCTGCTCGACGCCTGCGACGATCTCGGCCTCGCGCATCCCGGCGCGGTGGATGTTCTCGACCATCTGGTCACCGATCCGGTCGGCATCGGCGGGCTGGGGGACGACGCGGGCAGGGATCATGCCGGTGGGGGTGCCGACCTCGGCGGCGGTGACGGTCCGGCGCTGGCCACGCAGCAGGACGTACTGGCCGTCCTCGTTGCGGTAGACCGTGACGGCCTCCAGCACACCGCGCTCCTTGATCGACTTTCGGAACTCCTTGTGGTCGGCGCGCAGGTCGGTTCGGACGTTCGTGCCGATGATGATCTCGGCGGGGTCGAGGTACAGGAACTCCTCAGCCTGGACGGCCTCGGAGGCCTGGTCGGTGGCGGTCGCGGCGGGGGTCTGGATGGTGTCGGTCATGCGGCTGTCCTCCATGAGTAGAATAGAAAGAACTGACAGGACAAAGTCTCCCAACGGGGGCCGACGCCTACCGGGCCGCAGGGCGGACCTGTGGAAAGGTGGGCACTCGGCGAGGGTGGGGAAACCCGGCCTCACCGGGCGCGGACTCCGCTGCGGCGGCGCGGCGCAGCTGCACCTCGTAGCTGGCTGGAACGGAAGGAATCGAGCGAGGGTGGGAACGGCTGCGCAGGGCCCCGACCGGGAATGCAGCGGCGTTGGTGTTAGCCGCTGCAGCTCGACGCCGGCGGAGGAGACCAGGGGAGTGATCAGGTGACGAGCCAGACCACGATCCCGGTCGGGATCTACTGGAAACCCGGCGTGTGGGACCTCGCACGATCGGCCTACCTCGCAGACCTGGACACCGACGCCGACTCACCCGGCTCGTTCGTTGGCTGGCTCGCCCACGCGCTCGAGCTCCACGCCCGGCGCTCACCGCAGCAGCGGGCCGAGCTCGCGGCCGCGGGCGAGGAGCATCCCGCCCTGGTCAGCGTGACCCGCAAGAGCTTCAACAGGAAGCACGACCTGCCCGCCTCGACCATCGAGGCGGTCGAAGACGCGCTCGTGGCCGACCGTCAGGAACTCGGCCGGATGCTCGCCCGTTCGGTGTTCGCCCAGGAGGCAGTGATCGTCGCGGCCGAGGAGGCCCGCCGGCGCTTGGGCCGCGAGCTGCCGCCGCCACCGCAGAAGCTCAGCAACCGACCGCCGCGGCGCCGGCCTGCCCGGTAGCCGGCGAGGACGACGCCGGCATTTTGGGTCGGCACCTGGTCCTAGCGTGCTTCCCAGCGCCCCGGTCCGGTACCCGAGAGCCGGTCGGGGCGCTTCTGCGTGCCCTGGGCCGCTGCACGGCCAGCCGGGCTCGTCGAGCGGTGGAAACGACTTCGGCCGATGTGATCGCTGCCGGGCCTGGATGACACGTAGGTGACTGCGGGACCCATCAACGTCTCGCAGTCACCTAGGAGGAAGCCATGTCCACCACCGTCACCTTCGCCGGCAACCTGGCCGAGGCACCGGAGCTGCACCACACCCGGGAGAACAACAAGCCGTTCGTCACCTGCCGCGTCCTGGTCAACCGCCGGGTCCAGAACGACCAGGGGGAGTGGGTCAGCGACGAGCCCACCGCCCACAACGTCAAGATCTTCGGCTCGGCCGCCACCCACGTACACGACAGCTGCGGATCCGGTGACCCGATCTTCGTCCACGGCCTCGAGCGCACCGAGAGCTGGCCGGACAAGGAGACCGGCGAGAAGCGCACCAAGGACGTCGTGGTCGTCGACAACCGCTTCGGCGAGGTCGGCATCTCGCTCAAGTACGTGTCCGCGCGCATCGACCGCGCCCCGCACGCGGCCCAGGCCAGCTGAGGAGGTTCGCCCCGATGGATCTCGTCGTTCAGTCCCCGGACGAGCTGCTCGCGGCGGTGCCGCACGTCCTCGGCTTCAAGCCCGAGGAGTCGATCGTCCTGGTGCCCTTCCGGCCCGGGCTGCCTATCACCCGCGTTGACCTGCCCCGGACCGCCGCCGATCGCGAGGAGGTCTGGGACGCACTCAGCGGCCCGTACGGCCGCCACGCCCGGCCCGGTGCCCGCCTGGCCATCATCTGCATCACCGAGGACCGCCGCAGCGCCGAGCTGGCCAGCCAGCACCTGTCCAACCGTCTCCAGGATGTCGGCATCACCACCCACATCAGGCTGTGGTCCGACGGCGAGCGCTGGCGCGAGTTCAACACCGGCCAGACCGGGCTGCAGACCCCGTCGACCGCTGAGCGGATCGCGGCCGCGACCGTGCTCACCGGCGCCGCCCAGCCAGCCGCCAGCCGCGAGTCCCTGGCCGCCTCCATGGTCGGCGACCGCGAGCCCATCGCCCAGCTGCTCCCCGCGGCTCGAGCGGCGGCCGCGGCCAGCACACCCGCTGCGGAGCGGGACTGGGCCCTGGACCGGCTCGAGCAGTTCCACGCCGACGGCATCCGGCTCTCCGACATCGACGGTGCGCGGATACTCGTGGCCCTGGAAACGATCAGCACCCGCGACGCGCTGTGGGAGGACATGAGCCGGGAGAACCACACCTCCCACATGGCCCTCTGGAACGACCTGACCCGCCGCGCCCCCGACGAGGTCCGCGCAGCGCCGGCCTCCATGCTCGGCTTCGCCAGCTGGCTGCACGGCGACGGCGCCAAGGCCTGGTGCGCCCTCGACCAGGTGCCCGCGGACCGGCCGTACTCCATGGCCGCCATCGTCGCCTCGGCCCTGCAGAACGGCATCCACCCCCGCGAGTGGGAGCGATACCAGACCCAGATGCGCGACCTCGCCGGCGAGCTCGACGAGTCCTTCGTGCCCAAGCCTCCCGAACAGCAGCGGGACCTACCGCGCACCCAGCCAACCGCCGACCGCCCCGCCCCGGGCCGCTGAGAAGGGCACACCGCGATGAACTACGACGACACCGACCCGATCGACGACGCCCAGCCCAGCGCCACCGAGCGCCAGCTGCGCCGCCTCGTCGTGCCCGAGCCCGCGGCCTATGCCCCCGATAAGCGCCTCGACGTCATCCACGAACCCGACCTCGACCTGCTGTGGGGAGGCCAGGCATGAGCACCACCCGCACCGACGTCGACGACGTTGACCGGCTCGCCCGCGTCACCCTCAGCAGGACCATCGAGCCCGGAGACCTCCGCGTCACCGGCCTGGTCAGCGAGCTCGGCGCCGGCAAGGTCCTCGGCTACCTCGAGGCCGCGGGCGACGTCGAGTCCCACTGGGGCTTCGCGCTCGCCCAGGAGCTCGGCCGCGTCGACCCCGCCCAGGTGCTTGAGCAGGCCGCCGCCCGCGGCATCCGCTTCATCGTCCCCGGCGACGCCGAATGGCCCACCCAGCTCGGCGCACTCCGCAACGCCGGCGCCCTCCACGAACGCGGCGGCGAACCCGTCGGCCTGTGGGTCCGCGGAGCGCACGACCTGCGTCAGCTCGCCGGCAACTCCGTCGCGGTCGTCGGATCGCGAGCCGCCACCATCTACGGCGCCGACCAGGCAACCGAGCTGAGCCGCGACCTCGCCACCATGGGCCACACCGTCATCAGCGGCCTCGCCTACGGCGTCGACCAGGCGGCGCACCGCGGCGCTCTCATCGCCGGCGGCCCGACCATTGCCGTGCTGGCCGGCGGCGTCGACCGGCCCTACCCGGCAGCACACGCCCAGCTGCTCGAGGCGATCGCCGAACGCGGCCTTGTCGTCTCCGAGGCACCCGCGGGAGCCGGACCCACCCGAACCCGCTTCCTGGCCCGGAACAGGGTCGTCGCCGGCTTATCTGAGGGAACGGTCGTCGTCGAGGCCGCACTGCGCAGCGGCGCACTCAACACCGCCCACTGGACCACCAACCTGCACCGACCCGTCATGGGCGTCCCCGGCCCCGTCAGCAGCGCGGCGTCTACCGGCGTCAACCAGCTCGTGCGGCTCGGTCAGGCCAGCATGGTGACCAACGCCCAGGACGTCATCACCGACGTCACCGCCCATGCCAACGCTGCGGCCACCTGCGGCGTTGGTGCCTCCGGGGAGCTCGACGAGTCGTTCATTCCCGGCCCCGTGAGCTCCATGCGGAGCGGCGTCCCCGGCCCAGTGGCCCCGGTCGCCGCCCCCCGTCGCTGAGGCGATCTGCAGCAGCCTGTGGATAACCCTGGTTCCGTCCAAACCCCACCTACGCTGCTGACAGTACGAAGGCGTGCTCGAGGTCGCCGCCAGGAACGCCAAACGAACAAGGAGAACACCGATGATCACCCTGACCGCTGAGCCCCCGGCCGCGGCGGCCGTCCGCGTTGACTGGATGTGGACCGTAAGTGTCGAGCGCGTGCTGGATGCTGCGCCCGACCTGCTCAACTGGGCCAGCTGAGCCCTAGCAGCCAGGGCCGGTCCAGTTCGGATCGACCGGCACCGGAATCAGGTCCTCGGTCCGCAACCAGTCCATCTTGACGACCGGTTTAAGTGCAGCGTCGTCATGCCACACCACCAGGGCCTCCCATCGCCGGCCCTCACGCTTCCAATCCAGGACCAGCCCCCGGGACGGCTTGAGCCGGCCCGGATTCCGGATCAGCACGAACCGCACGTCGCCGTACGGCCGCCATGCGTCGTTCTTCGGCGGGTTGGCAGACACGGCGCCGCTCACTCGGTAGTGAGCAGCTCGGCCGGGATCCACTCCTCGACCGTGGCCCAGCGCCCGGGCCTCAACTGCGCGACGTAGACGACTCGGCCTTCCCACAGGTGGCCGGCGCGCCGCCACTCCAGGAGCAGGCCTGGGCGTGGTTGTGACGCGTCGACGGGAACGCTGACCCAGCAGTGCCGCCCCGGGTGCTCGGGCCCGGCTGCGCTCGCCGTCGGCGCTGGCTCCTGGTGGACGCCTCGGTCGACGCGCACGCGGTCCTTCAAGGGGATGCCCACCCCGCGCCCGTAGCCGCCGCCCGCCATGGCCCATAGCGTAGAACACATGTTCGAAGTGATGGGTGGCGTTGGTTTCGTACGCTGAATGGGTGCCGACCACCTGGGAGCCGATGCTGGCCAAGCCGGCAGCCACGCTGCCAGCGGTCGGCGGCCTGCTGGGCGGCACTGTCTACGAACCGAAGTGGGATGGCTACCGGGCCATCCTCGAGCGCACGAGCGCCGGGTGCCGGGTGTGGTCACGCAAGGGCGCCGACCTAGCGGCAGGGTTCCCCGAGATCGTCCAAGCCGCCCTCGAGCAGCTGGAGCCGGGCACGGTGATCGACGGTGAACTCGTCGTGTGGCGGGACGGCCGGCTCGACTTCGGGGCACTGGCCCCGCGGCTGGCATACCGCGGCCGCCGCGGGCCGCGGGCGGACCTCCCACCTGCCTCCTTCCTGGCTTTCGACGTCTTGGCTGCAGGCGACGTCGACCTGCGGACCAAGCCGCTGCGCGATCGCAGGGCAGTGCTCGAGCAGTTGGCGGGATCGTGGCAGCCGCCGATGCAGCTGACGCCGCAGACCGCGGACCCGGCGGAGGCGCAGCGCTGGCTGACGGAGTACGCCGCGGCCGAAGTCGGTGTGGAGGGCCTGGTCGCCAAGGGAGCCGGGCAGCGCTACCTGCCTGGTCAGCGGGTGTGGGTGAAGTTCCGGATCCGCAACACCCGCGAGGCCACGGTCGGCGCGGTCATCGGTCGCGTCGACCAACCAGTTCGGCTGATCCTCGGCCTCCGAGATGCCGCTGGCACACTGAGGGTGGCCGGCGCGACCCATCCGCTCAGCTCTAGGGAGTCGGCCGAGCTTGCAGCGGTCCTCGTCGGCACCGATGACCACCCGTGGCCGGCTGAACTCAGCACCCGTCAGCTGGGGCGTTTCAGCCGCGAGCCGGTTGCGATCACCCGGGTGACCCCCACGGTGATCGTCGAGGTTGAGGCGGACACCGCGTTTGAGCACGGCCGATGGCGGCATCTGACCCGTTACTGCCGGCTGCGCCTGGACCTCTCCAGCTGAGGATCGACCCTCGCGGTCGACGCGGAGAGAGGAATGCGCCACTCCGGCCGCACCTGCTCCCGAATGCGCTCGAGCCGAAGTGTAGAAGGCGGCCGACCGCGGACCCGCCACACGGGCAGACATCCCGGTCGCCGGGCAGTCGAAGTACTCCCACAGGCGCGATCGGGGTTTGGGGCGCCGAAATGCCGATACATATGGTGAGCGCTCATCGGAGTGCTTACGAAAGGAGCACTGAGATGGACAAGATGAAGATGCCGGCCGGGGTCACCCCGATGTCGTCGACCACGGTCGCGCGGTTCATGGCGGTCTACGACGAGCTGTGCCCGACCGTCGATGACGAGGTGCCGGTCGAGGTCTTCGCCGAGCGCCTGGTCTGGCCGCTCGGCTCGGTCCTCACGGTCGCGGAGTGGTGCCGCGACCGCGAGCTGATCGACACCGACGCCGGCATGGGCGACCCGATCCGGATCATCGAGGGGCGCTACCGCCCGTGAGGTAGCGCCCAAGGTGGAGAGAAGTGCGGCAAACCGGTCTCCTCGTGTCGGCCGGTTGCCGTACTTTCTGGCCATGGAGACTCAGGGCCGCACGTCGATCTGGTTCACCCTGAACGGCCACCGCTACGAGCTGGCCCGCCAGGACGTCGAGAGCCGCCTCGCCGACGTCGCGCCCGACGCCATCCGCAAGCACGCCGTGAAGGTGAAGGGCACCTGGTTCCCGGTCATCCAGGCATTCGAGCTCGCCACCGGCATCCCGCGATCGGAGTTCATGTCCAACACCGCCCGCCGACACCTGGCGGCCCTGGGGTATGAGGTCGCCGGCGATGTCGAGCCGCGCACCGAGCCGCCGGCGGTCCGCGGCGCGGCCACGCCGTTAGCTGCTCCGGCACCCGCGCAGGATCCCGTCGAGGGGAAGCCAGCGGAGCTGGCGGGGGAGTGGCATACCGAGGCCAACGTCCAGGCATCCCTGGTGACCGCGCTCGCAGCCGAGGGGTGGCGCATCCTGTCGGTGGCCAACACCGCGACCAAGGAGCACGGCATCGACGTGATCGCCGCCCGGAACGGCCAGACCGTCGGTGTTGAGGTCAAGGGGTTCCCCAGCCGCGGCTACGCCGACCCGGCCCGGGCAGGCGAGCTCAAGCGCACCAGCCCGAGCACGCAGGCCGGCCACTGGTACTCCCAGGCGGTGCTCGCGGCGATGCGCCTGCGTGGCAAGGAGCCGGCCTGGGGCAGCGTCATCGCGCTGCCCGACTTCCCGCGCTACCGCGACCTGCACGCCGAGACGGCCGGATCACTGGCCGCGGCGCAGATCGACGTGTGGTGGGTCGACCAGACCGGCGCGGTGCACCGGCCGTGACCGTCGCCCGGTGGTACTTGCGGCCGGAAGGCGAGGGCCTCACCCTACGAAAGGCGCCGCGGTTGGCCAGCTGGAACAAGGCGACCGACCCCGACCAGGTCCGGTTGCGCGAATACCTCGAGGACACCGCCGAACTCCTGGCGCCCGCCATGGTCGTCGGCCCCTGGGCGCTCCGACTCGACATTGGGCTGCCAGCCGGGCGCGACCTCATCGACATGGCCGACCTGGACAACTATGCCTTCCCACTGGCCACCCGACTCCGCAACGAGGACCTGGTGACGGTGTGGTGCAGCAAGCGGCACGCGGACACCTCACGGGTACTGGTCGCTCCCGCGGCTGAGAGTGCGGCACCCAGCGCCATCTACACCGTGCGCACGACCGCGTCGGCCGGGACCACGGCCTTCAAGGAGCAGGTCCGGTCCGCGGTGGTCGACGCTGCCACGATCCCGACCGGCGCCATGCATCTGCAGCTGGCGTTCGTCGTCGGCCCGCAGCGCAACTGGCTCACGCTCTGGAAGCCCACGATCGACGCCCTCGACCCGCTCTTGGGCCGCACTCGTGCAGACCGCGACTGGCATCCACAAGACGGCCGGATCACCGATCTCGGCCTCCACGTCACCGTCGATCCCTCGCTCGGCCACGACATCCTGGTCAGCATCGCCGCGGCGCCGGCCGCCGCACCTAGAACGGAAGGCCCTCGATGACGCTCACGTTCGGCTCAGTGATCACCAGCGCTGGCCTCGACCCGGCCGAGGCGCTGGTCATTCGGCACGCCTACGTGCGTGAGCACGAAGACGGCACAGTGGGCATCCACGGCGACTCCTCCGACGCCGAGATCTTGGCTTATACGAGCATCCAGTCGGCCAACACCCGCACCTTCCCGGCCGCGCCTCCCCGCGTCTGGATCGTGTTCCGGCCTGAGGGTGGGGACCGCGCACGGCTGTGGTCGGTCCTGGTGAATCACGGCGAGACCGCGCACGACGGGCTGCTTCGCACCTTCCACCTCGAGCCGTCGGAACTGATGAGCGACCTGCGGAACCGGTTGGTGATCCAGTGGCGCTCCCCGCGCACCTGGAGGATCAACGCGACCACCGCGGCCGCGTATCCGGTGATGGAGATCGCCGACGCCGAGCCGGTGAGGTTCCCCGGCTTCGACGCCCTCACGCTGGACTACCCCCAGCTGCAGGCCGTCATCCGAGAGCACCGCTACGCCGCATGGCGCACCGCCCTCTCATCAGTGATCGGGGTCTACCTCATCACCGACACCCGCGACGGCCGCCACTACGTCGGCAAGGCCGACGGCGCCGAGAACATCCTCCAGCGCTGGGCCGCCTACGCGACCAACGGCCACGGCGGCAACGTGGAGCTCCGCAACCTGGACCCGGCCAGCTTCCGCCTGTCGGTGCTGCGGGTCTTCGACCCGGCAACCCCCACCCGCGAGATCGACGCCGCCGAAAGCCACTACAAGTACGCCCTCGACTCACGCCGGCACGGCCTCAACCGCAACTGATCCGCCCACTTCTGTCAGTCCTGTGCGGCAGAGTTCCCTCGTGCCACTGACGGCGCAGCACGCCGCGGCAGGCGTGCTCGACGCAACCGTTGACCCGCTCGGCGAAGGTACGCCCTGGGAGGCGATCCACCGAGCGCGACCACGCGCGCCCCTGACGTGTCGCGAGTGCGGGCATGGGCTCCACGCCAAGCTCTCGCCAAAGGGGCTGAGGTTCTTCGCCCACGACCGGGCCGCGCCGACGTGCTCGCTGGTCGGCGAGACCATGGCCCACCGACTGCTCAAGCTGCAGCTGGCCTCGGCGATCCGCGACGCTGGCTGGTACGCCGAACTCGAGGTCGCCGGCGAGGGCTGGCGGGCCGACGTGCTTGCCACCAGCCCCGACGGCACGAGGCGGATGGCATGGGAGGCACAGCTGGCACAGATCACCGTCGACGAGCTGCGCGAGCGCACCGCGAGGATGGAGGCCTCCGGGGTGCCGGTGTGCTGGGTCACCGATCATGACCGGCCGTGGATCGGAGCAGTACCCGCGATTCAGATCTCCCAGCCCACCGAGCCATCGCAGGCCGCAGCCACCGATGCCGAGGTCGTCGACGGGACCAGCGTGTTCCGTGAGCGGTGGTGCCCGCGTCGGCGCTGTGAGAACGACGGCGGCGCTCCTGGCCCGTGCCCTGGCCACGGCTGGTGGGGGCCGGTCGTGCCCGCCGTGGGCCTCGGGGTCTTAGTCGCCGGCGTCCTGGCCGGCATGGTCAGAACGCACCAGGTCGTCCCGGGCAGATCCGTGACATTCCTTCCCCTCCCAGCGCCGATCGTGTGGACCACTCGGCCGCACGTCATCGCCGAACGCGGCCAACTGGATGCAGGGGAGCGCCGGCGTGAGTACGACGAACTCGCGGACGCGGAGCGTGAGCGCCACCTTGCGGCGATCGCGGCAAAGCTCGCCCGCCAGCAGGCACTCACGCCGCCGGCGGTCGAGCTCGTTCGCCGAGAGGCGCGAGGCTACGTCGGTGTGCGAGACGCGGCCCCGGAGTGGGCGATGGGCGTGCCGCTGTTCGTCCACGACATGCCGCAGGGGGTGATCAGCCCGGTCGTCAGCAGGATCTCGGCCGAGGTCCTCGAGCGGCTCCGCGGCCTGACGTTGTTCGTCGCCACCGAGACTGAGCGGCGCGCCCTGGCGCGGGCGTGCGGATCCGAGCAACGGATCGTGCTGTTCGAGGTGGAGATTCCGGACCAGCCGCGGCCGCCCGGGGTGACCTACAGGAGGGCCGGGCGGGTGCGGTAGACCTGAACCTGGTCGCGGAGCTCGTTGCTGGCGATCGCCAGACCGGCGTACGCCGCGGCCGCGGCTGCCAGGTTGAACGACGAAGCTGGCGTGCAGACGACGTCGGAGGCACTCAGGGAGCCGTCCTCGAGGCGGTCGGCGAAGGTGTCGGCGGCCGCGGCCGCGTCAGCTGCGTGCTGGGTGATCCCCGCCGGTACGGGCTTTCCGGCGCCGGACACGAATGCCTCCCACACGAACAGTTCTGCGTCGCCGGCCAGCCACGGGTCGGGCCGGGTGGTGCACCGCAGCCCGGGGACCCCGGAGCCCACCCGCTCGAGCACCCAGGCCATCTGCACCAGCCCCGTGGCCAAAGCGCCGCTGCCGGCGCCGGCCGACCAGGGCCTGGAGCGACCGTCGACGGTCTCGCCCTGGCGCGCCTGCCCCAGGGTCCTCCATCCGTCGACGGGCCCGATCGGACTGACCGGAACCATCAGGGGAGCCTCGAACCCGAGCGCCACTTGCACGCCGCCGGCGAGTGCCTCGAGCACGGCGAGGGCCGCGCCCTCGGGATGGCCGCCACCCTCGCCGACCGGTCGTCGGCCGGGAAGGTCGAGAGCGGCCCAGGCGAAGTTGTTCCGAACCGAGCCGACGTCGACGGCAACGACTCGCGTTTCCATCGGCGTCACGGGGCGAGGTTGACGCGGTAGACGGTCGGATCCGCGGCCGCCGCTACGGTCTTGCGGTCGTACTCGGCCAGCGTTGGGTCGGTGAGCGCGTTGGTCACCACTGCCAGGAGCCACGCAGTGTCGGTCTCGGCGGTGCGCAGTTCGTTGCGCGTCATGAGGACCGAGGGCATGGAGCTCGAGACGCCCTTGACCTCGATGTGACGCTCCTGGCCGTCGTTGCGGATTGCGGTCAGGTCCCATCCGCACTTGAGGTGGGCGACGCGGGTCACGTCCCATCCTGCTGCTTCGTAGTGATACTGGACCGCGGCCTCAGCGGCCAGCTCGACCGTGCGGTTCGTAGCGGCGTCGCCGAAACCGGCTCCCCAAGCTCCGACGGCGATCGTGCTCGAGGTCTCGCGGGGGTCGCCGGGGTGGACCGGTGTTTCGATGGGGCCGCTGTACTCCCGCACCAGGACGGGAACCGACCGTGGGTGCGTCCGGTAGCCCAGGCCGCGCTGGGTGAGGACCTTGACCAGGTCCGTGCGGAGTGGGATCAGCCGGTGGCGCGTCTCGATGCCGATCTCGAGCAGTTCGGCCCACAGGGTCATGATGTTGCCGGGGGAGCGGTGCCAGCCGTCGTCGTAGGGCGCCGCGGTGTCCCACAGGTAGGCGTGGAGGAGTGTGAGGAGCTCTTCCTGCTCCTCGGCCGGGTAGAGCTTGAGCGGGACCCGGGCGCGGCCGAGTTGGTCGGCGCGGCTCAGGCCGGCACGGATGAGGTCGACGAGCCGGGCGTTGGAGTCGTGCGAGCTCACGGGGGATCGCTCGCCGTTCCTCGCGGGTACTCGATGTCGAAGTGCGAGGCGATGATCTCGGTCGTCTCGCAGCCCCAGCCGGCGCGGCGATCCATCGGGTCGGGATCGTCGCCGATGTCGTCGCAGACTCCCGAGCCGGATCCGCAGTTGCGGTGTAATGCGATGAGCTTGCGGGCGAGCGGGTCGTTGATCGTGTTGAGGCGACGCATGGCGTCCACCCACCTCGAGACCGGTGCCTGGCTATCGTCCACCTCGTACACCACGTCCATGTGCTCGGCCGCGCTGGCTTCCTCGTCGTACTCGTAGCGGACCATCAGCGCATCCCGAAGAACGAGGTGATCCGGTCGACCTGCTTCTGGTCGAGGAGCGCCGGCCGGCAGGCCCCGTAGGCGTTGGTCAGGTCGATCACCAGCTGACGGGTCTGGTCGAGGCTCAGGTCGATCGTCGCCGTCCCCCCGTCGATGCTGGTGACCTTGAGGTCGATGCGCTGGACGTCCTCGTCGATGTATCGGGCATGAGCCCCGATCTTCTTGGCCCGGACGGCCTCGCTGCGCTTGAAGAGTCCCACGGGTGAATCGTGGCATGCCGGGCCCCTTGGCCGGGCGAGAACAGAACGAGGCAGCCCGGGCCATGGTGCTTGGGCGGCGCTACAGAGAAGGCAGGGCCCGGATCCGCTCAGGCATCAAGGACATGTCGGCGCCGAACGGGATCACGGTGAAGACCTTGCTCACGTCGGTCATGCTGATCCGGGCCGGGTTCAGCGCCGGGAGTGCGGCGCCGAGCGGGCGGATGCGCTCCAACCCGACCTGAGCTGCGGCCCGGTCCAGGCGGTCGTCGTGATCCGGTCCCGACGGGTAGGTGCGGCCGACGACCAGCAGCACGACCTTGCCGATGCCGATGGACTCGGAGGCGTTGATCGGCCCGGTCTGGATGCTGAAACCGCTCGGTCGACGGAGGGCGTCGAGGTAGACCCGGGAGTCCCCGTGGAGCGCGAGGGCGTAGGGGACCCTGGGCGGATCAGCGGGCCCGACGTATTCGGCCACCCGCGCGGCGTATACCCGAACGCCCTTGGGCGTGCCGCCGTGGCCTGTGCTGAAGCGTCGCAGGAGCAGCTCCCTGCTGGCCTCGGCGCCCAGCACCCCGGAACCGCGCTCGAGGGCGAAGAGCAGCGTGACCCAGACCGCCCAGTCGCCGAGGTGGTCCAGCGTCTTGCGGGTCACGGGCGCGCCCGTCTCGATCAGGCTCATCATGTCGGGCCGCATGTGCAGGGCGCTCGTCGCCTGGTTGTGCGCATCGCAGAGGGTCGTCCAGAACTGAGCGAGGTCCTCGCGGTTGGGGTCGATGCCGAACCGCTTCCACAGGGTCTGCGGGATGATGTGCTCGAGGGTCGGACCGGCGAGCGCTCCGCACAGCAGGCAGGGACCTGAGCCAGGGTCGGGTGTTGCCTTGTGGGCTGTCGTGGTGCTCACTAAGTCGCCTTCGGCTCGAGGTAGCCGATCGGACCGCCGCTGGAGACGACGATGCGGCCGTCCATAATCTGCTTGGCCATCCGGCGCAGGTGGTCCGGGGTGTTCTGGGGGTAGGTCACCGACATACCGGGGTGAACGCGTGCGAGGAGCTGCCCTGCGTAGTGGTGCCGCGGGACGTCCTCGTCGGCCCTGGTGACGCTGTCGGCTCGCTCAAGGATCCGGTAGGCCGCGACCGGGAAGGTCGCCACGGTCACGACGAACAGCTCGTTGTCGACGACCTTGGCGGGGTCGGAGCGCCACCACCGGAGGCTGGCGGCCTCGAGCTCGTCGTCACTGTGCTCGACGTGGAAGCCCATCCACCGGCGGGGGTCGGCGGGGTACTTCGTGCGGTCGGCCTCTTCCCGTGCATCGGTGCGCAGCACGGTGAGGGCGCCCGACGTCACCAGGAGCCGGTCACGGCCGGTCAGGTGCTCGACCTCCGTGGCTGTGGTCGGCGTGCTCAGGATCCCAGCCCGGACGAGCTTGTCGACGCCGGCAGGGTTGAGCTCGAGCCGGGCGGCGGCCTGGGTGCGGGTGAGGGTGTCGGACTTAGGCGTGGGTGTCGCGGGCGGAGCGAACGTCGGCAGCGGCATGTGCTGTCCCTTCGGTAGGGGCCGGCCCTGAACCTCGGTGGTCCCTGGGCATCGGTAGATCCATCCTACCTGTGCGTTGACTAACGCAACGAATGGATTTGCACCGATCTCTCCCGTCGGCGAGGAGCGGCGATGGGGACCGGTGTGCGCCGTCCGAGAGGCCTGGGACGACTACCGCCTCTTGCCTCCCTCGAAGCTGCCGGGAACGAGGCGATCCATGGCGTCCCGCCGTTCGTGGTAGGTGACCTGCCCGCCGCCGCTGCACTCGGTCACGCCCGCGCGCGTCTGCTTGGTGTGGGCTTCCACTGTCCAGTCGCCCGCCTTCAGCGTGACGGTCACGCTCTGCAAGCACACTGGGCACTTCCGGGTTCGAGTGGGCACGGGCTTCTTCGTCTCGCCGCCGCTCTTCCCCTTGCCGGTGCCTCTGCTGGTCTTCTTGTACTTGCACTTGATGCACTTGCCCAGCTCGTCGTCGAAGGAGAGCACCGACTTCTGCTTCTTGCAGACCGGGCAAACCTTCGTCTGGACGGGTGCGGTGACCTTGCCCCGCTTGCCGTAGCCCTGTGCGCAGCGAGGTCGCTCTGGCGGAGCCGTCTGGGTCATCTGGGCCTGCAGGTACGCCTCGCAGGAAGCATGGAGGGAGAGGTACTCCTCCGCGGCGGCAAGTTCATCAGGCGTGAGTGATCCGTCCGCAGCGTCCACGAGCTCCCGCATCCGACGAAGCTTCCGTCGGTGGGCGGGTTGCAAGCGATAGGCGTAGCCCATCCTGCCGGTCCTTCTCTGTTCAGGCCCGCCCGTTTTGGCGGTGCTGCAAGGGAAGCACAGGCGCCCGACACGAGAGACCGATTCCGGAGGTTCTGCGCGCTGCCTTCAATGAAGCCGTCGGACGTTCTCGGCGGGCCATGGGTCTCGTCGCCCGAGGATGCTTGCCAACTCCGCCAGTGTGTCCTCGCGGAGCATGGTCGGATCGGTCGCCATGGCCTCGAGCAAGCTTCTTACTTGAGCTGGCGGGAGTTCCGCCAGCGACTGCTCGAGCTCGGCAATGCCGTCGCCTTCTCTGTCGCCGATGTTGGCGCTCGCCACCAGTCTCATCTGCTCATCGCTGTAGGCACGGGCTGCGAGGGCAGCTAAGTAGCGAGCCTGCGCCTCGGCTCGCGACATGTCCGGTCGGTCCTCGGCCGGCGCCTCGATGACTTCCTGCCCTGGCTCAACGTTGGCTACCTCGACCACGCCGGTCTTGCGCGCCTTTCCGCGTGCGCGCCGCGCAACGATCTTGGCTCGTTGGGCGTCGAAGGCCGGCCGGGCTGTCTCCCGGTACCACTGCGCGAGGAGGGGCTTCGCTCGCGCTATTCCCCGATCGATCAGGTGGGAGACGATGGCGGCGATTGCCTCCTCGAGTTCCTCCTGCTCGCGAGACTTCCGACGCTGTTCGATCGGAACGTAGACGGTCTCTGTGATGACGAGCTCGTCGGACTCGGTTTCGTCGTCAGGGATGAAGCGGGCGCTTCCTTTGAGGTTGCCATCGCCGTCGAAGAGGTTCTGATGGAGGCCACCTTCCTTCTTATGGCCTGGGGTGAGGTCGTCGTCATCCCACTCGTAGTGCCCCTTGATTCGCCCCATGTTCCTGAGAGTAGTTGCCGCGGTGCGGCCGGCTCCTGTGTTCAAGATGAGATTGGTGGTCTCGGCCTGGCGGGTTGCTTTTCCTTCATCTGCAGCTTCTGACGCCAATGTGGCCCTCTGCATGCTGGGTGGCAGTGTTCTCTCCGGCCGCATTTGACAAGCGTTGTGCAGGTCACCGCCGCGGCCCGGTGGACGTCGCGATTGGTGGGCGTCCGGCCTCGGGCACGGTCTTGCCGCGCAACCCAGGGTCCCCGTCATGAGTTGCCGCCATGGCCTCGCGCTGATGCAGTGTGGCCACCGCTGAGGCCGAGCTGGTGGCGTCGATCGTGGCGTCGCTGGCCGCGCGCAGGGTTTCCGCGACAGGCGGGGGGAGTGGCACGAGGCGCTTGGCGAAGATGTCGGTGGGGGAGACCCAGACGACGTCGCCCTCGGCCGGCGGGGTGGCCATGCCGGCCTCAACATCGTTGTGCGCCCGGCGCGACAGGGCTCGGGCCGGCCCGATGAGGTCGGGTGCGGCAGCCTTCTCGGCGACGACCACCGCGAGCTCAGACCCGGCCTCGATCGCACGCAGCGTTGCGGGCACGGCTTGGAGCAGCCCTGGGCGGCCGGCGATGACCTCGGGGCTGGCCAGGGTGGTCTTGTCGTGGGTGACCTGGCGGTACGCGGCGCGGACCTCCGCGGCCGCGCGGGCCAGCGACTCCTCGAGGCGGGCTCCTGGGGGAGCGAGGTCGCCCCAGCGGCTGGCCAGGTTGCTCCAGGACCGCCCTGCGTCGGCGATGGCCGGGACCAGGCGATCGGAACGCTCGAGCACGCCGGCGGTCGCGGCCGCGTCGACGAGGACCAAGCTCGCGCCGGCGATCAGCCCCTGGGTGCGCGTGATCAGCAGGATGTTGGACGGTTCGAGGTCCCGGACCAGCGCGCGGTGGGTCTGGATGTCCCAGTTGGCCAGTGCTTGCGCCAGCCGGCCGGGGTCGTCGACGGGGCGCATCGCTTCGCCGGCGAGGGCTTGGGCGAACCGGTCGGTCAGGTAGCTGCGGGCGGTGTTCTCGCAGGCGGAGATCCGGTCGATCCAGACACCGGTGGGCGCGATCGCGTAGGGGGAGTGGCGCTGTGCCAGGTGGATCCGTCGGCCGGCGCTGCGGGCGTCGTTGACGCGGTCGCGGCCGTGCTCGTGGAGCGCGACGTTCACGGCGTGGGCAGTGAGGTAGAGCCCGTGCATGATCCGGGTGCGTGCTGCCTCGAGGTCGCGGTGAGCGTCGGGCTGCTCGTGGCGGATCTCGGCGCCGTAGCGGCGGACCAGCGAGGCGGCGTTGAGGAATGTCTGGGTCATCTGGTCGATGCGGGGGCTGGTCGGGCCTCGCCCTGGCCAGGCCGTGCGGCCGGAGAGGCTGGCCTCGATGGTGGCGGCCTGGGCGGAGAGGCTGGTGATGGGCCGGTCGCGCTCGTCGACGGCAGGTCGTCGACCGGGCAGGGATGCCCACAGGTCCTCGGCGGCTGCGACCATCGTCGGCCAGCTGCGCAGCAGCGTGCCGGCCGCGTCTCCGTCGACGTCCATCAGCAGCTGGCGTGCGAGGTAGTCGACGTCGAAGAGCATCTCGCCGACGCTGCGCACGTCACGCGAGGTCATCGGGATCTGGTCGACGTCGAAGAGCTCCTCGTCGATGTCGGCGTACGCCAGCCGCAGGTCAGTAGCCAAGGCCGCGGGCTTCCCGGATGAGGTCGCACAGGTCCACGACCAGCTGGGACCCGTGCACCAGGTCGGGCCGGTGCAGCGGCAGGGGACGGGTCAACTCCTCGGCCTCGGTGAGCAGCTGCAGCGGCGTGCGCTCCTCGAGCTCCGCGTCCTCGTCGACGTCGGGCAGCTCGTAGTCGTCGGGCAGCAGGGCGCTGGCCTGGGAGTGCGCGAGATAGACGCCGAGACCGAGGTCGTGCAGCGGCGAGTCGGCGGCGGACCGGTCGGCGTCGCTCCACACCTGGGTGGCGGCCTGGTGCAGCAGGAGGGCGATCGAGCCGAGGCGGTCCCAAGTGCCGTCAGCGTTGAGGGTGTCCACGGGTGTTCCTTTCGGTCGGAGGTCGGTCTGGCCCATGAACCCACGTCCGGGTCGGTCCTCGCTCCGCTGCGCGGCGGGCTGTGGATAACTCGGGGTCGTGTCGGCGGCTGGGCACAAACTGGTCTCGTTCGCCTATGTCGTACGGCGGTCGCCGGACGATCACCGCGAGCAAAGTCAAGAGATTCGCACTAGTGCTGACAGATGGAGGAGGGTCGTGATGATGAGGTTCTCGATGACCGTGCTGAGGGTGGTGACGCTGGCGCCGGCGCTGCTGGTGAGCTTTGTCCTCACCGTGGTGGTGTGCGCCCTGCTCCCGCCGGCGCTCGGCCTGGTGGCGTTCCTGGTTGCAGCCGGCCTGCTCGCTGCGCTGGCGCTCGGCCAGTTCGAGGTGCCGGCGATCGCGACGCTGACCCTGTCCCGTCTCGCGACCGCAGCTGAGCTCCAGGTGATGGCGCCGGTGCTCGCCGAGCTGGGCGGCCGCGGCATCGACGTCGGTGCCCTGTTCGTGCGCCGGCGTCAGGGTCCGAGCACCCCGGTGGCTGTCGCGATCGCGGATCGCGCGGTCGTGGTCACTCCCGAGCTGGTGGAGGCCATGTACCGCGGAGGAGTGACCACTGCGGAGGCGGCCGCCGCGATGGCTCATGCTGTCGGCCGTCGGCGAGCGATCCGGCCACGGCTGGAGCTCGCTGTGCTCGCCGCGACGACGCCGTGGCGGCTGGTGGTCGGGACGTTCCGTGGCGTGGGCCGAGCCTTCGCCTGGCTTCCGTTCATGCGGCTGGCGTGGACGCTGCGGGGTGTCGTCGGTGTGATCTGCATCGTGCAGTCGGTCGCTGAGGGCCGGGCCGCTCCGGGGATCCTGGGCGGCGCGGTGATCGCCCTGACCTACCTGGTGCCGGCGGCCAGCCGGCGGATCGAGGCCTGGTCGGAGGCCGCTGCCGACCAGCTGGTGGTCTCCCTCGGCCTGGGCTCCGTGCTGGCTGGTCTGCTCCGGCGTCATAGGCATCCAATGACGCTCGAGCGGCTGGAGCGCCTGGAGACAGCCGTCGAGCAGCAGCCGCGACCGCGGCTGCACCTGGTGCACGGCTGAGGAGCTCTCTCTGGGCGCTACAGGGTCCGCGGGCTACTCGTCGTCCTGGAAGCCGGACGTTGAGTGGTGCACGCAGCCGCGGCCGTTGCCCTCGTGCGGCTTGTGGTTCATGCACGGCAGCGACCCCAGCTTGTGGGAGCAGTCGACCCAGCGGACCGTCGTTCGGCCGACGATGCGGCTGGCGTCCGCTGATGCGAGTGCGGTAGCCATCGCGACCCCCTAGCGGCGCGGGCCGCGGCGGCGGCCGAGCTGGGGCCGCTGGTAGACGGCCGTGTCGGTGTGGTCGTGCTGGCGGCCGGATCGGTGGACCTGCGCGATCTCGGCGTCGGGGGTGGGGCCGGTGTCGGCGGCCACGGCCTGGGCGGCAGCCTCCTCGGTGGCCCTGATCTCCTCTGCGCGCTGACGGGCCTCTTCCTCGAGCGCGGCTTCCTCGCGAGCGGCGTCACTCATGTGAACTCCCATGGATCCCGTGGACCGGCACCGGCTGTGCCAGTTCTCCTTGGTCTCCTAAGTGCGGACCAGCTGTGGGAGCGATCACTTCGGCTGATCCGGTTGGCGCCCCGGGCAGGTCAGGTCGGCTGTGCCAGCAGCGTGGCTCCCAGCAGCTGGGCGGTGTGCTCGACGACCGCCAGGGATACATGCTCACCGGGGCGGTCGCAGCACGGATGGGTGTCGAAGCCCTCGTCGACGACGACGCGGTGCAGCTGGCCACCGCAGGCACGACATCGCCGGCCGGCGTGGGTGGGGCACTGGTCGACCGCCACGACGCAGGGCAGGCACGCCGCGGGCGTCGGTGGGCTCACTTGGTGGTCACGGTCCCAGTCGCGTCGCTGACGCAGCAGCGTGGCGGTCTGTCGCCACAGCAAACGCTCGAGGTGCGCCGGCGCCGGTTGACCGAGCGCCTGGTCGACGACCGCTTTGAGCAGCTGCTCACCACGGCCGAGGAGTCGTTCGTCGAGGCCACGGGCGTAGCACCACCGGGCCAGCGTCTTCGCGGCCATCGTCAGCTGCCCGTCCATGACCTGCCCTGGTCGAGGTCCATGGCTCCCTCTACCGACTCGGGGACCGGGGCGTCGGGAGCGACGATGCGCTCGGGATCGGGTCCCGGCTCCGCTCGGACATCCGTCGGCGGGCGCTGTCGGTGATCTCGCTGGCGATCCCGGCCGACTCACGGGCGCTGGCCGCGGCGTGGTCGACGATGTTGCCGAGCAGGCGCACGTCCTCGTCGGCGCGGCCGAGCTCCTTGCCGGCGGTCGCGATGCTTCGCTCCAGGCTGACCGGCTCCAGCAGGCCCAGGGCAGTGACGTCCCGGCTGGCCTGGTGCGCGGTCTCGACGTGCTGGGCAGCCAGCTGGGCGACCGGCTTTGCGAGAGCGACCATCTCGCCGACGACCGCGATGCGCGGCTTGAGCTGCGCGATCTCGCTGGCGATGACGGGATCGGAGGTGTCGGCCAGGTCGAGGAGGGTGCGGGCGTCGGTGACCGACTGCGATGCGCGGTGGAGGTGCGCGAACAGGTCGTGGGTGAGGTCCGGCATGTCGTTGCACCGCGTGCGCAGCCGGCCCAGGTGCTCGCCGGCGGCCTCGAGGTAGAACGAGCCGCGCTCGGACAGCTTGGCCTTGGCCGAGTCAAGCTCGGCGTCGTCGAGCACGCGGAGTGCGGAGGCGATCGTCTCGTGGAGCTCCTCCACGACCCAGCACGCTCTGCTCACGGCCTGCTCGGCCTCGAACACAGCGTCGGCGGCGTTCAGCGTGGTGTCGGTGGTCATGCCGACACACCGTCTCCGGTTTCGGGCCGGGGAGCGGTCGGAGGCGGCAGTACCTCGCGGAGTCGATCGAGCGCAGCCACGGCCAGCTCGAGGTAGGCGCGGGCCTCCTGAACCGGGTCACGGTTGGCCGTGACGAACGGGGAATCGGTGGGCGTGCTCACGGGCAGCTCCTTGGTGGACCGGGGTCATCTCTCAGTCACCAAAGGAAGGTCGACCCGTCGGGGCGATCACCCGACGCGAAGAAATCTCGCGATGTTCAAGTGGAGCCGGGTCAGGGCTGGTCCCAGGACATCGACTCCTGCCCCTCGTCGGCGCCCTGGCTGATGATGTGCGCGGTGGCGTTCCGCGCGGCGTTGAGGTGCTTGTGGAGGTCGACCGCGAGACCGCGGGCCTCCTCCAGGACGAGACGGGCGACGCCGATCGCCATGGCCGGGTCGGACTCGTCGGTCATCGAGTCCATGCTGAGCACCTGGTGAGTCAGGGCCTGCTCGAGCCTGCTGGAGAGCTGCGAGAAGGCCTGGGGGAGCGCGGCCGCGAGGTCGGCGAACTCCGCCAGCTGGTCGGAGGTCTCGGCCGGGATCTGGTCGCGCTCCCACATCGTGGCGCGGTTGAAGCCGTAGACGTGCTCGCGGGCGGCCGCCGCGTGTCCGCCCGCTCCGAGCTGGTCGTTGTCGTCCACCGGGTTGTCCTTCCTGCCGAGAGGTGTCGCTGACTCGAGTCTCCCGGATCTCGCGGGCGGACGCGTGGCCGTCGGCGGCCGGCTGTGGATAACCGCAGGGTCCCCTCCATTCCTGCGAGGCGGGAGACTGAGCAGCCATCGAGGACAAAGGGGCCCTGATCGCGCGGCGGGTTCGCGATGTCCGCCCTGCATGGTTCAACGCCCCCAGGATGTCGAGGCCTATCGCCGGCTCGCCGCGGGGGTCAGCGAGTGGAACGCCTACTGCGCCCCGACGACGGAGACACTGACGTCAGACGACTCCGAGTTGCTCGACAAGCTTGGCCGATGTCGCGCCGCCGTAGCCCCTTGCCGCGCTGCTGCCCGACGTGACAGGGCCCATGTTGCGACGGGCCAGCCGCCAGCTCTAGCGCTATCGCGGTCCGTGTCGGCCCGCTCCAAGCCCGTTGCTCAGCTGCGTTGTGTAACTGTATGTATGCCAACACCGTTCGGTAGAGGTGCGCCGCCACTCAGGAACGCGGCCGCCCAGATCCGGCGCTGGGCGGTGGCAACTGGCGGGTTTCGTTCTGCTCGCTTAGGCGCAGCATGTCCCCACCCGCGTGCGCTGCTGAGGGATCCAGCCCGGCGTTCGCGATCATCTCCTGCAAGCTCAGCAGCTCGGTCGCTGCCTCGGGTCGTGTGCGTTCGTAGTGGCTCAGAACGAAGCGGTTGAAGAGCGGGACCGCCATCGCCAGTTGGCCTCGCTTGGGTGCGTAGACGTCGCCCTCCTCGATGAGCTCCTCACGGAGCCAGGACAGCTCTTGCTGGGAGCGACCGAGAGTCTTGGCGATCGCCGCTGTCGAGGCGCGCCCGCCGTGCAGAGCGAGGGCGGCAAGGAACTCCATCTGTCGATCGCTGATTCGGTCCCAGCGGGGGCCAAGAGTGCGGCGCTCGAGCATGTCGGCAACCCGGGGGAGTGCGGCTTCGACGTCGCCGAGGGTGATCTGGTCGGGCCCCGGCGCGGATGTCCAGATTGCGTGGGCGAACAGCTGCAGGTGGGCCGGGTAGCCGTTGCTGGCCTCCACCACGACTGCCGCCGCCTCGGGGGTCCACGCGACACCGACCCGGCGTGCTGGCTCCACCACGGCGTAGCGGGCGTCATCGGGTTGGAGAGTGAGGGGGATGGGCTCCAGCACGAAGAGGCGATCAGGGTGGGTCACGCCAGCCTTGCGGAGCGCATCGGGAGTGAAGGGCAGCCCGGTGCCGGCGAAGAGAACCGGCGCGGAGGGGTGGTCGACGTTGAGTCGGTGCAGCGTCGCCGCGAGCAGGGCGAGGTCAGGGCCAGAGGCGACCTGGAGCTCATCGACGGTGATCAGCAGGCCCCCGCTGTGGGCGTCCTTGCGGACCTCAGCCGCCAGCGTAGCCAGGGCGTCAGCGAGCGTTCCCGCGTCCAAGCCTGCTGCGGGAGCGTCGGATGGGCGAGTGGAGATACCGGCACCGATACCCGCGATGCTCAGGTTGACCCCACCGACCCGCTCGAAGGCCTTGCGGGCGCGCTGCCACGGGCCGGCCTCCTCGGCCATACGGGTGCGAGCGCGTTGGAGCAGCGCCTCTACCAGACCAGCGTGGCCCGAGACAGCCTGGAGGTTGACCACCTCGAAGCCTTGCTCCTTGGCCAGGTCCGCGAACGCGCTCACCGTGACGGTCTTCCCCACGCCGCGCGGGCCGGCAAGAATCATGTCCTGTGCGCGGACGCGGCCGCTAGAGACAATGTCGTTGAGCACCAAATGCCAGTCACGGAGAAGGCCGTCTCGTCCTGCCAGGACGGGCGGGTTGTGGCCGGCACCGGGCGTGTATGGGCTCTGATCCACCAGCGCCACCTTCCTAGACTCACCTAGATTTAGAGGGTTTTCTAGGTCAGTCTAGGTGGAAGTCAGCTCACTCGGCCGGAGGAGCTCTCGCGCGTGTGACCGGCGCGTCAACGGCCGATCCGGGGTGGCGGGGGAGGTGCGCCGCCGGCAATGGACCGGTCGGCGCCGAGGCGTCGACGGGCTGCATGGTCGGGACTCTTGGGGGGTAGGCCGGCCTCGTCGGCGACTAGGGATTCACCGAGCTTGTCGGCAAGCTCGGCGATGTCGGCCGACAGCACCTGCTCGAGGACGTCCGCGATGCTGGCGATGGAGCCGTCGCAGTGGTCGACCAGGTCGGCGGCGAGGCGATCGAGGGCGCGGTCGCCCTGCTGGGTGAAGGTGACGATGCCCGAGCCCGGCTGCTCCGCGGGTGAAGTGCTCATTGGGTCCTCCTCTGCTTGGTCACCTAGGTGATCCCGGACCTTGGGAGCGATCAGATGGGCGAGAGCATTTCGCCAGCTCGGCAGCGGGCGCCCCGGGTGTCGTGGGAGCTGGTCAGGTTGCCGGGCCGGAGCGCCGGTGACGGACAGTGGGCCGGCGGCTCCAAGACAGGCCCTTGGTTCTGCTGAACCGGCCGAAACCAGGCTCATCCTCGACTACGCTCGGACACACCCGGCTAAAGCCGGTTCGCCGAGGGAAGGGTCGACGCGTCGTGTCCGAACCGTGGTTGTCCGCAGAGGACATCGCCGCCCATCTCGGCGTCACGAAGGACACGGTCTACGCCTGGATCGCCGACAAGGCCATGCCAGCCCATAAGGTCGGCCGGCTCTGGAAGTTCCAGACCAGCGAGGTCGACGAATGGGTGCGCCGCGGCGGTGCCGCTACCTCAGATGAACCGAGCAACACCGGCTGACTTGTCGCCCGACAGGACAGAACTGTCGCCGGTCCCCGATAGCCTGAACGACTTTGCCCGAGACGCCAGTAAGGAGGTGCCAGCCGTGACCGACGCCGAGACCAGCGATCGCTATGCGTTGTCGTTCACCACCGGCACGCTCCTAACCCGTGAGGCCGCCCTCCTGGCGCCCGCCTACCTCGAGGAACGCGACTGGGAGAAGGCCCGTGACCGAGCCGTGGCCGACAACCTTCTCCAGGCGCGCACGCACCGCAGCGGCGTCCGCCTCGTCCGCGAGACGGTGAAGCGCCTTTCGGCCCTGACCGAGCCAGAGCTCGAGCTCCTCGGCGACCTCACGGCCACCGAGCGCGGCCACCTGCTGTGGGTGGCGGCCTGCCGCCGCTACAGCCTCATCGCGGAGTTCGCCGAAGAGGTCCTGCGCGAGCGGTTCCTGCTGCTAGCACCGACACTCGCCTACGAGGACTTCGACGGCTTCATCCGGAGCAAGGCCCTGTGGCACGACGAGCTCGCAACGATCAAGGACTCAACCATGCAGAAGCTGCGATCCACGGTGTTCAAGATGCTTGTGGAAGCCGAGCTGCTCTCGGAGTCCGGGCACATCGTGCCCGCCGTCCTGTCCGAACGACTCCTCGCTCTCCTGAATCTCCGCACGCCGAGCGACATCCGCTTCTTCCCCACCCGGAGCGCAGCCTGATGAAGACGATGGACCTGAACGCACAAGAAGCGCACCTGCTCGCCGTGCTGAGCAGCCAGCGGTTCCTTCGTATGGAGGGACTGAGCAACGAAGTCCCGTTCTTCATCTACCCGTTCCCGCCCGAGGCCTCCCTCGCGGTCGCGCAGGCGAAGAAGCGGATCAAGACCAAGCTCTCGACCAAGCACGGCATCACCGTGCGAGAGGTCAACCTCTACGACCTGTCGGTGGAGATTCTCAAAGGACGCGGTGTCTGGGAGCGAGTGCTCGCGTTCGAGCCCGACCACGACAAGGACGACTTGCGCGAAATGTTGCAGGCCATGCTCGACCCGCAACTCCACCTCGCCCCGGCGCTGCAGGCCAAGGTGCAGGACGGCGCCTTCGACATCGTCTTCCTTACCGGCATAGGCGAGGTCTTCCCCTACATCCGGTCCCACAACGTGCTCAACAACCTGCAGAGCGTGGTGACCGGAAGGCCGATGCTCATGTTCTTCCCCGGCGACTACCGGCAGTCAGACTCGCTCGGGTCGAGTCTCGTCCTGTTCAACACGTTGACCGACGACCAGTACTACCGAGCCAAGAACATCCTGGAACAGGAAGCGTGACCCGATGCTGTTGAACCAGACCTTCGCCAAGGACGTCCAGCGCCCCATCGAAGGCGTCATCAAGGCCGACGACGCTGCACACCTGAGCACCGAGGTCGACGAGTACGTCCTGACGAACGAGGCAGCCAAGGGCCTCGAGCTCCTGCTGGAGGCCTACACCAACTACACCAACGCCAACGGTGTCTGGATCTCCGGCTTCTTCGGCTCCGGTAAGTCACACCTGCTCAAAATGCTCGCGCACCTGCTCGGCGACGTCGAAGGCCAGGACTTCGACCGCAGCCAGGTCTCGGAGAGCTTTCGCTCCAAGGCCACCGGATCGTTCCTGCCCGCGCTGCTGACCAAGGCCGAGCGCATCGCGGCCAAGAGCCTGCTGTTCAACATCGACCAGAAGGCCACCCTCATCACAAAGGACCAGGCCGACGCGCTGCTCAAGGTGTTCGTGAAGGTCTTCGACGAGAGCCGCGGCTACTACGGCAACCAGGGCCACGTCGCCCGCTTCGAGCGCGACCTCGACACCCGCGGCCAGTACGAGGCGTTCAAGGAGGCCTTCGAGCAGATCGCCAAGATCCCGTGGAGCCAGGGCCGCGAGCAGAGCGCCCTGGAGGGCGCCTCGATCGACCGTGCCTTTGCCGAGATCAACGGCCAGGCGACCGACGGAATCATCAAGCAGTACCAGCAGTCCTACGCGGTCTCCATCGAGGACTTCGCCGACGAGGTCAAGGCATGGCTCGACCAGCAGCCCGACGGCTTCCGCCTCAACTTCTACGTCGACGAGGTCGGCCAGTTCATCGGGTCCAACACCCACCTGATGCTCAACCTCCAGACCATCGCCGAAAGCCTCAACACCAAGTGCGGCGGCCGGGCCTGGGTCTTCGTGACCTCCCAGGAGGACATGGACAAGGTCGTCGGTGACCGCACCAAGCAGCAGGGCAACGACTTCTCCAAGATCCAGGCACGGTTCAAGACCCGCGTCCACCTCACCAGCGCCGACGTCGAGGAAGTCATCCGCAAGCGCCTGCTCGAGAAGAACGACGACGGAGCCGCCGCGCTCCGAGAGATCTACGCCTTCGAGTCGGCCAACTTCAAGACACTGTTCGATTTCGTCGACGGCGCGAAGAAGTACCGCAACTACACCGACGAAGAGCACTTCGTCGGCACCTACCCATTCGTCAGCTACCAGTTCCCACTCTTCCAGGCCGCGATTATCGGGATCTCCGACCACAACGCCTTCGAAGGCCGCAACAGCTCCGTCGGTGAGCGGTCCATGCTCGGCGTCGTCCAGGACGTCGCCAAGGTCGTCGGCACCGGCGAGCTCGGAACGCTGGCCACCTTTGACCGCATGTTCGAAGGCATCCGCGCCTCGCTCAAGGCACAGGCCCAGCAGCAAATCCTCGTCGCCGAGCGCAACCTCGACAACGAGCTGGCCATCCGGCTCCTCAAGGCACTCTTCCTCGTCAAGTACGTCGAGAGCTTCCAAGCCACCGCCCGCAACCTCACCGTGCTCGTCTACGACCGCTTCGGGCTCGATCTGCCGGCGCTGGCCGAGGACGTCAAGGAAGCGCTCGCCGAGCTGGAGCGGCAGACCTACATCCAGCGCAACGGCCAGGTCTACGAGTACCTCACCAACGAAGAGCAGGTCATCGAGGAGGAAATCAAGAACGTCGACATCGACGCCTCCGAGGTCAGCTCCCAGCTGTTCAAGGTGCTCTCGGTCGAAGTCATCAGGACCAACAAGATCCGCTACGCCAAGAACGGCCAGGACTTCCCGTTCGGGTTCAAGCTCGACGACCAGGTCCACGGACAGCAGAAGGAACTCTCCGCCCACTTCATCACCCCGGACTACCCCTACACCGCGGACGAGACCCGGATGCACAGCGCCGGCAAGGACGAGCTGCGGGTGGTGCTTGACCCCGACGAGCGCGTGCTGACCGACCTGCGGCTGCTTCTCAAGACCGACAAGTACATCAAGCGCAAGCGCACCAGCTCACTCTCAGCGATCGAAGAGCAGATCCTCCAAACCAAGGCGACCCTCAACCGTGAACGCGAGAAGGAACTCGCCCAGCGCATCCAGACCGCCGTCGGCAAGGCAGGGCTGATCATCAACGCAGCCGACGTCCCCGCCAGCTCGACCGACGCACTCGGACGAGTGACAGAGGGCTTCCAGGAACTCATCAGCCGCACCTACACCCAGCTCAAGCTGCTCGGCGGCATCACCTACAGCGAGCAGCAGGTGGCGGGCGCCGCGAACCCCGACAGCGGCCTTTTCGACGCCGACGCACTGATGAAGATCGACCAGGCCGCCCAAGAGGTCCTCTCGACGATCCTGCGCAAGACCGGACAAGGCGAACAGGTAACGATGAAGACGATCGTCGACACCTTCCAGGCCAAGCCCTACGGATGGGACCTCGCCTCGATCGAGGTCATCGTGGCCTCCTTGGTCGGGGCCTCGAAGGTAACGCTGACGATGGATGGCAACGTCCTCAAGCGGACCGAAATCGCAACCGCGCTGCGAAACACGCAGAAGCACGGCCACCAGGTCATCGCGGCGCAGAAGACGTTCGACGAGCGCAAGCTCGCAACGTTCCGCAAGTTCTGCATCGACTTCTTCGACGAGCCCAGCGCTCCCAAGGACCCACTCGAGCTGGCCCGCCATGGCGGCGACAAGCTCAAGGGCAAGCTCGACGAGTTGCGGGCCGCCTTGAACGTCTCGCGCTACCCGTTCGTCCAGCAGCTCGGCGGCCCGATCGACCTGCTGGAACAGGCGGTCGGCAAGAGCGACGACTGGTACCTCAACGACTTCGACCTCGGCGACGACCTCCTCGAAGCCAAGGACCACGTGATCGACCCGATCCAGTCCTTCGTCAACGGACCACAGCGGACGATCTACGACGACGCCGCAGCTCTCCTCACCACCCACGCCAGCAATCTCAACTACCTGCCCTCGGGCAGCGATGAGGCCATCAAGACTGCGCTCGCCGACCCCAACGCCTTCCGTGGCAGCAAGATGGCCCAGCTCAAGCAAGCAACTGACGCCTTGCGAGGCCAGATCGACAGTGTTGTTGCGGACAGTCGGGCGGCGGTCGCCAGCACCGTGGAGCGCCGCCGCAGCGAGCTCGCCGACACCGCGTATTACGTGGCCGCCACACCGGAGGCCCAGCAGCGCGCCGTCCAGCGGATCGACCAGACGCTCGCCCGGATCGCCACCGAGAACCAGGTCGCGCTCATCCAGCAGATCGGCTCGAACTTCGAGTCCAGCGAGTACCCGGGGCTACTCGACCTACTCGCATCGTCGCCGGCGACCCCGAGCCCCGATCCAGAGCCGGTCAAGCAGACCGTCTCTGTGAAGACCGTCCTGGTGCCAGGTGCGTCTGGAGTCCTCGAGACCGAGGCAGACGTCGATAACTACCTGACCGCCCTGCGCAGCGCGCTCATTGAGACCTTGAACGACGGAAAGCGAATCACCCTCTGATGGAAACCGCACTGCTGAAGAACTTCGCGACCTGGGCACGTACCGCGCTCATCCGCGAGGTCACCGCCCGCGTCGCTGCCGTGCTCGCGCCAGGCTCATCGGAGCGCGTCGAGCAGGGCAAGGCGGTCTATGCCCTGGAGAGGGCCGTCACCGCTGCCGGCGGCGGCGATGAGGGTCGCTCGGCCGTCGCAGACAAGGTCGCCTACACCTGGTTCAACCGGATCGTCGCGCTTCGCTTCATGGATGCCAACGGCTACACCGGCATTGGCGTCGTCTCCCCCCAGGCCGGCGTCGAGGTCGGCCAACCCGAGATCCTCGCCGAAGCCAAGCGCGGAGTTATCGACACCGAGGTCGCGAGTCAAAAGACCTGTACGGCGGTCGCCGCGCTTCTTGACGGCACGCGCGCAAGCGCCAGCCCCCAGGGCGAGGCATATGCACTCCTGCTCGCCGACTACTGCCGACACTGGAACCGCGCCATGCCTTTCATGTTCGAGCGCGAGGGCGACTACACCGAGCTGCTCATCCCGGCCAACCTGCTCGCCGACGACTCAGTCCTTAACCGCTCGGTCAAGGTACTTACCGAAGAGGTCTGCAGGGACGTCGAAGTTATTGGCTGGCTCTACCAGTTCTACATTGCCGAGCGGAAGGACGAGGTATTCGCCGGGTTCAAGAAGAGTAAGAAGGCGGGCGCCGGAGAGATCCCCGCCGCCACCCAGCTCTTCACCCCGCATTGGATCGTCCGCTACCTCGTGGAGAACTCCCTAGGCCGACTCTGGCTGCTCAACCGACCGTCGTCTGGCCTGGTTGACCAAATGGAGTACTACCTTGCACCTGTCGAGGAGGTGACAGACTTCCTCAGGATCGCCAAGCCCGAGGACCTCAAGGTCATCGACCCAGCCTGCGGCTCGGGCCACATGCTCACCTACGCGTTCGACCTCCTGTACGCGATCTACGAGGAAGAGGGATACGGCCCCGCCGAGATTCCTAGCCTCATCCTCACCAACAACCTCTACGGCACAGAGATCGACCCGCGCGCAGGGGCCCTCGCCGCGTTCGCGCTCACGATGAAGGCCCGCGCCAGACAGCGGACGTTCTTCACCAAGCAGGTCGAGCCGAACATCTGCGTGCTGGAGCCCATCTCGTTCAGTCCAGACGAACTCGACTTCCTCCGCACTAAGGATGGGGATCGCCACGCTGAAGAAGCCTTCTGGAATCAGCTTGCCGAGGCGGCCACCTTCGGCTCATTGATCCAGCCTGACCCCGACATCACGTCGCAGTTGGCCGCCCATCTGGCGACCTTCGAGCACGGGGACGAGTTGCTGAGGGCTGAGACCATCGAGCGGGCACACCGGCTGGTTTACCAAGCAGAGTTCCTCCTTCCTCGGTACGGAGTTGTCGTCGCGAACCCGCCTTACATGGGCAGCAGCAACATGGGTCCGCTCCTCGCGGGCTTCGCCAGGGAGAAGTATCCGGCCGCGAAATCCGACCTCATGACGATGTTCATCGAGCGCGCGGCGTCACTGGTGCCTGAAGGCGGCGTGTTCGCGATGATCACGCTTGCCAGCTGGATGTTCAATCAAGATGCGGCGAACTTTCGCAAGGACCTCCTGGGTCGTTCGACAATCTCGTCCCTCCTGCACCTAGGGCGAGGAATCTTCGGCGTCGACTATGGAACGGTCGCCTTTGCCGCCACCCGCGGTCACGACGACCGGTCCGTCGGCGTCTACCGCAAGCTGTACGACGTCTTCTCCAGTGTCAGGACGCCCGAGGAGATCAGGGACCTATTCCTGGATCACTCACATGCTTCATACCTTGTTGCGCAGCATGCGATCGAGTCCCTGCCAGGGAAGGCGTTCGCATACTGGGTCGACCGCGAGGTCGCCGACGCCTTCAGCCGCTGCGGTCCGATTGGAAAGCGCTTCTCCTCAGGGAATGGCATTACGACGTCCGACAACGGACGCTTTCTCCGGTACTGGTGGGAGGTCGGCGGCCGCGACGTTCGCACAGAGGATTCCAATGGGCCGTGGGTGCCGATCAACAAGGGAGGTCCGTACCGGAAGTGGTCGGGCAACAGAGAGTTCGTTCTTGACTGGCGCCACGACGGCAAAGAGCTTTTCGACCTGCGGCCTACAGCGACGATGCGGAACGTAGACAAGTTCTTTGCCCCATCCGTCAGTTGGTCGGATGTGTCTATCGGGTCCGTGGTTGGGCGAGCATACGGAGCCGAGTACGCGTTCGACGCCTCTGCAAATTCGGTGTTCCCCCAGAAACTGGAGGACCGCCATGCGCTTCTCGCGTTCTTGAACACTCGGGCAGTTGCAGAGATCTCCCTACTCCTCAACCCGGGTACTCATTTCAAGATCGGCAACTTCGAGGCGCTCCCCGCCATGCTGCGTTCGGATCCAGATCTGGTCGGAGACGTCGAGGAACTGATCGGCATTTCAGACGAAGATCTCAGAACTACCGAACTTGATCGAACCTTCGAGCGGGATCAAGTAGCCCACTACGGGGGGAGTGTCGAGGCGTCAATCGAGAGGGTGCGTGGCGACTGGGAGAAGCGCATCTCACGCATGACCGAGCTAGAGGAACGAAACAACAGGCTCGTTGCTTCGGCAGAGTCGCTCCCGGCACGAATGGCTGAAGCACCTACACCTGAAGATGTCACCCTACGGAACAACCCAGAGTTTGAGTTTCGCAAGTTTGAACGCGGGATCAGGATTGAACTCGATACGAGGGCCAAGATCGACGACCTCGTGTCGTACGCGGTCGGATGCATGTTTGGGCGCTACAGCCTGGACGAGCCCGGGCTGATCCTCGCTGACCAGGGCGCGACGTTGCAGGACTACCTCGCGAAGGTCCCGTCGCCCACGTTCATGCCCGATACCGACAACGTGATTCCGATCGTGGATGGCGAGTGGTTCGAGGACGACATCGTGGAGAGGTTCCGGACGTTTCTTCGCGCGGCGTTCGGCCAACAGCACTTCGAGGAGAACTTGCGGTTCGTCACTGAGTCTCTTGGCTCGAAGAACCTGCGCGACTACTTCGTAAAGTCCTTCTACAAGGATCACGTCCAGCGGTACAAGAAGCGGCCGATCTATTGGTTGTTCTCTAGCCCCAAGGGCTCGTTCAACGCGCTCATCTATATGCACCGCTACTCGCCATCGACTGTGTCGACGGTGCTCAATGAGTACCTACGAGAGTTGCAGGCCAAGCTGAAGGCGAGCCTGGAGCACGCCGACCGCTCCAGCAATGCGAAGGAGGCCGACCGACTGCGCAAGGTCTTGCTGGAGCTCGATGAGTACGAGCACGACGTGCTCTACCCCCTCGCCTCGCGGAACGTCGCCATCGACCTCGACGAGGGAGTGAAGACGAACTACCCCAAGCTCGGAAGCGCATTGAAGAAGATCGCCGGCTTGGAGGCGAGCGAATGAGTGACGTCGCCAATATCAAGCCGCACCTGGAGCGCCGCTTCGTTGACCGCCGAGTCGTGTTCTGGCACGACCCGCAGGGTCAATACGCCTCCGTCGTCGACAGCCTTGGCCTGCCGGGTGTCACGACGCTACGGGTCGCAAACGACGAGTACGCCGTCAAGTACCGACTGCTGCACGAGCAGCCCGGTGACAAGTTCTTGATCTACCGATCGGGCCCGCTGCCGGCGGGCGTCGGGAACTGGCTCTTGGATCTCGAACTGGCGTACGGCGTCTTCACCGCAGACCGGAGCTCCTTGGTCTCGGAAGAGCTCGGTCTGACCGCCGAAGGCATCGACGCGGTCGTGGCGCGGCACGAGAAGTTCTTCAACGCGGGGAAGCGCGTCGAGACCCTTAAGGGTCTGCTCACGGCCGAAGATGACGTGGCCCGCCTTCGCGCCAAGATGTCCGCGGTGGTGCTCGGGCAGAAGGAGCACAGCCTCCTTGAGATCATGCGGACGCTCTTGGTTGAGAAATCCAAGGGCCAGCACTCCAAGTACAACGCCCTCGGCGATCTCGAGCTCGCGGACTTTCTCTGGCTCGGTGCGGCTTCGATCTACGGCTACGAGTCGACCGCACCGAGTGTCGATGACTTCGTCTTGTGGATGTTCCGCGCGGCTCTCGGAGGTTTCAAGTCCGACCGCCCTGGGGGGCTGCAGAACATTCAGCTCGACTTCGCCAGCTTCCGCAACGATCGCCGCAGCCAAGCCGCGATGTCGATCCTCGCCAAGCAGGCATCGGCAGACCTCGACTACACGGCGAGCATCGAGAACGCGACGTTCCGAGATCTCGTCGCGGATGACCTGTTCGAGGAGACCGACCGCAAGATCATTGCGGACCTTGCTCGAGCGGTCACGGAACAGACTGTCACCGCTCGTGAGGTGGCCGATGTCGTCCGGGCCCGCCAGAGCAGCGTGTGGATCGATGGTTACCGCCAGCTGTATGCGGCGATCGACGCGGCCGCCGACCTGCTGTCGCGGCTGAGCACGATCGATTTCACGATCTCGGCCTTCGACGAGGGACTTGACCGCTACCGGAACGACTGGTTCCGCATCGACCAGCTCTACCGCCAGTTCACCTACGCGCGCCGCTCCTTCGAGGGACCGAACCCACTCGACGCGTTGCGAGACCTCGTCGAGAAGACGTACACCAACAAGTTCGTCTACGAGCTCGGCAACGCCTGGCAGAAGCAGGTCGACGCAGCAACCAGCTGGCAGTCGGTCGTCCTGCGCTCCCAGCGGTTGTTCTACGGCGACTACGTCGAACAACTGCTCCGCGAGGACAAGAAGGCCGTGGTCATCGTCTCCGACGCCCTCCGATACGAGGTCGCCGACGAGCTACGCTCCCGCATCCGCCAGGAGGACCGGTTCAACGCCGACCTCGAGGCCGTCCTCGGCGTCCTGCCGAGCTACACCCAGCTCGGCATGGCCGCGCTCCTGCCGCACCGCACTCTGAAACACTCCGTTGACGGCAAGACGGTGCTCGCCGACGGCCTGCCCACCAACGGGGTGGGTCCTCGCTCGAAGGTGCTCGAGGCCGTGGGCGGCAGTGCCATCCAGGCTGAGACCTTCCGAGCCCTGACCGCCGACGAGCGGCGGGACATGTTCAAGAACAACCGGGTTCTGTACATCTTCCACGACGTCATCGACGCGATCGGCGACAAGCCGGGCACCGAGCGCCGGGTGTTCGAAGCCGCCGAGCTGGCGCTGGCCGAGCTGGTGGACCTGGTCAAGAAGACCGCCAACGCCAACGCCACCAACATCTTCGTAACTGCCGACCACGGCTTCCTCTTCCAAGACGAGGCGCTGCCCGAGCAGTTCTTCCTCTCCGAGAAGGCACACGGCGACAAGATTCTCGTCGCCAACAAGCGCTACGTGCTCGGTCACGGGCTGAAGGTCGACGACGCCTTCGCCACGTTCACCGCTGAGCAACTCAATCTCGACGGCGACATCGAGGTCCAGATTCCCAAGTCGATCCACCGCCTCAAGCTCGCTGGCGGGGGAACACGATTCGTCCACGGCGGTGCGACTCTGCAGGAGATCGTCGTACCGGTGCTCGTGATCAACAAGAAGCGCAAGAGCGACACCCGCCTGGTCAACGTGAAGGTTCTCCCGGACACCGACAAGATCACCACCGGCCAGCTGGTCGTGAAGCTATTCCAGGCGGAGCCCGTCAGCGACAAGGTGCAGGCCCGCGTGCTGCGCGCTGGGCTTTACGTGGGGGAGACGCTGATCTCCAACGACCCGCCGCCGGTGCTGACCTTCGACTCCTCCTCTCCCGAGCAGCGGGACCGCTACCAGAGCGTCCAACTGCTGCTCAACCAGGACGCCAACGACTACAACAACCGCGCCGTCGAGCTCCGCCTCGAGGAGCTCATTCCCAACACGAACCAATGGCGTGTGTACGAGAAGGCGATGTTCACCCTCAAGCGCTCCTTCACCTCGGACTTCGACTTCTAAGGGCGGCCGACATGACTGAAGAGACCGATCTCGACGTGATCGCCGCCGACCTCCTCGACGGCACCATCGAGGGGCAGACGGAAGATCAGACCCCCGAGCAGACGGCGCTCGACAAGAAGATCAACCAGCACTTTGCCGGCCTCGTGGTCCGCAAGGACCTCGTCAAGGCCGTCAAGGGCAACGCGATCGTGCCCTCCTACGTCCTGGAGTACCTCCTTGGCCAGTACGCGGCCTCGGACGACGAAGCCACCATCCAGGCCGGCATCGACTCGGTGCGCAAGATCCTCGCCGACCACTACGTCCAACGGAACCAGTCCGAGCTGGTGAAGTCGACGATCAAGGAACGCGGGCGCTACAAGATCATCGACAAGGTCTCTGTCTCTCTCAACGACAAGGACGATCGGTACGAGGCAGAGTTCTCGAACCTCGGCATCAAGGGAGTAGTCGTGGAGTCGGCCACGATCAACGCTCACCCCAAGCTCCTCGTCGGCGGCGTCTGGTGCATCTGCGACATCGACTACTTCCACTTCGACGACGCCCGCGTCGTGCCCTGGCAACTCGGCTCGCTGAAGCCGATTCAGCTCTCGAACTTCGACTTCGACAGCTACACCACCTCGCGCCGTGAGTTCACCACCGACGAGTGGATCGACCTGCTGATCCAGTCGATCGGTTTCAACCCTGCCCTGTTCGGACGTCGCGCCAAGCTCATCCAGCTCGTTCGCCTGATCCCGTTCGTCGAGCGCAACTACAACCTCGTCGAGCTCGGCCCCAAGGGCACCGGCAAGTCACACATCTTCTCGGAGTTCTCACCCCACGGCATGCTGATCTCCGGGGGAGAGGTAACCGTCCCCAAGCTCTTCGTGAACAACTCCAACGGTCGCATCGGCCTGGTCGGATACTGGGACGTCGTCGCATTCGACGAGTTCGCAGGCAGGAAGAAGCGCACCGACAAGGCGCTCGTCGACATCATGAAGAACTACATGGCGAACAAGTCGTTCTCGCGCGGTGTGGAGACGCTCGGCGCAGAAGCGTCGATGGTCTTCGTCGGCAACACGTCCCACAATGTGCCGTACATGCTGAAGCACTCCGACCTGTTCGACGAGTTGCCCGAGAGCTATCACGACGCGGCGTACCTCGACCGCCTCCACCACTTCATCCCGGGCTGGGAAGTCGACACCATCCGCGGAGAGATGTTCTCCGAGGGCTACGGCTTCGTCGTCGACTACATTGCCGAAGTCCTCAAGTCGATGCGCAACGCGGACTACTCCGACCGCTACCAGCAGCACTTCACGCTGGGTTCGGACATCTCGACCCGCGACCGGGACGGCATCCACAAGACCTTTTCCGGACTGATGAAGATCCTCTACCCCCACGGGGAAGCGACCCAGGAGGAGATCGAGGAGACCCTGCGGTTCGCCATCGAGGGCCGCAAGCGCGTCAAGGACCAGATCCTCCGAATCGACGCCACCATGGCCGAGGTCAAGTTCGGCTACTTCGACAACGACGGCGGCTGGCACCCTGTCACCACCCTCGAAGAAGACGAGTACCCCACGCACTATCACCGCACCCGCCACGCCGAGGGCGCCGACGCCACCGACTCAACCGGCGAGGAGGGGAGCGGCGCCACCGCCAGCGCGGCCGACGGGGTTGCGGGCACGCCTGTTAAGCCGGAGCTGTACGCCGGGCACCGCGAATACCAGGAGAACCAGCGCGGCGTCTCCTACGCCACCATGCTGATCCCGTATCTGCGGGGGGCCACCGAGATCACCCTCACCGACCCCTACATCCGCCAGTTCCATCAGGCGCGCAATCTGATGGAGTTCGTGGAAGCGCTAGCCGCGGTCAAGGACCCGGCCGACGAGGTCAAGCTCAAGCTCATAACCACCGAGTCCTCCGACGGCCCCGAGAAGGTCCAGAAGCAACTGGAGTTCCTGCTACGCGTCAAGCAGGCCGCAGCCGTCGCGGGCATCACCCTCGACGTCGAGCTCAGCGACACCATCCACGACCGGTCGATCCGCGCCAACTCCGGCTGGCGCATCAATCTCGGCCGCGGCCTCGATATCTTCCAATTCGTCTCTAACGACACCTTCGACATTGCCGCCAAGATTCAGCAGTACCGCCAAGTCAAGGCCTTCGGCATTACCTACATCAAGGAGCCGACGACCCAGCCGATCGACTAACTCCTCCTGGGTGCGCCTGATCGTCTGGCTTCACGCGCACCAGTGTGGCCGCGGCGGCTCCCGTCTCATTCGATCTCACGCAACTGGCACGGACGGGAGTTGATGAGAGGGAGTAGCCGGCCGCTGGCGTCCTAGTGTGGGCGCATGACCGACGACGGGCTCTCCTCGGCTGACGACCTTCTCCCAGAGGACCCAGCTGAGATGCTCTTGGGCGCGGTCGGCTTCGACGCACTCAGCCCGACCGACTTCGAAGAGTTCTGCTTCGACCTGATGTCAGAGACGGGTTTCGTGAACGTCGACTGGCGGAAGGGGACGCCCAAGGAATCCTCGCCGGCCGATCGCGGGCGCGACATCGTGGCTCAGCTCGAACGCCGCGACGTTGACGGGCACCAGTATCTCGAGACGTGGTTCGTCGACTGCAAGCACTACACACGTGGAGTGCCGCCCGAAGCGTTACAAGGGACGATCGCCTGGGCCACGGCCGAGCGGCCGGACACGGTGCTGTTTGTTGCCTCAGGATTCTTCACCAACGGAGCGAAGGACTGGATCTCGAGCTTCAACCAGACGAGGCCGGCGTTCCGCGTGAGAACGTGGGAAATGCCGCAACTGCGGAGGCTGCTGGCTGACCGGATGGATCTCGCGTTCAGGCATCAGGTTGAGACGTCTGCGCTGCGTCGTGTCTCCGAAATCATGGCGGTCGAACACGAGCTGTTCGATCGGCTCTGGTACGGGCGCTCGGAGGCTTCGATTGGTGACGAGCGCCCCGAGGGCTATTCGGCGGAGATCTGGGCGACAGCACAGGCGGCCGCCCGCCGAGTTGAGGAACAGTACGGAGTCGACCTGCTCCGCAAGGACACCGAGACTCAGTTCGACTGGGGGATGCTCTCCGGGAAGATCTCTGCGATCCGCTGGGTTCTCGGGGCCGAATGGGACTTCCTCGACAGCTAGTGACGGCGTTCGACCGTGCCAAGACCTCCTAGTGTTAGACATCGAGAGGGCCCATTCTCGCAGACCATGAGCGGGTCGACCTCTGTCGCTGCGGTAGTCAGTCAACTTGCGTTGCTGGACTGGCGCCCGCTAGCCCCGAGAGGGTTGCTCGAGTTCTGTGTCAGCCTCTTTGCCCGCGTGGCGCCCGGCTGCAAAGGCAGCATCCACTGCTGCACGGGTTCGCTCCGTGCTGCTGGGCATGAGATGGGTGTATGTGCGCAAGGTGAACCCGGGGTCGCTGTGGCCGAGGTATTCGGACACGGCGCGAATCGATTCGCCGGCGTCTAGCAGCACGGAGGCGTACCAGTGGCGTAGAGCGTGCATGCCGTTGTCACGCGATTGCTCGATGCCCACATGGGCTTGGCCGGGCTTCCAGAGCCGTGTGTTGAAGTAGTTGCGGTTGAGGGCAGAACGCTCGCGTGTGGTGAGTATGAGCCCTGCGCTCGACTTCTTGTCCGCCTGGGGCGTTCCCCACGGAAGCGTGATGCTCCGTCGCGGGTAGGTAGCGAGGTGGTTGCTGAGTTCCGTCGCGACGCTCTCGGGCAAGGGGACGGTTCGGGTCTTGTCGCCCTTCGGCAGGCCAAAGACCAGGCGGTTGCCTCCGAACACCTTGACTTGCCGCCTGACCTCCACAACTCCGCGGAGGAAGTCGACATCCTCGACCGCGAGCCCAAATACCTCGCCTTGGCGTAGTCCCAGCCCCGATCCCAACGTGACTGCGATCCTGTACTGCGGCGGAAGCGCGTCGTGCATGGAGGAGACCCACTCGGTCGGCCAAGGCACCACCTTGCGGCGCGACGTTGCGGGTCTTGTCACTGAACTCGCTTTGCACGGATTCTTGGCAATCATGTCGTCGTCGACCGCAGCCGAGAAGATGGCAGACACGTTAGAGAAGATGACGCGCCTGTAGGTCTCGGCCATCTCCATCGACCGTAGGAGCTTCTGGATGGTCGACGGCTTGATCTGTCGCAGCTCGAGGTGTCCTAGCGTCGGGAACACATGGAGCCTGAGTCGCAATTCGGTCGCCTCGTAGGTCAGCGGACTGAAGGTCCGACTGTCGAGCCACTCCTCGGCATAGGCGCGAAATGAGATCCTGCCGGCGTCGACATCAAGGTAGGTTCCACGAAGTTTGTCCGCCTCGACCGTGTTGCGGAACGCAACCGCCTCGGCCTTGCGTCGGAAGGTCTTACGACGCTGCCGCCCCTCGGGATCTCGGTAGTTGACGACGTAGCGAGGGCTGCCGTCGTCGGATGGTCTCCCAGAGCTAATGCTTGCCATGGCAGCCCTCGGCAGCGTCGGACCGGGTGACCAAACATGCTGATGAGCATCTGCTCGCTGGTGGCGATGGAGTCGATTCCGGGTCAGGCTGATGGCCTGTCGGGATCACTGATTCTCCTCGAGTCGCACCGTCCAATTGATCACGGTTGCTGCCCGCCAGCGCAGGTGCTTGCCGACACGGAAGCCGGCCGGGCCGTAACCTGTCGTCCGCCAGGAGTAGATGGTCTGCTTTGTCACGCCAAGGTAGGAAGCGACATCGTCGATGTCCCACAACTCTTGGGCCTCGACCAGCCTGGGTGCCCGGCTTCCGCGGTCTCCGCGCCGCCGCGGCCCAAAGATTCCCGGTTCCATAGCCGGCACGTTCGAGTTCGTTGCCATCATCCAGCCCCTCCTCGCGGCGTTGACGGACAGTTGGTCTACGGGCACCTATGTCCGACGGCGGCATGGGAGCGATCACGTCGGCGGAAACGATGTGGCAGCAAGATGACTCGGGCATCGCGGCGGTGGTTGCCCAACTGTGCGATGCCAGGCTGGTGGCTCGGGCAACCGACCCGGGCCGCGACCTACCCGAAGAGTCCCCTGAGGACCGTGTGGCAGGAGATGGCGCTACCCAAATTTGTACCGGATTTGTAACAGACGAGCGGCTACCAACAGCAAACGCCGCCGAACGACCAAAAGGTCGCTCGGCGGCGTTTGTGCAGGTCAGCGGCTGTTCTTTGCGGTCGTTCGGCGTTGCTGAATGACCGCAGCCGGAGGCCCGGTTAGATGTCGTAATACAGCTCGAACTCGTGCGGGTGGGGACGGGCCTGGACGGGCGCGATCTCCTGCGTCCGCTTGAAGTCGATCCAGGTCTCGATCAGGTCCGGCGTGAAGACGTTGCCGGCGGTGAGGAACTCGTGGTCGGCCTCGAGGGAGTCGAGGACCTGGTCCAGGCGCGTGGGCACCTGGTCGATGTCGGCCATCTCGTCCGGCGGGAGCTCGTAGATGTCCTTGTCGATCGGCGCGGCCGGCTCGATCTTGTTCTTGATGCCGTCGAGGCCGGCGAGCAGCAGCGCCGAGAAGGCGAGGTAGGGGTTCGCCGACGGGTCGGGGCAGCGGAACTCGATGCGCTTGGCCTTCGGGTTCGAGCCGGTGATCGGGATGCGGACGCAGGCCGAGCGGTTGCGCTGGGAGTAGACCAGCGAGATCGGGGCCTCGAAGCCGGGGACCAGGCGGTGGTAGGAGTTCACCGTCGGGTTGGTGAAGGCCAGCAGCGACGGGGCGTGCTTGAGGATGCCGCCGATGTAGTAGCGCGCCATGTCCGAGAGGCCGGCGTACCCGGTCTCGTCGTAGAAGAGCGGCTCGCCGTTGTTCCAGATCGACTGGTGGCAGTGCATGCCCGAGCCGTTGTCGCCGAAGATCGGCTTCGGCATGAAGGTCGCGGTCTTGCCGTTGCGCCAGGCGACGTTCTTGACGATGTACTTGAACTTCATGACGTCGTCGGCGGCCTGGAGCAGCTCGCTGAAGCGGTAGTTGATCTCCGCCTGGCCGGCGGTGCCGACCTCGTGGTGGGCACGCTCGACCTGGAGGCCGGCACGCTCCATCTCGATGACCATCTCGTCGCGCAGCTCGCCGAAGTGGTCGGTCGGCGCGACGGGGAAGTAGCCGCCCTTGTACTTCACCTTGTAGCCGCGGTTGTCGTTCTCGAACGCGTCACCGGTGTTCCACGCGCCGGCTGAGGAGTTGATCTCGTAGTAGCCGGCGTTGGCCTTGGTCTCGAACCGCACGTTGTCGAAGACGTAGAACTCCGCCTCGGGAGCGAAGTACGCCGTGTCGCCGATGCCGGTGGTCGCGAGGTACGCCATCGCCTTGCGCGCGATGTTGCGCGGGTCGCGGGAGTAGGCCTCACCGGTGAGCGGGTCGTGGATGAAGAAGTTCACGACGAGCGTCTTGGCGCTGCGGAACGGGTCGAGGTACGCGGTGGTCGGGTCCGGGAACAGCGACATGTCGGACTCGTGGATGGCCTGGAAGCCGCGGATCGAGGAGCCGTCGAAGCTCAGCCCGTCCTCGAAGACGCTCTGGTCGAACGCTCCGGCCGGCACGGTGAAGTGCTGCATGATGCCCGGCAGGTCGCAGAAGCGGACGTCGATCATCTCGACGCCCTCGTCCTTGATGTATGCGAGCAGCTCGTCGCTGTTCTGGAACATTCGTCCTCCTGTGGCTGCGACGTGGGGCCGGCAGCCGGCGAAAATCTGTGGGGTCGTGACGGCCGGGGCGGCACTGCACCGGACGACTGCCGCCACCCTGCTCGGGGGCGGTTTCTCGACCATATCCAGATTGTTTCCGCCGTGTAACAGGTGTCCCGCGGTCCAGCCCACCCGCGCCTCCGCCTAGGCTCGGACCGTGACGAGCGCAGCCGCGGGGACCCCGTTCGAGACCGCGACCTGGGCACGACGCATCGCCGCCCTGCTCGTCGACTGGCTCGCCTCGACGCTGGTCGTCATCGCGTTCATCGGGCTCGAGGACTACGCCGCGACCGGCAGTCCTGCGCCGGCGTACGTCCTGGTCGTGTACGTCGTGGAGTCGGCGCTGCTGACCTGGGCCGCCGGGGGGAGCTTCGGCAAGCTCGCCACCCGGCTGCGCGTCGTGCGGGCCGACCTCGGCACCCGGCCGCTCAACCCGTTCGTGCTCCTGGCGCGCCAGGTCGGCATCGCGCTGGTCATCCCCCCGCTGGTCTACCGCCCGGACGGACGCGGCCTGCACGACGTGATGGCCGGGACCGCCACCGTCACCCTGCAGACGTACCGCTCGCTCGGCCGCTGAGGCCCTGCGTGACCGGGTCGTGACCCGCGCGCAGGTTTGGGGGCGGGGGAGCGCGGGCCATGCTGGAGACGTCAGCCTCCCTTCCGCGAAAGGCCCCTCACGTGATCCGTCGTCCTCGCACCCGCCGCCTCCTCGCCGCCGTGGCGGTTGCTCCGCTCCTCTCCGCCGCCCTCGTCGCCTGCGGTGGTGACGGGGACAGCGAGGAGGCCAGCGACCCGGCGGCCAGCAGCAGCGCGAGCAGCGAGCCCGACGCGGACGCCGCTGCCGAGAGCGACAGCGACGGTGCCGACGACCTCGAGGAGGGCCAGGAGGTCCCGGCCGCGCAGTTCGTCGACCTCGTCGGCGCCGGCGTCGAGGCGTCCACGACCGCGAAGCTGAGCACCAGCACCACCTTCGGCGGCACGAAGGTCACCGGCACGGGCGTCATCGACTACACCCAGACGCCGGCGGCCATCGAGATGGACCAGGACTTCGGCGGCGGCACCACCAAGGTGATCTCCGTGGACGGCATCAGCTACGTGAACCTCGGCGACCTCAGCCAGGGCAAGTACTGGAAGGTCGACCCCGCCGACCCGAACGGTCCGTTCGCCGAGCTCGGCATGGACGAGATGCTCCAGCAGAGCGACCCTGTCGCCTCGCTGCAGGCGATGGAGAAGGGCATCGAGAAGGTCGTCTACGTCGGCGAGGAGGACGTCGACGGCCGCGACCTCGACCACTTCGAGATGACCGTCGACCTCGGGGCCGCCATGGAGAGCCTCGGCGGCGACCTGCCGAAGTCCGCGCTGCAGGGCATGCCCGAGGCGCTGACGTACGACGTGTGGCTGGACGAGGAGGGCCGGTTCGGCCAGATGGTGATGGAGATGCCGGTCATGGGTCAGTCCTCGACGACCGAGATGGTCATCGACGACTGGGGCACCGACGTCACCATCGAGGCGCCGCCGGCCAGCGAGGTCACCGAGATGCCCGACCCGAGCCAGATGATGGGCCAGATGGCGCCCTCGCCGACCGCCTGACGGCGTACGAACGGGAACTGGGGAGGTCCTCCCGCACCAGGTGCGGGGGGACCTCCCCAGTTCTGTGTCTGTCGGGGCCGACCGGGGCTGGCTTGCTCAGCGTCCGCGCAGGTTGCCGCGCATGCCCTTCATCGAGGTCGGGACGGGGCCCTTGGGCAGCGGGATGTTGGAGCGGGTGGCGTCGAGCGCCTTGAGCCGGCTCATCACGTCGGTCATCTCGGCCGGCTTGACCTGGCGGCCGAGCTTCTGGACGTGGCGGACCAGCTTCGGCAGGGGGACCTGGCCCTCGCCGTTGCCGCAGACGACCTCGTGGATCGGGACCTCGGAGGCGACGCGCTCGTGCTTGCGGTGCTCGTTGACCAGCAGCTGCTTGATCCGGGTCGGGCTGGTGCCCTCGCCGACGAGCACGATGCCCGGAGGGCCGACGACGCGGTGCACGACGTCCTGGTTCTTGTTGAACGCGATGACCGGGTCGGCCTTCCAGCCACGGCGCAGCATGCGGAGCGCGGCCGCGGCGGCGCCGGGCTGGCCCTCCATCTGGCGGTAGGCGGCGTTCTGCGCGCGGCGGCCGAAGACGATCATGGCGGCGAGCGAGCCGGCCAGCAGCGAGCCGACGACGGCGAGGATCCAGCCGATGACGCCCTCGCCGGGCAGCACCCAGAAGATGAGGAACCCGAGGGCGCCGGCGAGCAGCGCGGAGCCGAAGGTCAGCAGCCCGACCTTCGGGTCGTTGCGCCGCGTCATCTTGTAGGTCTCGACGAGCTGCTGCCGACGGTTCATGTCGGCGGTCGCGACCGGTGCCTTCGCGGCGTCCTTGCCGGCGTTCTTGGCGGCGTTCTTGGCGTCCTTGGCCATGGGGGTGGTTCGTGCCCTTTGCTGTCGTGCCGAGGTGAGGTGGGCCGCCGCTCAGGCGGTCACGACGCCCGCGCGGGCGTCCATGGCCTGACGGTACAGCCGTCCGGCGCGGTAGGACGAACGCACCAGCGGCCCGGAGAGGACGCCGGAGAAGCCGATCTCCTCGGCCTCGGCCGCGAGCTCCACGAACTCCTCGGGCTTGACCCAGCGCTCCACGGGGTGGTGACGCACCGAGGGGCGGAGGTACTGGGTGATGGTGATCAGCTCGCAGCCGGCCTGGTGCAGGTCGCGCAGCGCCTGGCTGACCTCCTCGCGGGTCTCGCCCATGCCGAGGATGAGGTTGGACTTGGTGACCAGGCCGAAGTCGCGGGCCTGGGTGATCACGTCGAGCGAGCGCTCGTAGCGGAAGGCGGGACGGATCCGCTTGAAGATCCGCGGCACGGTCTCGACGTTGTGGGCGAGCACCTCGGGGCGCGACTCGAAGACCTCGGTCAGCAGGTCGGCCTTGCCGTTGAAGTCGGGGATGAGGTTCTCGACGCCGGTGTCCGGGTTCAGCTCGTGGATGGCGCGCACGGTCTCGGCGTACAGCCAGGCGCCGCCGTCGGTCAGGTCGTCGCGGGCGACGCCGGTGATCGTGGCGTACCGCAGCCCCATCGTCTGCACGGACTCGGCGACCCGGCGGGGCTCGTCGCGGTCGAGCGCCTGCGGCTTGCCGGTGTCGATCTGGCAGAAGTCGCAGCGTCGGGTGCACTGGTCGCCGCCGATGAGGAACGTGGCCTCGCGGTCCTCCCAGCACTCGAAGATGTTGGGGCAGCCGGCCTCCTGGCACACGGTGTGGAGTCCCTCGGACTTCACCAGGCTCTGGAGGTGCTTGTACTCCGGCCCCATCTTCGCCCGGGTCTTGATCCACTCCGGCTTCCGCTCGATCGGGGTCTCGGCGTTGCGGACCTCGAGGCGGAGGAGCTTTCTTCCTTCGGGAGCGGGAGCCTGCGTCACGTCCTTCACTGTACGCCGCGGGGGTGCGGCGCCCCGAGTCGGCAGCCGTGTCCGCCCGGCACGCGTCCCGGGTGCACCATGGGGCCATGCCCGCTCCCACCGGCCGCGTCGTCGGCGGCACCCTGATGCTCACCCGCCACCTCCCGCTGCCCGCCTCGGAGGTGTGGACCGCGCTGACCGAGCCGGCACGGCTCGAGCGCTGGATCGGGACGTGGACGGGAGACCCGGCCGAGGGGCAGGTGATGTTCACGATGACCGCCGAGGGCGAGCACGCGCCGGCCGAGCAGATGACGATCAGCGTCTGCGAGCCGCCGCTGCGGCTGGTCCTGGTCTCCCGCGTCGGCGACGACTGGTGGGACCTCGAGCTGGAGCTGGGGGCGGCGGCCGACGGCGGCACGCTGCTGACCTTCAAGCAGCCGGGGGTCGACCCCGCCGCGGCGGAGAGCGTCGGCCCCGGGTGGGAGTACTACCTCGACCGGCTCGTGGCGGCCGAGACCGGAGGCGACGTCTCCGCCATCGACTTCGACCGCGACTACTACCCGGCGATGGCTGCGCACTACCGCCGGGTCGGCTGAGCTGCGGTCGTCGCGCCGGGGCCTCAGGGCACGTCGCGGCGGCGGAAGGACAGCACGGACGCCGCGCCGACCAGCAGCACGCCGGCGCCGTAGTACGACGCGCCCTGCCACCCGGGCAGCTCCCGGGTCTCGTCGCAGGTGGAGCCCTCGGCCGGCCGGTCCCGGTAGCGCCCGTCGTAGCAGGACGGAGGCACGTCGACGTAGTACTCCGTCCCGTTGCGGAGCACGGCCGCCGCGTTGTCGAGCGGCTCCCACCGGCCGCTGACCGGCAGCGCCTCGACGAGGAACAGCGAGGCGAACCCGAACGCGAGCACGACGCCGAGCGTCGCCACCGTGCTGCGCAGCAGCATGGTCAACGCGTAGCAGCCGAGCGCGGCCACGGCTGCGAGCCCGGCTCCGCGCAGGCCCTGGGCGAGCGAGTCGGTCAGGGCCCCGTCGAGCATCGGCAGGTCGCGAGCCCGCATCGTCGCCCACATCGTCAGCCAGTACGCCGTGCTGACGACCGCCGCCGCGACCAGCGCGACGCCGGTGACCGCGATCGCCTTCGCGGCCCACAGCCGACCGCGGCGCGGGCGGAAGAGCAGCTGGTTGCTGATCGACCCGCTGTTCCAGTCGTGCCCGGCGAACGTGGTCGCGGTCAGCATCAGCAGCACGACGAGCACGCCCGCCACGCCGACCCCGGAACCGGTCCGCTCGCGGGCGAGGCTGAGGTCCCGTCGGGCGGTCTGCCACTCGACGACCAGCTCCGCGCACCGGGTCTCGGCGCGCGCCGGCCGGACGCCGTACTGCCGGGGCTTGCGCTCGCACCGGGCGATCTCCTGCGTGGACGACGCCCGGATCTCCGCCTTTTCGGCCTCGGAGACCGGACGGGTGTCCCACAGGGTCGCGGCTGCGATGAGCACGGGCACCACCAGGCAGGCGAGGAGCAGCAGGAGCACCGCCCGCCGCCACCGCAGGCGCGTCAGCTCGACCCGCACCAGCCCCCTCATGCCGCGTCCTCGCGGTCGGCCGCGGTGAGCTGGAGGAAGAACGACTCGAGGTCGGCGCGCACCGGGGTCAGCTCGGTCAGCCAGAGGTCGCGCGCGGCGAGCAGCCGGGTCACCGCGGCGGGGTCGTCGGTCTCGACGCGGAGGGCACCGTCCTGCTCGGTGGCGGGGACGCCGGCGGCCGACAGCGCGGCGAGCGCGGCGGGGAGGTCCGGGACGACGAGACGGTGCGCCGTGCTCCCGCCCAGCAGGTCCTCGACCGTGCCGGAGGCGAGCAGCCGGCCGTGGCCGACGATGGTGGCGGAGGTGCACACCTGCTGGACCTCGGCCAGGATGTGCGAGCTCAGCAGCACGGTCACGCCCGCGGCGCCGAGCCCGCGGATGGTCTCGCGGATCTCCCGGATGCCGGCCGGGTCGAGCCCGTTGGTCGGCTCGTCGAGGATGAGCAGGTCCGGCTCCTTGAGCAGCGTCGCGGCGATGGCGAGCCGCTGCTTCATGCCGAGGGAGTAGGCCTTGTACCGGTCGCGGTCGCGCCCGGTGAGCCCCACGGTCTCGACGGCGGCGTCGACGCGGGTGTCCGGGACGCCGATCGAGCGGGAGAGCAGGAGGAGGTTCTGCCGACCGGTCAGGTTGGGGGAGAACTTCGGGGACTCGACCACCGCGCCGACCCGGTCGATGACGGCCGGGAGGCGGTCGGGTACCGGCTCGCCCAGCAGGCGCATCGTGCCGCGCGTCGGCCGGGCCAGCCCGAGCAGCATCCGGATGGTCGTGGTCTTGCCCGAGCCGTTGGGCCCGAGGAAGCCGTGGACCCCGCCGGCGGGCACCGCCAGGTCGAGGTCGGACACCGCGACGCGCGTCCCACGGCGGGTGCGGAACTCCTTGCGGAGGCCCTGGGTCTGGATCGCGAGGTCCGGCACCCGCTGATGAAAGCAGCGGGCACGACCGGTGGGGCGGGGACGCGCCGGGGGCAGCTCCTACTTCGGGGTGAGGAGCTCGATGCGGGGGCCGCGCCCGGGCTCGGGGCGCGGGTCGTAGTCCGGCGTGGCGTCGTACGGCTCCCAGGAGAGGTACGCCGCCAGGTGCCGCTCGACGAGCGGCAGCACGTCGGCGGTGGTGACGCGGCGACCCAGCTCGGCGGTGAGGGTGGTGACCCCGGCGTCGGCGATGCCGCAGGGGACGAACCGGTCGTACCAGCCGAGGTCGACGTCGCAGTTGAGCGAGAACCCGTGCATGGTCACGCCCCGGCTGACGCGGATGCCGATCGCCGCGATCTTGCGCTCCGGTCCCTTGTCGTCGGCCCGCAGCCACACGCCGCTGCGGCCGGGCACGCGGGCGGTAATGACGCCGAGGTCGGCGCACACCCGGATCAGCGCCTCCTCGACCCGGCGGACGTAGTCGACGACCTTGACGTGGTCGGGCAGGGCGACGATCGGGTAGCCCACCAGCTGGCCGGGGCCGTGGAAGGTGATCTTGCCGCCACGGTCGACGTCGACCACCTGGGCGCCGCCCGGGTCCAGGGGACGCTCGTGCGGGTCGGTGCGCTTGCCGGCGGTGTAGACGGGCGGGTGCTCGAGCAGCAGGACGGTGGGCGGCGTCGCCCCGTCGGCGACCTCGGCGTGGACCTCGCGCTGGAGGTCCCAGGCGGCCAGGTAGTCGAGCGCGTCGTCACCGAGGCCGACCGTGCGGAACGTCAGGCTGCTCACCTCCTCGACTCTACCCATCGCCGCCTGTGGAGGACGGCCGGGCCGTCGGCGCCCGGTGGGTAGGTGGTCGGGGTGCGCCGACTCGTCCTGCTCCTCCTCTCCGTCCTGCTCACCGCCGCGCTGGTCGTGCCCGGCGTGCTCCTCGCCGACGGTCCGTCCCCGCCGCTCCGGCCGGTCGCTGCCGAGGCTCCCACCGCCCGCGCGGTGCTGGCCGAGTGGGACCGTCGGCGCTCGGCGGCGTGGGCCGCGGGCGACCCGGGCGCGCTCGCGCGGCTCTACGCCCCCGGCTCGGCGGCGGGGCGGCACGACCGCGCGATGCTCGAGCGCTGGACGCGGCGTGGGTTGGTCGTCGAGGACCTCCGGCTCGACCTGCTGTCGGTGGACGTGCTCGCCGCCTCAGTCGACCATCTCGTCCTGCGCGTGACCGACCGGGTGACCGGTGGCCGCGCCGTGGGTAACGGCCTCGACCTGCGCCTGCCGCAGGACGGTCCGAGCACGCGTCGGCTGACGCTCGTCCGGCGGGGCGGGGAGTGGGTCGTGGCGAAAGTCGTGTGACGGGTGGGACGACTGGCTGGGAGGATGAGTGCGTGCCCGAGCTGCGACTGCGACCCCTCCGGACCGACGACGAGACGGAGGCGCTACGGGCGCACGAGGAGCTGCTCGCCGACGGCTTCGAGCTCCTGCTCGGGTGGTCGCCGGAGCGGACGTGGGCCGACCTGTTGGAGCAGTACGAGCGGGAGAGGCTCGGTCTCGACCTCCCCGAGGGACGGGTGCCCGCCGTGTTCCTCGTCGCGGAGGTGGACGGCGCGCTCGTCGGGCGGACGTCGATCCGCTTCGCGCTGAACGACTGGCTGGCGGCGTACGGCGGGCACGTGGGGTACGGCGTGCGACCTGCGCACCGCCGCCGCGGGCACGCCACCGAGATGCTGCGCCAGTCGCTCGTGCTCGCGCGCGCCGGAGGCGTCGACCGGGTGCTCGTGACGTGCGACGACGACAACATCGGCTCGGCCGCGGTGATCGAGCGGTGTGGCGGGCGGCTCGAGGACGTCGTCGAGGAGCCGGGCGCGCGGGTGCGCAAGCGGCGCTACTGGATCGACTGACGCGACCGCGGCCAGGATGGCCCCATGGACCTCTTCGAGGAGATCGCCGACGAGCGTCGCGCGCTGGCCGACCTGCTGACCGGCCTGGCGCCGGAGGCGCAGGCGACGCCGAGCCTGTGCGCGGAGTGGGACGTGCACGCGGTCGTCGGCCACCTGGTCGTGCCGCTCGAGGTGGGCCTCGCGAAGTTCGCGCTCGCGATGGTCCGCAGCCGCGGGAGCTTCGACCGCGCGAACGCCCGGCTGGCCCGCGAGTGGGCGCAGCGGCCCTTCGAGGAGCTCCTCGGCGTGCTGCGGGAGCGGGCCGAGTCGCGGTTCACGCCACCAGGGATGGGACCGGAGGCGCCGCTCACCGACCTGCTCGTGCACGGCCTGGACGTCCGGTGGCCGCTCGGCATCGAGCGCGAGGTCCCTGCCGGGCGGCTCCGCGCGACGCTGGACTTCGTGGCCGGCGCCCCGGGCGGCATCGTGCCGCCGGGCAGCCTCGACGGTCTCCGGTTCGAGGCGGACGACCTCGACTGGGCGGCCGGCGACGGCCCGACGGTGAGCGGCAGGGCCGAGGCGCTGCTGCTCGGCCTCACCGGTCGCAGCGCCGCCCTCGGCCACCTCGACGGCGACGGGCTGGCGACGCTGCGCGGCCGGCTCAGCGCAGCCCGGTCCTGAGCACCGCCTCGACGTCGCGGTCGCGGAAGGTGAAGCCGGCCGCCTCGAGCGCCGCGGGGCGGACGTTCAGCGAGCCCAGCAGCTCCGGCGCCATCGCACCGGCGCCGGCCTTCAACGCCAGGGAGGGGACCGGCAGCACCGCCGGCCGGTGCACGGCGCGGGCGAGCGCGCGGGTGAACGCAGCGTTCGTCGGGGTCTCCGGGCAGGTCAGGTTGACCGGGCCGCTGACCGTGTCGTGCTCCGCGAGGAAGACCACCGCGTCGACCCAGTCGCGCAGGGAGATCATCGCCATGTGCTGCCTGCCGGTGCCGAGCCGGGCGCCGAGACCGGCCTTGAACAGCGGGAGCAGCGTCTTCAGCGGAGCCGCCCGGCGGTCCATCACCGGCGCGGTCCGCAGGTAGCAGACCCGGGCGCCGGCCTCCACCGCCGGCTGCGCGGCCGCCTGCCACTCCCGCGTCACCTCGGTCAGCAGCGCGTGCCCGCGGCTGTCGGACTCCTCGGTGAGCACCTGGTCGCCGTGGTCGCCGTAGTAGGAGATGCCGTTGCCCGCGAGGTACGCCGGCGGGCGGGGCGCCTCGGCGACCGCCCGCGCGAGCACCCGCGTCGAGGTCACCCGGCTCTCGCGCAGCTCCTGCGCCCAGCGGCTCGAGTGCGGGTTGCCGAGCGTGGGGGAGCCGGCCAGGTTCACCACCACGTCCGAGGCCGCGATGACGGACGCATCTACCGCGCCCTCACTCGGTGACCACGACGTCTCCTGCGGTGATGTGGACGGCCTCCGTACGAGCCGGGTGACGTCGTGCCCCCGACCCAGCAGCGCGTCGACGAGGTGGCTGCCGAGGAAGCCGGACGAGCCGGCGATCACGATCCGCATGTCCCGAGCCTCGCAGGACGCACAAGGGGCCCGGGACCTGTGCGGTCCCGGGCCCCTGGCGTGGAGCAGGTGGTGCTCAGACGTCGAAGACGCCGGCCTCCAGGCGCTTCTTGACGTCCTGGAGGAAGCGGCCCGCGTCGGCGCCGTCGACCAGGCGGTGGTCGTAGGTCAGCGCGAGGTAGACCATGTGGCGCACCGCGATCGTCTCGCCGAGGTTCGGGTCGTCGATGACGACCGGGCGCTTGACGACGGCACCCGGGCCGAGGATGGCGACCTGCGGCTTGTTGATGATCGGGGTGTCCCACAGGGCGCCCACGCTGCCGAGGTTGGTGATCGTGAAGGTGCCGCCGGACAGCTCGTCGGGACCGATCTTGTTGGTCCGGGTGCGCTGCGCGACGTCCGCGATCTTCTTGGCCAGGCCGGCGATCGACAGGTCGCCGGCCTCCTTGATCACCGGGGTGATCAGGCCCTTCTCGGTGTCCACCGCGATCGCGAGGTTCTCGCGGTCGTAGTAGGTGATCTCGCCGGCTTCGGTGTCGATCCCAGCGTTCAGCTTCGGGTGCTGCTTGAGCGCGTCGATCGCGGCCTTGGCGAAGAACGGCAGGTACGACAGCTTCACGCCCTCGCGGGCGTGGAAGTCGGCCTTCACCGCGTCGCGCAGCCGCGCGATGTTGGTGACGTCGACCTCGATGACCTGCGTGAGCTGGGCGCCGGTCTGCAGCGAGTCGACCATGCGCTCGGCGATGATCTTGCGCAGCCGGCTGATCTTCTCGGTCGTCCCGCGCAGCGGCGACGGCGTGACCGACGGCGCCTGCTGCTGGCCGGCGGCCGGAGCCTGCTGCGGGGCGGCCGGCTGGGCCGGGGCCTGCTGGGCCTCCTTGGCCTTCGCGGCGGCTTCGAGGACGTCCTGCTTGCGGATGCGGCCGCCGACGCCGGTGCCCTCGACGGTCGACAGGTCGACGTCGTGCTGGGCCGCGAGCTTGCGGACCAGCGGGGTGACGTAGCCGGAGCCGTCGGAGGTCTTCTCCGAGCGCGCCTGCTCCTTGTCGCCGCTGCTGCTGTCGTCGGAGCTGCGCTCGCCGGTGTCGGGCGACTGCGAGCTCGGGGCCGGGGCGGTCTCGTCGGCCTGCTCGTGGTCCTTCTCGGGCTCGGGCTGCTCGGTGGCGGCCTCGCCCTCGTCGGTCGGCTGGGTCGGCTTGGTCTCCTCCTCGGCCGGGCTCGGCTCGGGCGCCTTCTCCTCGGCCTTCTCCTCGGCCTTCTCCTCGGCCTGAGGCGCGGCGTTCTTGTCGCCGATGATCGCCAGCTCGGCGCCGACCTCGACGGTCTCGTCCTCGTCGGCCTTGATCTCGAGCAGGGTGCCCGCCACCGGGGAGGGGATCTCGGTGTCGACCTTGTCGGTCGAGACCTCGAGCAGCGGCTCGTCGACCGCGACCTCGTCGCCGACCGACTTCAGCCAGCGCGTGACGGTGCCCTCGGTCACCGACTCGCCCAGCGCCGGCAGCGTGACCGGCGTACCGCCGCCGCCACCGCCACTGCCGCCGGAGGAGGCGGCGGGTGCGTCGGACTTCTCCTTCTCGGGCGTCTCGTCGCCCGGGGGCAGGTCGCCGGTCTCCTCGGCGATCTCCTCCTCCTGCTCGGCCTTCTTCTCCGACTCGGCCTCGTCCTTGGGCTGCGCCTCGGGCTCGGCGGACTCCTGGGCGGAGTCGTCGCCGCCGCCCTCGCCCTCGTCACCGATCAGCGCGAGCACGGCGCCGACCTCGACGGTGTCGTCCTCCTGGGCCTTGATCTCGAGCAGGGTGCCCGCGACCGGCGAGGGGATCTCGGTGTCGACCTTGTCGGTGGAGACCTCGAGCAGCGGCTCGTCCACGGCGACCGAGTCGCCCACGGACTTCAGCCAGCGGGTGACGGTGCCTTCGGTGACGGATTCGCCGAGGGCCGGGAGGTTGACTTCGGTGGCCATGAGTTCCTTCGCTCTTCGGTGGTTGCGGTGGTCAGGAGTGCGCGTGGAGGGGCTTGCCGGCCAGAGCCAGGTGCGCCTCGCCGAGCGCCTCGTTCTGCGTGGGGTGGGCGTGGACGAGCGGGGCGACGTCCTCCGGGTACCCCTCCCAGCCGTAGATCAGCTGGGCCTCCCCGACGAGCTCGCCCACGCGCTCGCCGACCAGGTGGATGCCGACGACGGGGCCGTCGGTGCGACGGACGAGCTTCACGAAGCCCTGCGTCTTGAGGATCTGGCTCTTGCCGTTGCCGCCGAGGTCGTAGGTCACCGTCTCGACGCCGTCGGCGCCGAACCGCTCCGTGGCGGTCCGCTCGTCGAGCCCGACCGAGGCGACCTCGGGGGAGGAGTACGTCACGCGGGGGATCGCCGTCTCGTCGACCGGCCGCGGGTCGAGCCCCGCGATGTCCTCGGCCACGAAGATGCCCTGCTGGAAGCCGCGGTGCGCGAGCTGGAGCCCCGGGACGATGTCGCCGACGGCGTACACGCCCTCGACATCGGTGCGGCAGCGCTCGTCGGTCAGCACGAACCCGCGCTCCATGGCGATGCCCTGCTCGTCGTACCCCAGGCCATCGGTGACCGGACCGCGGCCGACCGCGACGAGCAGCAGCTCGGCCTCGATCGTGCTCTGCTCGCCGGCCTCGGTCTCGACGGTCACCGCGACGCCGTCGTCGGTACGCGCCACCGACGAGAAGCGGGTGCCGGTGCGGAAGGCGATGCCGCGCTTGCGGAACGCGCGCTCGAGCGCCTTGGAGCTGGCCTCGTCCTCGGCCGCGACGAGGCGGGGGAGCGCCTCGACGATGGTGACGTCGGCGCCGAAGCTGCGCCACACGCTCGCGAACTCGCACCCGATCACGCCGCCGCCGAGCACCACGACGCTGCGCGGAACGCGGTCGAGCTGCAGGGCGTGGTCGGAGGTGAGGACCCGCTCGCCGTCGACCTCGAGGCCAGGGAGGCTGCGGGCGTAGGAGCCGGAGGCCAGCACGACGTGGCGGCCGGTGATCGTGGTGTCGCCGACGGTGACCTGCTTCGGGCCGGTGAGCCGGCCCTCGCCCTCGACCACGGTGATGCCGCGGCTCTTGACCAGGCCGGTGAGGCCCTTGAAGAGGCGGTTGACGACGCCGTCCTTGTACGTGTTGACGCCCGCCATGTCGATGCCGTCGAGCGTGGCCCGGACGCCGAACTGCTCGGCCTCGCGCGCGCTGTCGGCGACCTCGGCCGCGTGCAGCAGCGCCTTGGTCGGGATGCAGCCGACGTGCAGGCAGGTGCCGCCCACCTTGGCCTTCTCGACGAGTCCCACGGTCAGGCCGAGCTGGGCCGCGCGGAGCGCGCAGGCATAGCCACCGGAACCCGCACCGAGGATGAGTACGTCGTAGTCGGCGTCGGCCACCGTGGTCCTTCCCTGTCGGCCTCGCCTCCTCTGGATCGCAGAGGAGCGCCCGACCATCTTTGCACCCTTTCCGGGCGTGTCCACACCGGGTCGGGCCCGCCCCGGCAGACTGGTGCCCATGGCATGGACCGACCGATTCCGACGTCGCCCGCGGACGAGCAAGCCCGCGACCGACGGCTACCGCACCGGCTCGACGCGGGTGCGTGCGTCGGACAAGGTGGACGAGCAGCACCTGCGCACCTGGGTCGAGGAGCGTCGCGGCGTCGAGGGGTTCGTCGAGCCCCGCACCGCCGTCAGCGACGTGACCCTCCTCCTCGTCGCCCACGACGGCGAGTGGACCCGCCGCCGCGTCCCCTCGGTCGAGTGGGCCCACAGCTTCTGCAACGGCTTCCAGATCCCCTCCTACGACGCCGCCGTCGTCGGCATTCCCCAGCGGATGCGTGACTACAACCGGCGCCGCAAGCAGCAGGGGCTGTAGGCCGCCCGCTGGTCGGTCAGCGAGCCCTGGCGAGCGTCGGCGAAACCGCTGCGGCGTCCGCCCGGCTGGTTGAGGAGGCCGGCCACGGCCGTCTCGAAACCCGCCGACGGGCGCGTCCACAGCCGACCGCGCGGTCCTTCCATACGAACGCCTGTTCGAGTAGAATGGGGCCATGGCATTGGCCCACCTCGCGCCACCCGAGACCCCGCTGGACGACCCAGCGGACGTCCTCGCGGCCGCTCGGGCGAGCCAGCGTGAGGCCGACGCGGCGGAGGTCCGCGTCCTGCAGGCGGCGGTCGAGTGGTGCGCCATGCACCCCGCCGACTCCCTGACCGAGTCGGCGTCCTGGGCGACCATGCAGGGCTTCGGTGACCAGCCCGTCGGTCTCGCCGGCGACGGTGCGCCCCTGGTGACGGAGTTCGCGGTCGTCGAGCTCGCCGCCGCGCTCGGGAAGTCGCTGGACGCGGGCCGCGCGTACCTGTCCGAAGCGCTCGAGCTGCGCTACCGACTGCCCAAGATGTGGGCCAAGACCACCAGCGGCAACCTCCCCGCGTGGAAGGCCCGGACGATCGCCCGCAAGACCCTTGCGTTGCCGATGAAGGGCGCACGGTTCGTCGACACCCACGTCGCCCACTGCGCCGCGTCGATCAGCCCATCCGCTCTGGCCCGGCTGGTCGACGAAGCACTCGTCCGGTTCGACCCCGACGAGGCCGAGCGGATCCGGTTCGAACGCACCGAGACCCGCCACGTCACCATCCAGACCCGCCAGGTCACCTTCGACGGCCACGTCGACGTCTGGGCCACCCTCGACCTCGCCGACGCCCTCGACCTCGAGGACGCAGTGGCGAAGGGCGCCGACCGCCTCGCCGCCCTCGGCTCGAAGGAAGCCGAGGGGTCGCGCCGCGCCACCGCGCTCGGCGACATGGCCCGCCGGCAGCTCGTGCTGGAGTTCGACACCGACCCCAAGCCCTTGGTCGTCCACGTCCACCAGACGGCTGACGGCACCGTCGACCACGTCGTCCGCGTCGAGAACGTCCGCGGCTCCGTCCTCACCGGTCAGCTCGCCGAGTGGTGCACCCGCGCCGCAAGGATCACCGTCAAACCCGTCATCGACCTGGCCGAACGCATCCACGTCGAGGCCTACGAAGTCCCGGACCGCCTCTCCGAGCAGACCCGGCTGCGTGACCACCACTGCGTCTTCCCCTGGTGCACCCGCCCCGCCACCGCCGCCTCCCAGGTCGACGACGACCACGTCGTCCCCCACAACCGCGGCGGCCCCACCGCCACCGAGAACATCGGCCCCCTCTGCCGACGCCACCACCGAGCCAAGACCCACGGCGGCTGGCAACAGACCTCGCCATCACCAGGCACCTACCGCTGGACCAGCCCGTCCGGCACGACGTACACCGTCGACCACCACGGCACCGTCGACCACGACACCGACCCACCCGGCAACCCGCCACCGCAGTAGCCGCCTAGCCCGCGCCCCGCCGAAGCACCCAGCCGGCGGGGCACCGGCACGTCCGGGCCCTCAGGCCAGCAGGTCGACGACGGCCACCGACCAGTTGTCGGGGGCACCTGCGACCTCGACGGCTCCTGCGACGGCGTCTGCCACCACGTCGGGCTCGGCTCCGGCCACCAGGAGAGCGGCCAGCTCGGCGGCATCGAGCGCGGAGTGGACGCCGTCGGTGGTGAGGACGAGCCGGTCACCCGGCTGGACCGCGCGGATCGCGAGGTCGGGACGGGGAGAGATGTCCGCGGCGAGCGCCCGGTTCAGCACGGCACGCCGGTCGTCGAGCCGGGCTTCGTCCGCGGACAGCCGCCCCTCGTCGACGAGGGTCTGCACGACGGTGTGGTCGCGGGTCAACCGCTCGACCCGGCCGCCCCGGACGAGGTAGGCGCGGGAGTCGCCGAGGTGGGCGAGGAGGGCGTCGGTCCCGGTGACGACCAGTGCGGTGATCGTCGTGCCGTCCTGGGGTCCCGCCCCTGTTGCTGCGACCGCCTTCGCGGCACGACGTACGGCGTCGTCGAGCTCCACGACGGAGCGTGGGTCGCCGAGGGCGGCCAGTGCGGCCTCGGCGATCCCGCTGGTGCCGCCGAACCCGTCGGCCACGGCGACCAGGGGGCGGTCGACGCGGACGGCGTCCAGCTGGGTGTCGCGGGCGCCGACGCCGGTGCGGGCGGCGCTGCTGAAGTGGGGGGTCAGGACGTGGGACACGGGTTCCTCCTCGGGGGACAGCTCCTCGACGAGTTCCGCCACGACGCCGCGGGCGGTGGCGGTGTCGGCCTCGACCTGGCGCCAGTACGACGTCAGCTCGGCCACCGCGGCGGCCGGCGGGAGGTCGGCGACGACCCGGATCCGGGCCAGCGGCATGCCGGCGAGGCGCAGCCGCGCGACCAGCCGGGCGCGGGCGAGCTGGCCGGTGGCGTACCGCCGATAGCCGGTGGCGGCGTCCACCTCCGCCGGCGTCAGCAGCGCCATCTCGTCGTAGAGCCGCAGCGCCTTGACGCTCAGGCCGCTGGCGCGGGCGAAGTCCCCGATGGTGAGCAGCGGTTCGTCGGGCATCTCGCCTCCTCGTCACCGGCGCGGGTGCGTCGGTGACGGCACGGTGCTGCCTGCCCCAGGGGCAGGGTCAAGCCTCGCGGGTCAGCCGCGGGCGACGAGCGCCCGGGCGTAGTCGACGAGGGTGGCGACGGCGACGCCGGTGCCGCCGGAGGTGACGTGGCCCGACGGTCCGCCGGAGGCGAACGACGGGCCGGCGATGTCGAGGTGGGCCCAGGGGAGACCGGCGGTGAACTCGCGCAGGAACGCGGCGGCGTACAGCCCGCCACCCCAGCGGATCCAGTCGTGCTGGGCGAGGTCGGCGACCTTGCTGGAGGTGATCCGCTCCCGCATGTGCTCGGGGATCGGCATCGGCCAGAACTCCTCGCCGGCCACGACGGCGGCGTCGAGCACGTCCTGGACGACGGCGTCGGTGCCCATGACGCCGGCGACCTTGTCGCCGAGTGCGACGACCATGTGGCCGGTGAGGGTGGCGACGTCGAGGATCGTGTCGGGCTGCTTCTCGGTGGCGCGGACGAGGGCGTCGGCGAGGATGAGCCGGCCCTCGGCGTCGGTGTTGAGGACCTCGACCGTGGTGCCGCCGTAGATGCGCAGCACGTCGCCGGGGCGGGTGGCGTTGCCGGAGATCATGTTCTCGGCCATGGGGACGAACGTGCTGACCTTGACCGGCAGCCCGAGCGCGGCGATCGCGAGCGTCGCCTGGACGACGGCGGCGGCGCCGGCCATGTCGGACTTCATCTCGTGCATGCCCTGCGCCGGCTTGATCGACAGGCCACCGGAGTCGAACGTGATGCCCTTCCCGACCAGTGCCAGGTGGTGCTTCGCGCCGCGGGGGGCGTAGGTGAGCTCGACCAGCCGGGGCGGGGCGTCCGAGCCGGCGCCGACGCCGAGGATGCCGCCGCAGCCGAGCTCGGCGAGCGCGGCCTCGTCGTGGACGGTGATCCCGATCTTGGGTGCGCCGCGGCCCTTGGTGGCGGCCTTCGTCGCAGCGACGACGGCGTCGGCGAACGCGGGCGGGCGGAGGTCGCCGGGAGGGGTGTTCACCCAGTCGCGGGTGGCGGCCACGGCGTCCGCGACGACCTGCGCCTCCTCCAGCGCGGTGGCCGCCTCCTTCTTCCGGGCGGCGGGGGAGAGCACGACGACCTCGGCCGGCGCGGAGTCCTTCGCGTCCTTGGCGTCCTTCTTGTACGCCGTGAACGCGTAGCCGCCCAGCCGGTGGCCCTCGACCACGGCGCGGACCAGGTCGGGTGTCGCGGCGGGCAGCGCGAGCGCGACCGAGGCGGCGTTGGTGACCGCACGCGACGCGGCGCCAGTCGCACGGCGTACGCCGGCGGGCGTGACCTCCTTGCCGAGCCCGACGAGCACGAGCAGCGGCGTCGCGACCGTGTCGCCGGTCGGCACCTTCACGACCTCGCCGGTCTTGCCGGTCACCCCGAGGGTGGACAGCAGCGGACGCAGCTTGCGGCCGTAGGCCTTGGCGACGTCGTCGCCGCCCTCGGCGAGCTCGGGGCCGTCACCGCCCTGCAGGACGCCGACCACCACCGCGTCGGCCTTGGTCTTGGCGGGGCTGGCATTGCGCAGGGTGTACGACGTCACCCGAGGAAGGATAGACACGTGCTGGGGTAGGTTCCGGTCATGGCTGAGGACCCCACCCTGCTGCGGTCGCCCCTCCACGAGCGGCACGTCGCGCTCGGCGCGAAGATGGCGGAGTTCGGCGGCTGGTCGATGCCGCTGGAGTACGCCGCCGGCACGGTCAAGGAGCACACGGCGGTACGCGAGGCGGTCGGCGTGTTCGACGTCAGCCACCTCGGCAAGGCGCTCGTGTCGGGCCCCGGCGCCGCGGCGTACGTCAACAGCACGCTGACCAACGACCTCGGACGGATCGAGCCGGGCAAGGCGCAGTACACGCTGTGCTGCGACGAGGAGACCGGCGGCGTCGTCGACGACCTCATCGTCTACCTGCACGACGACGAGCACGTGCTGCTCGTCCCGAACGCCGCCAACACCGCCGAGGTGGTCCGCCGGCTCCAGGCCCAGGCGCCCGAGGGCGTCACGGTCGATGACCAGCACCGCGACCACGCCGTGCTGGCCGTCCAGGGTCCGCGGTCCGACGAGGTGCTCACCGCGGTCGGGCTGCCGGCCGGCCACGACTACATGTCGTTCGTCGTCGCGCCGTTCGCCGGCACCGAGGTCGTGGTCTGCCGCACCGGCTACACCGGCGAGCGCGGCTACGAGCTGATCGCCCCCGCCGGCGCGGCCCCCGCGCTCTGGGACGCCCTGGTCGAGGCGGGCGAGCCGCACGGGATGCTCGCCTGCGGCCTGGGTTCGCGCGACACGCTGCGCACCGAGATGGGCTACCCGCTGCACGGCCAGGACATCTCCCTCGACGTCACCCCGAACGAGGCGCGGATCGGTTGGGCCGTCGGCTGGTCGAAGCCGGCGTTCTGGGGTCGCGACGTGCTGCTCGCCGAGCGCGAGGCCGGCCCGAAGCGGGTGCTGCGCGGGCTCGTCGCGACCGGCCGGGGCATCCCGCGGCCGGGCATGAGCGTCTCGCTGACCGCCGACGTGCTGCTGGGTGAGGTCACCTCGGGCACGTTCTCCCCGACGCTGCGCAAGGGCGTCGGACTGGCGCTGCTGCCGGCGTTCGTGGACCCCGAGGCCGAGGTCGGTGTCGACATCCGCGGCCGGCGCGAGATCTTCCAGCTGACCAAGCCGCCGTTCGTGCGGAGCAACGTCCGGAGCGCCGAGTGAACCTCCCCGAGCAGCCCAGCACCTTCCGCCCGCCGACGGAGTCCGAGCGCCCCTGGTGGTGGCGGCTGGAGAACGCCGCCGGCGAGGAGGTCGGGGTCGAGGGCGACCTCGGCGCCGAGCGCTTCTCCAACCAGTCCGACGCCGAGTCGTGGGTGGGCGAGGTCTTCGCCGAGCTGGCCGCCGCGGGGGTCGACGCGGTGACGCTCTTCGAGCTCGACCGTCGCGTCTACGGCCCCATGTCGCTGCACCCCTAGCGACCCGGCGGGAGGACGGTTGCGCGCGGCGGACGACTTCCCGGACTACCTCGCCGCGCGGTGGGCGCCCCTGGTGCGCGTCGTCGTCCTGCTCGGCTGGTCGCTTCCCCTCGCCGAGCGCATCGTCGCCGCCGCCCTCGGCTCCTGCCGCCGGGACTGGCGCGAGCTGAGCGACACCGGCGACCTCGACGGCGAGGTGCTCGCCACCCTGACGGCGACCACGGCCCAGGCCCGTCGGCACCGCTTCGGTCCGGACGGCCCCGAAGGGCCCGCCGACCCCACGGACGCCGACGCCGTCGACCACCACGTCGCCACCTACGCCGCCCTCGACGCCCTGCTCGACCGCGAGCGGACCAGGCTCGCCGTGGCAGCGGTGCTCGGCCGGGGGAGGACCGACCACGCGGCGCTCGTCGACGACGTACGCCGTCTGGCGACGGCCGTGCGGGTAGGGCCGGCGCCCGCGCCGGCGGACCTGCCGACCCGGCTGGTGCCGCGGCGCACCGGCCGGCTGGTGCTCGTCGGTGCGGCCGTGGTCGCGCTGCTGGTGGCGGCGACGTACGCGCTGGGCGTCGTCCGCCCCGACGAGACCGACAGCCCCGACGACCCGGACCAGCCGAGACTCCAGCGCCTCGCCCCGGTCGAGGTGGAGGAGGCGCCGAACCCGGCGCCCGTGTCGTGGTGGGCCGACGGCGTGCTGCACCTCGCCGCGGTGTCGTTGCGCGTGCCGGAGGTCGTCGACCTGGCCGCGGTCCACGACGGCGCGGTCGTCACCGACGACGACGGGCGGGTCGTGCGCGTGCGCCTGGACGGCGCGCGGACCGTGCTCGGCCGGTACGTCCGGGAGTCGGGGCTCGCGGTCGACGACGGGACGCTGATCGCCTGGATCGAGCCCGACGGGACGGTGGTCGTCCACGACCTGTTCACCGACCGGGACGTGGACCGCCGCCGCCTCGACATCGTCGACCTGGCCACCGTGCGGGTGGTCAGCCTCGACGGCGGCGCGGTCCACCTCACGTCCTCCTACGGCGACGTCCGGTGGGCGCCGGGGGACAGCTCGACGACCGTGACGCAGCCGCCGGTGCTGGTCGACCGCGCGTCGGGGGCCACGCTGAGCCGGGTCGGTCCGGGGACCGTCCGCGTCGAGCAGCCGTTCTTCAGCGTGGGCTTCACGCGTCCGGGCGACGGCGGGTCGGTCTCGCCGGACGGCGCGGTCGCGATCACCACCGCGGCGGACGACCGGTCGACGCTCGGCGTCGTCCGGGCGTACGACGCCCGCTCCGGCGAGCGGCTCCCCACCGGCTTGGGGCCGGACGACGCCGTGCTCGCTCTCGAGCCCGGACGCCCTGACCTCGTCACCTACGTCGTCGTCGCGCGGGCCGCCACGTCCGACCGGCTCGAGCTGCGCACCTGCCGGCTCCGCACCGGTCGCTGCCGCACCCATGTGACGGTGCCGGCGAGCGACGGCGTACCGGTCCTCGCCGCGCCGTAGGGTCGACCGGGTGACCAGCCCCGCGCGCTCCCTGCCGTTCCGCCAGGTCGACGTCTTCTCCAGCGAGCCGCTGCTCGGCAACCCGGTGGCCGTCGTCCACGACGCCGACGACCTGACCGACGAGCAGATGGCGGCGTTCGCGCGGTGGACGAACCTCTCGGAGACGACGTTCCTCCTGGCGCCCACCGACCCGGCCGCGGACTACCGGCTGCGGATCTTCACCCCCGGCGCAGAGCTGCCGTTCGCCGGCCACCCCACCCTCGGCAGCGCGCACGCCTGGCTCGAGGCGGGCGGCGTGCCCGCGGGGGAGGACGTCGTGCAGGAGTGCGGCGCCGGGTTGGTGCGCCTGCGTCGGGGTGAGGTGCTCGCCTTCGAGGCGCCGCCGCTGACCCGGTCCGGTCCGGTCGACGAGGCGGACCTCGACGGCGTGGCCGCCGCGCTGCGCGTCGGCCGCGACGACCTCGTCGACGCGGCCTGGATCGACAACGGCCCCGGGTGGGTCGGCGTGCTGCTGCGCGACGCCGACGCGGTGCTGGCGCTCCGGCCCGACTTCGCGGCGATCGGCGACCTGAAGATCGGCGTCGTCGGCGAGCACCCCGCAGGGCACGAGGCGGCCGTCGAGGTCCGCGCGTTCTGCCCGGAGTACGGCGTCCCGGAGGACCCGGTCACCGGCAGCCTCAACGCCGGGATCGGCCAGTGGCTCGCGGGCACCCGCCTGCCGGCGTCGTACGTCGCGGCGCAGGGGACCGCGGTCGGCCGGCGGGGCCGCGTCCACGTCGCCCGCGACGTGCCCGGGGAGGGGGGAGCCGTCCACGTCGGCGGCGCCACCCGCACCACCATCACCGGCACGCTGGACCTCTGAGCGGAGCCGGCGCCGAGCAACTAGGCTCGTCCCCGTGCAGCAGTACCTCGACCTCCTCCGCCGTGTCCTCGACGAGGGCGTCGAGAAGGGCGACCGCACCGGCACCGGCACGCTGAGCGTGTTCGGCCACCAGATGCGGTTCGACCTGCAGGCCGGCTTCCCGCTGGTGACGACCAAGAAGGTGCACATCAGGTCGGTCTTCGGGGAGCTGCTGTGGTTCCTGCGCGGCGACACCAACGTGCGCTGGTTGCAGGAGCGCGGCATCTCGATCTGGGACGAGTGGGCCGACGAGCAGGGCGAGCTGGGTCCGGTCTACGGCCACCAGTGGCGGTCCTGGCCGACGCCCGACGGCCGCACGGTCGACCAGCTCGCGCAGGTGGTCGAGCAGATCCGGCGCGACCCCGACTCCCGCCGGCACATCGTGTCGGCGTGGAACGTCGCGGACATCCCGGACATGGCGCTGGCGCCGTGCCACACGATGTTCCAGTTCTACGTCGCGCCGCAGGCCGACGGACCGGGCCGGCTGTCCTGCCAGCTCTACCAGCGCTCGGGCGACGTCTTCCTCGGCGTGCCGTTCAACATCGCCTCCTACGCGCTGCTGACCCACATGGTCGCCCAGGTGACCGGCCTCGAGGTCGGCGACTTCGTGCACACGCTCGGCGACGCGCACCTCTACCTCAACCACCTCGACCAGGCCCGGCTCCAGCTCACCCGCGAGCCGCGGCCGCTGCCGCGACTGGTGCTCGACCCGACCGTCACCGAGGTCGACGCGCTCGAGCTCGAGCACATCGAGGTCGCCGGCTACGACCCGCACCCGGGCATCAAGGCGCCGATCGCCGTATGAGCGCCCGCCGATGACACCCGGCGGGAAGCGCGTCGTGCTCGTCGCGGCGGTGGCGGCCAACGGCGTCATCGGCAACGGCGCGGACATCCCGTGGCGGATCCCCGGCGAGCAGAAGCGGTTCAAGGAGCTCACCTGGGGCCACGTGCTGCTCATGGGCCGCACGACCTACGACTCGATCGGCCGCCCGCTGCGCGGCCGCACCACCGTGGTGCTGACCCGCGACCCGTCATGGACCGCCGACGGTGTCCTCGTCGCCCACGACCTCGCCGAGGCGCTGGCCCTCGCCGACGGGCTCCAGGGCGACGTGATGGTCGCCGGCGGCGCCCAGGTGTACGCCGCCGCGCTCGCCGTCGCCGACGAGCAGGTGATCTCCGAGGTCCACCTCGAGCCGGCCGGCGACGTGCTCTACCCCGCCGTCGATCGGGGGGAGTGGCGCGAGGTCTCCCGCGAGCCCGCCGAGGGCTACGACGTCGTCCGCTGGGAGCGGCGTACCACCGCTTCCTGAGGGCGCCGGCCGGTGACCGGGGTCGTGTGCCTGACGACGCGTCACGGCTCGTTCTAGGGCACACGACCGCGACGGGCCGGCACAGTCCGGCGCAATTGCGCGGTTTCAGCGCCCGGCCGGGCCCCGAGGCTCAACGCGCCGAGCGGTAGACCTCGAGGTCGGCGGCGTAGTGCTCCTCGAGCCGCGCGCGCGTCCGCGGCGAGACGTCCAGCTCGCGCGCCGGTGAGGCGTTGGCGCGCGAGGGAGCGGACAGGTCGACGCCGAGCCGGTCGGCCATCCAGGCGGCGGCGTCCTCGAGGTGCTCGTAGCGGTAGATCCGCTCGACGATGACCTTGCCGTCGACGTCGGAGACGAAGTTCGCCGAGCTGCCCAGGTTGAGCTCGCCGGCCAGGATCTGCTCGGCGAACTCCTCGAACGCCATGCCGCCGGTGTAGCGCGGCTTGCCCTCGAACCCGGGCCGCGCGCGGTAGCGCCACCACGACGCCGCCCAGTCCACCGGCTCGCGCACGAGGCAGACCAGCTCGTAGCTCTCCCGCGGGAAGCCGTAGGCCTCCAGCGTCGGCGCGATCCGCTGCTCGAAGGTCCGCGCCCGCATGTGCTTCATCGTGGGCGGCTTGCGGACGACGAGCTGCGCGTGGGCGTCGAAGCGCCGCTGGATCGCCGTCGAGCCGGTCTTGGTCATCGAGAGGAAGACGAACCCGGCGTGCGCCATGGCGAGCATGGTGCAGACCGTATCGGCCGTGCTGGCAGGCTTGGCGCCATGGAGCTGCGCATCTTCACCGAACCCCAGCAGGGCGCGACGTACGACGACCTGCTCGCTGTCGCCCGGACCACCGAGGAGCTCGGCTTCGGGGCGTTCTTCCGCTCCGACCACTACCTCGGCATGGGCACCGAGGGCCTCCCCGGCCCGAGCGACGCGTGGATCACGCTGGCCGGCCTCGCCCGCGACACGAGCACGATCCGCCTCGGCACGATGATGACCAGCGCGACCTTCCGCCACCCGGGTCCGCTCGCGATCAGCGTCGCGAACGTCGACCAGATGAGCGGCGGCCGGGTCGAGCTCGGCATCGGCGCGGGTTGGTTCGAGGCCGAGCACACCAAGTACGGCATCCCGTTCCCGTCCACGGGCGAGCGCTTCGACCGGTTCGAAGAGCAGCTCGAGGTGATCACCGGCCTGTGGGCGACCGAGGGCGGGTTCGACTTCACCGGGCAGCACTACGCGGTCACCGACAGCCCCGGCCTGCCCAAGCCCGTGCAGACCGGCGGCCGCCGCGGCGGCCCGCCGGTGCTCATCGGCGGCCTCGGCAAGAAGCGCACGCCCGCGCTGGCGGCCCGGTTCGCCGACGAGTTCAACCTGCCGTTCGTCGACGAGACGACCACCGAGGCGCAGTTCGCCCGCGTCCGCGCCGCCTGCGAGGCGGTCGACCGCGACCCGGCGACGATGACCTGGTCCAACGCGCTCGTGCTCTGCGTCGGCGAGGACGAGGCCGAGGTCGATCGCCGCGTCGCCGCGATCGGCCGCGACAAGGACGAGCTGCGCGAGAACGGCCTGGCCGGCACCCCGCAGGAGGTCGTCGACAAGATCGGGCGGTACGCCGCGCTGGGCGCGGAGCGCGTCTACCTCCAGGTCCTGGACCTGGCCGACCTCGACCACCTCCGGCTGGTGGCGCGCGACGTGATGCCCCACGTCGGGCGATAACCTGACCCCTATGACCGACACGGCCGCCCCGACCCCCGCAGCCAGCCCGGGAGCGCCGTTCGGGCGCGTCCTCACCGCGATGGCCACGGCCTTCGCCGAGGACGGGTCGGTGGACCTCGAGGCGACCCAGCGGATCGCCCGCCACCTGGTCGAGCACGGCCACGACGGGCTGGTCGTCTCCGGCACGACGGGGGAGTCGCCGACGACCACCCCGGACGAGGACGGCGACATCCTCGCGGCGGTCCGTGACGCGGTCGGCAGCGAGATCCACCTGGTCGCCGGCGTCGGCACCAACGACACCCGCACGTCGCTCGGCCTGGCCAAGCAGGCGAGGAAGAACGGCGCCGACGGCGTGCTGCTCGTGTCGCCGTACTACAACAAGCCCGGCCAGCGCGGCATCCTGCAGCACTTCCGACAGGTCAGCGGTGCCGCCGAGCTGCCGGTCATGCTCTACGACGTGCCGGGGCGGACCGGGTCGACGATCGCGCTGGAGACCTACGAGCAGGCGATCGCCTGGGACGAGGTCGTCGCGGTCAAGGACGCCGTCGGCGACTTCGCCCGCGGCGTACGCATCCGTGAGCTCGGGTACGCCGTCTACTCCGGCGACGACGAGGCCAACCTCGGCTGGCTCGCGCACGGCGCGGTCGGCTTCGTGAGCGTCGTCGGCCACGTCGCCGGCGACCAGCTCCGGGCGATGGCCGAGAGCTACTGGGCCGGCGACACCGCCGCCGCCCTCGAGACCTACACGCGGATGCTCCCCGCGATCGACGCCGTCATGGGCGTCGCCAACTACGGAGCGACCACCGCCAAGGCAGCGCTCCAGCTCCTCGGCGTCCTCGACAACCGGCGGGTGCGGTCTCCCCTCGTGGAGCTCGACGACGACGAGGTCGCCGCGCTGCGGACCGGCCTCGAGGCCGCCGGTCTTCTCACGCAAGGAACCCGCGCTTGAGCCACCCCCACCCCGAGCTGTCCGCGCCGCCGGCCCTCCCGAAGGGCGGCCTCCGGGTCATCCCGCTCGGCGGCCTCGGTGAGGTCGGGCGCAACATGACCGTCTTCGAGCACGAGGACCGCCTGCTCGTCGTCGACTGCGGCGTGCTGTTCCCCGAGGACCACCACCCCGGCGTCGACCTGATCCTCCCCGACTTCGGTCCCATCCGGGACCGGCTGGACCAGGTCGAGGCGCTGGTGCTCACCCACGGCCACGAGGACCACATCGGCGCGACGCCGTACCTCCTGCGCGAGCGCGGCGACATCCCGCTCGTCGGCTCCGAGCTGACGCTGGCGCTGCTGGACTCCAAGCTGCGCGAGCACCGGCTCAAGGAGACCGTCCACCACAAGGTCAAGGAGGGAGACCGGCTCACGTTCGGCCCCTTCGAGCTCGAGTTCGTGGCGGTCAACCACTCGATCCCCGACGCGCTCGCCGTCGCCATCCGCACCGCCGCCGGGATGGTGCTGCACACCGGCGACTTCAAGATGGACCAGCTGCCGCTCGACGGCCGGATCACCGACCTGCGGGCGTTCGCGCGGCTGGGGGAGGAGGGCGTCGACCTCTTCCTCACCGACTCCACCAACGCCGAGACGCCCGGGTTCACGCCGGCGGAGAAGTCGATCACCCCGGTCATCGACCAGGTCTTCCGCGAGTCCTCGCAGCGGGTCATCGTCGCCTGCTTCGCCTCGCACGTGCACCGCGTCCAGCAGGTGCTCGACGCGGCGTACGCCCACGAGCGGCAGGTGGCGTACGTCGGCCGCTCGATGGTCCGCAACATGGCCATCGCCCGCGACCTCGGCTACCTCAAGGTCCCGCCGGGCACGCTGGTCGACACCAAGGACCTCGCCGACCTGCCGCCGGAGCGCCAGGTGCTGATCTCGACCGGGTCGCAGGGCGAGCCGATGTCGGCGCTGAGCCGGATCGCGCAGCGCAACCACCACTTCGTGCACATCGAGGAGGGCGACACCGTCCTGCTCGCCTCGAGCCTCATCCCCGGCAACGAGAACGCCGTCTACCGCGTCATCAACGGCCTCGCCCGCTGGGGCGCGCGGGTCGTGCACAAGGGCAACGCGCTCGTGCACGTCTCCGGCCACGCCAGCGCCGGCGAGCTGCTCTACTGCTACAACATCGTGAAGCCGCGCAACGTGCTGCCCGTGCACGGGGAGATGCGGCACATGCTCGCCAACCGCGACCTCGCGCTGGCCACCGGCGTCGAGAACGTCGTCGTGGCCGAGGACGGCGTCGTGGTCGACCTGGTCAACGGGGTCGCCTCGGTCGCCGGCAAGGTGGAGTGCGGCTACGTCTTCGTCGACGGCTCCTCGGTCGGCGACATCACCGAGTCCGACCTCAAGGACCGCCGGATCCTCGGCGAGGAGGGCTTCATCTCGGTCATCGTCGTCGTCGACTCCGTCAGCGGCAAGGTCTCCGGCGGGCCCGAGATCCACGCGCGCGGCAACGCGCTCGACGGCGCGTCGTTCGACGAGGTCAAGCAGCCGATCATCGACGCCCTCGACCGCGCGATCGCCGAGGGCAACACCGACTCCTACCAGCTCCAGCAGACGGTACGTCGCGTGATCGGCCGCTGGGTCTCCGGCACCCACCGCCGCCGGCCGATGATCATCCCCGTCGTGATCGAGGCCTGACCCGCCGGTCGAGCAGCACCGACGCGTAGAGGCCCCGCCCGGATCGCTCCGGGCGGGGCCTCTCGTCGTGCTGGTCGACCAGGGTCAGCGGATGACGGCCATCTCGCGACGACCCTTGCCGCCGGCCTTCTTCTGACAGGCGACGATCTTGACGTCGTCGACGGCCCAGCCCTCGAGGCCGCCGCAGCCGTCACGGCCCATCTCGAAGCGGAGCTTGATCCTCATGCCCGGCTTCGCGCCGATCTGCTCCAGGTCGACGATCGAGCGACCCCACGAGCCACCGGCGACGTTGCCGTCGGTGCCGGAGAAGGCCGGCTGGGAGGCCATGGGGTTGGTGTTGCCCTCGGCCGCGGACAGCAGCTCGGTGTTCGGGGCGTTGAACCGGTAGGCCGACGGCTTGACGACCTTCCACTTCCCGTTGCCGAGCTTGACCTTCACGTTGCCGCCGTCGACGTCGAGCTCGCTGGCGATGTAGTGGCGGAACTGCAGGCGCAGTCCCTTGCCGCCGCCCGCTAGGCGGATGGCCCGGCTGGTGATGGCGTTCGCGCTGGACCGGTCGTTGGCGTCGTAGGTGCACGTGCCGCGGTCGTCGCTGGGGTCGAAGGCGACCAAGCTGTCGTTGCTGCCGATCCCGCGGCCCACGCGCCACGGGATGCCCCTGCCGCCGTCGAACGCGACGCGCTCGGACTTCTTCCAGCCGGCGAGGCCGTCCTCGAAGTTCTCCCGGAAGAGCACCTTCGACGTCGTGCCCCTGCCGCAGGTCGCCGGGCCGCCCTTGCGCAGCAGCGGCCCGAAGTTGCACTGCGTCGGCTCCTTGCGGAGCTCGGTGGCCGCCACGATGGCGGAGACCGACGCGCAGTCCTCGGTCGCGATCGCCGTCGCGGGCTCGGTGGTCTCGGGCTGGACGGTAACGCGGTTGATCTCCTTGCCGACGAGCTCGGCGCACGAGGCCTCGAGGCCGTCGGCCAGGTCCACGAAGTTCGACGTGGGCGTCAGGTGCGCGACCTGGGTCTGCCAGAAGATGTTCGCGGCCTTGTCGAGGCCGAGGCCGGCGACGTCGACACCGTTGGAGGTGCCGCCGTCGACGAGCAGGGCGTAGGCGTGGTTGACCACGCCGGAGTTGCTGTGGACGCCGCCGGAGTCGTCGGTGGAGCACTTGTACTCCGCGTCGGAGACCTTCGCCGGGTCACCCAGGCAGGTGGGGTTCCACATGTCGCGGATCGCGCCGCCGAAGGCGGGGTCGCTCTCGCCGGAGAGCCAGCGGTAGGAGTCGAACCGCTCACCGCCGGCGTCGACGATCTCGACCTCGACCGTCTCGCCCTCAGCGAGCGTCGCGCGGATCGCCTCGCGGTCGGTGAGCCCGATCGAGACCGTCGGCGGGAGGGTCTTGTCGGCGTCGGTGAAGCTGACCGGCGCCTCCTCGCGGTTGCCGATGATGACGGCCTTCGCGCCGGCCGCCTTCGCACGCTGGGCCTTCTCGACGAAGGTGCACAGGCCGCGGTCGACCAGGACGACCTTGCCCGCGACGGCGGACGCGTCGTCGTACGGCGAGCAGCCGTCGGTCGTGGTGCCGCCGTCCTCCTCGGCGTCGGTCGGGGCGACCACCTCGCCCGTGACCGGGCCGCCGATCTCGCCGAGCGTGCCGCCGGTGACGCACTCCTTCGCGATCGACTCCGGCGCGGTGATGGTGAGGACCGGGATCGCACCGGTGTACGCCGAGCAGACGCCGTCGGCGCGCACGGTGTCGGGGGTCTCGTTGTAGCGGTCGTTGAGCTGGTCGACCGTCTCGCCCCAGATGTCGGAGAACGCCTCGTTCATCGCGCCGGACTGCCACTGGTAGACGAGGCCGGAGGTGTACTCGGTGTAGGCGTGGGCCCACTCGTGGGCGACGGTGTCGTCGGAGCTGACGCCCGAGCAGTAGTTGGTCGTCTTGCCGTTCCAGTTGGCGTTGGGGCAGGCGATGGTCGGGTCGTTGTTGACCGTCACCATCTTCGCGCCCTTGCCGTCGTAGGAGTCGCGGCCGAGGGCGTTGCGGAAGAACCAGTAGGCCTCGCCGGTGCCGTGGACCTCGTTGAGCTGGTCCTCGTCGAGCGAGCCGGGCAGCGGGTCGCCCTCGCGGTAGACGACCGTGTAGGAGATCTCGTCGTCGGTCGGGTCGTCCGGGGTCCCGCCGTCGCTCTCGAGCTTCGCCTCGCGCAGCTCGCGGTCGAGGGCGTCGTGGATCATCGAGTAGCGGTTGAGCGACTTGCCGGTGAGGGCGTCGACGAAGACCTTCTCGCGCACGGTCGTGCCGTTGCCGACCTCGACGACGTGGACCAGGCGGGCCGGGCCGGTCTCGCCCTTGACCGAGCCCATCCGGTAGATCGAGAGCGTGTTGTCGGTGACCCGCAGGCGCGCGAGGCCGCGGTTGGCCTCGCCCGGCGGGTCGGCCCGCACGAGCGCGACGGCGCGGCGGCCGGCCTCGGCGGCGCTGATGCGCGGCTCGGTGCCTACGCGCAGGTCCGGGGCGACGTACCCGCTGACCGCGGTCAGGTCGCCCTCGTCGTCCACGCTGGCGACCAGCTGCGCGCCGAAGACCGGCAGGCCGCGGTAGGTCTGGTCGAACCGCACGGCCCAGCCGCGGGCGGTCTCCTGGGTGGAGACCTCGCGCAGCTGGTCGGCGGTCGCGCCGAACGCGCGCGCGTGGCGGTCGAGGTAGGCGGTCGCCTTCTCGACGGCACCGGCGCGCCCGGTGGCGCGGACGTCGGGGAGCAGGTCGCCGCCGCGTGCCGCTCGGGCGAAGCCGATCTTGCCGGTGGCGGGCTCGGTGGCGAGCCGCACCGCCCCCTCGGCGTCGCTCTTGAGGCGCTGCACGAGGGACGGGCCGTCCGCGGGAGCGGGCCGCTCCGCCGCGGTGGCCAGCTGGGCCGGCACGGCGGCGAGGCCGGCGCCCAGCAGAACGAGGCTGAGCCCCGTCGTCAGGATCTTCACGTAGGTAACCCTCCGAGTTGGGTGGCGCGGCCGTTGTCCGGCCGACCCGGGCACCCTAAGGACGGCTCGGCCCGCAGGTCCATAGGTCCGGGACGATCGGCGGCGGATCCGTCGTGGCGCCGCAAGCCGTGCACCGCGCACCGGGTCGCCGGGCGGTGGGTCGGGAGCCGGGCCGGGAGCGCCGGGGGAGGGGGCGCACGACACGCACTCCTGTGGTCCCTGTGACTGGTGTGACGCCGAAGTAGGTTGACCACCATGGCGACCCGTACGTCTTCCCCGCCGGGGTCGCGGAGCACGAGCACGTCCACGTCCAGGTCACGCAGCAGCACCAGCAGTGGCCGTGGAGGCTCGAGCACCCGATCCCGGAGTACGCCCACCCGACGACCAGCCGCGAGCGCGAGCAAGAAGCGCCCCGCGGCCCGCAAGCCCGCCCGCGGCGCGGCTCGCCCGGCTCGTCCTGCTCCCCGGGCGGTGCGCAGCGGCACCGGACCGGTCGCCCGCTTCTTCCAGGCGCTCGCCCGCGGCGTCGTCGCCGTCTGGCTCGGCATCGCGCACGGCGTCGGTGCCGTCGCCCGCGGCATCGGCCACGGCGCCCGCGACATCGACCCCGCCCACCGCCGCGACGGCGTCGGCCTGCTGCTGCTCGGGCTCTCGCTCGTCGTCGCGGCGGCCGTGTGGTTCCAGGTGCCGGGCGGCGCCATGGACCTCACCCGCACCGCGGTCTCCGGCACCGTCGGCAAGGTCGGCTGGTTCGTCCCGATGGCCGTGGCGTACGCCGGGGTCCGCACCATGCGCGACCCGGTGCGCAACGGCCCGGCCGGCCGTCAGGTGATCGGCTGGACCGCGCTCGCCTTCGGCGTGCTCGGCATCGTCCACATCGCCAACGGCAACCCGCAGCCGGTCGCCGGCGACGCCAGCGACCTGCAGGGCGCCGGGGGAGCGGTCGGCTTCGTCGTCTCCTCGCTCCTGCTCGACCTGCTGCGCACGGCGTACGTCGTCGTCCCGCTGCTCCTGCTCGTGGCGGTCTTCGGCGTCCTCGTCATCACCTCGACGCCGGTCTACCTCGTGCCGGAGCGGCTCGCCGAGCTGCGCGACCGGCTCCTGGGTCGCGAGCCGCTCGACCCCGACGAGCCCACCTCGCGCCGCGGCCGCCGCGACCTCGGCGACGACGAGATCGACCCGGAGATGGGCGATCCGGCGTACGACACCCCGGTCCTGGAGGACCGCGAGGTCAGGAAGCGGCGCGGCCGCAAGGCTGCGGAGCCGGTCGAGCCCGACGCCGCGATGGAGGTCTTCGACCCGTACGCCGACGAGGCCGCCGCGTCCGGCCCGGCGGGCCCGGACGCGACCGTGCTCACCGAAGCCGTGTCCGACGAGACCGGTGAGCTCGCCGCGGGCGACATCGAGCCGCCGCCGCACACTCCGCTCCCCGAGCGCGCGGAGCAGCTCGCGATCTCCGGCGACGTCGTCTACTCGCTGCCGGGCAACGAGGTGCTCAAGCCCGGCTCGGTGCACAAGGCCCGGTCGAAGGCCAGCGACGCGGTGGTCGACCGGCTCACCCAGGTGATGGAGGAGTTCGGGATCGACGCGCAGGTCACGGGCTACACCCGCGGCCCGACGGTCACCCGCTACGAGGTGGAGCTCGGTCCCGCGGTCAAGGTCGAGAAGGTCACCGCGCTGTCGAAGAACATCGCCTACGCCGTCGCCTCCGCCGACGTCCGCATCCTCAGCCCGATCCCCGGCAAGTCCGCGATCGGCATCGAGATCCCGAACGTCGACAAGGAGATCGTCTCCCTCGGCGACGTGCTGCGCTCCGGCGCCGCCCGCGGCGACCACCACCCGATGGTGGCCGGGCTCGGCAAGGACGTCGAGGGCGGCTTCGTGGTCGCGAACCTCGCGAAGATGCCGCACCTGCTCGTCGCCGGCGCCACGGGCTCGGGCAAGTCGAGCTTCATCAACTCGATGATCACCTCGATCCTCATGCGGGCCACGCCCGACGAGGTCCGGATGATCATGGTCGACCCCAAGCGGGTGGAGCTGAACGCCTACGAGGGCGTCCCGCACCTGATCACCCCGATCATCACCAACCCCAAGAAGGCCGCCGAGGCGCTGGCCTGGGTCGTGCGCGAGATGGACATGCGCTACGACGACCTGGCCAACTTCGGCTTCCGCCACATCGACGACTTCAACAAGGCCGTCCGGGCCGGCAAGGTCGAGGTGCCGCCGGGCAGCGAGCGCGAGCTCGCGCCGTACCCCTATCTCCTGGTCATCGTCGACGAGCTCGCCGACCTGATGATGGTCGCCCCGCGCGACGTGGAGGACGCGGTCGTCCGGATCACCCAGCTGGCGCGTGCCGCGGGCATCCACCTGGTGCTGGCCACCCAGCGCCCGTCGGTCGACGTGGTCACCGGCCTGATCAAGGCGAACGTGCCCTCGCGGCTCGCGTTCGCGACGTCCTCGCTCGCCGACAGCCGGGTCATCCTCGACCAGCCGGGCGCGGAGAAGCTGGTCGGCCAGGGGGACGGCCTGTTCCTGCCGATGGGCGCCTCCAAGCCGGTCCGCGTGCAGGGCTCGTGGGTCACCGAGGCCGAGATCGCGCAGGTGGTCAAGCACTGCAAGGCGCAGCTGGAGCCGACGTACCGCGAGGACGTCACCGCCCCCGCCGCGGCCAAGCGCGAGCTCGACGACGACATCGGCGACGACATGGACCTGGTCATCCAGGCCATCGAGCTCGTCGTCTCCACGCAGTTCGGGTCCACCTCGATGCTGCAGCGCAAGCTCCGGGTCGGGTTCGCCAAGGCGGGCCGGCTCATGGACATCCTCGAGAGCCGTGGGGTGGTGGGTCCGAGCGAGGGCTCCAAGGCCCGTGACGTGCTCGTGAAGCCCGACGAGATCGACGGCGTCATCGCGACCCTGCAGGGGGAGATGTGAACGGATCGGCCCAGGAGCAGTCAGCACTGCTCCACCACGACGACCAGGGCTCCGCGCCCGACGAGCACCACGAGGCGTACGACGGGTACGACGACGGGTCGGCGGCGGTCCCCGAGGACGGCCTGGTCGTGCGGCGCAACGCGGCGCTGTCCGCAGCCGTCGGCGGTCTCGCGTCCGCCGTCGCCATCGCCTACCTGGCCCGGGCGACCGGCTCGGGCGCCTGGCTGGACTGGGTGCTCTTCGTGGTCATGGGCGGCCTCGCGGCGGTCCACCTGCTCGGGCTGCTCGACTCGCGCGGACCGCTGCTGGTGGCCGACGGCCACGGCGTGCGGATCCGCGAGGGCCGCGCCTGGCAGGGGATGACCTGGGACTCGCTGCTCTCGATCGAGCACCTGCCGCGCCGCGGCCTGCTGCGCGACGGGCGGATCGACGTGGTCACCACCGGACCGGGCGGCGAGGAGCAGGTGCTGTCGGTGCCGCTCTCGATGTCGACGCGCGTCACCAGCGCGGACCCGGACCTGACCTCGGTGCTGCTCACCCTCACCGACGGCCGCACCGAGGTGGTCGAGCTCGACCCCACGCTGCCGGTCGACGAGGACGTCGACGAGGACGCCCACGAGGACCTCGGCGAGGACCTCGGCGAGGACGCCCGCGTGGACGTGGAGCACGTCGACGAGCCGGCCGACGAGCACCCGGCCGGCGAGGACGAGCACCCGGCCGCCGAGGACGAGCACGCCGACGAGCGACCCGGTCCGCGCCTCCACGACCCGCGACCGACGATCGCGCGGGGCATCGGTGCGATCGCGGCCCGGCTGGCCCGCCGCAGCGACAGTGTCGAACAGGTCAGCCTGCCGACCGAGCCGGTGCCGGTGGCGCCGTACGCGCTCGACCTGCCGACGGGCAGCCCCACGACCACCGAGCCCACGACGGCCAGCCCCACGCCCGACCCGCTGCGGCCGCCCGTGACGGCGGTGCGTGCAGAGAGCGTCCGCGACGGCCTGGCGCTCGACGCGGTCCAGGGCGCGAACGCGCTCGACCTCGGCGACGGCGTCACGCCGTTGTCGCGCACCCTGCCGGAGGCGCGCGAGCTGCGCCGACCGGGCAGCGTCGACCTGGTCGAGGACACCCAGATCTGGGGCGCCCGCACGGACGCACCGCGGACCCCGGTCGTCATCGACGGGTTCGCGATCGAGGCGCCGGCGCAGCCGGCCGTCGACCCGGTGATCGGCCCGCAGCTGGCCGCGGCCCGGGAGCGGATCGGCCTCACCGTCGACCAGCTCGCCGACCGCACCCGCATCCGTCCGCACGTCATCGAGTCGATCGAGGTCGACGACTTCGCCCCGTGCGGCGGCGACTTCTACGCCCGTGGCCACCTGCGCACGCTCGCCCGCGTGCTGGGCACCGACGTGGCTCCGCTGCTGGCGTCGTACGACGAGCGGTACGCCGACGCCCCGATCGACCCCCGCCGGGTCTTCGAGGCCGAGCTCGCCACCGGCGCCGGCGGCTCGATCCGCGGCACCCGCGGCGGCCCGAACTGGTCGGTGCTGGTCGCGGCCGTCATGGCGCTCGTCCTCGCGTGGTCGGTCGCCCGGCTGGTGATGGAGAGCCCGGTCGACCTCAACGGCGACGCGCTCGTGCTCAACGGTTCGCGCGGGATCGACAACGGGGGCACCCAGGTAGGCAAGCCGGTCGCGGTGCTGCTGACCGCTGCGGGCGGCGGCACGAACGTCGTGGTGCGGGACGGCTCGAACGAGATCGTCTTCTCCGGCGACCTCGCCTTCGGCGAGTCCAAGGAGCTGCGGGTCGCGCCGCCGGTGCGGGTGCAGTCCTCCGACGGGTCCCTCGAGGTCGGCGTCGCCGGCAACGAGCCGGAGGCGGTCGGCGAGACCGGTCAGCCGGCCACCGGGACGTTCATCGCCCCGGCCGACTGACGGGCGCTCCTGCCCCGCGGGTGTGGTCTAGCCCACTTAACGTTCCGGACGAGGTCTTACCGTGTCGGCGCCGCCGTCCGATCCTGGTCACCCACGCCAGAGCGGCGGTCCCCCCGCAAGCGATCTCGAGGAAGTCATGCGCATTCGTCCCTCCCGCGGCCCCGCAACGGCCGCTGTCCTCTCCCTGGCGGTCTCGACCGCCGCGGCCGGCCTCGCCGTCACGGGCGGTGGCGCCGCTGCGGCCGCCGAGCCGTCGCCGTTCTCGGCCACCGGCTCCGCCAACGTCCTGAGCGTGGACGCCGTCGCGGTGCCGCTGCTGCCCATCCCGAGCGTCGCGGACCTCGAGATCGGTGACGTCTCCACGACGGTCGACTCGAGCAAGGCGCCCCGCGCGACCGCCACGGCCGCCGGCCTCGGCGGCGAGGGGCTCCTCGGCTTCAGCATCCCGGGGCTCGCCGCCGTCCAGCAGCAGGCGTCCACCACCGGCGCGCCCGCGAACAACACGGCCGTGAGCGACACCTCGCTGCCGATCGACATCCCGGCCCTCCTCGACCTCGACGTCTCCACCGCCACCGCGCTCGCGCGCTGGGCCGGGGACAACCAGTGCCTGCCCGCCGGCGGCGCGCTGACCGAGGCCGACGCGACGCTCGCCGGCGCGACGGTCCTCCCGCTCTCGCTGCCGGGCATCGGCGACTTCTCGCTGGTCTCCCTGCCGGGCACCGCCGGTGTGCAGCACGCCGTCCGGGTCGACCCCGTCGGCAACACCGGCCGGGGCGCCGTCGTCTCCCAGGCGTCGGGCACGGTCGCCGACCTCTCGCTCTTCGCCGGCAACGTCGGCGTCAAGATCATCGCGCCGCCGACCCTGACGGCCCGCGCCGACGGCACGCCGGGCGGCGCCAAGGTCACCTACGACCCCGCGGTCCTCGCGATCACCGGTCCCGGCGGCGCGGAGGTGCCGATCCCCGACTCGGGCGAGATCCCGAAGTTCGCGCTCCCGGCGAACCCGCTGCTGACCCTCGAGCTGTCGGCACCCGGCACCGAGAACGTCGTCCAGAGCGCCGACGGCCGCACCGCCTCCGCCGAGGCGAGCACCCTGCACCTGAAGGTGGCGCTCGGTCCGCTGACCGTCGCCGAGGTGGACCTGCTGCCGATGTCGGTCTCCGCCAAGGCCCCGACCGGCGGTGTCGTGTGCGACGGCGGCGACGCCGACGGCGACGGCCTCACCGACGGCCAGGAGAAGCAGCTCGGCACCGACCCGACGAAGGCCGACACCGACGGCGACGGCCTGAAGGACGGCGCCGAGGTCAACCAGCACAAGACCGACCCGCTCAAGCCCGACACCGACGGCGACGGGGTCAAGGACGGCGCGGAGGTCTCCGGCGAGACCAACACGGCGTACGGCAAGGAGCCGACCGACCCGACGAGGGCCGACACCGACGGCGACGGCCTGAACGACGGCGCCGAGATCACCCGGGGCACCGACCCGAACAACGCCGACACCGACGGCGACTCGTTCCCCGACGGCACCGAGGTCGCCAACGGCACCGACCCGCTCGACCCGACCGACCCGGGCACCTCCGGGCCGCCGGTCCCCGGCCTCAAGGACAGCGACGGCGACGGGCTCAGCGACGTCCGCGAGCTGGCGCTGGGCACCGACCCGCGGAACCCCGACACCGACGGCGACGGCATCCGTGACGGCGCCGAGGTGAACGGCACCGCGAACACCAAGTACGGCAACCGCCCCACTGACCCGACCCGGGCCGACACCGACGGCGACGGCATCAAGGACGGCGCCGAGATCCGCGGTGTCCGGATCGGCAAGAAGGTCGTCTCCGCGAAGGGCAAGCCGAAGGCGATCGGCCGGGTCCGCACCAACCCGAACAACGCCGACACCGACGGCGACGGCCTCCGCGACGGCGCCGAGGTCCGTGGCAAGAAGGTCAACCTAAAGGTCCGCGCCAAGGGCGGCAAGACCTACACGCTCAAGCGGCTCGTCTCGAACCCGTTGGTCAAGGACACCGACCGCGACGGTCTCAACGACCGGGTGGAGGTCACCGGCAGCCGCACCAAGAAGTTCGGCAAGGTGCCCTCGGACCCCGCCCACTGGGACACCGACCGGGGCGGCATCAGCGACGGCCGTGAGGTCAAGGGCGGCTACAACCCGTCCGACGTGAAGTCCGGCCCCGGCAAGAAGACCCGGGGCTGACCTCCACCCGGTGCGGACGGACCCCTTCCTCCACAGGTCGGGGTCCGTCCGCGCTGTAGTCCGTGACGTTCGGCAGGGGGATCGGGTCGATCCGCCTGCCGAACGTCACGGACTACCCCGGCGGCAGGGTGAGCCTGGGCTGCTCCGGTCACCGGGCGCGCGAACGTCTCGGACCCCACAGAACGGAAGCCCATGGAGATCCTCCACTCCGCGATCGCGATCCTCGCCGCGATCCTGCTGATCATCCGGTTCAAGGTCGACCCGGTGATCTCGCTGCTGGTCGCGTGCATCTACCTCGGGCTCGCGACCCAGCAGGGCGCGGAGGGCACGGTCAGCGCGATCACCGGCGGCTTCGGCGAGATCATGGCCGAGGTCGGCCTGCTCATCGGGTTCGGCGTGCTCATCGGTGCGCTGCTGCACTCGATGGGGACCTTCCGGGACCTCGTCGAGCTGCTCGCGCGCAAGGTGGGGAAGCGGCTGCCGTACGCCATGGCGGCGGCGATGTCGACGATCTTCCCGTCGATCTACGTCGACGTGCAGGTGGTGCTGGCCGCGCCGATGGCCAAGGAGTCCGCACCGGCGGTCGACCGTCGGCACGGGCTGCCGTGGCTGGCCGGGGCGATGGGCATCGGGATCTTCTCCGGCTACGTCTTCGTGGTGCCCGGTCTGGCGGCGGTCTCGGTCGCCGGCCTGATGGACGTGCCACTCGGCACGTACCTGATCTACGGCCTGCCGATCGGCCTGCTGACCGCCGTGGTGACGACGTTCCTCTTCCGCGTGCTGCTCGGGCGCGGGCTGTGGAAGGACAGCGACCTCGACGCCGACGCGGCGCAGGACCAGGAGGCGGCGGACTCCGAGGCCGAGTCCGTCCCCGGGGCGGAGCGCGCCGCCCGGCTGCCGCTGCTCGTCCGCCTGCTGCCGATCCTCCTGCCGCTGGTGCTCATCGCGACCGGCGCCATCGTCGACGTCGCGGGCGGGTCGAACCCGGTCGTGACGTTCCTCGGCGACGCCAACATCGCGCTCTTCCTGGGCCTGCTCGTCGCGGTCGGCATGGTCCGACCGTCGCTGGGCGCCGACGGCGTCGGCCGGGTCCTGACCGCCGGCTTCCACACCACCGGCGAGATCCTGCTCGTCACCGGCGTGGGCGGATCGCTGGGTGCGGTGATCGGCGGCAGCGGCCTCGAGGGCACGCTCGCCGACCTGTTCTCCGCCGAGGAGGGCGCTCCGGTCGTGATCAGCATCCTGCTCGCGTGGTGCATCGCCGCGGTGCTGCACTTCGCGATCGGGTCGGTCTCGGTCGCCGCGATCACCGCCGCCGGCATCATCGCGCCGGTCGTCGGGTCGCTGGGCGTCGACCCAGTGGTCATCGCGCTCGCGATCGCGTCGGGCGCGATGTTCGCGCTGCACGTGAACAGCAACTTCTTCTGGATGTTCACCACGCTGCTCGACCTGTCCACCAAGGGCAGCCTCAAGACGCTGACGCTCGCCACCTCGCTGGGCGCCGTCGTCTCGCTGCCGCTGGTGCTGCTCGCCAGCCTGGTTGCCACGGCGACGTAGCGACCGGACTCGTCCGGTCGCAGGACGCGACGACGGCGACCATGAGGCAGGATGCGGGCTTCCCCCACCTCGGAGTTCTCCATGCGTCGCGCTCTCATCAGCCTGCTCGCCGCCCTCGCCCTGCTCGTCCCCGTCTTGGCCGTCCCTGCGCCGGCCATCGCGGCCGACGGACCAGTCATCACCGGTCGTGCTGTCGACGCCGACGGGCTGCCGGTCGCCGGCGCGACGGTCGTGCTCATCGACGTCCGCGGGGCTGCGGTCGGAAGCACGACCGCCGTCGCGACGGCGGGAGAGGACGGCAGGTTCGCGGTGGCGTCCGGACCGCGGCCCGCCCAGTACGTCGTCGGTGTGTGCCTCGACGACTCAGTCGACTGGGCCGCCTGCAGCCGGGAGCGGGACGGCCTCCAGCTGCTGACGACGTACGTCGGCACGGACGGCCCGCAGCCGAGCCTGCTGCACGTGGGCGGCTACCACCGCGCCGCCGCGACCGAGCCCGTGGGGCTGGGCGACGTTCCTCTGCAGGAGCCGGCGACGCTGCGCGTGCTGACCGATGAGTCGGAGGGCCCGTCCGTGGCGCTGCGCGACGGCGCTGGCTGGGGCGTCAGCGCCGAGCTGATCGACGGCGTCGTGACGTTCCGCGGGATCCGGCCGGGCCGATACCGCCTCAGCCTCCACTGGCCGATCGGTGACGACAGCGGCGAGGTGCGCCCGATCGAGATCGGTCCGGGGGTGACGACGATCGATGCCAGTGGACCCGACGCCGTCGTGCACGGCACCCTGTCCCTCGACGGCGAGCCCTTGGCCTGGGTGCCGGTGTCGCTCGTCCGCCAGGTCTCGAGCGGCCGCCGCGGTGCGATCTGGACGCGTCGCGACGGAAGCTTCGTCTTCTCGGGGATCCAGCCGTCCGCCCGACCCTGGTTGCTGCGGATCGGCGCGGGGCGGATCACCGAGGACGCGCCCGTGGCCGTCCTGCGTCGGGTGTCGATCCCGACCCGCGAGACGTCCCTGCGCGTCGACGTGCGGCTGCGTCGGGATCAGCTCGGAACGGTGACCGGTCGGTTCCCGGAGCGGCACGCCGAGGTCGACCTCTACGACGGTCGGGGGGCGCGCATCGGCGACACCTGGACGAGGGGGGCGCGCCACCAGCTGCGCCTTCCACCCCTCGTCCCAGGGACGTACCGCTTGCACGGCACCTGGTTCGACCGTCGTGAGGACCGCTGGGAGCAGGCCTGGCGCACGTTCCGGGTGCGTCCGGGGCGCACCACCGCCCTCGGCGAGCTGCGCGCCGCCCCGACTCCCGGCCGGTTGGTGGTGCGGGCGCCGGCCGGCACGGGCGTCCGACTCACCCGAGGCGCGCCGAGCTGGGTCCGGCAGCCGCCTGCGGGCGCGAGGTCCGTCGGTCCGGACGGACGGGTGACCTTCTCCCGCCTCGCGCGGGGCACCTACGAGGTCCGGCTCGCGACGTACGGCAAGCACCTGCCACCGGCGGCCCGGACGGTGCGGGTCGGTCGCGACGTCGCCCGGGTCCGCATCCGTCGCGGGCCCGAGGGCGGGTCGCTGCACGGACTGCTCGTCGACGCCCGGACCGGGCGCGCCTGGCCGTGGGCGAACGGCTTCGTCAAGGTGACCTGTCGCTTGCCCGGCTCGGACGAGCGGGCGCAGTTCGCCACGGTCGTCCGCCGCGCGGAGGGTCCGGTCTTCGAGCTGAGCCGCCTGCGCGCCGGTCGCTGGTCGTGCGAGCTGCAGGCCGCCGGTGCCAACACGCCGTACCACCTCACCATGGACCAGACGTTCGACGTCCGCTCCGGACAGCGCACGTCGGTGCGGGTGCCGGTGGGCATCACCGGGGGCTGACCCGCGGCGCGGTCCGGGTCTAGCGTGGCCCCATGGCGTCCGTGCGCGAGGTCCAGGTCACCTTCGACTGCGCCGAGCCGGAGCGGGTCGCCCGCTTCTGGTGCGAGGTGCTGGGGTACGTCGTGCCGCCACCACCGCCGGGCTTCGAGTCCTGGGCCGACTTCGACGCCTCGCTCCCCGCGGAGCACCAGGGGTCGGCGTTCGCCTGCGTCGACCCCACCGGGGCGGGGCCGCGGTTGTTCTTCCAGCGCGTCCCGGAGGGCAAGGTCGCCAAGAACCGCGTCCACCTCGACGTCCGGGTGGGCACGGGCCTCGTCGGCGACGAGCGGCTCGCCGCGCTGGAGGCCGAGCAGGAGCGGTTGACCGGTCTCGGTGCCACGCACGTCCGCACGATGCTCGCCGACGGGTTCGACGAGTCCTGCATCGTCATGCAGGACATCGAGGGCAACGAGTTCTGTCTCGACTGAACCGAGTCCGGGGCCGTTGCGGGCGCGCCTCCCTCACGGGAAGGTGGTGCTCCCGACCCGGAAGGACACCATGGAAGCGATCGACCCGGTCTACGGCACCGCCACGCTCCTCCTGATCGCGGCAGGCGCGGTCGCCCTGCTGCTCGTCCTGATCATGGCCGTGAAGCTGCACGCGTTCATCGCGCTGGTGCTGGTCAGCGTGGTGACGGCGGTCGCAGTCGGCTTCGACCTCGGCGACATCCCGGACGTGCTGATGTACGGCTTCGCCGACACGCTCGGCTCGGTGGCGCTGCTCGTCGCCTTCGGCGTGATGCTGGGCCGGCTGCTGGAGGTGACCGGCGGCGCGCAGGTGCTGGCCGACACCCTCATCGGGCGGTTCGGGGAGAAGCGGGCGCCGCTCGCCCTCGGCGTGGCCGCACTGCTCTTCGGGTTCCCGATCTTCTTCGACGCGGGCCTGGTCGTCTTCCTGCCGATCATCCTGACCGTCGCGCGGCGCTTCGGCGGCTCGCTGCTCTACTACGCGCTCCCCGCGGCCGGTGCCTTCGCCGCGATGCACGCGATCGTCCCCCCGCACCCGGGCCCGGTCGCCGCTGCGCAGCAGATCGACGCCGAGGTCGGCGTGACGCTGCTGGTCGGGCTGCCGATCGCGGTGCTGTCCTGGTACGTCGGTGTCTACCTGGTCTCCCGGTTCCTCGGCGCGCGGATCGACGTGTCGATCACCGACGTCGTGTTCGGCAAGGTGGAGGACGGCGAGGGCGACGAGGACGGGTCCACCGGCGGCCCGCCGAGGTTCGTGACCGTCCTCGGCCTGCTGCTCATCCCGCTGGTGCTCATCTCCTTCGACACCGTCCTGGACACGCTCGTGACGACCGGGACGATCGAGGAGGGGGCGAGCTGGGTCGACTTCCTCGGCCTGCTCGGACAGACGCCGGTCGCGCTGCTCATCACCGTGCTCGTCGCCATCGCGGTGCTCGGCCGTCCGCACGCGTCGATGGCCCGCGTGACCACGATCCTCGACCAGGCGCTCGGCCCCATCTGCGCGATCATCCTGATCACCGGCGCCGGCGGCATGTTCGGCGGGGTGCTCGAGCTCAGCGGTGTCGGCGCCGCGCTCAGCTCCTCGCTCTCGGGACTCGGGTTCTCCCTGATCCTGCAGGCGTTCGTCATCGCCACGCTGCTGCGCGTCGCGCAGGGCTCCGCCACCGTCGCCCTGACCACGGCCGGCGGCCTGATCGCCGGGCCGGCCGCCGACGCGAACCTCGGCAGCGTCGAGCTCAGCCTCATCGTCATCGCGATCGCCGCCGGCTCGACCGTGCTCTCCCACGTCAACGACTCCGGCTTCTGGCTGGTCAGCCGGTTCTTCGGGATGGACGAGAAGACGACCCTCAAGACCTGGACGGTCATGGAGACGACCCTCGGCCTCTCCGCCTTCGGCCTCGCCTGCCTGGTATGGCTCGTCGTCTGAGCAACCGGGGCGGGAACCCGTCTGGACCGGCGCATCCCCGCACCCGCCGGCGGTTACGGCACGCGCATGAGCCCCAGCCCCTCTCCGTCGGCGAGTCGCGTCGCCGCGTCGCGCACCGAGGTGACGAGCGGTACGCCGACGAGCGTCGACCCGGGCGCGACGCGGGGCGAGGAGCCGGCGCCGGAGCGGACGCCCGGCTCCTGGCTCAGCCCGCGCCTCGGCTCGCTCTGAGGTCGCCCGCCGCAGGGACGCTCAGTGCGTCGGCGCCGCCACGTGGTGGCGGCCGATCGGCAGCATGAGCGGCCGCCCGGAGACGGGGTCGGTGATGACCGAGCAGTCGAGGCCGAAGACCGCGCGGACGTTCTCCTCGGTCAGCACCGCGTGCGGGTCGCCGGCCGCGTGGAGACGGCCGCCGGCGAGGGCGACGAGGTGGTCGGCGTACCGCGCGGCGAGGTTGAGGTCGTGGAGCACCATGACGATCGTCGTGCCGCGGGTGCGGTTGAGGTCGGTGAGCAGGTCGAGCACCTCGACCTGGTGGCTGACGTCGAGGTACGTCGTGGGCTCGTCGAGCAGCAGCACGTCGGTCTGCTGGGCGAGCGCCATCGCGATCCACACCCGCTGCCGTTGACCGCCGGAGAGCTCGTCGACGGGCCGGTCGGCGAGCCCGACGGTGTCGGTGGCCTCGAGTGCCGCGGCGACGGCGGCGTCGTCCTCGGCGCTCCAGCGCGAGAGCAGCCGCTGGTGGGGGTTGCGGCCGCGGCCGACGAGGTCGCTGACGGTGATGCCCTCGGGCGCGGTGGGCGCCTGGGGGAGCAGGCCGAGCGTGCGGGCCAGCTCCTTGGCGGGCAGCTTGTGCACCTGCTCGCCGTCGAGGAGCACCTGCCCGGTGCGCGGCCGCAGCAGCCGCGACATCGAGCGCAGCAGCGTGGACTTGCCGCAGGCGTTGGCGCCGACGATGGCGGTCACCCGGCCGGGCGGGAGCACCAGGTCGAGGGACTCGATGACGGTGCGCTCGCCGTACCCGAGCTCGAGCTCGTGCACGGTGAGGGTGTGGTCGGCGGTCACAGCGAGCCTCCGGCGCGGTTGGTGCGGACGATGAGGTAGACGAGGTACGGCGCGCCCAGCACGCCGGTGACGACGCCGACCGGGTAGCGGTGGTCGAACAGGTTCTGCCCGGCCAGGTCGGCGACCAGCACGAGCAGGGCGCCGACGAGCGCGGACGGGACGAGCAGCGAGGCGCCCGGGCCGACGATGCGGGCGGCGATCGGACCGGCGAGGAACGCGACGAAGGCGATCGGGCCGGTGGCGGCGGTCGCGAAGGCGACGAGCCCGACGGCCGCGACGATGACGAGAACCCTCGTGCGCTCGACGCGTACGCCGAGCGCGGAGGCAGCGTCGTCGCCGAGCTGCAGCATGTCGAGGTCGCCGGCGCGCGTGAGCAGCACCGGGCCGAGGAGGGCGAGCGCGAGGAGGGTGGGCACGACGTCGTCCCAGCTCGCGCTGTTGAGGCTGCCGGTCAGCCAGCGGGTGGCCTCCTGGAGGTCCCAGGCCGCTGCCTTGCTCAGCACGTAGGCGATCACGCTCTCGAGCATCGCGGCGATGCCGATGCCGATGAGGATCAGCCGGGTGCCGGCGACGCCGTCCCGGAAGGACAGCACGTAGATGAGCAGCGCGACGCCGAGCCCGGCGGTGATGGCGAGGAAGGAGACGGCGGTCCCGGAGAGGCCGAAGGTGACGATCGCGACCGCGGCGGCCGCGCTGGACCCGGCGCTGATCCCGATGATGTCGGGGCTGGCCAGCGGGTTGCGCAGCATCGTCTGAAAGGTGACGCCGGCCAGGCCGAAGCACAGGCCCACGAGGAGCGCGAGCACGGCCCGGGGGAGGCGGAGCCGGCCCACCGTGAAGGACGCGCCGGGCACGTCCTCGCCGAGGACGACGCGCACGACGTCGGCGGGCGGGTAGAACGTGCGGCCGACCATGAGGCTGGTGGCGAAGACGGCCACCACGAGGACGAGGAGCACCCCCACCACGACGCGGCGGCGGGCCTTGCGTCGGACGCGGCCGCGCGCGACCCGCTCGACGGTCCCGGCGGCCGGGGCCGCGAGCGGCGCGGGAGCTCCCGGGGAGGAGAGCGACGCGGTCACAGGGCACGCACCTTCTGGCGGCGGACGACGTGGATGAAGAACGGCGCGCCGATGAGCGCGGTGATGATGCCGACGTCGATCTCGCTGGGCCGGGCGACGATGCGGCCCACCACGTCGGCGCCGGTCAGCAGCGCCGCGCCGACGACCGCGGAGGACGGGAGCAGCCAGCGGTGGTCGACGCCGACCAGCAGCCGGCACAGGTGCGGCACGACGAGCCCGACGAAGCCGATCGGGCCGGCCGCCGCGGTGGCCGCGCCGCACAGCAGCACCGCGCCGACCGCCGCCGCGCCGCGGGTCAGCGCGACGCGCTCGCCCAGGCCGGCGGCGACGTCGTCGCCGAGGGCCAGGGAGTTCAGGCCGCGGGCGGAGACCAGGCAGACGAGCAGCCCGACCAGGAGGAACGGCAGCACCAGCGTGATCGTGTCGAAGGACGCGCCGCCCACGCCGCCGATCTGCCAGGACCGCACGCCGCCCGCGATGTCGTTGCGGGGGAGCACGACGGCGGTGATGAACGAGGCGAACGCGGCCGAGGTCGCCGTGCCCGCGAGGGCGAGCTTGAGCGGCGTCGCGCCACCGCGCCCGAGCGACCCCACGGCGTACACGAAGACGGCGGAGAGGGCCGCGCCGGCGATGGCGGCCCACACGAAGCTGGCGGCGGCGGTGAGGCCGAACCACGCGATGCCGGTGATGACCGCCAGCGAGGCGCCCATGTTGACGCCGAGGATGCCCGGGTCGGCGAGCGGGTTGCGAGTGACGCCCTGCATGACCGCGCCGGCGAGACCGAGGGCGGCGCCGACGGCGACCGCGAGCAGCGTGCGCGGGATCCGCTTGGTGACCGCGGCCTCGGCGAGGGTGTCGCTCGAGCCGCCGAGCGCGGCGGTGATGTCGGACCAGCCGACCGGCCGGGAGCCGACGGCGACCGAGAGCAGGGCGAGGCCCAGGAGCGCGAGCAGGCCGAGGACCAGCCACAGCGCGCGCGACCGCCCCGGGCGTCGCGTGGCAGCGACGCCCGGGGCGGGGAGCGGAGGTGCGAGGGTCACGCGGGCGACCCTCCCGGAACGGCGGTCACTCGGCGCCGGCGGCCTTCGCGAGCATGTCGACGTAGTCCTCGAGGACGTAGGAGATCGAGAGCGGCGTCGGGTTCGCGGCGGTGCCCAGCGGCGTGTTGGGCAGCAGGACGATCGCGTCGTTCTCGACCGCGGGCATCTTGGAGAGCAGCGGGTCGCTCTCGAGCGCCTGGACCAGCTCCTCGTCGCCGTAGGTCACGATGATCTCGACGTCGTCGAGCTTGTCGACCTGCTCGGCGCTGAGCGTGCCCGAGAACTGGTCGGACTCCTGCGAGGCCTCCTCGATGCTGGCCGGCGTGGCCAGGCCGAGGTCGGAGAAGAACTTCGCGCGGGTGTCCTGCGTCGTGTAGTAGCTGACCTCGCTGAGGTCGGCGGTGTCGACGTGGGTGAGGAACATCGTCTTCTTGCCGGCCAGGCCCGGGTGCGCGTCGACGGCCTCGGTGATCTCGGCCTCGAGCTCGGCGACGAGCTCCTCGCCCTCGGTGGCCATGCCCATGGCCTCGCTGCTCTGCAGGATCATGTCGCGCCACTCCGTCGACCACGGGGCCTCGGGGTAGGCCACGGTCGGGGCGATCTCGCTGAGGGTGTCGTAGTCCTCCTGGGTGAGACCGGAGTACGACGCCAGGATCAGGTCCGGCTCGGTGTCGGCCACGGCCTCGAAGTCGATGCCGTCGGTCTCGTCGAAGAGCACCGGCGTCTCCGCGTCCAGCTCCTCGAGCTCGTCGCTGACCCAGGGGAGCAGCCCGTCCCCGTCGTCGTCGCCGAAGTTGGCCGCGGCCATGCCGACCGGCACGACGCCGAGGGCCAGCGGCACCTCGTGGTTGGCCCACGCGACGGTCGCGACGCGCTCGGGCTGCTCCTCGATGGTGGTGGTGCCGAGCGCGTGCTCAATGGTGATCGGGAACTCGGCGGACGACGACGAGTCCTTGCTCGGCGCGTCGGCGGCGGCTTCGTCGTCGGACGAGCCACAGGCGCTGAGCACGAGGGCGGCCGCTCCGAGGGAGGCGGTGAGGAGGCGCAGGGAACGCACGGTGGTCCTTTCGGGCACGGGGGGCGCCGGCGGCGCCCGATCTCGTCACGACCCGGGGGCGGCCCCCGGTCGCGACGGAGGTGAGGCTAACCTAAGTCCAACGGTCGTCGTCGAGGGAGGTCCCGTGCACGGAACTGTGGTGTCGGCCACGTGGGTCACGCCCGCGATGGTCCGGGTGGTGCTCGGGGGCGACGGGCTCTCAGGCTTCGAGATGCCCGACTGCACCGATGCCTACGTCAACCTCGCGATCGCGCCCGACGGCGCGCCGTACGGCCCGGTCTTCGAGCCCCAGCAGGTGCGCGACGAGCACGACGCGCAGTGGTGGCCGGCGCGCCGGCGCTACACCGTCCGTGCCTGGGACGGCGAGCGGCTGACGATCGACTTCGTCGTCCACGGCGACCTCGGAGCGGCGGGTCGCTGGGCGGCCTCGGCCGCGCCGGGTGACGTGCTGGTGCTCGAGGGGCCGGGCGGGGGCTACAAGCCGGACCCGACCGCCGACTGGCACCTCATGGTCGGCGACGAGTCCGCGCTGCCCGCCATCGCCGCCTCCCTCGAGGCGGTGCCCGCCGGGCGGCCCGTGGTCGTGCGGCTCGTCTGCGACGACGCCGGGCACGAGCTGCCGCTCAGCAGCCCGGGCGACCTGCACCTCCAGTGGCTGCACCGCGCCGGCGACGACGACCCGGTCACGCTGCTGCTGCGCTCGCTCGAGGCGCTCGACGCCCCGGCCGGTCGCGCACACGCCTTCGTCCACGGCGAGGCGGAGGAGGTCCGCGGCATCCGCAAGCACCTCCTCGTCGACCGCGGCCTGAGCCGCGCCGAGATGTCCTGCTCGCCCTACTGGCGCCGCACGATGACCGACGAGGCCTGGCGCGCGGTCAAGTCCGACTTCGTCGCCGCCATGGAAGCCGACGTCCCGACCGGCTGACCCCGGCCGGGCTCACCCGGCCGTGACGGCGCGCCGGTCCAGCAGCGCCCACAGCCGCAGGACGACGGCGAGCACGGCGAGCACGCACAGCCCGACGGCGGCGCCGGCGAGCAGCGTGCCGGCGGCGCCTCCGGCGGGCCCGCGGGCGTCGACCGCGCGGCCGACGACGACCGCCGTGGTGAGCAGGGCGCCGACGACGCCGAGCGCGAGCGACGCCTGGCGGCCGACGACGGCCCAGCGCTCGCGGCTGCTGCGGCCGCGGGCGGTGAGGTAGAGCTCGCGCAGCGGCATGAACAGCGCGAGCAGCACGTAGAGCAGGCCACCGAGGCCGGTGCCGGGGAGTCCCGCGGTCATCTCAGTGGCCCTTCTCGTAGACGAGCAGCGGCTTGCGGAGGACGACCTCGCTCCAGAGGGCCCGGATCATGAAGACTCCGTTGACGATGCGCAGCACGAGGAAGGCCGGCACCGACGCCAGCGCCTTGCCGACCTCGCCGCGGCGACGGGCCGCCACGAGCACGGGCACGAGGATCGCCGGCACGTCCACGACGTACGCCGCCAGCACCCAGGGGCTCACGACGACGGCCAGCACGGGCAGCACGAGCAGGTAGACGAGCGACGCGACCACCGCGTCGACCATCGCCACGCCGACGGCGGTGCTGAGGAACGGCAGGGGCAGGATGCCGCGCCAGTGCAGCCGCACGTTCTGCACGAAGCCGTGCGACCAGCGCCGGAGCTGCTTGCTCATGAAGTCCAGGTCGTGCGGCTCGATCGGGTAGCAGACCGCCTCGGGCACGAACCGCACGTGGTGCCCGCGCTGGAAGAACGTCCAGGTCAGGTCCATGTCCTCGGCGCGGGTGCGCTCCGACCAGCCGCCGGCGTCGCGGAGCACGTCGGTGCGGTACGCCGAGAAGCAGCCGGACGCGATCAGCGGTGCGCCGTAGTGGTCCTGGGTGGGCTTGTAGAAGGTGAACGACAGCAGGTACTCGACGTACCGCCCGCGCTCCCACACCGACCGCACGTGGCGCGGGACAACGAAGCCGCACGCCGCCGCGACGGACGCGTCGGCGTCGAGCGGCTCGAGGAGCGTCTCGATCGCGTCGGGCGCGAGCGTGGTGTCGGCGTCGATGGCCATGGTGTACGCCGTGTCGACCAGGCCGAGGGCCAGGTTTTGCGCCCCGGCCTTGGAGCCGGTGTTGTGCTCGGGCCGGATCACCTCTGCGCCGGCCGCGCGGGCGGCCTCGCCGGTGCCGTCGGTGGAGCAGTCGTCGACGACGACGACCCGCGCCGGCGGGGTCGACTGGCCGAGCACGCTGCGGACGGTGTCGGCGATCGAGGCGACCTCGTCGTAGGCCGGGATGATGACCGTGAGGTCGTCGGCGGGGACCCGCTCGCGACGGTGCCGGCCCGGCCGCTGCTCGGGCCGGTCACGTGGCGGGAGGGCGGGATCGACGAGGTCACGCTCGACGTCCGGGTGGACCGAGGTCGTCACGGGCGGCTCCTGAGCAGGGTGCTGCGCCGCGGGGGAGTCGGCGCAGGGCGGCGCACGGCGCGCCGTCCGTCCACCACCTGTCGCCGGGAGCGGATCCCGTTACATCACCGCAGTGGACAGCGGTGCGCCCGGCAGCAGGCCCTCGCGTCGGGCGACGAGCACGGCGGCGCCGATCGTGGCGACGACGGCGAGGCCGTTCAGCGTCGGCATGGAGACCGTCTTCACCAGCACGAACGTCTCCAGCGAGCGCGACTCGAGCAGCCACAGCGTGCCGGCCGCCTTGGCCGCGCCCAGCGCGCCCCACAGCAGGGTGAGCCGGGCGAAGAGCCGACGGATTCGCGGCCGGAGCGCCAGGTCGTCGTCGAGGGGGTAGAAGTCACCCGCGAGGCGCGCCACCACGGGCCGGGCGGTGGCCAGCGACAGCAGGAACAGCGCCGCGACCAGGCCGTCGGTGACGATCGGCTGGAGGGAGTAGAGGTAGGTGCTGTCGAAGGCGACGGAGACCCCGGTCCGCACCGTCATCACGGCCGCGGTGAGGTAGAGCAGGCCGGACGCGCGCCGTCCGGTGCACGCCCGCCACGCGATCGCGCCGTACGACCACGCCAGCGCAGCGCCCATCGCCACCCAGACGTCGCCGAGCCGGAAGCAGGTGTAGAAGAGCACGGCCGGCACGACGCACGCGACCAGCAGGTTGACCCCCACCCGGCGGACGACGGCGCCCAGGCGCGGACGGTCCGGACCGCACCCGGGGTCGTTGGGCACGTCGCTCGGGAGGGTGGGCGACGGGTGCGCCAGCGGCATGAAGGGCCCTTCAGGCCGGTGGGCCGTGTCGATGAGGTGCTACCGCAGCGGACGGTCGTCGGTCGTGCCGTTCCTGCGCGGTGCTCCCAGCGTAGGTCGCCACCGGGCACCGCGGGGCGGAACGTCCGGGCCCGGCCGGGTCCGGAGCAGCCGTCCGGGGTTCAGAGCGGCAGGGTCACCGTGAACACGCTGCCCCGGCCGAGCTCGCTGTCGACGGCGATGGTGCCGCCGTGGGCGCTCACGATCGAGCTGACGATCTCCAGGCCGAGTCCGGTGCCGGGGATGTGCCGCTCGAGCGCTGCGCCGCCCCGGAAGAACCGGGTGAAGACGGCGGTGAGCTCGTCGCGGGCGATGCCGATGCCGGTGTCGCGGACCGTCAGCTCGACCGCACCGGCGACGAGGCGGAGCGCGACCTCGACCGACCCGCCGCGCTCGGTGTACTTGACGCCGTTGGAGACAAGGTTGTCGACGACCTGGCGCACCCGCTGCTCGTCGACGCGCACGACCAGGTGGGCCGGCAGGTCGGCGTCCAGCGTCACCCCGGCGCGGTCGGCGGCGGTGCGGGCGGTCTCGACCGCCTCGCCGACGAGCGCCGCCAGGTCGACGTCGCGGCGGTGCATCTCGAGCCCGACCTCGCCGGCCTGGGCGACCAGCAGCAGGTCGGAGACGAGGGTGCGGAGCCGCTCGGCGTTGCGGCGCACGACCTGCAACCGGTCGACGACGTCCCCGGGCAGGTCCTCCTCGCAGAGCATCTCCAGGTGCCCCAGGACCGCGGTGAGCGGGGTGCGGAGCTCGTGGGAGACCGAGGAGACGAACTGGTCCTTGACCTGGAGCGCCCGCAGCAGGTCGGTGATCTCCTGGTAGGCCAGCGCCGCGCCGAGCCGCTCGCCCGACGGCCCACGCACCTGCCGGGCGCTGGTGGTGAAGGCCGCCCGGGTCAACGGGTCGTCCCCCACCCAGTAGCGGTAGTCGGTGAACTCCTCACCCTGGGTGGCGAGGTACGACGGCATCTCCTCGCGGGTCAGCGGCGTGCGCCCGTCGAGGTGGTAGACGTGCCCGAGCTGCCCCGCCGCGCCGTCGTGCCCATCGGGGAACGGCAGGTTCATGGTCTCGCGGTGCCGCCGGTTCATCCGGACGTAGCGGCCGTCGGCGTCCAGCAGGAGCAGGCCCACCCCGACGGTCTCGAAGACCGCCTCGAGCGCCTGCCGCTCGCGCTCGATCTCGGCGTTGGCGGCGGCCAGCCGCTGCTCGACCTCGTGCTGCTCGGTGACGTCGAGGATCTGGGCGACGAGGTGGTGCAGCCGACCGTCGGCGTCGCGGACCGCACCGACGGACAGGTCGCTCCACACCGTGCGGCCGTCGGTGTGCACGTAGCGCTTGCGCAGCCGGTAGGAGTCGAGCTCCCCGGCGGTGGCTCGGTCGAAGTGGTGCACGTCGTGCTCGAGGTCGTCACCGTGGGTGAACTCGGCGAAGTGCAGACCGCGCATCTGCGCGGCGTCGCGTCCCAGCATCTCCGCGAACGCCCGGTTGACCAGCACGACCCGGCCCTCGAGGTCGACCAGGGCCATGCCGACGGGGGAGTGCTCGAGCGTGAGCTGCCACAGCACGGCGGCATCGGCGGCGGGCCCGTCGGTCCTGGGCGTGTCCATCGGAACCTCCTCCCCGCAGCCCGTGCGCGCAGGTGTCTGCGCTCACCGTAGGCGACCGGGCGGCCCGGTGTGGGGGTTCCTGGCGGGCTCAGGTCGCTCGGTAGCGACGCTCCGGACGACCGGTCCCGCCGTAGCGCAGCCGCACGGCCGCGGCCCCGTTGTCCACGAAGTGCTCGAGGTAGCGCCGGCAGCTGACCCGGGAGATCCCCACGACCTCCGCCGCCTCGGCCGCGGAGAGCTCGTGACCCCCGCGGAGCGCGGCCAGCACCGACTCGGCGGTCTCTGGGCTCAGCCCCTTGGGCAGGGTCGCCCGGGCCCGACCGAGCGGCGCGAAGACCGCGTCGATGTGCTCCTGGTCCGGCGCCTCGACGCCCTGCAGTGCCGTGTGGGCCGCCCGGAACGCCTCCATGCGGGCGACGAGGTCCTCGTGCTCGAACGGCTTGACCAGGTAGTGCGCCGCACCGGCCGCCGCAGCCGCACGGACGGTGTCGACCTCCCGTGCGGCGGTCACGACGATGACGCCCACGTCGTCGCCCCGACCGCGCAGTCGGCGCAGCACCTCGATGCCGCTGAGGTCGGGCAGGTGGACGTCGAGCAGCACGAGGTCAGGCCGGAGGCGCGCGACCGCGTCCAGTGCCTCGGCGCCGCTGGCCGCCCGGCCGGCCACGACGAACCCGGCGGCGCGCTCGACGAAGCGGGCATGGATCGACGCGACCATGAAGTCGTCGTCGACGACGAGGACCCGCAGGTCGGGCCGGCCGTCGCCCCGCTCAGTCATGGTCGCCCCTCCCTGCCGGCAGCCGCGCGGTGAACACCGCCCCCGGTCCTTCCTCGCGCGGCTGCACGGAGACGGACCCGCCACGCCGTTCGCAGACGACCTGCACCAGCGCCAGGCCGATGCCGCGCCCGCCGGCATCGCTCGGCTTCGTCGTGAAGCCCCGTCGGAAGACGGCCTCCGTCTGGTCGGACGGTACCCCCGGCCCGGTGTCGGCGACCCGGACGACCGCCGTGCCGTCCTCCTCCAGGGCCAGGTGCACGTCCACGCGTGCCCGCCGTCCCACCCGGCCGGTCGTCGCGACCGCCTCGACCGCGTTGTCGACCAGGTTGCCGAGCACCGTGCCGAGGTCGGCCGACAGCTCGTGGTCCAGCCGCGGGAGGCGGGTGTCGTCGGTGAGCCCGAGCCACATGTGCCGCTCCGCGGCCGCGCTGGTCTTCGCAATGAGCAGCGCAGCGACCGCGGGGTCGTCCACGCGGGCGGTGACCGCGTCGCTGATCGCCGCCCGACGGCGGGTGAGCGTGCTGATCATCCGGGCCGCCTCGTCGGGCTCGCCGAGCTGCAGCAGCCCGGAGATCGTGTGGAGCTGGTTGCTGAACTCGTGGGTCTGGGCGCGCAGCGTCTCGGTGACGCTCTGCCGGGCGCTGAGCTCGCTCTGCAGCGCCAGCAGCTCGGTGCGGTCGCGGACGGTGGTGACGGTGCCGGTCGGCCGCCCGTCGTGCCGGACCCGGTTGCGGTTGGTGACCAGCACCCGGCCGGCGACGACAAGCACCCGGTCGTGGACCTCGGTGCCCCCGCTGAGCAGCTCGCGCACCGACGCCTCGAGGTCGAGGTCGTCGACACGACGGCCGGTCGCCTCGCCGGGCAGCCCGAGCAGCTCGCGAGCGCTGTCGCTCACGACGGTCAGGACCCCCGCCTCGCTCACCGCGACCACTCCCTCCCGGATCGAGGTCAGCAGCGCCTCGCGCTGGTCGGCGAGAGCGGCGATCTCGTCGGGCTCGAGCCCGCGCGTGCGACGCCGGACGAGCCGTGAGAGCAACCACGACCCGGCGCCGCCGAGCGTCAGCCCGAGTCCGAGGACGACGGCGAGCTCCTCGGTCGCCTCGCCCAGGCGCTCGGTGGCCGGCGGGTAGTCCTCGGTCACCACGACCACCCCGACCAGGGTCCCGGTCCGAGGGCGTCGCCCGGCCTCCGCGGCGTCGCTGTCGCTGTCAGAGAGCACCGGCACCATCGCGGCGATCGCCCGCCGGCCGCGGTCGGTGATGTCGCCGGTCCACTCGCGCCGGTCCAGCACGCTGCGGTCGCCCAGGTCCACCGGCCGCCCCCGCTGCAGGGGATCGGTCCCGAGGACGACCGTGCCGCTCGGGTCGGTGACGTGGACCGACGTCGCGCCGACGAGGTCGGCGCGGTCCTGGACGTACGCCGCCAGCGCGGTGCGGTCGCTCGGCACCTCCATCGCGTCGCGCAGCGCCTGCGTGGAGGCGAGGTTCTCCGCGGTGGCCCGGAGACGTTCGCCGCGGGTCTCGCGGAAGGCGGCGTCGGCCTGCCGGACGGACACGACCGCCGAGACGAGGACGACCACCGCGAGCACCGTCAGCTGCAGGAGCAGCACCTGCGCCGCGAGGCTGAGCCGTGGGCGTCGAGACCACAAGTTCCACAACCTCCATTGGTTTCCGAAGGGTGACGGTCGCCACAACGGCTCGAGATGCTCGTCCCCCCGAACGTGACAGGAGAGACATGCTGACGGCAACACGAGCGATCGCGGCGGCCGTCGCCGTGACGGTGTCGGTGGCGACCGCCGGGTGCGGCGTGACCCGCGGGGACGCGTCGCGCGACCTGGCGATGTGGATCCCGAACAGCCCCGGCGGCGGCTACGACCAGACTGGCCGCGCCGCGGTCAGCGTGATGGAGCACGACGACGTCACCGGCGGCGACTTCGAGGTCACCAACATCCTCGGCGCGGGTGGCTCCGTCGCGCTGACCCGCCTGATGGGCGCCGCTGGTGACGAGCACACGCTCATGACGATGGGCCTCGGGGTGGTCGGATCGGCGTACTCCTTCGCCCTGCCGTTCAAGGTCACCGACGCCACGCCCATCGCGCAGCTGATCGAGGACCAGGAGGGCGTGCTGGTGCCCGCCGACTCGCCGTACGAGTCGATCAAGGACTTCGTCGACGCCTGGCGTGCGGACCCCACCGGCATCGCGGTCGGCGGTGGGTCGAGTCCCGGCGGGCCGGACCACCTGTTCCCGATGCAGCTGGCCGAGGCGGTCGGCATCGAGCCGGCCGAGGTGCGCTACGTGCCCTACGACGGCGGCGGTCCGCTGACCAGCGCCCTGCTCGGCGACAAGATCGCCGTCGGGTTCTCCGGGCTCGGCGAGTTCGAGGGCCAGATCGCCGCCGGCGAGCTGCGGGTGCTGGCGGTCTCCGGCGAGGAGCGGCTGGCCGGTGGGCCGGCCGCCGACGTGCCGACGTTGACCGAGTCGGGGATCGACCTGGTCTTCACCAACTGGCGGGGCGTCCTCGCCCCGCCGGACCTCTCCGAGGAGCGCCGCGCCGAGCTCATCGCCTTCATCGAGGAGATGCATGCGTCGCCGGAGTGGCAGCAGGCACTGGAGGACAACGGCTGGACCGACGCGCTGGTGACCGGCGACGACTTCGGCCAGTTCCTGGACGAGCAGGACGCGCGCGTCGCGTCGACACTGGAGGAGGTCGGTCTGCTGTGACCGCGACCGCGCACGAGACGACGGCGGCACCGGGACCGGACCCCGTCGACCGATCGCAGCTGGGCCTCGCCGCCGGCCTGGCAGCCCTCGGCGGCTACACCGTCTACGACGCCACCACCCTCGAGGTCGGCTTCGCCGATCCCGTCGGCCCCCGGGTCTTCCCGTTCGTCGTCGGCGGGGTGCTATTGGTCCTCGCCGTCCTGCTGGCCGTCGCGACGCTCCGCGGCTCGCGCCCCGAGGCGGAGGACGGCGAGGACATCGACCTCGACACCCCTGCGGACTGGGTCACCGTCGGCAAGCTCGTCGGCGTCCTCGTCCTCACGATCGCGACCATCGACGTCCTCGGCTGGGCCATCTCCGGCGCGCTGCTGTTCGCGGGGGCCGCCTGGGCCCTGGGCAGCACCACCCTCGTGCGTGACGTGCTCGTGGGCGTCGTGATGTCGGTCGGCAGCTGGTACGCCTTCTACGTCGGGCTCGGCATCCCGCTGAGCCCCGGCCTGCTCGACGGGATCCTGTGATGGACAACCTTTCGCTCCTGTGGGGCGGCCTCGAGTCCGCGGTCACCCCCGAGAACCTCCTGTGGGCCGCCCTCGGCGTGCTCCTCGGCACCTTCGTCGGCGTGCTGCCGGGCATCGGCCCGGCGATGGCGGTGGCGCTGCTGCTGCCGGTGACCTACGGCCTGGAGCCGACCCAGGCGTTCATCATGTTTGCCGGGATCTACTACGGCGGCATGTACGGCGGCTCGACCACCTCGATCCTGTTGAACACCCCCGGCGAGTCGTCGTCGGTGATGACCGCGATCGAGGGCAACAAGATGGCCAAGGCCGGTCGAGCGGCCCAAGCGCTGGCCACCGCGGCGATCGGCTCCTTCATCGCCGGCACCGTGGGCACCCTCGGCGTGGTCTTCTTCGCGCCCGCCCTCGCGGACGTCGCGGTGCGCATCGGCGCGCCGTCGTACCTCGCCATCACGATCATGGCGCTGGTGCTGGTGACGGCGGTCCTCGGGACCTCCCGGCTGCGCGGCTTCATCGCACTGTTCCTCGGCCTCACGATCGGCCTGGTCGGCCTGGATCTCAACACCGGGCAGCCGCGGCTCAGCTTCGGCACGACCCAGCTCGCCGACCGCCTGGACATCGTGGTGGTGGCCGTAGGGATCTTCGCGCTCGGCGAGGCGCTCTGGGTGGCCGCCCACCTCCGCCGCACGCCGATGCAGATCACGCCCGTGGGGCAGCCGTTCATGGGCAAGGACGACTGGCGGCGCTCAGTGGGCCCGTGGCTGCGGGGCACCGCCCTCGGGTTCCCCTTCGGCGCGGTCCCAGCCGGCGGCGCCGAGACCCCGACGTTCCTCTCCTACCTCGCGGAGAAGAAGCTCAGCAAGCATCCCGAGGAGTTCGGTCGGGGTGCCATCGAGGGCGTCGCCGGGCCGGAGGCCGCCAACAACGCCTCCGCGGCGGGCACCTTCGTGCCGCTGCTCGCGCTCGGTCTGCCCGTCACTGCGACCGCGACGATCATGCTGGCGGCCCTGCAGGGCTACGGCATCCAGCCCGGCCCCCAGCTGATGACCGAGCAGCCGGACCTGGTCTGGACGCTGCTGGCCAGCCTCCTGATCGGCAACACCCTGCTGCTGGTGCTCAACCTGCCGCTCGCGCCGTTATGGGCCCGGCTGCTGCGGGTGCCGCGTCCCTACCTCTACTCGGGCATCCTCTTCTTTGCCTCGCTCGGTGCCTACACGGTCAACCTCGACGCCTTCGACCTCTTCCTGCTGCTCGTCTTCGGGCTCCTCGGTCTGGCGATGCGGCGGTTCGGGCTGCCGGTGCTGCCGCTCGTGCTGGGCGTCATCCTGGGGCCGATCCTGGAGTCCAAGGCACGGGAGGCGCTCGCCATCTCCGGTGGCTCAGCCTCCGGGCTCGTCGACGAGCCGCTCGCCGTCGCGGTCTACACGGTGGTCGCGCTCCTCCTCCTGGTGCCCTTCGTGGTCGCCCGGCTGCGCCCGGCCCGTCCACGGACGGACGGCGGGGCAACGCCGGAGACAGGGAAGCGGACCGACGACGGAGAGCTGGTGGAGCGATGAGCACGATCCTGGTGGGCTTCACGCCCGACGAGTTCGGGCGAGCCGCGGTGCGGCACGCCGCGGCGGAGGCGCGGCACCGCGGCTACCGGCTGCTGATCGTCAACGGGAGCAAGGGCGATGCGTACGTCGACCGGCGCTTCGCCGCCCCGGAGGTGCTGGCTCACGTCGGTGACGGCCTCAACGGGGTCGAGCACGAGGTGCGCCAGGTCGTCGTGGCGGACGTCGCCGAGGAGCTGCTGCGGATCGCCGTCGCGGAGCAGGTGCGCCTGGTCGTGCTCGGGCTGCGCCGACGTACGCCGGTCGGCAAGCTGTTGATGGGCAGCGTCGCGCAGCGCGTCATCCTCGAGGCGATGTGCCCGGTCCTCGCCGTGAAACCGGACACGGAACCAGTCTGAGCGGCGTCGACGGTTCGCGGGTGGCGTCCTCGGCCGGTCATACTCGGCCACGACCATGACTGCAGCAGACACCCGCCCCGGCCCGACGACCCCGCTCTCGGTGGCGCTGCTGACCCTCGGGTGCGCACGCAACGAGGTCGACTCCGAGGAGCTGGCCGGCCGGCTCGAGGCCGATGGCTTCCGCCTCGTCGAGGACCCGGCGGACGCCGACACCGTGGTGGTCAACACCTGCGGCTTCGTCGAGAGCGCCAAGAAGGACTCCGTCGACACCCTGCTCGAGGCCGCCGACCTCAAGCCCTCCGCCGGCGGCAGCGGCCGCGCGCAGGCCGTGGTCGCGGTCGGCTGCATGGCCGAGCGGTACGGCAAGGAGCTGGCCGAGTCGCTGCCCGAGGCCGACGCGGTGCTCGGCTTCGACGACTACCCCGACATCGCCGCGCGGCTGCGCTCCATCGTCGCGGGGGAGTCGCACCACGCGCACACGCCCCAGGACCGTCGCCGGCTGCTGCCGATCTCCCCGGTCGAGCGCGCCGCGTCGACGCTGGCGGTCCCCGGTCACGGCTCGGCGCCGACGTCGACGGCGGAGATCGGTCAGGGCGCGCCGGCCACCGGGCCCCGCGCCGTACGTCGCCGGCTGGACGGGGGGCCGACCGCACCGCTGAAGCTGGCCTCCGGCTGCGACCGGCGCTGCTCGTTCTGCGCGATCCCGGCCTTCCGCGGCTCCTTCGTCAGCCGCCGGCCCAGCGACGTGCTCCAGGAGGCGCAGTGGCTGGCCACCCAGGGCGTCCGCGAGCTGTTCCTGGTCAGCGAGAACTCCACGTCCTACGGCAAGGACCTTGGCGACCTGCGGCTGCTGGAGACGATGCTCCCCGAGCTGGCCGCGATCGACGGGGTCGACCGGGTGCGCGTCTCCTACCTGCAGCCCGCCGAGACCCGCCCCGGGCTGGTCGAGGCGATCGCGACCACGCCGGGCGTCGTGCCCTACTTCGACCTCAGCTTCCAGCACGCGAGCGCGTCGGTGCTGCGCCGGATGCGTCGCTTCGGTGACCCCGAGAGCTTCCTCGGCCTGCTCGAGCAGGTCCGCGGCCACGCGCCCGAGGCGGGCGTGCGCTGCAACGTGATCGTCGGGTTCCCCGGTGAGACCGAGGAGGACCTGGAGACGCTGTGCGACTTCCTGGTCGCCGCGCGGCTCGACGTCACCGGCGTCTTCGGCTACTCCGACGAGGACGGCACCGAGGCCGCGACGTACGACGGCAAGCTCGACGAGGACGAGGTCCGCGCCCGCGCCGAGCACGTCACCGCCCTGGTCGAGGAGCTCACCGCCCAACGCGCGCTGGAGCGGCTCGGCGAGACCGTCGAGGTGCTGGTCGAGTCGGTGTCCGACGAGGACGGCGAGCTCTCGGTCGAGGGCCGCGCGGCGCACCAGGGTCCCGAGGTCGACGGGTCGACGTACCTCCTCGGCCACCGCGCCCAGGTCGGCGACCTCGTCACCGCGGTCGTCGTCGACGCCGAGGGGGCGGACCTCTACGCCGAGCCGATCGTGCAGGAGGCGCACGCATGAGCGAGACCCAGCCGCAGGTGTCGAACCTGAACCTGCCCAACGTGCTCACCACGCTGCGCATCGCGATGGTGCCGTTCTTCGGCTGGGCGCTGCTCGTGGACGGCGGCGACTCGATCCTGTGGCGCTGCGTTGCCTACACGCTCTTCGTCGTCGCGATGATCACCGACAAGATCGACGGCGACATCGCCCGGGCCCGCAACCTCGTCACCGACTTCGGCAAGATCGCCGACCCCATCGCCGACAAAGCGATCACCGGCATGGCCTTCATCGGGCTGTCGATCGTGGGCGACATCTGGTGGTGGGTGACGATCGTCGTCCTCGTCCGTGAGTGGAGCGTGACGCTGCTGCGGCTCTCGGTCGCCAAGCGGGTCGTCATCGCGGCGGCGAACCTCGGCAAGCTCAAGACGACGATGCAGGCGCTCGCGCTCGGTGGTCTCGTCCTGCCACTGCGCGACCCCGACCTGTCCGGGGCGCTCGAGGTGCCCGGCGAGGTCCTGTTCTACGTCTTCCAGGCATGCCTGGTGGTGGCCGTGGCGCTGACCCTGTGGTCGGGGTACGAGTTCTTCCGCGACGCCTGGAAACAGCGCCGCGCGCTGGGCGCCGGCGCCCGCTGACGGCGTTCCCGTCGGCCCCATTTCGTCACCAGATCGTCACCTTCGGGGTGGATCGGGGGCGTCCGGCCGCGTATTAGGGTGACGGCGGCCTCATCGGCCGCTCGCCCCTCGTGCCGGAAGGTTTCCGCTTGCTCGCGCTCGTCTCGGGACGTCGTCTGTCGACGGCGATGGCGTGCGCTGCTGCCTGCATCCGGGGCCGTCATCGGGCACGCGCCCGTCACCCCCACCTGGAGATCGCCTACATGCCTGCCACCCCCAAGCGGTTCGTCGCGCCTCTCGGGCTCGCCGTCGCTGCCACGACGCTGGTGCTCGTCCCGGCCCCCGCCCACGCCGCCACCGTCGACATCACGCTGCTCAACATCAACGACTTCCACGGCCGGATCGACGCGAACACCACCAAGTTCGCCACCACGGTCGAGCAGGTCCGCGCGGAGGCCGGGGACAACAACACCCTCTTCCTCTCCGCCGGCGACAACATCGGCGCCTCGCTCTTCGCCTCGTCGAACCAGCAGGACCAGCCGACCATCGACGTGCTCAACGCGCTCGAGCTCGACGGCTCCGCCGTGGGCAACCACGAGTTCGACCGCGGCTTCGCCGACCTCCAGGGCCGGGTGCAGGACGCCGCCGACTTCGACTACCTCGGCGCGAACGTCTACAAGAAGGGCACGACCGAGCCCGCCCTCGACGAGTACGCCACCTACGAGGTCGGCGGGGTGACCGTCGGCGTCATCGGCGTCGTCACCGAGGAGACCCCCGCGCTGGTCAGCCCCGCCGGCATCACCGAGATCACCTTCGGCGACCCGGTGGAGGCGGTCAACCGCGTCGCGGCCCAGCTCTCCGACGACGACGAGACCAACGGCGAGGCCGACGTGATCGTGGCGGAGTACCACGAGGGCGCCGGCGCCGGCACCCCCGACGGCTCCACCCTCGAGGAGGAGGTCGCCGCCGGCGGTGTCTTCGCCGACATCGTCGAGGACACCGCCCCCGAGGTCGACGTCATCTTCACCGGCCACACGCACAAGCAGTACGCCTGGGACACCGGCACCCGTCCGGTCGTGCAGACCGGCTCGTACGGCGAGAACATCGGCCGCGTCGACCTGACCGTGGACGACGTCACCGGTGAGGTCACGGCGTACGCCGCCAGCAACGTGCCCCGCGCCGCCGAGGCCGACCTGACCCTGCCGCGCGTGGCCGAGGTCGCCGAGATCACCCAGGCGGCGCTCGACGCGGCAGCCGAGGTCGGCAACAAGCCGGTCGCGAAGATCACCGGCGACATCACCACCGCGTTCGCCGACGGCAAGCGCGACGACCGTGCCTCGGAGTCGACGCTCGGCGGCCTGGTCGCCAACGCCCTCCGTGACGGCCTCTCGGAGATCGCCGAGCCCGACCTCGGCCTGACCAACCCTGGCGGCCTCCGCGCCGACCTGCTCTTCGCCGGGGACACCGCGGCGAACCCGGCCAACACCGACGGCGTCGTCACCTTCGCCGAGGCCAACGCGGTGCTCCCGTTCAACAACACCGTCGCGCTGGTGGAGCTCACCGGTGCCTCGTTGAAGAAGGTGCTCGAGCAGCAGTGGCAGACCGACGCGGAGGGCAACGTCCCGTCGCGGCCCTACCTCCAGCTCGGCATGTCCGACAACGTGCGGGTGACCGCCGACCCGAGCAAGCCGGCCGGCGAGCGCATCACCTCGGTCCGCATCGACGGCCAGCCGCTCGACCTCGACCGCACCTACACGGTCTCCACCCTGTCGTTCCTCGCCACCGGCGGCGACAACTTCCGCGCCTTCACCGAGGGCACCTTCACCGACACCGGGCTGCTCGACGCGGAGCTGTGGCGCGACTACCTGGCCGGCAACGACCCGATCTCGCCGGACTTCGCACGCCAGCAGGTCGAGGCCCCGGGTCTGCCCGCCTCCGTCTCCGCTGGTGACGAGGTCGCCTTCTCGCTGGCCAAGCTCGACCTCACCTCGCTCGGCGCCCCGACCAACACCTCGGTCGAGGTCTCGCTCGTCCAGGGCTCGAAGTCGGTCCGCGTGGGCAGCTTCCCGGTCACCGCCGGTGCGGCCGACGTCGCCTTCACCGCCCCCGCCGGCCTGACCGGCACCTGGGACGTCTCGGTCGTCGCGAAGCCGTCCGGCACCGTCGTCGGCGCCCCGGCCCCCAAGGCCGTCTCCCAGGTCACCACCACGAAGAAGGGCAAGGCCAAGGTCGGCAAGAAGGTCGTCCTCAAGATCGCCGTCGAGGCCGGCGACGCCGCGGCCGCCGGCACGGTCAAGGTCTTCCGCTCCGGCAAGGCCACCACCGTCGAGCTCAACCCCAACGGCAAGGCCACCGTCCGTCTGGCGGCGTACGCCAAGCCGGGCCAGAAGAAGGTCCGCGTGAAGTACCTCGGCAACGACACCACGAAGGCCGACACCCGGATCGTGAAGTTCTGGGTCCTGAAGAAGAAGTGACCCATCCGGGGGGCCTGCCGATCCGGCAGGCCCCCCGGATGGGTCAC